>CAZETS010000047.1:0-36077 GCA_964515335.1 uncultured Spirochaetaceae bacterium
GGCCGGAGAGGCGCTCGATGGTGGTGGGGGAGACGGAGAGGCTGCGGGCCAGCTGCCGGAATCCCGAGCAGGCCACCAGGCCGCAGGCCACGGGCAGGAGCAGGTCCGGGCGCTTGAGCCAGTAGGTGGTGGAGAAGGTCTGAGTACTGAAGGACCGTTGGCAATGATGACAGCGGTACCGCTGGATGCGGCGTTGGTCGAAGCCACGGAGGTGGAAGCCGTTCTTCTTGAAGCGCCAACCTCTTGGATCCAGATGGAAAGTGCACGAGGGGTTGGGGCAGAAGGGGGGCGTGAAGGGGGCAGCGGGCTCGAGCGGCTCGGACATGGCCCGAGGTAATGCGAGATGTGGGCCAGGACCAATCTCGTGGGCACGTCGCACTGCTAGCATCGGCTCGCCGCAAGAGCAGCGCTGCTCGAGGGCGGGGCGGACAAAGCGTGCCGAACTTCTACATGCGTGGCCTGACGGGGTGTGTCGGAGCGGTGAGCCGCCATCCCTGGCTGGCGCTCGGGGTGTCGGTGCTGGTCACGGCGCTGGCCGCCGTCTACGCGTTCGGCTCGGTGCGGATCAACTCCGACGACTCGACGCTGATCAGCCAGGACGAGCCCTTCCGCAAGGACTTCTCGGCCTTCATCGACGTCTTTCCCGAGTTCGAGGAGACGACGCTCATCGTCATCACGAGCGATTCGATCGATCGGGCCGAGGATGCCGTCGACCTCATGCGCGATGCGCTGCTCGCCCGCCCCGACCTGATCGAGACCGTGTACGCGCCCAGCGCCGACGACTTCTACGAAGATCACGGACTGCTCTACCTCGACGTGCCCGATCTCGAGGACGTGATCGAGCGCCTCGCGGAGGCGCAGCCCGCGCTGACGGCGCTCACCGAGGACCCGAGTCTGCGCGGGCTCTTCGACCAGATGGAGAGCGCCCTCGACGAGCTCGCCGACACCGGCGAGCTGCCGTCGGGCTTCGAGCGCATGGCCGACCGGGTCAGCGAGGTGAGCGATTCGGTGCTGGCCGGCAATCCGAAGCGCATCAGCTGGGCGGACGAGTTTCTCGAGGAGGAGGGCACCGTCTACCGGCTGGTCGTCGTGCAGGGCCGCAAGGACTTCACCGAGACGATCTCCACCGATCATTTGATCGCCGAGATACGCGAGACGGCCAGAGAGCTGGGCCTGGTGCCCGAGCGCGGTGTGACGGTGCGGCTGACGGGGATGGTGCCCCTCGCCCACGACGAGCAGGAGAGCCTTCAGCAGGGGCTCGCGCTCGCCGGCGCGATCTCGATCGCGCTGCTCTCGATCATCCTGGCCTTCGGGGTCCGCTCGTTGCGCATCGGTATCGCCACCATGGCAGCGCTGTTCGCGAGCATCACCTGGACCACCGCCTACGCGATGCTGACCATCGGCGAGTTCAACATCATCTCGGCGGCATTCGCGGTCTTGATGATCGGACTCGGCGTCGACTTCGCGATCCACTTTGGCCTTCGCTACGAGGAGGAGTGCCGCCTCGGCATTCCGGTGTCCGACGCGTTGGTGGCCGCCTCACGTGACTCCGGCGCCTCGATCTCGCTCTGTGCCCTGACCTCGGCGATCGGCTTCCTCTCGTTCGTGCCGACCCCGTATCCCGGCCTGGGTGCGCTCGGCATCATTGCCGGGGGCGGCATGTTCATGGCGCTGGTTGCGAGCTTCACCGTCTTCCCGATGGTGCTCGCCCTGATGCGCGCGCCGAGTTCGCAGGACCACGTGAGCCTCGACTTCTTCGGCCGCATCTATGCGTCGATCGAGCGCCGGGCGCGGTTCTGGGTGGCGGGCGCGGCGGTGGTGGCGGTCGTGGCAGCGCTGCTCGGGCTGCGCATGACGTTCGACTTCAGCACGCTCAGCATGCGCGATCCGAAGAGCGAGTCGATGGTGACCCTGCGCGAGCTGCAGGAGGAGAAGATCGTCACCGACTACTCGGCGACGATCCTGGCGCGCGACGCCACGAGCGCAGAGGCGCTGGCCGAGCAGCTCGAGGGGCTCGACGTGGTCCTCGAGGCGCGCGCGCCCTCCTACTACGTTCCGGACGAGCAGGAGGACAAGGTCTTCATGCTCGAGGACGCGGCATTCTTCCTCGAGCCCGTCCTTCAGCCGGAGCCGCCGATGGCGACTCCGAGCGCGCCGGAACGCCGCGCCGCCTTCGAGTCGCTGCGCGAGCAGATCGCCCTTCTCGACGATCCGGGCGGGGACGATCCGCTGTGGCAGAGCATCCGGCGGCTGCGCGCCAGCCTCGACGGCATTGCCGTGGTCCCCGATTCCGATGCGCGCCTCGTCGAACTCGAGGACCTGGTGATCTCGGATCTCGGCGAACGCCTCGACTGGCTGCGTCGCGCCGTCACGGTGTCGCAGGTGTCGTTCTCGGATCTTCCCGACGACACCCGCCGCCGCGTCGTCGCACCGGACGGCACGACCCGCGTCGTCGCGCTGCCGACCGAAGACCTGAGCAACCTCGATTCCCTGAGTCGCTTCGTCGACGAGGTCGGCTCGCTCGTCCCCCACGCGACCGGGCGTCCGGCCGTCGAGGCGGGCATCGGTCGTATCGTGGTGCTGACCTTCCGTATCGCGATAGGCATTGCGCTGGTGTGCGTGGGCGCCGTGCTGTTCTTCACGCTCGGCAGCATCGCGGATGCGGTCTTCGTGCTGCTGCCCATCGCGCTCGCTGCGTTGGTGACCACCGCGGTCGGCGTGCTGATCGACATGCCCTTCAACATGACGAACGTTGTCGTGATCCCGCTGGTGCTCGGTCTCGGCATCGACAGCGGGATCCACGTCTACATGCGCTACCGCCACGCGGGCTCGATGTCGAGCATGATGGAGTCGAGCACGCCGCGCGCCGTGCTGCTGTCGGCCCTGACCACGCTCGCGGCCTTTGGAAGCCTCGCCGTCTCGGGCCATCGGGGCATCCACAGCCTCGGCGTGCTGCTCGCCGTTTCGGTGATCGCGCTGGTGTTCTGCACGCTGGCGGTGCTGCCGGCGATGATCGCGATGGCTTCGGGGAACCGGCGGGGGCCGTCCGGCGGTGGCGCGGGGGCGTCGGACGCTCGCCTCGGCGAATAGCCTGCGGGGCCGCCGCGGGGCTCTCCGAATCGCCTCAGCGCCCGTCCGACCGACCGCCCGACCCCATGGCGCGTACGTTCCTGCTTCGGATAGAGACGCGCCCGGTCTAGGTCGGAAGGTGGGCGGTGTCGGTTTCTTCGGCGGGCGCCGAGGCCTCGCCGCGCAGCGCGCTGACGGCGCGGAGGCCGTGCCAGGCGGCGATGGCCGCGTAGGCGAGGGCGACGAGCCAGGCGATCGCGCCGCCGGAGGCCGGGGCGAGGCCGGTCAGCGAGGCGAGCAGGCCGCCGGCGAGGAGGGCGACGGCCGTCCAGTCGGCGACAGCCGTCGAGGTCTCGAGCAGGCGGCCGAGGACCGGGCGGCTGGTGAAGACCGGGTTCGCGAAGAAGCCGATCGCGAGGTGGGCGGCCGTCGTGGTGCCGCTCGCGATCGCCCAGGCGAGCAGCATCGCGAAGCAGAGGACGATCGGGACGAGCGCGCCGCGGTCGCCGTCGACGCGGCGATAGGCGTCCACGAAGGTCCAGACCGCCTGTGCGCCCACGCCGACACCCAGCCACACCGACAGGGGCGGCAGTCCGCCGACCGGCTGCCAGGCGAAGAGACCGGGGCCGGCGATCGCCACCACGAGATACAGGAGGCAGACCGCGGTATTGCCTTCGACGTCGGCGATCCGGCCCATCCGGAAGACGCCGGTCTGTCGTAGCTCCCACTGCACGGCGAAGAATGCAAGCGTGCCGACGGCCAGCACGGCCAGCGCGAACGAGAACGGAAGTCCCACCGCCAGACAGGCGCCGAGCACCACGAAGCCGTTGTTGAGCGTGTCGAGCCAGTGGTCGAGGAATTCCCCGAGCCGCGAGCTTCGTCCCACGCGTCGGGCGTGGGCGCCGTCCATGTTGTCGAGCGACACGTAGGTGAAGACGAGCAGCGCGGCGGCCACCATTGCGATCGGCGAGTGGCTCAGTGTGGCGCCGAGTACGAATGAGGCGCCGCAGGAGAGCGTCGAGACGACGGTGAGCGTGTTGGGGGCGGTGCCGGCCGGAATGAGGCCGAGCGCGGGCTCCCACACGAAGCGCTTGTAGTAGGGCAGCAGGATCGATTCCTGCTCACTCTGGTAGGCGTATCGGGATCGCGTCAAGGGATCCACCCCCCACTCATGGCCGGCCAGACTCTATCACGATCGCGCCGACCGCTCAGTCGGCCGGTCCGTGGCCTTCTGTCGTGGGCAGGTAGTCGGCGAAGGCCTCTCCGTACAGCTCCCACACCGTGACGAAGAGCGCCGCGATGATCGGACCGACCACGAGGCCGGTGGGGCCGAACAGGACGAGGCCGCCGAGGGTCGACAGCATGATGAGCAGGTCCGACATCTGCGTGTCCCTGCCGACCAGCGTCGGCCGCAGCACGTTGTCGACGGTGCCCACTACCGCCACGCACCAGATGGTGAGCCCGATGCTCGCCGTCGCCTGTCCACTGATGGCGAGGTAGATGGCCGCCGGCACCCACACCAGCGCGGTGCCGACGCCGGGAATGATCGACAGCACGGCCATCACGGTTCCCCAGAAGGCCGCCCCTTCGATGCCGATCACCGCGAACGCTCCCCCCGCGAGGCCGCCCTGCACGATGCCGATCACCAGCGAGCCTTTGAGGGTCGCGCGTGTCACGGACACGAACTTCTCGACCATGCGCAGCTCGTCGCTGCTCTCGAGCGGCATGTAGTAGAGGATGCGGTTGAGGATCGCGGCGCCGTCGCGCAGGAAGAAGAACATGGCGTAGAGCATGACGAACAGCAGGAAGAGGAAGCTGGCCGTGCCGCGCGTGGCCGCGGCGAGGCTGTCGAAGAGGAACTGCCCGAGCCGCGCCGCCAGCTGGCCGACCTTCGCGTACACCTGCGCTTCGTAGGGGGCCAGGAAGTCGGGCAGCTCGACGTGCTGCGACAGCGAGCTGCCGCTCGGATTGCTCATCTGCTGCTCGATCCAGGGCCGGATCGCCGTGCTCACCTCGACCGCCTGCGCGGCCACGATGCCGAGGAAGGCGAGCAGGGGGCCGATGATGCCGACCAGCACGATGAACAGCATGGCCAGGGTCGCCGGCGCGGCGCGTCCGCCCATCCACCGGACGAGGCGTCGGTGAAGCGGCTGACACAGGGCAGAGAAGATGGCCGCGAGCAGCAGGGCGGTCAGGAAGCCCCGGATCATCATCAGAAAGCCGAGCGAGATGCCGATGACGAGCAGCAGCAGGAAGGCCTTCCGAAAGCGCTCGACGTCGAAGCTGGGCTGGGGCACGCGTGGTCCTCCTGGGCCCGTTCGGATGCGCGCGGGAGTCTAGCCTAGAGGCCTGGCGATCTCGTGCGCGGCGAGGAGGCGATACGGGGCGGTTGCCGTTCGCGGTGCCGGAGCGGATATCATGGTCGGCTGGCGCTGCGCCTCGGCGAGGCGCGATGACACGGACGGGGTGAGAGTCGGATCATGGTCGGGGCGGTCAGGCCCGGGGCGCGGGTCAGCAAGGAGCGCTTCAAGGAGCGCGTGCCCGAGCTGCGCGAGCTGCTCCTCGAGGCGCAGTTCGACCTGCGCGAGCGCGCCGACGGCGCTCTGCTGCTCCTGCTGGCGGGACCCGACGGCGCGTCGAAGGCCGCGCTCGGCCACCGCCTGTGCGAGTGGCTCGACATGCGCTTCATCGAGACCCGGGCCTTCGAGGCGCCGAGCAAGCTCGAGCGGGCCATGCCGTGGCTCTGGCGCTATTGGCGCGCGTTGCCCGCGAAGGGGGGAACCGGCCTCTTCTACGGTTCCTGGTACAACGACGCCCTGCTCGCGGCCATCGACGACGGCCACGACCGGGTGCAGCTCGAGAACTCGCTGCGCCGCATCAACGTCTTCGAGCGCATGCTCGCCCTCGAAGGCGTCCGCATCCTCAAGGTCTGGCTGGCCAGCGAGCACGACGGCGACGAGCCGGCCGCAAAGGCAGGACGCGAGGAGCGCTGGCGGCACCTCGGTTCGGATCCGGCCGCCTGGGCGCCGGCCGCCGAGCAGATGCTGCAGATCACGAGTACCGGCCACGCGCCGTGGGTGGTCGTCGACGGCGACGACGCGCGCACGCGGGATCTTTCGGTGGGCGAGATGGTGCTCGAGGTGATGGCCCAGAGAGTGAACGGCGCGGCCGACGAGCCTGCCGTGGCATCGCCCGCCTTCGATCGGCCCGCTTCCGCCGCCGCCACGTTTCTCGAGCCCGCTTCCGCCGAGCCGATGGACTCCGACAAGTACGCGAGCAGCCTCGCCAAGCAGCAAAAGAAGTTCGCCAGGCTGGTCGAGTCGGAGGCATTCGAGAAGCGCAGCCTGCTGCTCGTCTTCGAGGGCGTCGACGCGGCCGGCAAGGGGGGCGCCATCCGCCGCATCACCGAGGCCCTCGATCCCCGGCGCTTCCAGGTGCATCCGTACTCGGCGCCCAGCGTTGACGAGCGCCTGTATCCGTATCTCTGGCGCTTCTGGGCCGCGCTGCCGACGCCGGGCAAGGTGGCGATCTTCGATCGCAGCTACTACGGCCGGGTGCTGGTCGAGCGGGTCGAGGGGCTCTGCACTCCGGCAGAGTGGAGCCGCGCCTACGGGGAGATCGCGACCTTCGAGCTGCAGCTTCTCGGGGCCGGGGTGATCGTGCAGAAGTTCTGGCTCTCGATCTCCAAGGAGGAGCAGCTTCGGAGGTTCGAGGACCGGCGCACCACCGCGTGGAAGCGACACAAGATCACCGAGGAGGACTGGCGCAATCGCGAGCGCTGGGACGACTACGAGCGCGCCGCCGTGGAGATGATCGACCGCACGAGTGTCAGCGACGCGCCATGGCACGTGGTGAACAGCGAGGACAAACAGCGCGCGCGGATCGAGGTGCTGAAGACGATCAACCGCGAGCTCGGCCGGATCCTCGACGCAGAGGACTGACGCTCCGCGCCCGCTGCCCGCTCAGGTCCCGGGGACGTCCTTCAGCAGGGCGTCACTGGCGGCCATCAGCCGGGCGCCGTTGTCGAGGTCGACGGCGTCGGGAGACGGCCACTTCTCGCGCATCATGTGGAGATAGACGCTCGGCCGTTCCTCCACCGCTCGCGCGCAGGCCAGAAAGACGGCCGGTGCGGCGGCTCGTTCGGGGCTCTGGAAGAAGAGTCCGAACACCCCCCGGATCAGCGGAGCCAGCCAGGCCGGGGCCTCGCGCGCGATGTTCGAGTCGACCGGGCCGGGGCACAGCGCGTGCACGGAAACCCGCACGTCGTCCTCCGGATTGAGCCGCCGGCCGAGCTCCCACGCGTAGGTGCACATGTGGAGCTTGCTGCTCGCGTACTGCTTCATGCCGTCGGTCAGCCCGTAGTCGGTGAAAGCGCCGAAGCGCTCCCATGCGATGGGCTCGGCGGATCGATGCGACTCGGAGGTGACGAAGATGATGCGCGGCGCGTCCGCGTGGTCGCCGGCGACGCGGGGCACGATGACGCCGTCGGCGAGGAGGCGCTCGAGCAGCACCCGGTTGGCGAGGAAGTGCACCGCGAACATGATCTCGAAGCCCTGAGCCGAGCGGCGTGCGCGGCGCGCCATCAGGCCCGCGTTCAGCACGACGCGATCGAGGGGCCTTCCGCTCTTCACGAGCGCGTCGGCGAGCGCGTGCACCGAGCGCAGGTCGGCGAGGTCGACCGGCAGCATCTCGACGCGGTCGCTCCCGGAGGCCCGGGCGATCTCCTCGCCCGCTTCGGGGATGCCGCTGCGGCAGGCCAATACGACGTGGGCGCCGCGGCGCGCGAGCTCGGTGGCGATCGCCCTGCCGAGGCCGCTGCTTGCGCCGGTGACGAGGCAGCGCTTGCCGTCGAGGCGTTCGTCGTCGCCGAGCGGCCCGATCGACTGCTTGCGGCCGAAGCGATCGAGGATCGCGGTGAGGGTCGCCGAGGCCACGTTCCGGTGGCCGACTCCCGTGGCTCCCGTGGCTCCCGTGGCTCCCGTCGCTCCGGGGGGCCGGGGCGCTTGCATCGGTCGTCCTCCCGCTACCGGTCGACGTCTTCCTCGATCGGCACAGCATACAGTGCGCGATACGCAGCCAGCTCGCGCTCCACGTCGGCCTCGCCGAGCCCGAAGTCGCTCAGCGAGTAGGCGTGGCGTCCGTACTTGTGTTGCGGCTGCCGGAGGCTCTCGCGCTTCGAGGCCTCGCGCTCCGCGTCGCCGAAGGGCAGCCCCGCGAAGTCGTGGATGCACTCCAGCTCGGCGAGCGGGTTTGCGACGAGATCGTAGTAGGAGACATCGAGGAAGCGGTCGGCCGGAAGCCGCTCGCGCGACGCCATCGCGGCGCGGACGACGTGGCCGATCTTGCTCATCCAGTGACGGCCGACGTCGTGCAGATCGACGTGGTCGCTGAAGATGCCGCGGCCGTGAGCCACCATGCTGCAGAACGAAGCGGTGGTCCGCCGCGGATCCCGATGCGTCTGCACCACCCGCGCGCCCGGCAGCACGTCGAGCAGGGTGTCGAGGAACTCGAGGTGGTTCGGCGTCTTGAGCACCCAGTGGGTGCCGGGGCGCTGCCAGAGGAGGATGCGCATCAGCGTGGCGAGGTGCGCGTAGGCGGGACGATGGTCCTGCTTCTCGAGCCAGGCCGCGTAGCTCGGCACGTGCATCGTGGCCTCGGGGGCCTGGCTCATGAAGGAGTGGTCGAGCAGCAGCACGTCCTCCTCGGGTGCATCGTGCTCGACGGGATGGATGGCGAAGAACTGAGGTGCCAGATAGCGCACGCCGCGCTCGGCGGTTCGCGCCGCGGCGATGCGCCGGCGCGGGTCGCCGCGGCGCTCGCCGGGCAGCGGCAGCGGCGAGAGCGCTTCCCAGGAGAGCAGCGCACGCGCCCCCGGCATCGCGCCGAGCTGACGATGCAGCAGGGTCGTGCCGGTGCGTTGCAGGCCGGCGATGACGATGACGCGGTCGAGTGGGATCTCGAGGATCTCGGGATGGCGCTCGAGCAGCGCCTCGACCTCGAGCCGGCAGGCCAGGTTGCGGACCAGCTGACCCCGGACGATCGCGCGGCCGAGCGGGTGGAGCCGCGCCTCGGCCTCGATCGACCCGGTGAGCCGCGCGAGCGGCTCGCGAAGCCGCTCGGCGTGGGGGCCGAGGTCGCTCTTGCCCGTCCGCCGTCGCGCCGCGGCGATCAGGTCGTCGGGAGCGAGGGAGGGCTCGAGGCCCACACGCGCGGCCGCGCGCCCGAGCGAATTCAGCAGCGCGATCGCACGCGGCCGATGCGGCTTCGTCGGCGCTCTCTCGACGTTGGTCGTCGCCACCGTCGGCCGACCGCGTCCGTCGTCAGCCGGCCCGCAGCGCCTCTTCGAGCTCGTCGACCAGCCGGGTGAGGGCCGCCGGCACGCGGTCGCCGAAGCTCGCGTAGTACTCGCGGATCAGCGGCAGCTCGGCCAGCCAGCCGTCGTGATCGACGGCCAGCAGGGTCTGCAGGTCCTCGGCGTCGAGGTCGAGCCCGCCGAGGTCGAGGGCGTCGGGGGAGGGCAGGTTGCCGATCGGCGTCTCCACCGCCTTCGTGGTGCCCTCGCAGCGCTCGAAGATCCACTTGAGGACGCGGCTGTTCTCGCCGAAGCCCGGCCACAGGAAGTCGCCGCCGTCGCTCTTGCGGAACCAGTTCACGTAGTAGATGGACGGCAGCTTCGCGCCCTTGCGCGCGCCGATCTCGAGCCAGTGCGCCCAGTAGTCGGCCATGTTGTAACCGCAGAAGGGCAGCATGGCCATCGGGTCCCGGCGCAGCTCGCCGATCTTGCCGGCGGCGGCCGCCGTCTTCTCGCTGCTGATGATCGAGCCCATGAACGTTCCGTGCGTCCAGTCACGCGCCTCGGCGACCAGCGGTACGACCGTGGCACGGCGGCCACCGAAGAGGATCGCGCTGATCGGGACGCCGGCCGGATCCTCCCACTCGGGAGCGATCACGGGGCATTGGGCGGCGCTGACGGTGAAGCGCGCATTCGGGTGAGCGGCCGGCGCCTCGGCGCCCGGCGCCCAGTCGTTGCCCCGCCAGTCGATCAGGTGGGCGGGCGCCGAATCGCTCATCCCCTCCCACCAGACGTCGCCTTCGTCGGTGCGGGCGACGTTGGTGAAGATCGCGTTGCCGTGGAGGGTGCGCAGCGCGTTGGGGTTGGAATCGTCGCTCGTGCCCGGAGCGACGCCGAAGAACCCGGCCTCGGGATTGATGGCGTAGAGGCGGCCGTCGTCTTGAAACTTCATCCAGGCGATGTCGTCGCCGATCGTCTCGACCTTCCAGCCGTCGACGGTGGGATTCAGCATCGCGAGGTTCGTCTTGCCGCAGGCGCTCGGGAAGGCGCCGGCGACGTACTTCACTTCGCCCGCGGGCGAAGTCAGCTTGAGGATGAGCATGTGCTCGGCGAGCCAACCCTCGTCGCGCGCCATCGCCGACGCGATGCGAAGCGCGAAGCACTTCTTGCCGAGCAGCGCGTTGCCGCCGTACCCCGAGCCGTACGACCAGATCTCGCGCGACTCGGGGAAGTGCACGATGTACTTGTTCTCACCGTCGCACGGCCACGGGACGTCTTCGCGTCCATCGGCGAGCGGAAAGCCGACCGAGTGGAGGCACGGCACGAAGCGGCCCTTGGTCCCGAGCTGGTCGAGCACCTTCGACCCCATGCGCGTCATGATCCGCATGTTGGCGACCACGTAGGGCGAGTCGGTGAGCTGCACGCCGATGTGCGCGATGTGCGAGCCGATCGGCCCCATGCTGAAGGGCACGACGTACATCGTGCGTCCCTTCATCGAGCCGCGGAAGAAGCCGGTCAGCGTCTCGCGCATCTCGGCCGGGTCGGCCCAGTTGTTGTTCGGGCCGGCGTCGAGCTCGTTGGTGGTGCAGATGAAGGTGCGGTCCTCGACGCGCGCGACGTCGGCGGGGTCGGAGCGGACGAGATAGGAGTTGGGGCGGTGCTTCTCGTCGAGGCGCTCGGCCGTGCCGGCCGCGACCAGCAGCTCGAACATCTCGTCGTACTCGGCCTGCGACCCGTCGCACCAGCGGATGGCATCGGGCTCGCACAGCGCCGCCATCTCGTCCACCCACGCCTGGAGCTTCGCGTTGGAGGTCATATTGCTCTTGCCTCTCGCCTTTTCGCTTTTCGGGTTGCTTGCTCGTCCGCGGCCGACTTCGTTCGGGACGCGTGCCCGCCGGCGCCGGCCGCAAATAAGAAAACCACCGGGCAGCCTCGCGCGCAGCGAACAGGCCGTGCTGCGATCACACCCGGCGGTGCAGAAACCGTATCACGATCGACCGCTCGGAGGAACGAGATCCGCCCCCCGCGCAGTGTGAGCCCGCGATTTCCCCGGCCTGATGACGTTCGTCCTTTCTCCGGCCCCGGGAAACCACGCCGCCGAGCCGACACAGGCATGGGCCGGGCGCCGGCCGGGCTGCAACCCAGCGTTGCAGCCGACCATCCCGCCGTCGTCTGCCCGGCCGCCCCCGGCACCCGCGGCCCCGCTGGCGGCGGGCTGCCGGTCGGAGAAATGGTCCCTCGCGGGGCGCCGGGTGGCCCTCGCGCCGCGCCGGCCCCCGCGGTGTCCCGGGCGCCGCTGCTCGGCGAGAGGTGCCGGCGGCTCGAGGAGCTTGCCTGCGTCGAGGATTGAAGAACCCACTTCGATTCCTCAGACTCGAAACCTCTAGCGACCCCCATTGCTTCCGCTGCGAGACAGGAGCCCGCCATGGCAGACCTCGGATTCCAGGCCTTCGACGCCGATCACCACTACTACGAGGCCGAGGACGCCTTCATCCGCCACGTCGATCCGAAGATGCACCGGCGCTGCATGCAGTGGGCCGAGATAGGTGGCCGCAAGCGGCTGCTCGTGGGTGGCCGGGTGAACCGCTTCATCCCGAATCCCACCTTCGACCCGGTCGCCAAGCCCGGCAGCCTCGACGAGTTCTTTCGCGGCCGAAATCCCGGCAACAAGAGCACCGCCGAGCTGTTCGGTCGTCTCGACCCGATCCACCCGGCCTACCGGGACCGGGACGCTCGACTCGCTCAGCTCGACGAGCAGGGGATCGAGGGCGCGTTTCTCTTTCCCACGCTCGGCGTCGGCATGCAGGAGAGCCTGCGTGACGACCCCGAGGCGGCCTGCGCGGCGTTTCGCGGCTTCAACCGCTGGCTAGAGGACGACTGGGGGTTCGCGTATCGCGACCGCCTCTTCGCGGCGCCGTACATCAGCCTGCTCGACCCGGTCTGGGCGGAGGAAGAGGTGGCCTCGCTGATCGAGCGCGGGGCGCGGGTGGTCAGCATGGTGCCCGGTCCCGTGCCGGGCCCGGCCGGCACGCGGTCGCCCGGGGCGCCCGACTTCGACGGCTTCTGGAGCCGCGTCGGCGAGGCGGAGATCACGGTGGCCTTCCACTCGGGTGACGCGGGCTATCGCCGGTTCAGCGAAGCGTATGGCGGGAATCGCGAATTCCGGGCCTTCGCGTTCGACACGCTCGAGCGGTGCCTGTCGGCGGAGCCCATCCACGACACGATCGCCGCGCTCGTCTGCCACGGCGTCTTCGACCGCTTCCCGCGCGTTCGCGTGGCCACCATCGAGTGCGGGAGCGAGTGGGTGGCCCCGCTCGTCCGCAAGATGAAGAAGGCCTACGGGCAGATGTCGACGGCCTTCCAGAGTGATCCCGTCGAGCAGTTTCGCGAGCACGTCTGGGTGTCGCCCTACTACGAGGACGACCTCGGCGCCCTGAAGAAGCTGATCGGCGCCGAGCGCATGCTGTTCGGTTCCGACTATCCCCACGCCGAGGGGCTGGCCGAGCCAACCGAATTCGTCCACGACCTCGAGGGCTTCTCGGCCGAGGAGGTCCACCGGGTGATGCACGACAACGCGAAGGAACTCGTTCGCTCGGCCTGAACCGATCGGTCACGAGCCCGCGCCGAGCCGCGGTGTCGGCGCCCCGGCTACTTCTTCGGAACGATCTTGTCGAGATCGAGACTGACCACGTCGGCGAGCTTGTCGATCAGGCGCTCGCTGGCGTCCCGGCGCGAGAAGAGGACCGCGCTGGTGCAGATCGTGGGCACCTTCGAGCCCCGCAGCCCGCCGCCCACCTTCACGTCACGGGCCTCGTAGATCACCGTGCCGTCGGCGTGCGGGACGAGCAGGGCCGGGTCCGAGACGGGCATCAGCTCGAGGCGGTCGTTGGCGAGCAGGGCGCGCAGCATCTTCTGCTCGACGTTGTTGGGATCGGTCACCCAGGCGACGGCGTCGAGCGACCCGAGGGCCAGTTGGTTGAGTGAGAGCGTCCCGCTCTCGTGCGACGTTTCGACGGCGGAGAGGCCGGGCATCAGGCGCCGGATGTACGCCCAGCTCCAGCTCATGCCGCTCTCGGCGTCCCCGACGGCGATCACCGCCCGACCCTTCGAGGCCCCGGCGGCCAGGCTCTCGAGCGTGGTCTTCGGCTCCTGCTTACGCCGGGCGATGTAGACGCACTCCGGGGCGAGGCGGCCGATCGGCAGCACGTCGCGATAGCGCTCGGGGTCGCCGGCCCGCTTCTCCGCGTAGACGTCCGCCTGGGCGAAAGCGATGTTGGCTTCTCCGGCGGCGAGCAGGTCGAGATTCTGCCCCGAGCCCTCGCTCGGGAGGTAGACGATCTTGTAGCCACGCATCAGCTTCTCGAGATTGCGCGCGTAGACGGCGCGATACGTGAAGCCCTTCCGCCCGCTCGCGATCCGGACCAGGGTATCGTCGGCGGTGGCCGCGCCGAGCGGTGCGGCGAGGATGGTGGCGGCGACGAGCAGGATGAGCGCGAGGGATCTCTTCATGGGGACGATGGTATCGCGGGCCCGGGGCGCCACCACGCGAGGGCGGGGCGTCCGCCTCCTCGGCCTGGCCTTCGCGCTGTGCGCGCTGGGCGCCGGCACGCCTCCTCACGACCCCGTCCACGTCTTCTATCCCGCTGGCAGCTGCTCGTCGGGCGTGCTCGAGATCGAGCTGTGGAGCCGCGCCGTCGCGGCCTGGCGTCCGCATCCCGATCATCCGCGCATCATGGTCGACACCTGTCAGCTCGAGGACGCGGGCGAGCTGCTGAACGAGATCCGCGTGCGCTGCATCGATCCCGCCAATCCCGCCCGGGCGTCGGCATGGATCACCGGCGTGCAGGTCTACGAGCCCGCGGATGCGCCGGGCTGCGTGCCGCCGGCGCTCTCGGCGCGACGGCGCAGCAGCCCGCGCATCGAGCTGACCGAGCCGCCCGAGGGCGCGGCCGTGAAGAACACCGCGCGCAGCGCCGAGGTTCGCGGCCGCGTACAGCTCGCCCACGACCTGGTGGTGCTCGCCGACTCGTCGCTCTACGCCGACTCGGCGGATGCGCTCGTCGAGGCGCTCTCGGCTCTGATCGGAGGGGACGGCGAGCGCCTCGGCCCGCTGCGCGTCGACTGGCTCGGATTCGATGCGGATCCGGCGTCGGCGATCGCCGCGCCGAGTCGTGCGACCCGGCTGGCCGCCGACGCGGATCGGCTGAAGGGGCAGCTGCGCGATCTGATGGCAAAGGGGCGGCCGGCGGGCGTGCACGGATTCGCGGCCGCGATCGATGCCGCCGCGGGCTCGCTCTCCGCGCGGGACGAGCGCGGCGATCGACAGAGCATCCTGGCGATCGTGGACGCGCAGGCCGACCACCCCTTCGGCGCGGCGGCGGGCCTCGATCCCGCGCTGCGCGCCGAGGTGCTCGCCGCGGTGGAGCGCGCCGCGCGCGCGGGCGTGGCCCTCGAGATCGTGACGATCGGCCAGCCCGAGCGTGATCTGCCCGAGCTCGCCCGGAAGGTGCGCGAGCAGATCGGGGCGGGCGGCGCCGGGGGCGGCCTGTCGGCCCTGGTGGGGGCGGAGGGGCTGGCCTCGGCGCTCGTCGAGCTGCGCGTGCTGAGCCTGCGCGAGGTGCGCGTGGAGAACCTCGCCACCGGCGCCGTCGCCGAGCCCCTCGAGTGGGACCGCGCCGGCCGCTTCCACGGCACGGTCCCGATGCAGAGCGGGCGCAATCTGCTGCGCGTGCGTGCACTCCTGTCGAGCGACGACGACCTCGTCGCCGACTTCGAGCGCCGCTTCGATCCTTCAGCCCTTCGTGACGAGCTGCGCGCGGCCGAGCGTGCCCGCATGGAGCGGGCACGCGAAGGCCGCGTGGAGATCGACGTCGAAGAGAAGTAGGCGGGCCGCTAGAGCGCGGCCAGGATCGCCTCCGCGCTGCTCACCTCGAACTTCATCGGCTGCTCGACGGCGAGCTTCGTGACGACGCCGTCTTCGACGATCGCCGCGAAGCGCTGGGCGCGGACCCCGAAGCCGATCCCCGAGCCGTCGAAGTCGAGGCCGAGCGCCTTGGCGAGGTCGGCGTTGCCGTCGGCGATCATCGTCACCTTGCCGGCCGCACCGCGGTCCTTCCCCCAGGCCTTCATGACGAACGCGTCGTTGACCGACAGGCAGATGATGTCGTCCACGCCCTTCGACTTGATCTCGTCGGCCTTTTCGATGAAGCCCGGCAGGTGCTGCTCCGAGCAGGTGGGCGTGAAGGCGCCGGGTACGGCGAAGAGCACGACCTTCTTGCCGCCGAAGAGATCTTCGGTGGTGACGTCCTTCATGTCCTCGGTCTTGACGGTGACGGAGGGGATCTTCTCGCCTTCGTTGATGGGCATGTCGTTCGTCTCCTGATGGCGCCGGCCTGTGGCCGGGGATGGGGGCGCGAGCTAGCGAAGGGGACAAGACTAACGCAGACCCGCGAGCGTTACGGTCGTACGGACGCGCGCCGGGGGCGCCGAACACCCCGGCTATACTGAGCGGCCACCCCGGAGTCGGCCGGCCGTTGGCGCCGGACCGGAGAGGCGAGGAGGAGTCGATGCGTTCGCTCGAGGGCATGCGGGTCGTGGACCTGGCCGACGAGAAGGGCGAGCTCTGCGGGCGGCTGCTCGCCGATCTCGGCGCCGAGGTGATTCGCGTCGAGCCCGGCGAGGGCGCGGCTTCGCGCCGCCTGCCGCCCTTTGCGCCCGATGGCGAGACGAGCCTGTACTTCGGCTTCCGGAACGCCGGCAAGCGCGGCGCGGTGATCGACCTGCACGGCGAAGCGGGCCGCGAGCGGCTGCACGCGCTGCTCGCCGAGGCCGACGTGCTCGTCGAGTCGTTCCCGCCGGGCGCCCTGGCCGAGCTCGGCCTGGGCTGGGACGCGCTGCTGGAGCGCCATCCCCACCTCGTCGTTACCTCGATCACCGACTTCGGACAGGAGGGCCCCTACGCGGGCTATCAGGGCACCGAGCTCGTTGCCTTCGCGATGGGCGGCATGATGCACCGGGCGGGGCGCTTCGAGAAGCCGCCCGTGGTGGCGCCGGGCAGCCTCGCCTACGACGCCGCCGGCGTGCACGCGGCCTTCGCGACGCTGCTCGGTATCTGGAAGCGCATGCAGACCGGGCGCGGCCAGCACCTGGACGTGTCGGCCTACGAGGCCGCCGCCAATCTCTCGGACTGGTCGCTGCCCAACTACTCGATCAACCCCGCCACCGGTCCCCGCGCCGGGGCCGGCATCTACACCCTCTACCGCTGCCGCGACGGCTACATCCGGATGATCGTGCTCGTCAAGCACCACTGGCACGCGCTGCTCGACTGGGTGGGCCATCCCGAGGAGATCGAGGATCCCAAGTACGACGAGTTCATCAACCGCCTGATGGACCTGCCGAAGATCGTCGCGGTGCTCGAGCGATTCTTCGAAGACAAGGACAAGGTCGACATCGCCCGGGAAGCGCAGCGCCGCGGGATTCCGGCGACGCCGCTGCTGCGCCCCGCCGAGGCGATGCAGCACGAGCACGCGGTGGCGCGCGGCACCTTCCACGAGATCGGCATGGGGGGCGGCTTCACCGCGCAGGCGCCCGCGGGCTTCTTCACGATCGACGGCGAGCGCACGGGTCCGGTCGACGGACCGCCGGCCCTCGACCCGTCGGAGGACGTGGGTTTCACGGACGGGCCGTCGCGCGAGAGCTTCGCGGCGCTCTTCGCGAGTCCCGGCGGCGCGAGCGACGACGGCCACCCGCTGCGGGGACTGCGCGTGGTCGACTGCGGGGTCGGTGCAGTGGGGGTCGAGTGCGGCCGTCTGCTCGCCGAGTACGGGGCCGACGTCGTCAAGGTCGAGACCCGCACGGCGCCGGACTTCATCCGCACCATCATGAGCACCTGGATGAACCCGTCCTTCGCGTCGTCGAGCCGCAGCAAGCGCAGCTTCGGGGTCGACATGAAGCGGCCCGAAGGCGCCGAGCTGGTGGCACGGCTGGTGGAGGGCGCCGACGTCTTCATCGAGAACAACGGCACCGGTGTGACCGAGCGGCTCGGCTTCGGCGCGAAGGCGCTTCACGACCGCAACCCGCGCATCGTGAGCTTCTCGAGCCAGATGGTCGGCAGCTACGGGCCGTGGAAGGACTGGATCGGCTACGGGCCGAACACCCATCCGGTGAGCGGCCTGCAGCATCTGTGGAACTACCCCGAGGACGAGGACAGCCCCGCCGGCTCGACCAACGTCTACCCCGATCACTTCGTCGGCCGGCTCGGCGCCGTTGCCGTGATGGCGTCGCTCGTCGGCCGCGAGCGCAGCGGCCAGGGCACGCACACCGACGCCGCGCAGTTCGAGGCCGCCGTGAACCTGCTCGGCGACCTGTTCGCCCAGGAGAGCCTCTCGCCGGGCAGCGTGCATCCGCTCGGCAACGCGAGCGAGCGCGGCGCGCCGTGGGGCTGCTACCGCTGCGCGGGCGACGACGAGTGGTGCGTGGTGTCGGTGCGCTCCGACGGCGAGTGGCGGGCGCTTCGCGGGGTGCTCGGCGAGCCCGAGTGGGCGTCGCGCAGCGATCTCGAGACCGGCGCCGGCCGTAAGGCGGCGCGCGCCCACATCGACGAGCACCTCGAGGCCTGGACGCGAGAGCGCGAGCCCCGCGTCGCGATGGAGTCCCTGCAGGCCGCCGGCGTGCCGTGCGGCATCGTGGCCCATCCCGAGCATCACCTCGGCGACCCGCAGCTCACGCACCGCGGCTACCCGAAGCTCGTCGACCAGCAGGGCCTGACCAGCATGCTGCTCGAGGGCCCGGCCTTCCTGGCGAGCGACCTGCCGGAGGTGATCGTCACCCAGGCGCCGTGGCTCGGCGAGCACACCCGTGAGATCGCCCGCGACGAGCTCGGGCTGCCGGACGCGGAGATCGAGAAGCTCGTGGCCGACGGCATCCTCGAGGACCCGCCCGAGGGCTTCGAGGTGGGCTGAGCGGCTACGGGCTCCGACCGGCTCGAGGCGCGGGGGGCGTCACGCGAAGCGGCGCAGCTCGCGGCGCGCGATCACCATCTTGTGCACCTCGTCGGGGCCGTCGGCGATGCGCAGGGCCCGACCGTGTCGCCACATCCCCGCCACCAGCGTGTCGTCCGTGACGCCCAGTGCGCCCATGGCCTGGATGGCCCGGTCGAGCACCTGCTGCATCATGTTGGGCACGACCACCTTGATCATCGAGATCTCCTGGCGCGCCTCCTTCTTGTCGTAGGTGTCCATCTTCCAGGCGGCGTAGAGGGTGAGCAGGCGCGCCTGGTCGATCTCCATGCGTGAGGTGGCGACGAAGTCCTGGACGAACTGCTTCTCGGAGAGCGGGCCTCCGAAGGCGACGCGGTTGTTCACGTAGCGGCACATCTCTTCGAAGCCGCGCTCCGCCATGCCGATGGCGCGCATGCAGTGGTGGATGCGGCCGGGCCCGAGCCGCGCCTGGGCGATCATGAAGCCCGCGTTCTCGGGACCCAGCAGGTTGCTCGCCGGCACCCGGCAGTCCTCGTAGCGGATCTCGCAGTGGCCGCCGCCGCCGGTGTGCCCCATCACGGATACCGGCCGAACGATGTCGAAGCCGGGTGTGTCCGTGGGCACGATGATCTGGCTCATGCGCGCGTGGGGGGCCGCGTCGGGGTCGGTCACCACCATCGCGATCGCGAAAGCGGCGCCGATGGCGCCGGACGTGAACCACTTGTGTCCGTTGATCACGTACTCGTCGCCGTCACGCACCGCGCGGGTCTTCAACCCCGTCGGGTCGGCGCCGGACACCTCGGGCTCGGTCATCGAGAAGCAGGAGCGGATCTCCCCATCGAGCAGCGGCACGAGCCACTTCTTCTTCTGCTCTTCGGTGCCGAATTCGGCGAGGATCTCCGCGTTGCCCGTGTCGGGGGCCTGGCAGTTGAAGACGCGCGGCGCGATGGGGCTGCGCCCGGTGATCTCGCACAGGGGCGTGTACTCGAGGTTGCTGATGCCCGGCCCCCACTCCTCGTCGGGCAGGAAGAGGTTCCAGAGCCCCGCCTTCTTCGCCTTTGCGCGCAGCTCAGCCATGATGGGCGGCTCGGCGTGCTCGTCGCCGCCCTCCTCGACCTGCTGCTGATAGACACGCTCGGCGGGGTAGATCTCTTCGTCCATGAAGCGGAGGATCTGTTCTTCGATGAGCTTGGCCTTGTCGGACAGTTCGAAGAGCATGGAGGTCTCCAGTCTGGCTCTGGCGCGTTTAAAACTCGATCGTATTGATATTTAACACATATGATTTACAATGCAAGCCGGCGGAAGCGGCCGTACGGTCTTCCCGGCGGACGGACCGGCGGCCGATCGTGCGGGAGATCGTGCGGCCGAGATCGTGCGGCCGAGATCGCCGTTGCGGGCGGGAGGATCACTTTGGAGCGGGGCGCGGAAGCGAGGCAGAAGCTCATCGATGCGGCGCGAGGCCTCTTTGCCGAGCGTGGAATCGAGGGCGTCTCGCTCCGGGCGATCACGCGCACCGCCGACCAGGGCAACACCCGTGCGCTCCAGTACCACTTCGGTGACCGTGGGTCGCTGCTGGTCGCCGTCCTCGAGCCCTATCGCCAGCGTGTCGACGAGCGTCGCGACTCCCTGTTGGATGATCTGGAGACCCGAAAGAGCCTCGAGCTGCGCGACGTGGCCGGCGCTCTCGTCAGGCCCGCGGCGGCGATGCTCGAGGTGGAGGGCGGCAGGCAGTACCTGCGCATCGTGGCGGAGGTCGTTCGTGACCCTCGCCGGTTCAGCCAGGCGGGGCTACGGATCGAAACGGAGCTGAAGCGCTGGCGCGAGCTCGCGACTCCGCTGATGCCCGACATCGCCCCGTCACTTCATCGCCGCTTCGCCGCGATCCAGCTCTGCCACAGCGAGCTGAGCCGGCGCGCCGAAACCCGCAGGCGCAGCGATCATCGCCTGTTCGTCAGCAACCTCGTCGATCTGACGACAGGCGTCCTCGCGGCGCCGGTCTCGACCGAGACGCAGCGGCTTCGCGAAGAGCGTGACACCAGGCCCCAGCCGGGTCCGGGGGGCCGAAGAACCGGCGGGATGACGTAGGTTCCCGAATCTCCTGTCCCCGAACCCCAGGGAGGAAGACGTGAAGCTCGATCCGAACAAGACCTGGCGCCTCGTCGAGGAACGCATGCAGGGCGAGTCCGATCCGAAGGTCCGGCGCAACCTCGAGCTCGTCTACCAGCACATGCAGCGCGAGGCCAGGGCCGACATCGAGGGCGTGGTCGAGACGCTCTGTGAGAAGCCGAGATACATCACCCACGATGTGCCCGACAACGAGGCCCTGAACCCGTCGAGCGACAAAGACGCGATCCGCGCCTTCTACGACATGACGATCGTGCAGACCGGCGCGTTCCGGCTCGAGCTCGATTGCGATCGCGTGATCGCGGACCGCGAGGCGGTGATGACCGAGGGCGTGATGCGGATCGCCTATCCGGGAACGACGCTCGCCGCGATGGGCATCGAGGTCGATGATCCGGGCGCCTACTACCTCTACCAGACGCGCATGAGCGTCGTCTGGCCGGTCGATCCCGAGTCGGGGCTCCTCGTCGGTGAGGAGACCTACACGGGAACCGACGGCTTCGAAGGGATCGCGGACCGCAAGCTCGGTCTCGACGAGATCGCCCCCCTGTCGGACCGGCTCTAGCGATCGAAGGGCGGAGCCGGGCCGGCTCGGCGCGCCCGCCTGGCCGGCGTCACCTCTTCGACGAGTCGCCCGCCCTGCCAGATGCCGTGCCGCTCGCCGCCGCCGGCGTCCACCAGCCTGCCCCGGCCGTGCATCTGGTTCGCGTCGAACGGGCCCTCGTATTGGGCGCCCGACGCCCACGTGTACAGGCCGTCGCCGTGCCGGACGCCGGCCTTCCACGCGCCCGCGTAGCGGTCGCCGTTGGACCAGCTGCGCTCGCCGGCGCCGCTCGCGTGTCCCTTCTCGAAGCGCCCGATGTAGCGTCCCCCGTCGGGCCAGCTCATCTCGCCGTCGCCGTGGGGAAGACCGTCCTGCCAGCCGCCCGTGTAGCGGCGGCCGTCGGGCCAGAGCTGCTCGCCCTGGCCGTGGGGTCGGCCGCGGCGTACGTCGCCCAGGTAGCGCGTGCCCGTCGACCAGACGAACTCACCCCGTCCGCTGGCCCGGCCGTCGCGCCAGCCGCCCTCGTAGCGGTCGCCGCTGGCGTGAAGCTGCAGGCCGCGGCCGTGGCGTCTGCCCTGCCGCCACTCGCCCGCGTAGATCGAGCCGTCCTCGCCGACGAAGGTGCCGAGCCCATGGTGCCGTCCGGACTCGAAGGCGCCCTCGTAGAGCTGCCCCTCGCGCCAACGCCTGCTGCCACGTCCGTGCGGTTGGTCGTCGCGCACGCCGCCCGTGTACGTGCCGCCGTCGGGGAAGTCGAGCACGCCGTGGCCTTTGGCGCGCCCGTCGCCGGCGGCCTGGCCGCTGCCCACGAGCAGCAGCGCCAGGCCGAGCAAGAGCGCGCCGACGCGCCCCGCCGGCCTCGAGTCGTTCGCCATGCCCCGTCTATCGGCAGGCGGCGCGCAGGACTCGAGGCCGGCGGGGCGCGTCGGCTCAGAACGCCACCTTGAGCCCCACGTGGGCCTGACGGCCGGGCAGCGGCAGCCGGTCCTTCAGGAACGAGGAGTGAACCCGGCCCTCGGCGTTCGTGAGGTTCAGGCCCTGAGCGATCAGCGTCACGTTGCGGCGGTCGGGGAACGGGTGAGCGGTGAAGACGATGTTCAGCATGAGATACGAGTCGGTCGGCAGCTCGAAGGGCGCCGTGCGATTCTGCTCGCCGACGTACCAGACCTCGAAGCGCAGGTCGGCGAATTCGCTTCGCCCCTCGATTCCGCCCTTGATGCGCCACGGCGGAATGCGCGGAAGCGGGTCGTTGGTCGGATTGCGGGCCGTGCCCTTCACCCAGTCGAGTCCGAGGTCGAGCACGCCGGTGAAGGAGTCGATCTCGATCACGTCGACGGCGCCGGTGATCTCGCCGCCCACGAAGTCGGCGCCCACCTGCGTGTAGCGACGCAGCATCAGCTCGCCCGTGGGATCGGGGTTGCCTTCTTCGTCGACGAATCCCTGGCTGACCAGCGCGATGTAGTTGTCGAAGCGGGTCCAATAGATGTTGGCGCCCGCGCTCCAGCGGCCGCGGCGCTTGCGCGCCGTGGCCTCGATGGTCAGGCCGGCCTCCTTGGCGAGCCCGCGGTTGCCGATTTCGAATCCCCCGGTGGCGAGGTGGGGGCCATCCGAGAGCAGCTCTTCGGGCGAGGGGGCCCGCTCGGTGCGCGAGAGCCCGACCCCGACCATCCAGTCCTCGATGATCTCCCACGAGACACCGGTCGAGAAGCTGATGGTGTTCCAGTCGCGGTTGAAGCCGATCGAAGGGGCGTTGGTGGTCTGTCGCTCGAAGCGAAGGCCGGCCTCGAAGGTGACCGGCTCGAGGTGGTACTCCTCGATCGCGAAAAGGCCCCACATGAGCGTGTCGCTGGGGGCCAGGAACGACTCTTCGCCGACCGCCGAGAAGTCGCGCGAGAGGATGTGTGCGCCCATCGAGCCGTGCAGGTCGTTCCAGGGCTTCTGGGCGAGGTCGACCCGCGCCTCGTGGCCGCGGTTGTCGAAGCGTGTGGCCGGGTCGCCGTCCTCGAGCTCGGTGTGCCGGTAGCGCGCGTAGCCGTACTCGAAGCTCGTCTCGTCGAAGATCAGCACGTCGTGGCCCAACGAGCCGTTCACGTCGAGGCGTCGCTGCAGCAGGTCGATCTGAATGTCCTCACCGGGCTCGGCCGGCACGCCGTAGTTCGAATCGAGCACGCCGAACGACGCGCCGAGCATCGCGTCGTCACCGATCCACGAACCGCCGAGGGTGCCGGCGCGGCTGTCGGTCTGCGTGTTCTGCGCGGTCCCGAAGGGCCCGGTCGGAATGTCGGGTCGCTCCTGGCGCAGCGCGGCCGAAGGGGCGAATCCGGGGATCTGCACGTCGTTGCCGGCCCGGAAGAAACCCGATCCGCGCAGGGCGACCGGCCCAACCGAGGTGGTCAGTGCGGCGCCGGCCGACTTGTCGTCAGCCGCGCTGCCGTACAGCACGCGAACGTCACCCTCCACCACGTCGTCAGGCAGCTCTTTCGGGATGCGGCCGTCGTCGACGTTCACGACACCGCCGATCGCCGACGTCCCGAAGGCGAGCGTTCCCGCCCCGCGCACGATCTCGATCCGCGAGGAGGCCAGCGGGTCCGCGGTGACCTGATGGTCCGGGCTCGTCACCGAGGCGTCGAGGGTGCCGAGGCCGTTCAGCAGCACGCGAATGCGCGGTCCATCGAGGCCTCGGATCACCGGCCGGCTCGAGCCCGGTCCGAAGTACGTCGACGAGACGCCCGGCAGCTCGGCGAGGGTCTCGCCCAGATTCGGCCGGATGGCGCGCTCGAGCTCCTCCTGGGAGAGCACCGTGGTGCCCTGGATGACGTCGAAGCGCCGGCGCCCCAGCGGCGACGCGGTGATGACGATCTCGTCGTAGTCGGTCTGCTGGGCGATCGGCTTGTGGGTGGTGTCGTCGGGCTCCTCCAGCGCCGGGTGGTGGAGCTCGACGTGGTCGGCGTCGGCGTCGGCGTCGCCGTCGTCGGCGAGGGCGGTCAGGGGCAGAGCGATCAGGCACATCGCGACGAGTGTCTGTGTGGAGCGGGTCGTGCGGCGCATCGGGTCTTCTCCTGGCGCCCGGAAGCGGTGACCGGATGGACGGCGTCAGCCGACACAGTAAAGGGTCACCGCGCCAAGGCGCGATCCGTGTGTATCGCATGGCGCTCCGGTCGTTCGCCCGGAGCGCGGTCTCGGATCAGGCGGAGAGAGCGGGAGGCGCTCGTGGGGCGTCGGGGCGCACCCGGTCGGGCGAGGCGCGAAGCAGGCCGTGGGGGCCACGTTGTGCTTCCGCTGGAGCGACGACCGGTGCGCTCCACGCGGCGACCGCGAGGCGATCGAGCGACCCGCGGCCGGCCAGGCAGAGCTCACAGGGCTCGTCGCTGGCGTGCGGGTCGGCGTCGTGGACCGGGGCGGCGACACCCAGGTCGCCGGCCGCCATCTCGACGAGATGGGCCCCCGCGCCATGCACGAGCGGCGCGAGCAGCAGCAGGGCCAGCAGCGTGGCCCGCCGCTGGTGGCGGCCGGGGAGGGGGGGGGTCGTCATCGGCGCGGGATTCTACTGGCTGCCTCTTCCGCCCGCCAACGGGCCGCCCGGGGGCGGCGCCGGCGGGTGTACCATCGGATTCCCGCTGTTCGCCCGGGGCGCCGGGTATCGACGGCCTGGAGGGACGAGTCGTGAAGAACCTGTTCAGCTACGAGGGCAAGCGCGTTCTCATGACCGGGTGCTACTCGGGAATGGGCGAGGCGGCGGCGCGCATCGTTCACAGCCTGGGCGGCGAAATCGTCGCGGTGGACATCAAGAAGCCCGGCTTCGACCATGCGGCGTTCCACGAGGTGGATCTGCGCGACGCGTCGGCGATCGATCAGCTCGTCGACGCCGTGGCGTCCGACGGACCCATCGATCGCCTCTTCTACTGCGCGGGCCTTCCCGGCACGTTCCCACCCCTGGACGTGATGCTCGTCAACTTCGTGGGCCTGCGACGAACCGTCGAGCAATGCCTGCCCCGCATGCCGCGCGGCGGAGCGGCGGTGACCATCTCGTCGGCGGCCGGCATGGCGTACAACATGGCGACGGCCAACATCCTGCCGCTGCTCGAGCTCGACGATCCGGGCGAGGCGCGCGCGTGGATCGAAGACGCCGTCTCCGAGCCGTGGTTCGAGTGCTACACGTTTTCAAAGATGTGCACCATCCTCTATACGCTGCGAAACGGCGGGCGGCTGACCGGGCAGTACGGCGTGCGACTCAACTGCATCAGCCCGGGCCCCACGGACACGCCCATGATGCCGGCCTTCGTCGAGGTGGCGGGCGCCGACTTCATGGAGAAGTACCCGAAGCCGATCGGTCGCAACTCCACCGCCGAGGAGCAGGGCTGGGTGCTCGCCTTCCTGAACAGCGACGCCGCCAGCTACGTGTCGGGCGAGAACGTCTTCACCGACGGCGGCACAGCCGGGGGCATCATGACCGGCGGCATCGCGCCGCCGATTCCACCCGCGCGCTAGCCGGGCGTTCGCGGCTCGCCGCCCGCCCGCTTCGCCCACCGGCAACTCACCGGCAGCTCCGCCACGCAAACGACCGGGTCGTTGTCGCGTTCGCGTGTGGCCAGTCGCCACACGGGATCGTCCGACGGCTCGCCCAGGCCCCCGCCGCGCGGGCCGCTGCAGGCCGACCACCGATGCT
Source organism: uncultured Spirochaetaceae bacterium (assembly GCA_964515335.1). Lineage (GTDB taxonomy): Bacteria > Myxococcota_A > UBA9160 > UBA9160 > UBA4427 > TMED88. Next base: position 25,671 of record CAZETS010000047.1, read on the forward strand.
CGCTGGCGGATCGGCCAATTATTGGGAATAATTTCCCAACAATGCTCGATCGCGAAGCCACACCGCTCGCTCGAACCATCCGCACCCTGATGCGGCCGCTCGCCCGGCTCGCCCTGCGGAGGGGCATGGCGTACGGCGAGATGGCCGAGATCGTCAAGCAGGCGTACGTCGACGTGGCGAGCCGGGAGCTGACGGTGCCCGGCCGCAGGCCGAGCATCTCGCGCATCGCGATCCTGACCGGGCTGACCCGCAAAGAGGCCAGCCGGATCGTCTCGCAGGGCGCCGACGGCGCCGCGCGCGAGGACCGGCGCCGCGTCAATCGAGCGGCCCGGGTCCTCTCGGGCTGGGTGACCGACTCGGACTTCCACGACAATCGCGGTGGACCGGCTTCGCTCGCCTTCGAGTCTTCGCTCGGAGCGGACTTCAGCGAACTGGTGCGGCGTCACGGCGGCGACGTCCCGCCCCGCGCCGTGCTCGACGAGCTGCTGCGCGTTCGGGCCATCAAGCGGCTGAAGGACGGGCGCATCCGGCCGGTGGAGCGCGCCTACGTGCCCAGCGTCGGAGACGGCGAGAAGCTCGCCATGCTCGGCACGGACGTCGCCGACCTGATCTCGACCATCGACCACAACCTCTCCGAGGTCGCGGAGATGCCGTTCTTCCAGCGCAAGGTCGCTTACGACAACCTGCCTGCAAAGTTCCTTCCGGTCCTCACCGAACTCGTTCGCACCGACGGCCAGAAGCTGCTCGAGCGACTCGACGCAGCCATGGCGAAACAGGACCGTGACGTGACGCCGGACACAGAGCCCGGGGGCCATCGGGCGATGATTGGTATCTACTACTACGAGGAAGACCACCATGCAGCGAAGTGAGCGGATCGAACGGGGTGCCGCGGCGCCCACCAGGTGGGCCGGCCGCCGGAGCGCGATTCTCGGCGTACTGGTGATGCTGCTCCAGGGCTGCGGGGCCGGGTCGACCGACCTGGCCAGCGGCGGCATGAGCGGCACGGGCATCAGCTCGGGCCCGATCACGGGCTTCGGCAGCATCTACGTCACCAACGTGCAGTGGAAGATCGCGGGTGCGAGCGTGCTGATCGACGGCGACCCCGGAAGCGCGAGCGCCCTCGACGTGGGCATGGTGGTGCGCGTGCAGGGCGACTTCGATGCGGGCGGCGCGACGGCGACGGCCATCAGCGTCGTGGCCGACGACGCGATCGAAGGGCCGATCGACGCAGCACCGACCTCGCCCGGTCCGGGTCTCATCCAGTTCACGATCTTCGGCCAGACCGTCGAGGCCGAGGACGGCGTCACCGTCTTCGCCGACGGCGCGACGTTCGCCGGACTGATGGCGGACGACGTGGTCGAGGTGCACGGGATCGTGGACCAGGACGGAACGATTCGAGCCACCCGCATCGCCTTGCAGGGAGCCCTCATGTTGCCCCAGCACGTCGAGCTCCGCGGTGCCGTCAGTGCGCTCACTCCGAGCCAGTTCACCCTGGGCGGCATCGTCACCATCGAGCTCGTTCCGGGAACCACGACCTTCCGGGACGGCATCACCTCGTGGCAGGACCTCCAGGACGGTCAGCTGGTCGAGGTGGAGGGCCAGTTGGTCAATCCGAACCAGATCGAGGCGGGGGTGATCGAGCTGGAGTCGAACGGCATCGGCGTCGACGACATAGGCGAGCTGAAGCTGCGCGGCTTCGTGAGCGGCTTCGTGTCGACCGCCGACTTCGAGGTGTCGGGCGTGCCCGTCGACGCCAGCGGGGCGACCTTCATGCCCACCGGCCTGGCAGGCTCGATCGGGAACGGCGACTACGTCGAGGTCGAGGGGCGGCTCTCCTCGGGCACGCTGATCGCCGACGAGGTCGAGGACGAGACCCTCGACGACCAGGACGGCGACTTGATCCGCATCGAGGCGGCCGTTCCGACGGGGGGGATCGGATCGAACGCGCTCACGATGCTCGGCGGTGTCGACGTGCAGGTGCCCGCGACGACCATCTTCGCGGACGACCGCGACGGCGTGCCGGACTTCGGCTTCGAGGACATCGCCGAAGGCGACTGGTTGGAGATCCGGGGCGCCGAGGGCGCTGCCGATTCGGTCGTCACGACGAAGATCACGCGCAGCGCGCAGGGGGATGACGTGGTCTTCCAGGGCCCCGTGACGCTGGCCGCGGAGCCCGACCTCGACATCCTCGGCCAGCCGATCGCTCCAGACCCGGGTGTGCAGTACGAGGACGAGAATGACATGGTGCTCGCGCCGGGGGCCTTCTTCGGAGCCATCGCGGTGGGGGACTACGTCAAGGCGAAGGACAGCTCCGCGGTCGACCCGGCACAGCTCGTGGCCGACGAGATCGAGATCGAGATGTTGATGCCGTAGCGACGACCGGAGGAGGCGGGCCCGGGGCCCGCCTCCTCGTCACGGCCGCGCGAAGCGCAGCACGTAGTTCTGCTCGATGCCGGGCAGCTCGATCTCTTCGATCAAGGTGAAGCCCGCCGCTTCGATCTCGGCGCGAAACACCTCCTTGCCGTCGCGCACGTGGTCGATGATCCAGTCGGGCGTCACGCCCGGGATGCGCTCGAAGTCGATCACGACGAGCTGGCCACCCGGGCGGATCGCCGCGAGCAGGTCGGCGAGCATCGCGCGCGGATACTCGAAGTGGTGGTAGGTGTCGCACACGAAGGCCAGATCGACGCTGCCCGCCGAGAGGTTCGTCGAACGCTCGCCTCCGAGCACGACGTCGACGTTGCCGAGGTCTTCGCGGGCGGTCCGGTCGCGCAGATGCGCGACGAACACGGGCGAGATGTCCACCGCGTAGACCTGCCCCGCGTCGCCGACGCGCTTCGAGAAGAGAGGCATGAAGAGGCCGGTGCCGGCGCCGATGTCGGCCACCGAGTCGCCCGGCGCGAGGCCGAGGGCGTTCGCGATGGCCTCGCGCTCGACGGAGATCTCGCGCGACTCGCCCTCGAAGATCCCCTCCATCTCGGACACGTCGAGCTCGTCCGAGAGGAAGCGGGCGTTGGCGCCGGGGCGGACGCTCTGCTCGCTGCTCGGTTCGGTCGAGGCGCCGCCGCAGCCGGCGACGAGGAGTGACACGACGAAGAGCGAGACGGCGAGGCAGGCGGGGCGAGCGGGGATTCTGGCCATGACCAGAAGGTCCTACTTGCCGGGTTCCAGGGCAAGCGCGAGGTCGCCCTGTCGAGTGGCCGCTCGGCGGGCCAGGTCATACGCTCTCGCCGGTGCCCCGACCCCGCATCGTCTTCGCGATCCTCGACGCCTTCCCGTCCGGCCACGTTGCCGCCGAGCGGACTCCGGTGCTGTGGGACCTCGCCCGCGAAGGGGCGCGTGCGCGGGACGGCGGACGCGCGGTGCTGACCGCGTCGACCTACCCCAACCACGCCAGCTTCGTGACGGGCGTGGATCCGGCCCGCCACGGCATCCTGGCCAGCCGGACCCCCGACGACGGCGAATGGCGCCCCGCTCAGGAGGTGGGGCCACAGGTTCGCACTCTGTTCGACGACTGTCTGGAGGCGGGGCTGCGGGCCGTCGGCGTGTTCGGCGACCAGAACCTCGTACACGTCTGCGGGGCGCTGGCCGCAGACGACCACTGGCCGCCGCAGGGCGCGTTGCCCGAGGACGCCGCGCGGGGCCGGCTCGGCTACGGGGCCGATCGTGCGGTGGTCGACGCCCTCGACGCCCTCGACGTCGCCTCCGCGGACCTCAGCGTGCTGCAGCTCGACGAGACCGACACGGCGCGCCACCTGCACGGCCCCGATGCGCCGGATGCGCTCGAGCAGTGCCGGGCCACCGACGCCGCCTTCGGCGACGTGCTCGAGCGCTTTCGCGCGCGGTGGGAGGAGACGGTCGTGATCGCCGTGAGCGACCACGACCACGAGGCGGTCGAGCCCGGGGCCATCGACCTCGCCGCCGAGGCCCGGGAGCGTGGGCTCGACGTGCACGTCGAGCACGACGGCACGGCCTGCGTGGTGGTGGGCGCGACCACGCGCGACGAGCTGCTCGATCTTCCGGGCGTCGAAGGTGTTGCCGCGCTCGCCGCCGAGCACTGGGTGGTGTGGGGCGAGCCGGGCCGGCAGTACGGCATCGACTTCGGGCTGAAGGGACACCACGGCAGCCCACGCACCCAGCGGCAGCTCGCTGCCGTGGGCGGCGGACATCCCGAAACGAAGCGGCTGGCGCGCTGGCTCGAATCAGCGACGCCGCTCGCCACCGACTGGGCACCGATCGTGCGCGGGTTGCTCGGCATCGAGGGCGCGGGCTAGCAAGCCCGGCCCCGAGCGGCCTGCGTCGCTACAGCCGGTACCCCGCCTCCTCGTGAAGAATGATGTCGAGGCCCTGGTCCTCCGTGTCGCCGTCGACGCGCAGGCCCACCAGGACGTCCACGATCTTCAGGATCAGCCAACTGGCCACGGCGGTGTAGACGATCGCGACGACGGCGGCGAAGAACTGTGTGCCCACCTGTCCGGCGATGCTCACGTCGCCCATGTTGCCGCCGAATGCGCCCGCGCAGAAGACGCCCGCCAAGATGGTGCCCACGAAGCCCCCCACGCCGTGGACGCCGAAGACGTCGAGCGAGTCGTCGTAGCCGAGCTTCTGCTTGACGGTCGTCGAGGCGTAGAAGCAGATCGCGCCGGACGCCAGGCCGATCAGGAATCCGCCGACCGGTCCGATGAAGCCGGAAGCGGGCGTCACCGCGGCGAGCCCCGCGATCGCGCCGGTCGCCAGGCCGAGGGCGCTCGGTTTGCCGTGGATCCCCCACTCGATGGCCATCCAGGTGAGCGCGGCCGTGGCGGCCGAGAGGTGGGTCACGGTGATCGCCATCGCGGCGTCGCCGTTGGCGGCGAGCGCGCTGCCGCCGTTGAACCCGAACCAGCCCACCCACAGCATGCCGGTGCCGGTGATCGTCATGGTGAGGTTGTGGGGGAACATCGGCGTCGACCCGTAGCCGGTGCGCGGGCCGATCACGATGCAGGCGACGAGCGCCGCGACGCCGGCGGTGATGTGCACCACGATGCCGCCCGCGAAGTCGAGCACCCCGCGGTCGCCGAAGAAGCTTCCCTCGCCCCCCCACACCATGTGGCAGATCGGGATGTAGACGACGACCAGCCAGACGAGCGAGAACAGCAGCATGGCGCTGAACTTCATTCTCTCCGCGAAGGCCCCGACGATCAGCGCCGGGGTAATGATCGCGAACGTCATCTGGAACGAGAAGAAGAGAACCTCGGGAATCGTCCCCCACTCCGTCGAGGCGTCGACGCCCGACAGGAAGGCGCGCGAGAGCCCGCCGATGAACGCGTGCAGGCCGGTCGACCCGGCCTCCATGCCGGTGGTGTCGAAGGCGAGGCTGTAGCCGAACATCAGCCACACGACGCTCACGGCGGCCGTCAGTGCGAGGCACTGCATCAGCACCGACAGCACGTTCTTGCTGTGCACCAGTCCGCCGTAGAAGAGCGAGAGACCGGGAATCGTCATGAAGAGCACGAGCGCGGTCGAGACGAGGATCCAGGCGGTGTCGGCGCCGTCGATTCCGCCGTCCGCGAAGGCGGTCGACGGCCAGACCGCGACGAGCAGCAGGGCCGCCGCTCCGAGCATTCGGCGGACGGAACTCGAGTCGACGATCGATTTCGCAGGGTTCGAGTGGGCTCTCATCATGGGGACTCCTCGTCTCGCCTGTGTCCGGAAGGCGCGCGTGCGGTGTCGGGGAACTGCCGGCGCCATGAGCGGCCGCTGATTCTATGCACAGATCCATGCACAGATCAGCCGAATCCGGCACATCGAAGCAGCTCGGAGCGCGTCTTTTCGTCGCGGAATCCACACGTGCTGATTCATGCACACATTGCCGCGCTCCGGCTCCAACTCCGGGCCGGCGCCCGCCCGGCGGTCTTGCGCCTGCAAGGGCCGAAGCGTCAGCGGCCGGCGACGTCGAGCCAGATCGGCGACGACCATGCGCGCGGCTCGTCGGGGGCCAGGCACTCCTCGCCGCGCGGACACGGCTGCGTCGAAACGCAAGCGTCAGCGCCGCCCCGGCTGTCTTCGCCGGCTCGACACCGCAGAGTGTCTCCGTTCACGGTGGGCTTCGGGGCCTCGTAGGCGCGGGCGTAATAGAGGGTCTCGCGGCCCGACTCCGCGAAGCCGGCGTCGCTGAACGTCACCGAGCAGCCCGCGCCGTCGCCCGCGCAGGGGAACACCCGCCACGGATCCTCGATCACGTCGGCGGGATCCTCGTTCGGCGCGATGCGCGGGCGGATGCGGACGATCTCGATGCGCGTGATGGGACGCCGCGCGTCGCCGGGGTGGTTGCACTCGCCGCGACACAGCCCCTCCAGTCGTTCGGCGCCCAGCTCGGCGGCCGACTCGGCGGGGCAGCCCGGGCGCTGCTCGAGCGACCCCATCGCGCGCACCTCGAATCGCGGCTCGCCCGCGACCGCCACCTCGGAGCCCATCGGATGCCGGGCCTTGCCGTCGATCAGGTCGAACCACAACAGCATGCGCGGCCCGCTGGTGCCGTACACCTCGCGCTGCTCGAGGGCGGACCAGATCGCGGCCCGGTCGCGGCCGCTCGCGTGCACGGCGACGAGCCCACCGGTGTAGAGAAACGAGCCGGTGCGCTCGCTCTCGTAGAGCTGCAGGCCGCTCAGCACCTCGCGCGCCTCCTCGAGGCTGCGCGCCCTCGGCTCGGCGGGCTCGTTCGGGCCCTGGAGGAAGGCGCCCACGATGCCGGCCTCTTCGAGATCCCTGTCGGCCTGGCCGGCGTCGGTCATGAAACGCAGCTCCTTGTAGCCCGACCCGGCGCGCGCGTTGTGGATGTCGCTCGAGGCGATGAAGCCCATCCGGAAGCGCCGGGTCTCGGCGCCCTCTTCGGTCGCGCCGAGCGCCGCGATGTACTGGGCCGAGCTCGCGGGGCGGTACTTGAAGGCCGGCTGGCTGCAGTCGCGACACTGGCCGGCGTCGAGCCAGTCGCGGCCGCTCGATCCCGGCACCGTGACGTGCGGCGAGACCGCGGCACGCACGGCGTGGTCGCGCGCCTCGGCGGCACGCGCCTCGCACTCGGCTTCGCTCTCGCCGGCTTCGAGGCAGCGCGCGCGCACGATCTGCCCGGCTCGCCGGCACATCGGCAGGTAGTCGGGGCGGGCTTCGGGACAGCTCGGGCTGCCGTCGGCGCCGATCTCGACGGCCCGCCAGTCGCGATACACCTCGCTGTTGCCGTGACCCGAGTAGACCTCGATGAGCCGCTGCCGATCGGGGTCGTGCATCCCGCCGTCGAGCTGCTTGTCCCAGCTCGAGCCCGGCGGCGTGTAGATCCCCCACGCCGTGCCGTGGGGAATGACGAGCGCGTCGTGCCCCCAGTCGTCGAGCTTCGCGAAAAGCTCCGCCGGTGTCGGCGCGATCTCGCGGCAGTCGGGCGGCAGCGTGCGCACGTCGCCTTCGGGACACGTGTCGACGCCGCTCAGGTCGGTCCAGCGCCGCGCCAGATCGTGGAAGCGCCCACCCTGCAGGGCCAGCGCGCCCCGCGCCCAGACCGACGGCGGAAGCGACGCCGTGCCGCCGGCGCTCGCCGCTATGGGGCGCGCCGGTATGCGTGCGTCGTCGGCGTGGGCGAGCACCACGTTCTTGTGCCCGTAGTGGCTGTCGGGCGTCGCGCCCGCCTGGGTCCACTCCCAGCCGAGGAAGGCGACGAGATCCGGATTTCGGGCGTCGCCCGCGCGTGCGTTGCAGGCGCGGACCGCCTCGACGGTGTTGCGCCAGTCCTCGGGTGAGATGTTGGAGGCGTGGTCGTTGTACGAGAAGAAGTCGAGGCCCGCGCAGTGGCGCGCGAAGTCGCAGGCGTCGGCCGGGGGGTGCGCGCCTTCGCCGCCCATCAGCGGCAGGTTCAGCATGAAGGCGTCGAAGGATATGGTGGTGTGGACGTGCAGGTCGCCGAAGAGAATCTGGCGATCTTGCGGAGCGCCCAGGGCCGCGGCCGCATCACGCTGGAGCGAGGCGGCGTTCGCGACGGCCTGCTCGCTGCGGCGGCCGCCGGACGGCTCGAAGGCACGGCTGTCGAGGCGGCCGAACGTGCCGCGCCCGGACACGTAGACGACGACGGCGAGTCCCGCGGCGATCACGAGGGCGGCCAGCAAGATGATGCGAAGGGCGCGCATGGGCGGGGGTCGTGCCGCTCAGACTTCGTCGGGCGCCTTACGGGCGCGCTGGTTGTAGAGCAGCTTGGTGAGGCGCTCGATCTCTTCCTTGGGGAGCTTCTCGTATTCGCCCCCGAAGTCGCTGCCCACCTCCATGCCCCGCTTCACGGCGGGCCGAGCGGCCAGCTCGTCGATCCAGCGTTTCAGGTGCTTGAAGTCGTCGACGTTCTCTCCGTAGCGCTCGAGGTTCGCGACCCACGGATAGCAGGCGATGTCGGCGATCGTGTAGGCGTCGCCGGCCATGTAGGGGTGGTCGTAGAGGCGGCAGTTCATCACGCCGCAGAGGCGGTTCACCTCGTCGCTGAAGCGCCTCACCGCGTAGCTCTGGTCGCCCTCGCGGTCCTCGAGGCGGCGGAAGTGGCCGCACTCGCCGTGCTTCGGACCTTGATTGGCCATCTGCCACACCACCCACTGCACCACTTCCCAGTGGGCGTGGGGCTCGGCGGGCCACAGCCGGCCGGCCTTCTCGGCCAGGTACAGCAGGATCGCGCCGGACTCGAAGACCGAGATCGGTTCGCCGCCGCCGGCCGGCTCGTGGTCGACGATGGCCGGCATGCGGTTGTTGGGCGAGATGGCGAGGAAGTCGTCCTCGAACTGATCGCCGCGCCCGATGTTGCACGCGACCACCCGGTAGGGAAGCTCGAGCTCTTCGAGGGCGATCGTGACCTTCTTGCCGTTCGGGGTGGGCCAGTAGTGGACGTCGATCATCGGGTCTCCGGAAGAGAGAAAAACGCGAGCCGCCGACGGCTCGGGAAGCGCCGGCCGGGTCGTCATTTTCCTCGATCCCTGCCTGCCTGCCAGCGGGCCGGTCATGCCGCCGCGCGCGCGTGGGGTAGTCTCGACGTCCGTGGACGACCTGCTTGGCCTGATGTTTCCCGTGTTGGCGCTGCTCACCTGGGCGGTGGTGCCCCTCTACGCGTGGGCCCGGCGCGGCCGCACCTTCGCGATCTTCAGCGGCGTCGTGATGGCGCTCTCGCTGCTGGGCGCGCTGGTGGTGCACTGGCGCCTGGATGCGTGGCTGGGCGGCGCCTGGCTCGAGGCCGCCTACGCGGCGATGGCGTTCGGCATGGCGGCCGCGGCGCTCCACTACGGACATCTCGTGCGGGCCCGCATGCGGAGCCGCGCGTTCCGCTGGCTGGTCTCGATTCCGGGACAGACCTTCATCGCCTCGAGCTTCGTTGCGACGATGTGGGTGGCCGCGCTCGCGGTGGTGCGGATCCCGCTCTGGGGGCTGGATGCGACCGGCGCCCTCGCGGTGCTGGCGCCGCTCGATCTGTTGCCGTACGCGGTCGGCCTCGTGGCAGCCGTGACCTCGCCGCGTCTGTTCGCCGAGGTCGTCCGGGTCGAGCTCGCCAAGGAGGGACCCGAGGCGTTCGAGCGCGTGCCGCTCGAGCGGCGTCGGCCGGGACGGGCCGCATCGACCGCTCCCGAGCAGGCACCGCTGCGCGTCGTGCAGATCACCGATCCCCATCTCGGTCCGTGGCAGCCGGTCGCGAAGCTGCGCCGGATCGTCGACGGTCTCGTCGAGCACGATCCCGATCTCGTTTTGCTCACCGGCGACTTTCTCACCATGGAGAGCAACGAGACGCCCGGCGCACTCGCCGAGGCGCTCGCGCCGCTGCAACGACTGCCCGGCCGCTGCTACGCGATCTTCGGCAACCACGACCACGAAGCGCCCGACGAGGTGCGCCACGGTCTCGCGGCCAACGGCGTGCGGCTGCTCGTCGACGAAGGCTGCGTCCACGAGTCGCCGGTCGGCCCGGTGCAGATCCTCGGCGCCGACTACACGCGCTACCAACGCGCGGATCACCTCGCCGAGCTGCTCGACCAGCATCCGCCGCTGCCCGGGCACCTGCGCGTCCTGATGCTCCACGACCCGAGCGCCTTCCACGACCTGCCCGAGGACGACGTCGACCTCGTACTGTCCGGCCACACCCACGGCGGGCAGGTCGGTCTGGTGAGCTTCGGGCTCGACTGGACGGTGCTGTCGCGCAGCCGTTGGCCGGATCACGGTCTCTTCGCGCGCGGGCGGAGTCGGCTGTACGTGCATCGGGGCACCGGGTTCTACGGCTTTCCGCTGCGGCTGGGGGTGCCGGGGGAGGCTTCGGTGCTCGAGGTTCATTGGGAAGGGTTCGGGGTAGGCGCGTAGGACGACCGGGGCGCCCCGGCCCGGGCGCCGAGCAGAAGCGGTGGGGGGCGGGTGACGGTCGATTCG
>CAZETS010000047.1:36177-43132 GCA_964515335.1 uncultured Spirochaetaceae bacterium
CGCCCCGGCCCGGGCGCCGAGCAGAAGCGGTGGGGGGCGGGTGACGGTCGATTCGGCGATGCGGCGGCGCTTCGAGGCGGCGGAGAAGATTCGTGTCGGTGACACGGCGCTTCGGCGGCCGGCGGTTCGCGTTTCCGAGGGCTCGCTGCGAGCGCACTTCGACCGCGAAGCCGCAAGCGCGCGCAGCGAGCTGGTGAACCCGCACGTCGAGCCGCGCATCAGCGAGGCGCAGCGTGCGCGGGCGGTGCCGGCGGCCGTGTTGCTGGCGATCGTGCTGCGCGAGCGCGAGCCGACGGTGCTCGTGACCCGGAGGCACGAGGGCATCTCGTTTCCCGGGCACTGGGTCTTTCCGGGCGGTCGCGCCGACGCCGAAGACGCGACGCCGCTCGACACCGCGGTCCGCGAGGCCGAGGAGGAGATCGGGCTCGACCCGGAGCGGGTCGAGGTGCTCGGCCGGCTCGGCGACTACGTGAGCCACAGCGGGTTTCGCATCGCGCCGGCGATCGCGCTCGTGCGTCCGCCCTTCGAGCTGACCCCGCATCCCGGCGAGGTCGACGCGATCGCCGAGATCGCGCTGTCGCGCGTGCTCGATTCCGCGAGCTACTTCCTCTATCGCTTTCCCGAGCGCCCCGATCGCGCCCACTTCGCGTTGGACGTCGCCGCGGAGTCGACCGGGGAGGGAGTCGTGCTGACCGGCGTGACCGTGTCGCTCTGCATCGGGCTCTACGGATCGTTGCTCGCGACCCATGAGTCGGGCGCGTCGGGACGGTCCTGACCGGGCGCGGTCTCGAGCTGCGCAGCGCGCCACTCGGTCGACTCAGCCGAGCGCGCGACCCACCGCGACCGTCCGCTCGACCAGCTCGTCGAGCGCGAGCTCGTCGTGGCCCGCCAGACCGAGCGCCACGCGGCCCGCCCAGGGCCGCGTCCACGCCTCCGGGATCTCACCGCCCGTCAGCCCGAACAGCCCGCCGACCGTCGCGCCGTTGCAGTCGGTGTCCCAGCCGGCCGCGACCGCCTCGCCCACCGCCGCGCCGAAGTCGCCGTCCGCCGAGACCAGCGCCCACACGACCAGCGCGAGGTTGTTGAGCGTGTGCACGGGCGACAGCTCGGCGTAGCGCTCGTGGAGCCGCTCGACGGCATCCGGCCGGCCGCGGAGGCTTCGACCGAAAGCCACCGCTTCGGCGGCCCCGCACTCGCGCGGAATCTGCTCGAGTGCAGCGTCCAGCGCCGAGTCGAGGTCGCCGGTGGCGGGGATCGCCGCACCGAGCGCCGCCACGAAGACCGCTCCCTCGACGCCGTCGCCACGGTGCGAGAGAGCGGCATCGCGACCCGCCAGCCGACCCGCCAGGTCCGGACGCCCGGGGCACACCCAGCCGTAGAGGTCCGCGCGGATCTGGGCGCCGATCCAGTCGTTGTACTCGTTGTCCGAGCACTCGAAGAGATCGAAGCCCGGCTCGGCGCCGTACGGAAAGTGTTCGTGGCAGCGCGTGAGCAGGGTCGTGTAGGCGGCGCGCTCGGCGGTGAAGGTCGCGCCCGCCGGAAGCACGCGCAGCCAGGCACGCGCGACGTCCGCCGTTTCGAGCTCGGCGCCGTGCTCTTCGAGCATCAGCAGCGCGAGGGCCGTGTAGTTGATGTCGTCGTCGGGCTCCGATCGCACCAGCCGATCGCGGCAGCTGGCGGCGCCGAACCGCTCCACCAGCGTTCCGGCGACCAGCGGCACGTAGTCGCGCAGCGGAAGCGCGTCCGCGCCGCGCAGGTAGTCGTCGAGCGCCTCCCGGCCCTTCGCCATCGAGAGCAGCTCGACCGGTTTGCCGAGCTGGCACCCGGATACGCGCCCCTGCCAGGCGGCGCGGATCAGCGCGGGGTCGATGGGGCGGGCGCGCATCGGTCTACTCGAGCACCTCGTAGTCGCCGAGATCCGGCTCGCGGGTCCACTCCCAGTAGTCGACCAGCAGCCAGGGCGAGGTGGTGGTGACGCGGCCGCTCTGGTTCTTGTACCAGCTCGTCATGCCGGGGTGGGCCCAGACGGTCTTCGCGAGCGTCTCGTCGAGGCGTTCGTTGAAGGCCTCGTTGACCTCTTCGCGGCAATCGAGCGCGCGGGCTCCGCGCTCGAGCAGGGCGTGCAGGCAGCCCACGACGTATCGCACCTGGCACTCGGAGTTGAAGATGATGCTGCCCGCGTGAGCGAGGTTGGTGGCCGGTCCGTACAGGCAGAAGAGGTTGGGGAAGCGAGGCACCGTGATCCCCAGGTAGGCGTTCGGGTCGTCGCCCCACAGCTCGCCGAGCACGGCGCCGCCGCGGCCGACGATCTCCATCGGCCAGAGGAAGCGGATGGCGTGGAAGCCGGTCGCGAACACGATCGCATCGACGGCGTGGCGTGTGCCGTCGGTCGTCACGATGGCGTCAGGCTCGATGTGGTCGATGCCCTCGGTCACCAGGTCGACGTCGTCGCGCTTCAGGGTCGAGAGCCAGCTGCCGTTGTCCTGCAGCATCCGCTTGCCGAAGGGCGGGTAGCTGGGAACGACCTTCTCGAGCAGCTCGGGGTCGTCGCCGACCTGCGACTCCATGTACTCGGTGAAGACCTTGCGCGTCTCTTCGTTCAGGGCATTCACGCTGCGTTCGGGGTGCGGCCAGTCGGGATCGACGATCAGCGACGGCATCAGCCCGTCCGAACCCGGCCAGAAGATCAGGAAGCGGTGCCAGCGCCCGTAGTAGGGGACGTGCTCGAGCAGCCACTGCTTGCCGGCATCGACCGCGCGGTGGTAGTCGGGATTGGGGAGCATCCAGGTCGGCGAGCGCTGGAAGACCGAGAGCTGCGCGGCGGTCTTCGCGAGTTCGGGCGCGATCTGGAAGGCGCTCGCCCCGGTGCCGACGAGCGCGACGCGCTTGCCCGACAGGTCGTGCTCGTGCTCCCAGGCCGCGGAGTGGAAGGCGGGGCCGCGGAAGTCGGACAGGCCCGGGAAGTCCGGGATGTTCGGGCGGTTGAGCTGCCCGACCGCGCTCACGATCGCGTTGGCGCGGAGCGTCTCCTGCCGGCCGTCGCGATCCCGCAACTCCACCTGCCACGCCAGTTCGTCGTCGTCGAAGCGCGCCGCGACCACTTCGGTATCGAAGCGGATGCGCTCGTGCACGCCGTACTTCTTCGCGCAGGCATCGAAGTACGCCTGCAGCTCGGGCTGGCGCGAGAAGTACTCGCTCCAGTGCGGGTTCGGCTCGAACGAGTAGCAGTAGAAGTGGTTGCCGATGTCGACCCGGCAGCCCGGGTAGGTGTTCTCGAGCCAGGTGCCGCCGACGGCCGCGTTCTTCTCGATCACCGTGTAGGGGATGCCAGCGTGCTCGAGGCGGATCGCTGTGAGAATGCCCGACATGCCGGCCCCGATCACGACTACGTGAAACGCTTCGCGGCTCTCGGCGGGCACGTCGTCCCAGTCGCGGTCGCGCGCGTCGCGGCCGTCGAGGGCGAGCTCTTCGAGCATCATCGGTACGTAGCGGGCGGGCACCGCTTCGCCGACCACGAAGCTCATCATCTCGTGGATCGTTTCCTCGGACGGCGGCGGCGGCAGCCGGCAGCCGCCGTCCCGGAAGGCGATCAGCGCCTCGAGGGCGCGCTTGCGCACCTCGGCCTCGTCGGTCTCGGAGAGCCCGCCGGAAGTGTCACCGAGCAGCGCCTGGGCGGGGCGGATTGCGCCGCGCAAGATGCCCGTGTCGCCGGTGAGGTGCACGAGCGAGGCCATCAGGGTGGGGATGCTGGCCGACTCGAGGGCGCGGGCGATGCTCTCGTCGTCTTCGGTGATGGGCGAGAGCGCGATCGGTTGGGGGTCGGTCACGGGGCGATCCTAGCGCGACGCCCCCCGAGTCCGGCCGCGCCCGGCGGCTTGCCATTATGGCATGATTAGTGCCAAATTATGGGTGACGCTCGCGCCCGGCCGACCCGGCCCTGGAGGAAGACCCTTGTCCCGATCGCTTCTGCTCGCCGGCTCGCCTGGCTCGCCCTACAGCCGCAAGATGCGCGCGCTGCTGCGCTACCGGCGCGTTCCGCATCGTTGGCTCGACATGAACTCGCCCGAGCGCCGCAAGCTGCCCGACCCGCCGCTGCCGCTCGCGCCGATCCTCTATTTCCCGACCGGGGACGGCTACGAGGCGACCAGCGACTCGACGTTCCAGATCCGCCGGCTCGAGGCGACATTCGAGGGACGCTCCGTCTTGCCCCCTGACCCCGTGATCGCCTTCCTCGACCACCTCGTCGAGGACTTCGCCGACGAGTGGGCGACGAAGATGATGTTCCACTACCGCTGGGCGATCCCCGAGAACATCGACAACGCCTGCCGGATGCTCCCGAGCTGGATGCTCGGTGTGCCCGACGCTTTCGTCGATGGGTTTCGCGAGGGATTCGGACAGCGTCAGATCGATCGGCTCGCTGTGGTGGGCTCGAACGAGACGACCGCCCCCGTGATCGAGAAGAGCTATCGCGAGCTGCTCGAGGTGCTGGCCGCGCACCTCGCCGCCTCGCACTTCGTGATGGGCGCGCGGCCGGGTGCCGCCGACTTCGGTCTCTACGGTCAGCTCACCCAGCTCGTGCAGGTCGAGCCGACCTCCCAGGCGCTGGCGCGAAGCATCGCCTCCCGAGTGGTGGCTTGGTGCGACATCGTGGAGGACATGTCGGGCCTCGAGGTCGACGAGGCCGGGTGGACGGGACGCGACGAGGTGCCCGATACGCTCCGCGCGCTCCTCGAGCTGATCGGCCGCTACTACGCGCCGTTCCTGATCGCGAACGCGGGGGCCCTCGACGCGGGGGCTGTCGAGGTGCGCTGCGAGATCGACGGTCGCGAATGGGTCCAGGAAGCGTTCCGCTACCAGGGCAAGTGCCTGGGTTGGCTACGCGAGGCCCATGCGGCGCTCCAGCCGGACGACCGGGCCGCGGTGGACGCGCTGCTCGCCGGCACGGGCTGCGAGGCGCTCTTTCCCGAGTAGCCTTGGCTCGCCGCTACGGCGTGTAGTCGAGCAAGAAGGAGACGACGGTCTCGACGGTCGTCTCCACCACCTCGGGCTCCTTCCACCTCTCGACGAGGGTCGCGCTCGGGGCGAGCTTTGCGATCTCGCGCGAGGTCGACTGCGGGTGGTAGAGGTCGTCGCCCATCAGCACGAGCATCGGCGTCGGGCACGATGCCACGAATTCGCGCGAGACGTTGAACACGAAGTCGCCGTCGTACATGTTGCTGCGGAACGACGACCAGGCGCTCTCGGGCACGTCGCTGCGCGATCTGCGCAGCTCGTCCGCCCAGGCGTCGAACATCTCGTAGAAGGCCTGGCGGTTGTCCGCCGAGCCGATCGGCTGCTGGAGGACCGCCGAGGCAACGCGCTCGGGCGCCGCCTCCATCACGCCCAGGCAGTACGGACCGCCGATGCAGCCGCCGAGCAGGTGGCAGCGGTCGACGCCGAGGTGGTCGAGCAGCGCCAGGTGGTCGGCGGTGTAGGTGTGCCACCCGTCGCCGGCCGTGACCGGCGCCCGCGAGCTGCCGGCGTTGCGCTGGTCCATGGCGATCACGCGGAAGTGGGGCGACAGCGACTCGATGGGGTTCCAGGGCGAGCGCTCCCAGAACGCGATCGCCGACCGCATGCCGCCCGGTGCGAAGAGCAGGATCGGGAATCCCTGGCCCGACTCTTCGTAGTAGAGCTCGACGTCGCCTCGCTCGAACGTGGGCATCGCTTCCTCTCTTTCTTTTCTCTTTCTTTCTCTCTCGCTCTCTCTGTCGCTCGCTCGTTCTGCTCTCTACTTCTGGCTTCCTCTGGCTTCCGGAGGCTCCGCTCGCCGAGCGTCGGCCATGCGGGCTCGTTCGGCTACTTTATCGCGACGAAGCCATCGACGGGAGCCACATGGAGCCCCTTCCCGATCTCTCGGATGGACGCGTCGGACGGGTCGACTACCCGTCCGCCAGCCCGTTCGAGATCCATCACATCCTGTGCAAGCTCGAGGACGCCGCCCGGCAGCCCATGTACGGCGTGCTCATCCTGCCCGAGAATGCCGCCGACACGGTTCCGTGTGTGATCGCCTGCCACGGCAGCCTCGGCTGGCGCGGGCACCACCACGAGCACATGGTTCGGTGGCTCGAGTCGGGCATCGCGGTGTTCCGCGTACACAGCTTCGACGCCCGCAACGTGACGAGCATCGTGGCCGACCAGATGCAGGTCACCCACGCCATGCTGCTCTGTGACGCCTTCCGCGCCCTGACGATGCTCGGCGCCCACCCGCGCCTCGATGCCGCACGCATCGGCATCGCGGGTTGGAGCCTCGGCGGAACCGTCGCCCTCTACTCGGCCTGGGAGCCGATCGCCGAGGCGCTCGCGCCGGGCGGCGAGCGCTTCGCCGCGCATCTGCCCGTCTACCCCGCCGCCCACCTGCGGCCCGAGGAGCCGCGCTGGACCGGCGCGCCGATCCGCGTACTGCACGGAGCGGCCGACGACTACACGCCGATCTCCTTCGTCGACGATCTCGCAGGGCAGCTCGGCGAGATCGGCATCCCGATCGAGGTGATCGCCTACCCGGGCGGCCACCACTCGTTCGACGCGATCGAGCCCCTCGCCTGGCTGCCCGACGCCGTGCGGCTCGGCCGCCGCACGACCACGATCGACGGGGCCGGCGACATGTGGGTGGAGGTCGCCGACGGACGCCGCTTCAGCCTGAACGAGCCCGCCGACCGCAAGCAGGGCTTCGAGAAGAGCGGAAACGTCGGTGCGCACATCGGCGGCGACTGGGCGGCGAGGCGCCGCGTCTTCGACGACGGCGCCGCTTTCTTCGTGCGCACGCTGCTCGGTTGAGCGTGCCCGCGTCGAGGAGGCGGGGCTGATTGCGGTTCGGGCGGGAGGCCGCCTCCCGGCGCCGGCCGGTCGGCGCATCACGGACTGAACGGTGGATCGAGGATTGTGCCTGGCATGATTTCTGCTTGATCTCGGTTCA
>CAZETS010000048.1:0-42570 GCA_964515335.1 uncultured Spirochaetaceae bacterium
CTTCGAGCCACCTCAGATTTCGCCGGACGCGACCCCGCCGCCGACCGACCGCACGCTGGCGCGTGACGGCCTCAGGATGGGGGTGGGGAGGGGGCTTCGACTGCTTCCGCCTGGGCGAAGCGGGCAGACCGACCGACATGCGTGCGTGCCGCGCGCTTTTGGGTCGAGTGGCTTCGGGTTATGTGCGGGGGCGGTCGGTCGGCGGCGGGGTCGCGTCCGACTCAGGCCTCGGTGGAGGGCTTGCGGGGTTGTCGCGAGGCCCTTCGAGCCACCTCAGATTTCGCCGGACGCGACCCCGCCGCCGACCGACCGCGTGTTGGCGCGTGACGGCCTCAGGGAGGGGGGTGGGAGGGGGCTCGAGGCGCTCTTGGCTCGGGTGCGGAGCGGGCCGATCAGTCGGGCAGGTCGGCTCGGGGGCCCAGCTCGGCGCGGGTCTTCGCGGTGATCTCTTCCACCAGGTGAGGGAAGTCGCGCTGGCTGATGGGCAGGGTCATCTGGCGGAAGACCGGCTGCTCGGCGGTCTTGCCGGTGGGCATGATTTCGAAGGTAGCCAGCTCGTCGAACGGGACGCCGCCCACCGAGTCGCGGATGTGGATCTTTGCCGGCTCCGGGTTTTCGCCGCATTGCTCGTCCAGGCGAGCGCGGACGTCGGGCGAGCCGACGTGCTCGGGCATCAGCCAGGCCTCGAGCTCGGTGTCGATGTCGAGGTAGCGGCGCAGCACGATCTCGTTGTCGGGCAGGCTCGCCTGCGAGTCCCACCACACGCCGTCCACGGCCTGGACGACGTCCGCGGCCAGATCAGCGCTGACCGGGTTCAGGTCCTCCAGCCCGCGCTGGATCAGCTGGTCGACGTGCGCGTTGTAGGTCTTCTCGCTCGAGAGCAGCTGCTCGACGTCCACGCCCGAGAGAAGATTGACGCCGATCGCATTCGAGATCGGATCCTCGGGCGAGAAGCCGGATAGTGTCTCGGGGTAGAGCGTCACGAGCGACCAGCCGTACCACTGGGCGATTTCGTGCCATACGGATCCCTGATAGGACAGCCACTGGGCCAGGCCGATGATCAGCTCGTCGCGCCCGTACTCGGCGATCAGCTCCGGCGGCACCGGCGGGATCACGATCCGCCGGTCGGCGCCCTCGGGTGACAGCTCGACGGTGGTGCCGGTCTCGAGGTCCCGGTCGAGCACCGACACGAAGTACGCCGCCCAGTCGACGGTCTCGCGGACGTGGGCGGTGTCGATGAAGCCACCGTTGCAGGTGTACATCAGGCCGTTGGCCTCACCGCCCGGGAAGGCGCCCTGCCGGCTATCGTCGATGGCCGCGGTGGCGCCGTCGTAGCGGTGGGGGCCGAGGCCCGTCAGATCCTTGATCTGCCCGACCTTGAGGAAGGGGAGCACCCACTCGCCCACCTTCACCGTCATGTCCGTGCCGAACGCACAGCACATGCGGGCCTTGCGGCGGGCCGGGATCTCGGGGATGCGCGTCGGCCCGAAGTCCAGGGCCGAGTCCGGGGCGAGCTTCTGCATCAGCAGCACGCCCGGCGCGGGCGGGTGCGGATCGGGGAACCATCTGCCTGATCCGAGGCAGCCGGTTCCCAGCCAGACGACCGCCGATAGGCCGATGGTGATTTTGGTGAGGCTCGTCACGGCGCGCAGCATCGTAGCCCGTCCTTTTCGTCACGAAACCGTCATCGCACAAGGGCCACCAGGTGTTGCATGCGTGGAGAAAAAGCTACGAATTCAGGCGGATTCGTCTCGGGGATTCCCCCGGGGCGAGTCGCTCACTCCACCGTGATCTCGATCTGCTCGGAGACGACCGGCGGGTCGTGGGGAACGTGTCGGAAGTCTCCCACCAGCAGCTGCAGGGTGTGCCGCCCCGGAGGCAGCTCGAGCGCGAGCTCGGTCTGCCCGCCACCGAAGTGCCGGTAGTGGTCGTCCGCCGGAATCGGCACGCGCATGTCGGGCAGCGGGGCGTCGACGACGAGGTGGTGGTGCCCGGTGTTCGGCTTGTCGACTGCGGCCGGCGCGACGCCCATTGCGCGCAGTCCGAAGCGGACCGTGACCGGGCTCTTCACGACGTCGCCGTCCGAGGGCGAGATGAAGTAGACAGCGGCCCCGTCGGGCGACGGGGTGCGGCCGCCGGCCTGCGAGTCGGCCGTAGCGGCGCCGGCGCCGAGCAGAATCAGCGTCGCCAACGACGCGGTGATCGCGGAGGTGGGTGAAGTCGCGGGCTGCATGGGCGGGCTCTCCTGTTCGGGGGCGCTGGGCGCGGGGCCCCGAGCATAGTCGGTCGGGGCGTCAGCCAGCCGCTTCGGCGGCCATGCTTTCTCGGGGGGCGCGGCGCAGCCCGTCGAGCAGCCAGGCGATCAGCGCGAAGTGCAGCGGCTCGACCATGAAGCGGAAGCGGTTGTTTTCGCCGAGCTCGAACGCGTTGCCGACCACCGCCACGTACGCCGCGGTGCCCGCCGCGAACAGCAGTGCCGCCCCCAGCGCCGGGTCGCCGTCCGGGCCCAGCCACTCGCGCAGCCCGCGCCAACCCGCGACGGTGACGCCGCCGGTCACGAGCAGCAGGAACACGAGGCTCCACCGGCTCGGCTGGTAGAGGGCCTCCGGTCTCTTCACCTGCCGCCCGGCCAAGGGCTCGGCCATCGTGACTCCGTATACCGCGGCCGAGAGGGTCTCCGCGTAGCCGCCCAGGCGATCACGATTGGTGCGGAGAAAGAGCAGGACCGAAGGGTCCATGCTGTACCGCGTCCAGGCTCGCAGCAGGCTGTCGCGGTAGACATCTGGGCGCTCGAGCAGCAGTGCGCGCGCGTCGCGGCGGTAGGCGCGGGTGATCTCGAGGTAGGCGCCGTGGTTGTAGTTGGGCGCGCCGGTCGACTTGTGGGTCTCGCTCAGGGCGGGATGACCGCCGGGCGCGGCGCGCCGCAGACCGGGCGGGTAGGCGTCGACCTCCGAGAAGGGCTTCACGAGCGACACCCGGCCGATCGTGCCGTCGCCGATCAATGCCTTCCTCTCCTCGATGGGGATCGGCTCGACGGCGAGCCGCGCGACGCTCATGCCGAGCCAGCTGCTCGCTGCGAACTCGCCGAACAGGACCGCGTTCTTCGCGTAAACCCCCACGCAGAGCAGCATCGGCAGCGCGGCGACTGCGGCCACGCGGCGCCAGCGCGCCCGAAGCGGCCAGGCGATCAGCGCGAGCACGCCGGCGAGCCAGACCAGGTGGAACAGGCTGCGCGTCAGCACGGCGGCCGCCGAAAGCACGATCGCCGCCGCGAGATCTCGCGTCGCTCCCCGCTCCACGGCGCGATGCACGAAGACCGCCGCCCACACGAGCACGGCCGCGACCGGATACGTGTAGAAGAGCCAGTGCTCGTAGAGGATCCCGGCCGGCGCGAAGGTGAACAGCAGCGTGGCGCCGAGGGCGAGCCGCCGGTCGACGCCCAGGCGCAGCATCAGGGCGAAGAGGCCGAGATGCAGGGCCGCCCCGAAGCCCAGGTAGCTCACGTCGAAGCAGGTGGTGCTCGCGTCGCCGCAGGCCTTGGTGACGACGGCGAGGTAGGCGTTGAAGAGGGGCGGTTGGGCGTGCTGGACCCACAGGCTCGCGAGGGCGTCGTCGCGCAGGAGCGCCGGATCGAGAAACTGCCAGAACCAGACGAGCGGATTGTCGTCGAAGCTGACCCCGAAGCCGGCCCGCGCCAGGATGCGGGAGGCCGCCCACCCGAGGAACACCGCGCTCCACCACCCCGGGCCCGCGCGCAGCACGCGAGACGCCGGTGCCTGGGGACGGATCGGGTTCGTCAACGAGCTGCCGGGCCGGTCAGCCCCGCCTCATGCGTAGACCGAGCGCGTGATCCAGTCGGCGACGAGGGCCGGCTTGTCCTCGCCCTCGATCTCGACCGTGAAGGTGCGGGTCATCTGGATCGCGTTGCCCTTGAGGTCGACGTTCGAGAGCTCGGCGTGGGCGCGGACGCGGCTGCCCACCTTGACCGGGCTGATGAAGCGCACCTTGTCGAAGCCGTAGTTCACGCCCATCACCATGCCGGCGTAGCGGGTCGGGTCGGCGTTCGGGTCGTTGGTGCCCTTGCCGAGGTGGGTCAGCAGCGAGAGCGTCAGGAATCCGTGCGCGATCGTCGTGCCGAAGGGCGTCGCCTTGGCCTTTTCGGGGTCGACGTGGATGAACTGGTGGTCCTGGGTGACGTCGGCGAACTGGTCGATCAGATCCTGAGTCACCTCCATCCACTCACCGGTGCCCTTCTCCTTGCCGACGGCATCCTGGAAGAGGGCGAAGGCCTTCTCGGCGTTCTCGGACATGGCAGCTCTCCTGTGCTCTCGGGGGTGGGGTGGGGGGCGTCACTCTAGCAGCGCGACGGCGGGATCCGGCGGTCGCCGTCTCAGCCGGCCGCCGACGCGACCCCCTCGATGAAGGCTACGACCTCGTCGGCGTCGCCGCCGCTGACGATGGGTGCGAGCCGATCGACGCCGAGATCGGCGAAGCGGCGGATCGTATCGGCGTCGAGCGGCACGGTCGGGGTCACGGTGATCTCGAGGCGACCGCGTTCGGCCGGCCGTTCGACCCGCTCGGCGGCCTCGCGCAGGCCCTCGAGGCAGCGCGCCGCGCCATCCACGTCGAGCGCGAACCCGTACCAGCCGTCGCCCTCGCTCACGGCGCGGCGGAAAGCCGGGGCGCTCATGCCGCCGACGACGATGGGCGGGTGGGGCTTCTGGATGGGGCGCGGGTGGGCGTCGATCTCGGAGTAGCGGAAGAAGCGCCCGTCGAAGCTCGGCTTGTCGGCGGTCCACAGGTCGCGCAGCACGGAGATCGCTTCGTCGGTGCGCGGTCCGCGCTCTTCGAAGGGCACGCCGCAGGCTTCGAACTCCTTGGGGATGTAGCCGACGCCGAGGCCGAAGATCAGCCGCCCGCCGGATACCACGTCGAGGCTGGCGAGTTCCTTGGCGAGCACGACGGGATTGCGCTGCGGCAGGATGATGATGCCGGTGGCCAGCCGGATGGTGCTGGTGCGGCCGGCCACGTGGGCGAGCGCGACGGCCGGGTGCAGGAGCGGTGTGCGGGAGGGAACCGGCGACTCGGGTGTCTGCGGCTCGGGCAACACGACGTGCTCGCCCGTCCACACCGTATCGAAGCCCGCCGCCTCGGCCGCAGCGGCCGCACGTGCGGCCGTCTCGGGCTCGACGCATGCCCCCATGTTGATGCCGAAGAGTCCGAGCTTCATGTCCGGGATTCCACTATCGCCTCTTTCGCTGTTCTTTCCCTGCCCGTTCCCTGCTCGTGCCTTGTTCGTCTCTTCGCCTGTTGCCAGCTTCGTCGGAGCGGTCGCTCGCGCTCGTCCGGCTCGGTCGATCGGCGAGTGCTCAGAGCTCGTCGAGCATGATGATTTCCGGCGGCCCGGCCATCAGGCCGGCGAACTCCGCTCCATGGGCGGCGAGGTTCTTGCCGTGCTCGGCGAAAGCCTCGCCGCTCTCGTACTTCTCGTACGCGATGAACGTGGTCGGATCATCCGTGCGCTGATGCATGATATAGGCGAGCGTGCCCGGCTCGTTGTCGAGCACGCTCTTCGAGAGGTTGGCGAGGAACTTCTTCGCCTCGTCGATCTTGTCCGGCTTGATGCGTATCGTCGCCACGACGCTCGGCATGGGTGGTCTCCGTTCTGTGGTCCGGTGGACGAAAGCGGGTCGCGCCCAGCAAGCGGACGCGGAAGTGCGTGGGCCCGGTGATCGCAAGGGGGCGGCGGTCGGGTGGCCCGCCGGGCGCGGGCGCGTGGCTCCCCGGGTAGGACTTGAACCTACGACCCGGCGGTTAACAGCCGCCTGCTCTACCAGCTGAGCTACCGGGGAACGCGCGTTCGGGCGCGCGATTGTAGGGTCTGGGCCCGGATTGGCAAACCCGGGCCAGGGCCCCGGGAGACGGTGATTCGAGGTCCGCCGGGCCGCTCAGTCGAAGCGGATTTCGAGGATCTCTAGCTCGCGGTCGCCCTTCGGCGCCTTGACGATCACCTCGTCGTCGACCTGCTTGTTCATGAGCGCGCGCGCCACGGGCGAGGTCACCGAGATCATTCCGCGTTTCGGGTCGGCCTCGTCCTCGCCGACGATCCGGTAGGTGACCTCCTCGTCGCTCTCGAGGTCGGTCAGCACCACCGTCACACCGAACTGCACCTTGTCGGGCGAGCCGTTGCCCCGCTCGATCACCTGGGCGCGCGCGAGCTTGTCCTCGAGGCTGGCGATGCGGCCCTGGATGTGGCCCTGCCTCTCCTTGGCGGCGTGGTACTCGGCGTTCTCCGAGAGGTCGCCGTGGGCGATCGCCTCGGAGATCTCCTCCACGTTCTTCGGGCGCTCCTCGGTCTTGAGCCGGTTCAGCTCTTCCTTGAGGGCGTCGTAGCCCGCGCGGGTCATCGGGACTCGATCTGCCATGGTCCTCCGCCTCGTGGCCGGACGGCCGGTCAGCGTCCTGCAACTCGCCCCGACGGGGCGACACGCCCGGCGCCCGATCCGATCCGCCGCGCCCCCCTGCGCGGCTGGCTCCTTGGCCCGCCCGGCCCACGGCGGCACAGTCACGCCCTCTGCGGCATGGTCTGGCCCGACCGCCTCGGTTCGATGCGCGCTCCCGGTGCAATCGCGCTTCGCCCGCCCCGCCGGCCGTTCTGGCGGGGCACGTGGGACCCAATGGGCGGTGAAGAGGCTATACCCCCGCCGGGGAGCGGTCAATCCCGCGTAGGAGCGAGCGCGTGCAGGACTTCGGGCAGCCCGAGGGCGGGGACGACCCGCGGCAGGATGGCCCCAATGCCGCGGACCTGGGCGAGTCGACGTTCGTCCGCTTCGGGCTGCTCTTCTACGGCGCGATGATGGCTGCCGCGCTCGTCTGGCGCGTCGGCCTGTACGGCGAGCCGATCCTGTATGCGTCCGCCGAGGCGGAGGCGGCGGGCATCCGGCCGATCCGCGATGTCGGGCTCGGCGTCGTGGTGGGGCTGCTGGTGGTCGGGGTCTCGCACGTGGCCACCGTGCGCACCGGCTGGGGCGAGCGGCTCGCGAGGAGACTCGCGGAGTCGCTGGGGCCCGTTTCGACTCCGAACGCGATTCTGGTCGCGATGGCCAGCGGGCTGGGCGAGGAGCTCTTCTTTCGCGGTGCCCTCCAGCCGCGGGTGGGGCTCGTGCTCGCCAGCCTGCTGTTCGGCCTCGTGCACTTCGTGCCACGCCGGGAGATGCTGCCGTGGACCGGCTTCGCGGTGGTCACGGGGCTGGTGCTCGGCGCGATGTTCGAGTGGACGGGGAACATCGTCGCGCCGGTGGTCGCGCACATCGTCGTGAACGGCGTCAATCTGCCGTACCTGGTGCGACGTTACGGCGCGGGGTCGAACGCCTAGTCGTCGGAGGCGCCGATCGCGACCGCCTCGATCTCGACCTCGGCGGCGAGCGGGAGGGCCGCGACCTCGACCGTCGCGCGGGCTGGCGCGGGGTCGCCGGTGAAGTGGGCGGCGTACACTGTGTTGACACGTGGGAAGAGTGCGAGGTCGGTCAGGAAGACCGTCGTCTTGACGACCCGGTCGAGCGACGAGCCAGCCGCCTCGAGCACTGCCGCGAGGTTCGCGATCACGCGTTCGGTCTGCGCCTCGATGCCGCCCTCGACGAGCCCGCCAGTCGCGGGGTCGAGCGGAATCTGGCCGGAGACGAAGACCAGATCGCCGAGCGAGACCGCCTGCGAATACGGGCCGACGGGGTCCGGTGCGCGATCGGTCCGCACCTCTCGTAGGGATCGCTTCGGCGTGCGCTCGTCCTCTGCCATGGCGGCGCGAGGATAGGGGCTCGCTTGGACGGAATCGAGTGCCCCGACCGGCGTGCGACGCCCAGCGTGCGAGAAGGGATCAGACCCGGGGCTTGAGCCGTTCTTCGAGCAGGCGCAGCAGGTAGCCGACGAGCATCAGATTCGGCAGTTGCGCCTGCGTCTTTAGATCGATCTCACCGTTCTTGGCGAAGGACTCGGCGTACTGGGCGAAGAAGTCGAGCGTCGCGAGCGGAACGTTGCGCGCGAGCATCTCGTTGATCTCGCTGCTCTCCAGCTCGTCGAAGACCTCTGCGAACTCCCAGGCCATTTCTTCGAACGTCATTCATGCTCCGCTCGAGTCGCTTTCGCCCGAGTGCCGTGGTGTGATCGAGAGCGCCCGGAATCGGGCCGACTGCTCACAGCCAATGTCGGTGGTGCGCCGTGCAGGCGTGGCCTGCGAACGATTCGATCGTGACAGTCGCGCGAGACGGTGTCAACGGAATGTTGACGCGTCGCTCCAATTAGCACGCATTCTTCTGCCGCTGTGTTGCGGGTCGGGAAGTATCGAGCGATTGGCAATGCGTAGTCGTCCGACCGTGATCTGCGTCGCCTTGCTGAACGAACCCGAGGAACGACCCGCCGAGTTGCACATGCCTTGCAGCACGACTGCCGGGTCTTTGTACGTGTCGATGGGGGCCGGTCCGGGAGGAGGCTGGCGCTACTGCGCGCGACGCAGGTACACGTCGCGCGACCGCCCGCTCGAAGAGCCGCGCGGATATTCGACATCCGCCGACGGCGAGCCCATTCCGGTCAGCGAGTAGTTGTCCCGCAGTGGCAGCGAGAAGCCTGCCATCGGACCGAAGATCGCTGCGTAGCGGCCCTCGCCGAGAACGCGCCGCACCTCGGTTTCGAGTGCCGCGCCGACGGGCCCGCCCGCGCGGGTGACGTAGCCGATGGCGACGATGTGGGCGCTCGTCTCCTTGCCGGCGAGGCTCGGCAGATGGCCGTGGATCGGCGAGAGGATCTCGCCGTCGATCTGCTCCATCATGGCTACCAGGCGCGCGCCTTCGTCGCGATCGGCCTGATCGGGAATCACCTCGCCCGGGTCGTAGTAGAGCGCGGAGAGCTGCACCACGCAGAGCAGGTGGATGCCCAGCGCGGTGAAGCGAGCGCGTGCCGCTGCAGCACTGCCGTCGTCGCCGCGCGACGATCCCGCCCAGGCGGGCAGCCGCTGCATCGCCTGGCCGGCCAGCAACGCGATCAGCGCGTAGGCGGGCATCAGGACGTTCCCGTACCCGGCGAGCTGGGGCCGCTGCGCCCAGCTGGCGCCGAGCAGCCCGGCCGCGAGCATGAGGTGGAAGGTGGTGTCGGCGCTGCGGCGTGCGGCAGCGATCGCCACGAGGCAGCCGGCCGCCAGCAGCACGGGCACCGGAAGCGTCGCCGCGAGATCGTGGGTCCAGAAATCGAGCAGGCTGCGGTCGACGATCGCTTCTTGCTGCGGGAACCCGTTCGTGAACTGCCCGAGCGGGACGCGCAGCACGTAATGGAAGAGCCAGCCGTCGCTTGCCCGGCTGCCGACCGCCGTGGCGAGCCCAATCAGCCCGATCGACGCGACCGGAAAGACGAACCGCAGCCGGCCACGGAGCGAGATCAGACAGTAGAGACAGAGAGGGCCGAGCACGATCAGCGCCGACTGCCTGGTGAACACCGCCGCCGCCATCCAGACCGCGGCGACGAAGTGGTCGCGTACGGTCTTCGCCCCGCGCAACCAGTACGCGCCGAGCAGCAGGAAGAAGAGCCCGAGCGCATCCGTGCGCCCCATGTCGAACGACTCGGCGACGATGGGGTAGGTGGCCGCATAGAAGCCTGCCGCCGCCAGACCGGCGAAGCGGTCCTTCGTCTCGCGCTCGACCCACAGGTACAGCACCGACAGGCAGCCGACCGAGGCGAGGAACGAGACGAGTCGCAGCGGCAGGAAGCCGACGCCGAGCACCGCGGCGAAGAGGCCCGACGTCCAGTAGTAGATCGGCGTGTCCGTGTGCGGCACGAAGCTGATCGAGGGCTCGACGTAGATCGGTTTGCCCGCGACCACCCTCGCCACGTGATCGACCACGCTGCCCTCGAGCCAATCGAGTTCGTACGGATGAGCCATGCGCACGATCGCGGCGATCACGAACGTCGCCACGAAGTAGAGCGACAGCACCATCAGCGCGTATCGCGAGAGGTCCGCGGCGAGGGCCAGTCGGCCGGAGTCGTCCTGGCTCACGCGCTGTGAATCGGTCGGCACCGGCGGGCTTCCGTGTGCTGTGGGATCCGGGAGATTGTCCGGGCGAAGACCGGCACGCTGTGCCCGCGCGCGATCGGTGCCTGGAGGGCGCCGTCGACGAGGGGTCCGCGGCGTTCCGGCCCTGCAGCGGCAAATGCCCGGGACCGAAGGCGATTCGGGCCGGGCGGGGACGATGGTCGGGGCGACTGGATTCGAACCAGCGACCTCTTCGTCCCGAACGAAGCGCGCTACCAAACTGCGCCACGCCCCGACGAGCGCGCCAGTATGACGCCTTCCGGGGGGAGGCTCAACCACACGTGGGTGTTTCGAGGATTGGGTCGGCCCGCGGCGGCGGCCGAGCCGCGGATTCTCCGCCACCATGACGCGGACCGGCGTCCTCGAGGATCCGCGGGCCCAATCCTCGGGACACCTCGGCGGGTGCGGACGCGCCGCATCCTCGGGCCGGCTTCGGGGGAGCGACCGGGCAGGTGGGCGGACCGGCACTCGCACTCGTTTGCGCCGTGATGGCGGCCGGGCTCTGGGTGGCCGGGGCGAGGCCTCGCTGGCCGATCGAGCGGGCCGGGCTCGCGCTCGGCCTCCTCGGCCTCGTCACCGCTGCGGCGGCGCTCGGACTGGTCGACGTCTCGCCCCTGCGCGTCGGGCTGCGGATCGATCCGTCGACCGAGCCGTTGCTGCCGCGCGGCGATCCCACCCGCGCCCACTACGCGGAGGCGGTGCGCGACTTCGGGGACGACGAGATCTACTCGGTGGCGATCGCCTGCGGCGAGGTGTTCGACTTCGCCTGCCTCGACGTGATCGATCGCGTTTCGGCCCGCATCGCGCGACTCGAAGGTGTCCGCTCGGTGTCGAGCCTGACAGACGTCACGGCCTTCCGCTGGGTGCCCGACGAGTCGTGGGTCGAGATCGCGCCGTTCATCGAGGAGGTGCCGCGCGATCCGGCGGCGCTCGCCGCGCTGCGCGAGCGGGCGCTGGCCGACCCGGTCTATCGCCGCACGCTCGTCTCGGAGGACGCGCGCACCGCGGCGGTGAACGTGCGCTTCCGCAAGATGGACGACGCGGTCTTCCTCGAGTCGGGCCTCGACGAGGCCGTGGGAGCGATCCTGGCCGAGGAGCTTCCACCCGGGATCGGACGTCACGTCGCGGGGCGGCCGCACGTCAAGGTTCACGTCTATCGCGGGATCCTGCGTGACCTGCTGCTGCTCGTGCCTATCGCGATCGGCGTGATGGGCGTCGTCCTGCTGGTCTTCTTCCGCTCGGCGCGCGGGGTGCTGCTGCCGATCGGCACCGCGTTGACGGCGAACGTCTGGACCTTCGGCTTCGTCGGCTGGGTGGGCGAGCCGCTGTCGCTGTTGACCGGGCTGCTCGCCCCGATGCTCGTCGCGATCGGATGCGTCTACGGGGTGCACGTGGTGGCGCGCTACGAGGAAGAGGCCGCGCGCGCGTCGACGCCGGTCGAGGCCGCCCTGGCGACGCTGCTGCACGTGCGGCGTCCGGCTCTCGTCGCGGGGGTGACGACGGTGATCGGTTTCGGCGCACTGCTGATCACCGACGTGCCCGCCGTCTTCGAGCTCGGCACCTACGCGATGCTGGGCATCGCGTCGGCCACGCTGGTGTCGCTGGTGGGGATTCCGGCCGTGCTGTCCCGGCTGCCGCTTCCGGGTCGCGCCGCCCTCGGCTCGCGCGAGCGCGCGGCCACGCGGGTGCTCGACGCCGCGCTGTCGTGGCTGGCGGTCGTCGTGACGCGGCGCAGCCGGCCGCTGTTGGTGGTGTGGGCGCTCGTCGCCGTGCTCGCGGCGGCCGCGGTGCCGCGCATCGTCATCGACACCGACTACCTCTCGTACTTCGCGCCCGACGACCCGATCCGGCTCGATTTCGAGGCGGTGAACGCCGCCCTGGCCGGCGTGGTGCCGATCTACGTCGTGGTGGACGCCGCCGAGGCCGGCGGTCTGCGCGAGCCGGAGCTGCTCGCGGCGATCGAGCGGCTCGAGTCGCGGCTCGCGGCGGTGCCCGGAGTCGGGCGCACGAACTCGCTGCTCGACATGCTTCGGCAGCTGAACCGCGCCTTCCATCGTGACGACCCGGCGGCCGGGCGCATCCCCGATACCCGCCCCGCCGTCACCGAGCTGCTCTTCATGCTGCCGAAGGCCGAGACAGCCCGGCTGACCACCGTCGACCACACGCGCGCCAACGTCGTGGTTCGTACTGGTGCGGTCGGATCGTCGGCGGTGCTGGCGCTGACCGACGCTCTCGGTCGCGCCGCTGGGAGCGAGCCGCTGCCCGGGGCCGAGATCCGCATCAGCGGAAACACGATCCTGCTCTCGCGCAGCGCCGACGGGATTGCGCGGAGCCAGCCGCTGAGCGTGGCGATGGCCGCGCTGGCCATCGCGCTGCTGGTGGCGGGTTCGTTGCGCTCGGTGAGGCTCGGGCTCGTCGCGATGATCCCGAACGTGATCCCGGTGCTGGTCTTCTTCGGCGCGCTCGGATTCGGCGCTGCCGCGCTCTCGGTGCCGACGAGCTTGATCGGCTGCATGGCGCTCGGTGTGGCGATCGACGACACGGTGCACTGGCTCGCCCGCTACCGGGCCGAACGCGACGCTGGCGCCGACGCCGCGGCGGCGATCCGGACTGCGCTGCGGCGCGTCGGTCGGCCGATTGCGATCACCTCGCTGATGCTCTGCATCGGCTTCCTGGTGATCACGGGGTCGCGCTTCGCGACCCTGCAGGCCTTTGGCGTGCTGTCGGCCTTTACGATGGCGGTGTGCCTGGCGACCGACCTGATCCTGCTGCCTGCCGTGCTCGGGCGGGTGCGCGACTGAGCGGACGTCAGCCCGTGGCGCCCTTGCGCAGCGCGCGGATGGCCTCCCCGTAGTCGTCGGCGCCGAACACCGCGGTGCCCGCTACGAAGACGTTGGCCCCGGCGCGCGCCGCCTCGCCGATGCTGTCGGGGGTGATGCCGCCGTCGACCTCGACGTCGAGGGACAGCCCGCGCTCCGCACATTCGTGGCGGATCGCGCGCACGGTCTCGAGCGCCGACGCGATGAAGCGCTGCCCTCCGAAGCCTGGGTTGACGGTCATCACCAGCACCTGGTCGACGTCCGCGAGCACGCCGGTCACCGCGGAGGCGGGGGTGGCGGGGTTCAGCACCACGCAGGCGCGTGCGCCCGCCTCCTTGATGTTCTGCACGCTGCGGTGCAGGTGCGGGCAGGCCTCGGCGTGGACGCCGACGATGTCGGCGCCGGCCGAGACGAAGTCGCTCACGTAGCGGTCGGGCTCGACGATCATCAGGTGGACGTCCAGCGGCAGGTCGGTGGCGGCGTTGACCGCTTCCACCACCAGCGGGCCGATCGTGATGTTCGGCACGAAACGGCCGTCCATTACGTCGACGTGGATGTAGTCGGCGCCCGCCTCGTCGGCGGCGGCGACCTCGTCGGCGAGCCGGCCGAAGTCGGCGGCCAGGATCGACGGCGCGATCAGGCAGGTTTCGTCGCGTCTGGTTCGGGTGGGCATGGCGACCTCTCCTGGATCTTCTCCGGGATCTTCCCGGCTGGCGGCGTCCCGGCTCGCGCGGCTCACTCGTCGCGGACGAGCCGCGACGCGTAGAAACCGTCGGTGCCTTGGCGGTGGGGATGGCAGCGCATGTCGCCCCTGTCGTCCAGCAGATCGCCCCAGCCGGAGGGCCTCTCCTCGGGTCCGGCGCGCCGGAAGCCCGGCGTGGCCTCGAGGAAGCGGTCGACGACGGCCTCGTTCTCCTCGTTCATCACGGTGCAGACGCTGTAGACCAGCGCGCCGCCGGGGGCGACCACGCCGGCCGCGCGCGCGAGCAGGTTGGCTTGCACCTCGGCCAGCCGCCCCGGGTCGCGTGCCCGCACGCGCCAGCGGGCGTCCGGGTTGCGGCGCAGCGCGCCGAGGCCCGAGCAGGGCGCGTCGACCAGCACGCGGTCGAATCGCGCCGGGCCGCTCGCCGCGTCGCTCGCGTCGCCGGCGTCCGGCAGGTCGGCGAGGGATGCGGTCGCGTCGCACACCAGCGTGTGGATCCGCGACAGGCCGAGGCGCCGGGCGGCGCGGGCGACGAGCGTCAGGCGCCGGCTGTGGCGGTCGAGGGCCAGCACGTAGCCACGGCCCCCTTCGAGCTGCTCGCCGATGGCGGTCGTCTTGGTGCCCGGCGCCGCGCACACGTCGAGCACGGCATGGTCCGGCTCGACGCCGAGCAGTTCGACGACGAGCTGCGAGGCTTCGTCCTGCACGCTGTACTCGCCGGCGCGAAATCGCGGGTCGCGGCCGGGGTCGCCGCCGTGGCCGAGCACCAGGCCGAGCTTCGCAATGCGGCACGGGCGCGCATCCGGAAACCGCTCGGTGAGCAGCGGCAGCAGCCGCTCGCGATCGCCGTGCAGCGGGTTGGCGCGCACCGTGAGGGGGGGCGCCGCGTTCGCGGCCCGCGCCAGGGCGGCGGCTTCGTCGGCCCCGTAGTCGTGGATCCATCGCTCGGCGAGCCAGTGCGGCAGCGACAGCGCGTGCTCGAGGTGGGCGACCGGATCGTCGGCCAGCTCGGGCAGGGCGAGGGTGTCGCGCTCGCGGGCGGTCCGCCGCAGCACCGCGTTCACCAGCCCCGTCGCCCGCTCGGCGCCGAGCGCCCGGGCGCAGCGCACCGATTCGTCGACCGCCGCCGAGTCCGGGATGCGATCCGAGAACAGGAGCTGGTAGGCGCCGAGCCGCAGCGTGGTCAGCACCAGCGGCTCGAGGTCGGCCAGCGGCTTCTCCAGCGCGTGGGCGAGGGCGAAGTCGATGCGGCCGCGCCAGCGCAAGGTGCCGTACACCAGCTCGGTGGCGAGTCCGCGGTCGACGCTCGAGAGGTTGCTCTGGGCGAGGGCGTGGTGCAGCGCGATGTCCGCGTAGGAGCGGACGCGCTCGACGCGCTCGAGCACGCGGGCGGCGATCAGCCGCGCGTAGGTCGGGCCCGGACCGCGGCGACGGACGCTGCCGTCGACGCCGCTGGGGGGGCGGCCACGGCCGCGCCGGGGGTTGTCAGGCATCGTGGCGCTCCGGCGGCGGTTCGAGGCGGGGCGGGCCCGCGGCGTCGCGGGCGGGGGCGCGCACGGCGGGCGTCGGCTCGCCGAGGCGCGCGCCGTCTTCGAGCGCGTAGCCGCGCAGGAAAGCCGCTGTCTGCATCGCTCGACCGCCGCTGCGCTGAACCAGGACGGGGGCGAGCCAGCCGTCTCCGGTGGCGACGAGCAACGGGTGATCGTCGCCGGGCCCGCCCAGGTGGACCGTGCCGGCTGCGGCCGCGGCCGGTGCGTCGGTCGGCGCGACGGGCGCCGCGCGGAGGATGCGCAGCGTCTCGCCGGCCTGGCCTCGCGATCCCGGCAGCCCGGTGAAGGCGCCCGGGCGCGGCGCGAGCGCGCGGATGCGGCGCCGGAGCAGATCGCCGGGCTCGCTCCAGTCGAGGCGGGCCTCGTGCTTCTCGATTCTCGGGGCGACCGTCGCCCGGCTCGCGTCCTGCTCCAACCAGTCGATGCGCCCGTCGGCGATCCGCTCGAGCGCCCCGAGGATCGCCTTGGCGGCCACCACGGCGAGGCGTGCGCCGAGCTCGGCGGTGTTCTCGTCGGGGTCGATCTTCGTCTCGCGCACGAGCGCAACCGCGCCGGCGTCCATCTCCTTCTCGACGCGCATCACCGAGATGCCGGTGGTCTCGTCGCCGGCCAGGATGGCGGCCTGGATGGGCGAGGCGCCGCGGTGTCGCGGCAGCAGGCTCGCGTGCGCGTTGATCAGGTAGCCGATCCGCGGCAGCTCGCGCACGCGCTTGGGCAGGAACTGACCAAAGGCGACGACCACGCCGACGTCGGGGGCGTGCCGTTCGAGCTCGGCGATCACTTCGGAGTCGCCGACCCGCTCGGGACGCAGCAACGGCACCTCGCGCTCCAGGGCCCGGGCGGCGACCGGCGACGGCGTGCGCTTGCGGCCGCGGCCCCGTCCACGATCGGGCTGGCTCACCACACACACCACCTCGTGGCGGCTCTCGAGCAGCGCGTCGAGGGTGGGCAGGGCGAGCTCGGGCGTGCCGAAGAAGGCGACGCGGAGCGGGGCGGCGGGCAGCGGAGCTACTCCTCGGCCTCGGTGGCCAGCTGCTTCTTGCGCTTCTTGACGTAGAGGCTGCGCTTCAGGCGGCTGATGCGGTCGATGAACAGGATGCCGTCGAGATGGTCGATCTCGTGCTGGATGCAGACGGCGCGCAGGCCCTCGGCCTCCTCGACGATCTCCTTGCCGTCGAGATCGAGGGTGCGCACGCTGATCCGCTCGGCGCGCTCGACGTCGGCCGTGTAGTCGGGCACGGAGAGGCAGCCCTCCTCCCAGGTGATCCGGCCCTCCTTGTGGACGATCTCGGGATTGATCAGGACCTGCGGGCAGCGCTCCTGGCCCTCTTCGCTCCACTCGGTGTCGATCACGAACATGCGGATCGCCTCGCCCACCTGCGGGGCGGCCAACCCGATGCCGGGCTCGTCGTACATCACGTCGCACATGTCGCGGGCGAGTTCGCGCACCTCGTCGGTGATCTCTCCGACGGGCTCCGACACGCGCTTCAGGAGCGGGTCGGGGAACTGCAGCACAGGCCTGAGCGGCATGGTCCTCCCGGGGTCTCACGAGTCGGGCGCGTCTCGTTGGCAGGCTCGTAACTGCCCGACATGATGAAGGAATTCAGCTTTATAGCATGTTGACGGGAGCTGCGTCCACCGCCACCTGCACGCCGCCGGAGACGCGGCGTCCCGACTCGGCGAGGCGCCGCGACACCGCCCCCACCCGCGCTGCATCCGCTCCCTTGACGATCAGCTGATGCCGGAAGCGTCCGCGAAGCCGCGGCAGCGGAGCGGGCACCGGGCCCAGCACCTCGCAGCGATGCGTGTCAGCCTCCGGGCCGAGCAGTGTGCGCGCCGAGGCCGCCAGCGCGTCGGCCGCCTTGCTGGCGGCCTCGTCGTCCTCGGCCGAGACGATCACCTGCGTGATGTGGCCGAACGGCGGATAGCCGAGCTCGCGTCGATGGCCGATCTCCTCGGCGTAGAATCGCTCGTAGTCGTGCTGCGCCACCGGCTGGATCGCGTAGTGGTCGGGCACGAAGGTCTGCACGACGACGCGCCCGAGATCGCCCGCGCGCCCGGCGCGGCCGGCCACCTGGGTGAGCAGCTGGAAGGTGCGCTCGGAGGCGCGGAAGTCGGGCATGTGGAGCCCGACGTCCCCCGCGACGACGCCTACCAGCCGCACGCCGGGAAAGTCGTGGCCCTTGGCGACCATCTGGGTGCCGATCAGGATGTCGAGCTCGCCGGCGCGCAGCGCGGCCAGCACCGACTCGACGTGGCCGCGCCGGGCCGCGGTGTCGCGGTCCAGGCGGGCGGTGCGGGCGGCGGGGAAGCGGGCGCGCACCTCCTCCTCGAGGCGCTCGGTGCCGGTGCCGAGCAGGGCGGTGTCGGGACTGCCGCAGCCGCCGCAGCGCTCGGGCGGCGGCTTCTCGAGACCGCAGTAGTGGCAGCGCAGCAGGTGGGCGCCCGCGTGGTAGACGAGGGCCACGTCGCACTCGCTGCAGCGCTCGGCGAACCCGCATTCGAAGCAGAAGATCTGCGTCGAGAAGCCCCGGCGGTTCAGGAAGAGCATCGCCTGACCGCCCTCGGCGAGCGTCCGCTCGAGGGCCTGCACGAGGGGCCGTGACAGGACGAGCTTGCGGCCCCGCGACACGCGCCGCCGTTCCTCGTTCATGTCGACGATGTCGACCGCAGGAAGCGGTCGGCCGCCGACCCGGCGCGGCAGCACCAGCCGCTCGATCTCGCCCCGGTCCGCCCGGCAGCGGGTCTCGAGGGCCGGTGTGGCCGAGCCGAGGATGAGCGGGCAACGCTCTCGGGCGGCGCGCTGCTCGGCGAGGCGCCTGGCGTGGTAGCGGAAGCCCTCCTCGTTCTTGTACGCCGTGTCGTGCTCCTCGTCGATCACGATCACGCCGAGGTTCTCGAGTGGCGCGAAGAGCGCGCTGCGTGCGCCGACCGCGATCGGCGTATCGCGGCTCTGCAGCCGCGCCCACTGCTCGAGGCGCTCGCCCGGGCGCAGGCCGCTGTGCAGCACCGCGAGCCCGTCGCCGAAGCGCGCACGCAGCCGCGCCACGATCTGGTGGGTGAGCGAGATCTCGGGCACCAGGATCAGCGCCTGCCGGCCGGCCTCGAGGGCAGCCGCGACAGCGCGCAGGTAGATCTCGGTCTTGCCGCTGCCGGTGACGCCGTGCAGCAGCATCGTGCGCGGCTCGCGCTCGTCGATGGCCCGGACGATCGGGGCGAGGGCGCTTGCCTGGTCGTCGGTGAGCGACAGCGGCTGGTCGCGCGGCACGGGCGGCCCGAGCACGTTGCGAGGCTCGAGCCGCTCGGAGGTTTCGACCAGTCCCCGCTCGCGCAGCGAGCGCAGGACGGCGGCGGACGATCCTTCGGAGAGGGCCGAGGTGGGAGTCGGCCCGGTCGCCGCCAGTCGCCGCAGCAGCTCGGCCTGTCGCGGCGCGCGTGCGAGCGGGCCCGCGCACGCCTCCTCGACGTCGACGCCCTCGGCCAGCTGCGCGACCCGCACCCGGGACATGCGGGCGGTAGGGCCGTGCAGCCGCTCGGTCCGGCCCACCAGGCCATCCGTCACCAGCGACTCGACGTACGCGGCGGCCCCGGGGACATCGCGCGACAGCTCCGAAGGCGTGGTCGCGCCCGTGGCGAGGCGATCGACGACCGCGCGTGCGGGTCCGCCGACCACGCCGCTGCGCTGTGCCTCGAGGCCGCGGGCCGTGAGCTCGAGGTGGCGCACGACGCGCGGCGCCGAGCCCGACGGGATGGCGGCGGAGAGCGCGATGCCGAGCGGACAGAGCACCTCGTCCGCCGCCTCGCGCAGCAGCTCGAGCATGGCCGGACCGAGCACCGGCTCGTCGTCGACGACGCTCTCGACGTCGCGCAGTCGCTCGAGTTCGCGCAGCCCCTCGGTGTCCGTCGCGTCCGAGCCGGTATGCTCCGCCGGGCCCTCGACGACCACGCCACACAGGCGTCGGCCCGAGAAGGGCACGAGCACCCGGCAGCCGGGGCGGCAGGTCCGGGCCAGGGACTCGGGCACGCCGTAGCTGAAGAGGGAGTCGATGGGAACAGGGAGCGCGACCTGCACCACCCTACGCTCCGGCTGGCCGAACAGCGGGGCCGTCATCGCGCGTAGTGTAGCGGCACGCCGATGACGAACCCGGTCACACCCCGCAAGAGACCCGCCACGCTTGGCCTCCGCGGTGTGCCGCGCGCATGAGCGCGCGACCCCGCGTGCGCGTCCAGTCGAGCGCGCACGGCCAGGAGCTGATCGTCGACGAGACGTTCGCTTCGCTCCAGCGCAGCGACGGTGCGGCGACGCACTGCGTGTGGGACGCGATCGCTGCGCCGGCGCTGGCGATCGAGGGACGCCGGGCGCCGCGGGTGCTGCTGCTCGGCTACGGGGGCGGTAGCGCCGCGCGCATCGTGCGGGCCCTGCACCCCCAGGCGCGGATCGTCGGCGTCGAGGTCGACCCTGACGTGGTCGCCGCCGCCCGCGAGCACTTCGACGTGGACGCGCTCGGCGTCGAGCTCCACACGGGCGACGCCCGGGCCTTCCTGCGCCGCGCCCACGAGCGCGCGCGCCGGCGCGCCGCCGAGCGCTACGACCTGATCCTCGAGGACGTCTTCGTCGGGCGCGGCGACCTGGTGCGCAAGCCCGACTGGATTCCGCACCCCGCCCACGACCAGGCGCGCGCCTGCCTCCGGCCGGGCGGCGTCCTGGTCGCCAACACGATCGACGAGGCCGGCCGCATCCAGGCGGCGCTCCGCACGGCGTTCCGCCACCTCGTGCGGATCGAAGTCGAGGACTACGACAACCGCATCTTCGCGGCCTCGGACGCACCACTGTCCGCGCGTGACCTGCGCGCACGGCTGGCGGCCTCGCCGGTGCTGCGGGACAGCCTGCCGGTGCTCAGCCTGCGCACGCTTCCGACGGCCGCTCGGCCGCTCAGCGCTCGTCGTCGAGGAACTGCAGCACCGCGTCGTTGAAGCGCTGCGCCGACTCGACCATCACCAGGTGCCCGCCGTAGCTCATGGTGACGAGCCGGGCGTCGGGCATCAGATCGGCGAGCTCGCGGGAGAACTTCGGCGGCGTGAGGATGTCGTGGCGTCCGCAGACGATCAGCGCCGGGTGGGCGAGGGCGCCCAGGCGATCGCTCGTGTCGTGCTTCGCGCAGGCCTCGCACTGCCGGGCGAAGAGGTCGGCGGTGAACGGCGCGCCCTCGCGGGCGTAGAAGTCCGTCATCGACTGGATGATGTCGCTCTGCTCGATGGTGTCTTCGTGCAGCGACCAGAGCAGACGGTTGTAGACGAAGGTTTCGCGGCTGAGGTCGAGGCGCACCAGCTCGCTCCAGTGCTTGAGGAGCATCAGGCGCTTCTTGTCGGGCCGGGCGTAGGTGCCGACGAGCACCAGCCGTCCGACTCGGTCGGGCGCGCGCAGGGCCATCTCCTGAGCGGTCATCCCGCCCATGAACGATCCGAGCACGTCGGCGCGCTCGATGTCGAGGGCGTCGAGCAGCGAGACGGCGTCGCCGGCGAGGTCGGCGGTCGTGAACGGCCCGCCCGGATCTTCGCTCTCGCCGATGCCGCGGTGGTCGAAGATGATCACGCGGCGGTCGCGCTTGTACTCGGGCACCTGCAGCGGCAGCCAGCCCGAGCAGGTGCCCGCCATGCCCATCACGAGCAGGAGCGGGACGGCGTCGCCCGGCTGCTCGGGGCCGTGCACCTCGTAGTAGACCTTGCGACCGGAGACGTCGGCCAGGGGCATGATGGGGCGATGATAGCCTCTAGCTGCCGATCTTCTTCAGGTCGGAGAGGACGCCCTTGGCGACCGCCTTGAGGGTCTCGAAGACACCCTGGCCCGTGGTCGCGCAGGCCTCGAAGTCGGGCACGTTCGCCGGATTCAGCAGGCGCTTCATCTCGTCGAGGGGGGCCGCGTTGGGCAGGTCGCGCTTGTTGTACTGCACCACGTAGGGGATCTTCTCGATCTCGTAGCCCTGCTCGAGCAGGTTGACCTTGAGGTTGTCGAGGCTCTCGACGTTGGCCTCCATACGCTCGATCTGGCTGTCGGCCACGAAGATCACGCCGTCCACGCCCTTCAGGATGAGCTTGCGGCTCGCGTCGTAGAAGACCTGGCCGGGCACCGTGTAGAGGTGGAAGCGCGTCTTGAACCCGCGGATCTCGCCGAGGGCCAGCGGCAGGAAGTCGAAGAACAGCGTCCGCTCGGTCTCCGTCGCGAGCGAGATCATCTTCCCCTTCACGTCGGGGTTCGTCTTCTGGTAGATGTGCTGCAGGTTCGTCGTCTTGCCGCACAGGCCAGGCCCGTAGTAGACGATCTTGCAGTTGATCTCTCGCGATGAGTAGTTGATGAAGGACATTGGTCTTCGCGCAATCAGTCGGAAAAGAGGTTGTCGATGTCGTCGTCGGTGATCTCGGCGAAGGGGCTGCCGGCGCCCAGGGCATCCGCCTCGGACTTCTTGCGGGCCTCCTCGAAGATCTTCGCCAGCTCGGTGCCGGCCTTCTTGACGCGCAGGCGCACCAGGCCGAGCGAGCTGCGCTCGTCGAAGACGACGACCAGGATCATGCGCTCACCGACCAGCGAGATGTGCAGATTGTCGCGCTGGCCCTGGTGGAAGTGGATCGGGAACTCCTCCTCGCCGACGATCTTGGCGAGGCCTCCCGTCGCGGCCACGCAGCCCGCCGTCAGCGACGCCAGGCTGGTGCTGTCGACGCCGGTCATCTCGCCGGCCTCGCCGATGAGCTGCCCGGCCTTGTCGACGATGAACACGCCCTTGGCGTTGGCGTTGTGCGTGAGGCGCTGGATGACGGTCTGGACCCTGATGAAGTCCTCTTCCCGCATCACGAGCTGCGACTCGAGCATGGTGAGTGCCTGGCCTCCGACTCCCGGACCGCTCGCGGGGTTGCGAGCTAGCGCGACCGATTCGCGTCCGTTGCCGTAACCGCTTGGAAATGTGAGGAATTTCCGACCCCACCGTACCAGCGGGGGGCGGCGGGGGCAAATTCCGTTCTCGCCAACCATCGGCCGTGCAACGGCGGGGCTTTAGAGAGCGCGGCGGGCCGGCCGGTGGGGGGGGCGCATCAGCGCGACCTCGCCGGCTCGGGCGGCGGACCGCTCAGCCCACCGGGCGGCGGTTGTCGATCGAGCGGCCGACGGTGACGTGGTCGGCGTACTCCAGATCGCCGCCGAGCGGCATCCCCGAGGCGATCCGGGTGACCGTGACGCCGGTGCTCGAGAGGTGGTCGGCGATGAAGTGTGCGGTGGCGTCGCCCTCGGCGTTGGGATTGGTGGCGAGGATGACCTCGCGCACGTCCTCCTTGCCGACCCGCTCGGCGAGCTCGCCGATGCGCAGGTCGTCGGCCCCGATGCCGTCGATCGGTGACAGCGTGCCGCCGAGCACGTGGTAGACGCCCCGGAAGCGGCCGCTGTGCTCCACCGACGCCAGATCCGCGGGCTCCTCGACGACGCACACCGTCCCCGCGTCCCGGGCCGGGTTCGCGCAGATCGCGCAGGGCGACTCCTCGCCGAGGTTGAAGCAGCGCTCGCACACCACGGTGTCGCTCTTGACGCGGGCGATCGCGTCGGACAGCTCGACGAGCAGCGCGTCCGGGGCGCCGAGCAGGAAGTAGGCGAGTCGCGTCGCCGACTTCTCTCCGATGCCCGGCAGGCGCTTGAGCGCCCCCGCCAGGCGCTCCATGGCGGCCGATGAGTGCACCGATCAGCTGCCCGCGCCGGGAACGACCGGCATGCCCAGGTTGCCCTGCAGCCGCTGCAGCTCCTCCTGCACACCGCGCTGGGCCTTCTCGAGCGCGGCGTTGACGGCCGCCGCGGTCAGGTCCTCGAGCATGCCGCGATCGCCCGACTCGAAGAGCGAGGGCTCGATGCGCACCTCGAGCACGCGCAGCTGACCGGTCACGGCAGCCGTCACCATGCCGCCGCCACTCGACGCTTCGAAGCGTTTCGTCGCCAGCTCGCGTTGCATCTCGGCGAGGCGCGTCTGCATGTGCTGCGCCTGCTCGAGCATCTGCTTCATGTCGGGGCCGGTTTCGCTCATCGGGATCCTTGGGTCGTACGGGGCTGGCTTCAGTCGTTTCCGAGCAGACGGATGTCGACGATCTCGGCCTGCAGGGCCTCGAGGGCGACGTTGATCCTGGGGTCGTTCAGGGTGGCCTGGCGGCGCTGCCGGTCGGCCTCCCGCCGCGACGGGGCCTGGCCGTCGTGCTGGGCAGGGGTGACCGTCGACTCGGGCTCGACGATCTCGACGCGCGTCGGCTTTCCGAAGAAGCGGCCGCAGGCCTCGGCGAGCTCGGCGCTGCCGTCCTGAAGGCGCTTGCGGTGGAAGGCGGATGTGATCGTCAGCTGCAGGTAGCCGTCGCGTCGCTCGACGAGGGTGGCCTCGTCGAGGGAGGCGAAGAGGCCCCGGTTCTCCTTCTGGGCGAACACGCGCAGCCGGTCGAGCACGACCGGCAGCGGCGCGTCGCCGGCGGGTCCGGGCGCGGCGGGGCGGCCGTTGGGCGGCCGCTCGGTCTCGGTCTCGGCTCGTGCGGGCTCGACCGGTTCGCCGGCGGAGGC
This sequence comes from uncultured Spirochaetaceae bacterium, assembly GCA_964515335.1. Lineage (GTDB taxonomy): Bacteria > Myxococcota_A > UBA9160 > UBA9160 > UBA4427 > TMED88. The sequence continues at coordinate 23,723 of CAZETS010000048.1, forward strand.
CTCCGGGCCTCGTGTCGCGGCGGACTCCTGACGGGGGGCGCCGCCGGCGGGCCGGGCCGCGGGGGCTCGGGTCGAGGCCGCCCGCTTCCCGCTCCCGGCGCCCGGGCCTCCTGCTGCTCCTCCTCCCGCGTTCCCGCCCGCCGGTCCGCCCGAGGCGAGCCTTCGCTCGAGCTGATCGAGCCGGGCGAGCAGGGCCTGCACGTCGTCGCCGGCGGGCAGGGTCGCCAGTCGGACCAGCGCCATCTCCAGCGCCGCGAGCGGGTGCGGGGCCAGCCCGAGCGCCGAGCTCTCCTGCACGAGCGCCTTGAACATGCGCCGCAGCCGGGTCGGCTCAGCGCGCGCGGCCAGCGCGCGCAGCGTCTCGAGCTCGGCCTCGCCGCCTTCGACGAGCCCCTCGGCGGCCGGGGCGAGCCGCAGCACGACGAGATCGCGCAGCAGCGAGACCAGCGCGCTCGCGATGCGCGCCGGCTCGGTGCCCGACTGCGTGGCGAGGTGGCAGGTCTCGAGTGCCCGGGCGGGGTCGTTCTCGATGCAGGCCTCGAGGATGTCCTGCAGCAGGTGTCGATCGACGAGATCGAGCAGGCTGCGCACTGTCTCGTCGCTGACGGTGTTGCCGCCGTAGGCGACGAGCTGGTCGAGCAGCGTCTGCGAGTCGCGCATCGACCCCTGGCCCTCGCGCGCGACCGCCCGCAGGCTCTGGTCGGAGATCTCGATGTCCTCGGCCCGGCAGATCTCCTCGAGCCGCGCCGTCACCTCGGCGCTCGAGAACAGGCGCAGGTCGTAGCGCTGGCAGCGCGACAACACCGTGAACGGGATCTTCTCGGGGTTCGTGGTGGCGAACACGAAAAGGCTGTTCGGCGGCGGCTCCTCGAGGGTCTTGAGCAGCGCATTGAAGGCCTGCGTCGACAGCATGTGGACCTCGTCGATCACGAAGATCCGGTGCTTGCCGGGAGACGGCGCGTAGCGGACCACCTCGATGACCTCGCGGACGTCGTCGACGCCCGTGCGGCTGGCCGCGTCGATCTCGCGCACGTCCGTCGAGATGCCGGCCGAGATCTCCTGGCACGGCGAGCAGGTGCCGCAGGGCGCGTCGGTCGGGCCCTTTTCGCAGTTCAGACAGCACGCGAGGATGCGCGCGAGCGTGGTCTTGCCCACCCCGCGCGGACCCGTCAGCAGGATCGCGTGGGGGACGCGGCCGGTGCGGATCGCGTTGCGCAGCGGTGTGGTGACGTGGCCCTGTCCGGTGACCTCGTCGAAGCTCTGGGGCCGCCATCGGCGGGCGATGACCTGATAGCTCACGGGGGGCTCCGGCGGCCGGGCGAATCACGCGGGGTTCACACGGGACTGTCGCGTGACTCCGACGGGTTCAAGGGGGCTCGTGTGCCGAGGGGAGACCGCAGGGCACCCCCACCCGCAGCCGAAAACCTGCTGCGGCTGCTTCCTTCCGGACCTGACCGGGTTCACAGGGCCCCGAACTCGAGCGGGACCCTGCGGTCAGCCCTCGGCACACGACAGGCGAAAGTACCCGCCGTCCCGAGGGCGGTCAAACCGCCGGGCCCGGGACCCCGCTCGGGTCGACTGTCCGGGCGCGCCCGGTCGCGCGCCGCGCCAGCGGACCTCAGAAGTGGGCCGTCACCCAGGCCCGCGCGTTGATCGGGTTTCCCGGTGAGAAGTGGAAGCCGTCGCTGGCGGCTCCGCCGCGAACCGGTCTCGACTGGTAGTAGAACTCGGAGCTGCGCCAGTCCGTGTCCGCGAGGTTCTCGATGGCGAGGCCAATTTCGAGGAACCGCCAGCGGTAGCGGCCGGCGAGGTCGAGCACGGTGTAGCTAGACAGTCGCGGTGAGTAGAACGCTTCGCTCGCGTAGCGGTCGCCGAGGTGGCGCACGCCGAACTCGGCCGCGAAGCCTTCGAAGCGGACCCCGGTGGCGACACGCGCGATGAATCGCGGCGCCTGGGGGATGGGGCGGTCGATGTCGACGAAGCGCGCGCTCGTGTAGGCGACGTCGCCCCGCACGTAGAGCCAGTCGGTGGGCCACGACGTGACGACGAGCTCGACACCCTGTCGCCGGGAGGGGCCCGAGAGCTCTGTGTTCCCCTCGTCCCCGACGAAGACCAGCTCCTGATCGAGGTCGAGCCGCCAGTAGCCGAGCGCGATCTCGAGCCAGTCGGCCAGCCGCGTCCGAATGCCCGTCTCGGTGCCGGTCGCCTTCGTGATCACACCCGCCGAGGGATCGGCGAAGACGACTCGCGCATCGTTGGAGTGGTAGCCGATGCCGAAGTTGCCGAAGACTTCGAGGTCCCGCAGCGCCGGAGACTCGCTGGCGAGGGGCCCACCCCCGGCGAAGGGCTGGAGCACCAGGTTCGCCTTGGGGAGCCAGCGCGAATCATCGCGGCTCGCGTGGTGGAGACCGGTGTCGCGGTCCTGTCCGTCGACCCGGAACCACGCGTAGCGCAGGCCGACATCGAGGGTGACCCAGGCGGTCGGCTCGATCTGGAAATCCGCGTAGGGCTCGACCGAGGTCTCGTTCACCGAGTCGTGGCTGCACGGCAAGGGCGACACCGTGGCGCCGTCGCGGCAACCGGTCTGCTGGCGGCGGGTCTGGGTGCCGAGCAGCGCGCGGGCGTCGTCGTGCCGCCACTCGAGGCCGGCCCGGATGCGGGCGCCCTGTTCCCGCATGAGCAGGTGCTCGTATTCGACGCGTCCGCCGGTGTAGATCCGGCCTTCGTCGCGTTGAACGATCCCGTCGCCGAAGGCGTCGTTGTTCGCGAGGAAGTAGGTGAAGTTCGAGAAGAGCTCGAGGTCGTACCAGGCCACGTAGGCGTTCGCCGTGAGGTGACCGTCCTCGCTCGGCCACCAATCGATCTGTGCCTTGCCCTGCACGCGCGCGGAGTGTCCGCCCTCGCTCGGATCCAGCGATCCGAACCGGTCGAGGACCTGGCCCTGGACCAGATCCTGCGGGACGAGGCCCGATGCGTTCCAGCGTCCGTAGTAGCCGAGCAGGTGGCCGGAGAGCACCATGTCGCTCGTCAGGTCCACGTGGCCGCGGGCGAGTGCCGAGTAGCGCCAGAGGTCCTCTTCGTTCAGGAAGGGACCGTTGGTGTGGTAGGCCTCGAAGGAAAGGAAGCCCTGACCCGGGCCGGGCGCCTCGAGCGCGCCGCCCGCCGACGAGAGCGCCCCGACGGCGCGGATCGTGCCGAAGGAGCCACCCTCGAACTTCGCGAAGGACCCGTCGAGCACCTCGTGGGGGACGTAGTCGACGGCGGCTGCCGTCGCGAAGTCGCCCTGGCGCGCGAAGTAGGGCCCCTTGTAGACGTCCAGACGCTCGACGGTCTCGGGCGTGACGAAGTGGAGATCGAGGAAGCCCTGGCCGTGGGCATGGCTGCGTAGATTGATCGGCACGTCGTCGAAGCGAACGGCGAGGTCGGTGCCGTGGTCGGCGTCGAAGCCGCGTATGAAGTACTGCTCGGCTTTGCCGCCGCCGGTGTGTTGAGCCGTGACGAGGTTGGGGACGGCCTCGAGGAGCTGTCCACCGCTCTCGAGGGCGCGGAGCTCGAAGTCGCTCGCCGGGACCGTCAGCGTGGACGTTGCGGTCAGTGTGCGCCGGCCGTGGATCGTGACGTTCTCGACCGGGTCCGCCGAGCTTCGATCCGCGTCGTCCGCAGTGGCCGGATCGTGGGCGCTTACGGGACCGCCTTGCAGCAGAGGGATCGTCAGTGTGGCCAGCAGCAGGATGGCGCGTCGACTTCCCATCGGACGGCGCACTATAGCGGCGCCAACCCGTGCTCTCGCCCGTTTCGAAGTGCGCGCCGGGCTGCGGTTCGGGTGGCGCCGCCTCGCTCAGCGGGCCGCCTGGGGGACGACCGGCAGCTCGTCGCCGAGCGCGCGCACCGCACAGTCGATCTCGCGGGCGGTGTCCTCGGAGAATTCGCGCCGGCCCCCGGTCCACTCGCCGGGCACGCGCAGGAACGGCGACCGCTCGCGCTCGAGCGTCACCATGCCGAGCTTCTCGTCCATGCCGTAGCGAGTCACCATGCTGCGAGCGATGTCGGTCGCCTTGGCGAGGTCGTCGGCGGAGCCTGTCGACACGTCGTCGAAGAAGATGGATTCGGCGGCGCGCCCCCCGAGCAGCACGGCCATCTTGTCGGCGAGCTCGCGGCGCGACATCAGGAAGCGGTCCTCGGTGGGTCGCTGGATCGTGTAGCCGAGCGCCCCGATGCCGCGCGGGATGATCGAGACCCAATGGCGGAGAGGGTGGGATTCGAACCCACGGAAGAGCAAGCCCTTCACCTGATTTCGAGTCAGGCCCGTTCAACCGGACTCCGGCACCTCTCCGGCGGGCGGCGAGGCTAGCAAACGGTCATCCGGATCGGATGGATGCCGCGTCTGCGGAGCGCCTCACGCTCGCCTCGCCGCCTGGGGGGCCTCGTGCTAGTGTGCGCGCGCTCGCGCCGCCGGCGGCCACCCGGCCCGGACCGCGAGCCAGCCTGTCGGCCGGGCCAAGACGGGCCAAGACGGGCGAAGTCGGGCGAAGACGGGCGAAGGCGGCCGAACACGGTCGAATGCAGGCGAACACGGGCGAACCGGAGCACGTTACTTGGCGCGAGACGATCTGATCCAGGCCACCGGCAAGGTCGACAAGATCCTCGGGGGAGGTCGCTATCAGATCACCCTCGAGTCCGGCCAGGTCGTCACCGCCCAGCTGTCGGGTCGCATGCGCCGCTTCCGGATCCGCGTGATTCCGGGGGACCGGGTCACGGTGGGGCTGTCGCCGTACGATCCGACCCATGGCTTCATCACGTTCCGCCTCCGCGAGGGACAGGACGCTCCCTGAGCCCGGGGGGGGCTGGCCCGTCGCTCCCCGGTCCGCCCGCGCCGTGACCGCGGTTGGCCCGACGCCGTGACGTGGCTCGCCCACCAGCTGCTCGTGTGGCGCATGCGCGTGCGCGCTGCACTCGATCGGCGGCGGCTGCGCGCGCTGTGCCGCCGGCATCCGGGCGTCGCGATCGATCCGCGCGCCTCCAGCGCGCTGGCCGTCGCGCAGCTCGACATCCACCCCGGCGCGAAGCTGCGCATCGGCCCCGACGTGGCGACCGAGCGGCGCCCCGACGGCGTGCGGCTCCACGTGCATCCGGGCGCCGAGCTGGTGATCGAGCCCGGCACCTGGCTGCGCAGCGAGGTGGCGCCGGTGGTGATCCACGTCTACGAGGGCGCGCGGCTGCGCATCGGGCCGAGCTGTCTGCTCAACGGCTGCCAGCTGTCGGCCAAGCGCGAATTGAACGTCGGGCGCTCGACGATGATCGGTCCGAACAGCCGTGTCTTCGACGCCGACCAGCATCCCTTCGACGCCGACACGCCCGAGCGCATCGATCCGGTCCGGATCGGCGACTACGTGTGGGTGGCCTCGGACGTCACGGTGTTGCGGGGGGTCGAGATCGGGGACCACGCCGTGATCGGCGCTCGCTCGCTCGTGACCAGCTCGGTGTCCGCCCACGGGCTGGCTTTCGGCTCGCCCGCCCGTGTGCGCGGCAGCGTGGGCGACCGCAAGCCGGTCAGTCCCTGAGTTAGGCTTTCCGGCATGGGACTCCGCCTCGGGATCTTCGGTCAGGCGCCCTTCGGACGAGACGTCGCGGTGCGGCTCGCCGAGGACGGCCACGACATCGTCTACACCCACGTTCCGCCGGATCGCGCCGGTCGCGTCGACCCGCTGGCCGCCGAGGCGGCCGAGCGGGGCTGGCCGATCGTCCGCCACAAGGCCTTCCGCCGAAAGGGCGAGCCGATCGCCGAGCGCGTCGACGAGTTCCTGGCCGCCGGCGCCGACCTCTGCGTGATGCCCTTCACCACGGTGATCCTGCCGCCGGCGATCGTCGAGGCGCCCCGGCTCGGCGCGCTCTGCTTCCATCCCTCTCTGCTGCCGGCCTATCGCGGGGGCAACGCGCTGGCCTGGCAGATCATCCTCGGTGCGGAGGAGAGCGGCGTTACGGTCTTCCGGCCGGACGAGGGCGTCGACACCGGCCCGATCGTGATCCAGCGCGGCGGCGTCGAGATCCTCCCCACCGACAACACGGCCTCGCTCTACTTCGATCATCTCTATCCGTTGGGCGTCGACGCGATGGCCGAGGCGGTGGCCCGGGTGGCCGACGGCAGCGCCGAGCCGCGGCCCCAGAGCGAGGCAGGCGCGAGCTTCCAGGGGCTGGTCGACGACGAGGTCGCGCGCATCGACTGGTCGCGGTCGGGCAGCGAACTCGACCGGCTGGTGCGGGGCTGCGATCCGCAGCCCGGCGCGTTGGCGGAGTGGCGCGGCGAGCCGGTGCGCCTGTTCGGCTGCGTGCTCGCGAGCGAGCCGCACGGCGCCGAGCCGGGGACGGTGCTCGGGCAGGGCGGCGACCCGGCGCGGCTGCGTGTCGCGGCCGGCGGCGACACCGTTTTGTGCATCGAGAAGCTGCGCGTTGGCGACGGCAAGAAGCTGGCGGCCCCCGAGGCCGGGTTCGAGGCGGGTGAGCGCCTCGCCTGAGGGATGGCCACCGGCCGACTGGCCGCTGCCGATCGTCGAGCTGCTGCGCGACGCCGGCCTCGGCGTGCTCGGTGTGATCGCGGCAGGCCGCTACGACGCGCTGGTGCCGAGGGGCTGGCGGTGCGAAGCGCACCTGCCCGGCGCCCGCTCGGTGCTCGTGATCGGCTCGGGCGGAGGGCGGCTCGCGGAGGCGGCCCTCGGGTCGGGCGGGCCCGATCCGGTGGATCGAGCGACGGTGGCGGCGGTCGGTCGCGCGGTGGACGCCTGGCGGGTGGCCGGCGAGGACGCGGTCGCGCTGCACGGGTTCGAGCGACGTGGCCCCTCCGGGCGGGTCGCCGACGCCGACGCCGGGTTCGCGGACTTCGTCGCGCTCGGTCGAGAGGCCGGCCTCGGTGTGCCGAGCCGCTTGCGGTTGCTGTTGCATCCCGTGTTCGGGCCGTGGCTCGCGATCCGCAGCGTCGTGCTGACCGGGGCGTCGCTCACCCCGACCCCTCCGCTCGAGGGCTTCGCGCCTTGCGACGGCTGCCCGGCCCCCTGCCGCGGTACCTGCCCGGCGGGTGCGCTCGACGACGGGCCGCTCGACTGGAGGTGCTGCCGGGACGAGCGTCTCGCCGGGGGCCCCTGTGCGACCCACTGTTTCGCGCGGTACGCGTGCCCGGTCGGCGCCGAGTACGCCCACGCGACCGGCGTCGAGGCGCACTTCATGCGCGCCTCGTTGCATATCGCCCTGGAATCGCAGGACTTCACTCAAGTCGATCGTGGGCCTGCCGATTGAATCGCCGTTCGTGCCGGAAGAGTTGCCCGGGGTGGGGCACGATTCGGCGAGGGGAGCTGTTTCCCCGCGGGTTGCGGGTATGCTCCCGGCCCTCCGTGCGGTCGACAATGGGGGTCGCCGAGGCGGACGCACACAGCTAAAGTGCGCCGCCGACTCATCCCAACCCCCTGAAAAACGGCGCGTAAACCGCGCCCTCACCGTTCGTCGGGCCGGCTCCCGTCATGTGGGAGCGGGCCGATCCGGGGACAGGTTCAGGGTGAGCCCAGCGTTCGAAGCGAGGCCAGCATGCAGTACGACATCTCCAAGCTCAGGAACATCGGGATCAGCGCGCACATCGACTCGGGGAAGACCACCCTGACAGAGCGCGTCCTCTATTACACCGGGCGGATCCACGCGATCCACGAGGTGCGCGGCAAGGACGAAGTCGGCGCCACGATGGACTCGATGGAGCTCGAGCGCGAGCGTGGCATCACGATCGCGTCCGCGGCCACGCATGCCGTCTGGGGCGAGCACCACATCAACATCATCGACACCCCGGGCCACGTCGACTTCACGATCGAAGTGGAGCGGGCCCTGCGCGTGCTCGACGGTGCGGTGCTGATCCTCTGCGGTGTCGCCGGCGTGCAGTCGCAGTCGATGACGGTCGACCGGCAGATGAAGCGCTACCGCGTGCCGCGCATCGCTTTCATCAACAAGCTCGACCGCTCGGGTGCCGACCCCGCGAAGGTGACGGCCCAGCTCTGCGAGAAGCTCGGCCACAACGCCGTGATGATGCAGCTGCCGATCGGCCTCGAGGCCGATCACGACGGCGTGGTCGACCTGATCACCATGAAGGCGGTCTACTTCGAGGGCGACAACGGCGAGAACATCGTCGAGAAGGACATCCCCGCCGAGATGCAGGGTGCGGCCGAGACGGCCCGCGAGGCCATGCTCGACGCGGTCTCGATGTTCTCCGACGAGCTGATGGAGGCGATCCTCGAAGAGACCGTCAACGAGGAGATGATCCACGACGCCGTGCGGGCAGGCACGCTCTCGATGGACCTGACGCCGGTCTTCCTCGGCTCGGCCTACAAGAACAAGGGCGTGCAGCCGCTGCTCGATGCGGTCACCCGCTACCTGCCGGCGCCGACCGACATCAAGAACATGGCGGTCGACATCTCGAACGACGAGGCCGAGATCGAGGTGAAGAGCGATCCCGAGCTGCCGATGGTGGCCCTGGCCTTCAAGCTCGAGGACACCCGCTACGGCCAGCTCACCTACCTGCGCGTCTACCAGGGCACGTTGGGCAAGGGCGACACCATCTACAACGCGCGCACCAAGAAGAAGGTGAAGGTCGGGCGCCTCATCCGCATGCACGCGGACGAGATGGAGGAGATCGAGCGATCGAGCACGGGCGACATCGTGGCGCTCTTCGGCATCGACTGTGCGTCGGGCGACACTTTCACCGACGGCAAGCTCGACGTCGCGATGACCTCGATGCACGTGCCCGACGCGGTGATCTCGCTGAGCGTCACGCCGAAGGATCAGAAGGCCGCCGACAACATGAGCAAGGCGCTCGGTCGCTTCGTTCGCGAGGACCCGACCTTCCGAGCCGGCGTCGACCCCGAGAGCAACGAGACGGTGATCTCCGGCATGGGCGAGCTGCACCTCGAGGTGTACGTCGAGCGCATGAAGCGCGAGTACAACTGCGAGGTCGAGACCGGTCAGCCACAGGTCGCATTCCGTGAGACCGTCACCCAGAAGATCGACTTCAACTACACCCACAAGAAGCAGACCGGCGGCTCGGGCCAGTACGGTCGCGTCGCGGGTTACGTCGAGCCGATCCAGGAAGGGGACGAAGGGGCGAGCGAATTCCAGTTCGTGAGCGAGATCCGCGGCGGATCGATTCCCACCGAGTACGTCCCGGCTGTCGAGAAGGGCTTCCGGGAGTGCCTCGTGAAGGGGCGGCTGATCGGTTTCCCGGTCCAGGGCATCCGGATCGTCATCAATGACGGCCAGTCGCACAGCGTCGATTCGTCCGAGATGGCGTTCTCCGCGGCCGCGCGTGGCGCCTTCCGGCAGTTCTACCCGCGGGCCAAGCCCCAGATCCTCGAGCCGATCATGAAGCTCGAGGTCGAGGGTCCCGGCGAGTTCCAGGGCGCTATCCTGAAGACGATCATGCAGCGTCGCGGTCAGGTGATCGGCTCGACCGAGGAAGACGGCTTCTCGCGCGTCGAGGCCGAGGTGCCGCTCTCGGAGATGTTCGGCTACGCGACGGACCTCCGCTCGATGACCCAGGGCAAGGCCGAATTCACCATGGAGTTCGCCAAGTATCTGCCTGCTCCGGCCGAGGTCCAGAAGGAACTCAAGGAGAAGTACAAGTCCAAGATCCCCGACGACGAGGACTGATTCGCTCCACCCGTCGCCACCCATCCACCTTCGGGGGACCTCGATGTATCGCAAGTTCGTCAACGCACGAAGCCCGTTGAGGCTGCTGGAGAAGGGCCTGCACGGAGGGCTCGGAATCGGCAACCTCGGAGCGCTGGTCGCCGGTCACGGTGTAGGCAAGTCGTCTTTCCTGATCGGCGTCGCCATCGACGAGTTGCTCCGCGGCGGAACCGTGCTGCACGTGGCGCTCGACCAGACGGTCGGTCACGTGCGCGACCACTACGACACGATCTACGAAGCGCTGGCGACGAGCACGCACCTCGATGATGCGAAGCTGACCCACGGCGAGATCGACAACCACCGCCGCATCCGCGCCTACAACGCTCGGGACTTCACAGCGACGAAGCTCGCTGATGCGGTCAAGATCGAGAGCGAGACCGGCGCCCGGCCCACCCTGATCGCCATCGACGGCCTGGACGAGGCCCCGATCGACGCCGACAACCTCGCCGGTATCCGCGCCCTCGCCCGGGAGCTGGCCGCGGAGGTGTGGTTCACCCTGCAGTCCGACTCGGAGAAGGTCGTCGATCTGCCGGAGGCCTGGACGGACCTCGGCGACGAGATCGGCGTCATCCTCGCCCTCGAGCCCGAGGGAGACGTGGTCACGCTGCGTGCCCTCAAGGACCACGAGAACGCCGACCTGCAGGATCTTCACGTCGGCCTCGACCCGCGCAGCCTGCTGCTCGTCCGCAGCTGACGGCCGGAGTCCGCGCAGCCCGGTCCCCGAGGCCGTCACCTGCCAGCGTGCGCTCGCTCGGCGGCGGGGCTGCTTCCGACTCACGCCTCGGCCGAGTGGCTGCGGGGTCGCCGCGTGGCCCTGCGAGCGGCGCTCAGAGTTCGCCGGAAGCAGCCCCGCCGCCGAGCGACCGCGCCCCGCACGTCTCCCCGAGCTACTCGCCGGGAAGCCGCCGCGACGTCCCCAGCCTGTCCCGGAACCGCGATCGGATCGCCAGCGCGTCGCCGCGCGGCACGCCGATCTCTGCCGCGATGCTCAGGATGTCTTCGTTCTCGTCGCCGGTGATGACGTCGTCCGCCGCCGCCACGGCGTAGAGGCATTGGATCAGCTGGAGCTTCTCGCTCGCCGAGCTCGTGCGGCCGAACTCCTGGGTGATCAGATAGTTGTACGTGCCGCCGAGCCGGTCGACCTCGCTCTGCGCGATGCGGACCGCCAGCCGGGCCTCGTCGGCCGGCACGCCGGTGTGATCCACGAGCAGCTGCTCCATCTCGGCGACCTCCGCGTCGTCGATCCGCAGGTCGGCGCCGGCGACGCGCGCGAGCACGTACGCGAAGCAGGCGAAGAAGCGCGCGCGGTCGGGCGGAATCGCCTCGAGCTCGTCGGCGATCCGGCCGAGCGGGCCGTCGTCGGCAGCGGGGGCGCGGGTGCCCCCTTCGATTCCCAGGAAGCGCAGCAGGGCAGACATGAAGTGCTCGTCTCCTTGTCCTCGGCGTCCGCGCCGTCCCGTCGGCCGGACGGCCCGAGGATGACCCAGGCGAGCGTTCGCCACCACGTATCGGCAGGCCGCGCAGGGGCCTGTGGTACGTTGGCCTGATGCAACAGCTCGGCCGGCTTCCGGCCACCGATCCCGAGGCGCGGGCGCGCGACAAGGCGCTGCTGGAGCGGCTGCGGGCGGGCGAGGACGCCGCGTTCCGCGAGCTGGTCGAGGCCAACACCGGCCCGATGCTCGCCGTTGCCCGGCGCTTCATGCGCAATGAAGACGACGCGCGGGACGCCGTTCAGGACGCCTTCCTCTCGGGCTTCCGCGCGCTCGAACGCTTCGCCGGCGATTCGCTGCTGTCGACCTGGCTGCATCGCATCACCATCAACGCCTGCCTGATGAAGCTGCGCACGCGTCGCCGGCGGCCCGAGGGAAGCATCGACGACCTGCTGCCGGGCTTCCTCGAGGACGGCCGGCTCGCCGGCTCCGACGAGTCGTGGCAGGACCGGGCCGACGCCATCCTCGAGTCCAGGCAGAGTCGGCGCCTCGTCAGCGAGGCGATCGACCGGCTGCCCGACATCTACCGCACGGTGCTGATCCTGCGCGACATCGAGGGCTTCGACACCGAGCAGACCGCCGAGGCGCTCGACCTGTCGATTCCCGCGGTGAAGACGCGCCTGCACCGCGCCCGGCAGGCCCTCAAGGGGCTGCTCGACAGGCACTTCGTCAAGGGATCGGGTCTCGAGACGGCCGCTGGCGCCGGCACACCGGGGGCGGGGAGGAGAGGATGAACTGCCGCGAGTTCGTGGACTTCCTGATGAGCTATCTCGACGGAGAACTCGACGAGACCGCGAGGGCCGTCTTCGACGCGCACCTCGGCGGCTGCAAGGCCTGCGAGAGCTACATGGACGACTACGTGAAGACCGTCGAGCTCGGCCGCCGCGCCTGCGCGGAGCCGGAGGGGCCCGTGCCCGCGGACGCGCCCGAGGAGCTCGTCCGGGCGATCCTGGAGGCGCGCCGCGCCGGGGGCGCGTGATTTCCGCGTCTCCGCGCGACGCCGGGGGAGGCGTTCGCGTTCAGCCGCGTTCGCGATGCAGGGCCGGGTCGACGCGACGCGCCAGCACGGCCGACGAAGCGTCCAACCCGAGGAAGTCGATCACGCGATCGCACTCGGATTCGGGCTCGGCGACCAACCGCGGGTAGTCGACCGCGATCCACTCCACGCAGTCCTCCTGCTCGAGCAGCGTCTTCGCCTCGGCGAGCTGTGCTTCGAGCACCGCCGAGAGCCGCTCGGCGGGGATCCCGCCGCTCGCCTCACCGAGCCGCGCGAGCATCCGGTCCTGTGAAGCGACCACCTCGGCGATGGGCCGCCGCATCAGGATCACGCGGTAGCGGCGATCGCGGGGCAGGGCGTCGAGCAGGCGGTGGATGACCTTCACGGCGCGGCCCGCTGCCCCGTCGACCCAGCCCGGGTCGCTCGCGGTTCGCTTCACGGCGGCGAGTTCGTAGTAGCCGCGGGGATTCGATTCGTCCGCCGGCCGCGCGTCGTCCTGCAGCACGGAAACGCCCGCGGCCTCGAGCAGGCTCATCATCAGGGACGTCCCGGAGCGCGGCAGGCCACTCACGACGATGATCGGTGCTGTGGCCGGCGGATCGCCCGATCTTCGAGTCATGCCGGGCGGGACGCTAGCGCCGCCACGACAGGAGGCGCTCGAAGATCCACCGGACGGTCGGCGTGAGGCGCGTGCGATTGTAGGCGTTGCCGAGCTGCGCGATCGCTTCGGCGGTGGTCGGGTAGGGGTGGATGACGTTGGCGAGGGCGCCCAGGCCGACTCCGCCGGCCATCGCGACGCTGATCTCGCTGATCAGATCGCCGGCGGCATGGCCGACGATCGTCGCGCCGACGATCCGGTCGCGCCCCTTCTCGGTATGGATCTTGACGAAGCCCTCGTCGCGCCCCTCGGCGATGGCGCGGTCCACTTCGGCGAACTCGCGCTGGTAGGTGTCGATCTCGACGCCCCGAGCGGCCGCGTCTCGTGGGTACATCCCGACGTGGGCGATCTCGGGATCGGTGTAGGTGCACCACGGAACCGTCAGCCCGGAGACCCGGCGACGCCCGAACGGACCCACCGCGAAGAGGGCGTTCTGTACGACGATCCGGGCCGAGTGATCGGCCGCGTGGGTGAACTTGTGCTGCAGGCAGACGTCGCCGGCCGCGTAGATGTCGGGATTGCTCGTGCGCAGGTGATCGTCGACGCTGACGCCGCGCTGCGCGTCGTACTCGACACCGACGGCGTCGAGGTCGAGCCCCTGGACGTTGGGGCTGCGCCCGACGGCGACGAGGATCTCGTCGAACGCGACGCTCTCCTCCTCGTCGTTCCGCTGCAGGATCGCGCGATGTCCCTCCGTGCCGGCTTCGACGCGGACGAGCCGGGTCGCCAGGCGCACGTCGAGGCCGTCTCGCTGCATCGATCGCAGCAGGATCTCCGCCGCGTCGGGGTCCTCGCGCACGAGGAACTGCTCGCCCATCTCGACCAGCGTCACCTCGCTGCCGAAGCGGCGGAATGCCTGGGCCAACTCGCATCCGATCGGCCCGCCGCCCAGCACCAGCAGCCGGCGCGGCTGCTCGCGCAGATCGAAGATGCTCTCGTTCGTCAGGTGGCCGGTCTCGTCGAGGCCGGGAATCGGCGGCACGAAGGCCCGCGCGCCCGACGCGATCACGGCCTTGCGGAAGCGCAGGCGAGCGTCGCCGACCAGGATCGCGTCGTCCCCGGCGAAGCGCGCCTCGCCGAGGAACACGTCCACGCCGAGCTCGTCGCTGTAGCGCCGTGCGGAGTCGTTGGGTGCGATGCGCGCGCGAACCTCCCGCATGCGGGACGCGATGGCCGCGAAGTCGGCCGTCACGCCGCCCGCGATGTGTACGCCCAAATCCTTCGCGCGGCGCGCTTCGGCGAGGGCGTGGGCGGAGCGCAGCAGCGCCTTGGATGGCACGCAGCCCACGTTCAGGCAGTCGCCGCCGAGCTCGGCCTTCTCGATCAGGGCCACGCGGGCGCCGAGCCCGGCCGCGCCGGAGGCCGAGATCAGCCCGGCGGTGCCTGCACCGATCACCACGAGGTCGTAGCGATCCTGCGGCTTCGGGCTCTGCCAGCCGCTCGGTCGCACGTTCTCGAGCAGGGCCCGGTCGAAGGGGTCGTCAGGCAGCATCGTGTTGCTCCTCGGTGGTGTCCGCGACCTCGCCGAGGGCACGGCGAGCCACCCGGGTGACGACCGTGGTGACCGCGATCGTGGCCAGCAGGCCGATCGTCAAGACGACGTAGTAGCCGGTGTCGCGCGGCGTCTCCGCGTCGGTCGCGAGCTTCGCGACCGTGCCGAGGACGTTGCCGTAGTAGACGTAGAGCAGGGTGCCGGGGATCATGCCGAACCCCGCGAGCATGTAGTCGCGGAAGGTGACCCGGGTGAGGCCGAGCGCGTAGTTGAGGAAGTTGAACGGGAAGACCGGCGACAGCCTCAGCAGGAACGTGATCTTGAGGCCGTTGCGGGCGACCGCCCGATCGACCGCCTCGAACCGCTCGCTCCTGCCGAGCTGCTGTTCGACCCAGCCGCGGGCCGCATAGCGCGACACCAGGAATGCCGCGCCCGAACCGAGCATCGCCGAGATCCAGACCACCAGGGTGCCGGTGACGAGGCCGAATAGCGCACCGGCGGCGAGGGTCAGCAGCGCGCCTGGCACGAACAGCACGGTGGCGGCCGTGTAGACCGTTGCGAAGACGAGCGGACCGAGCGCGCCGAGTCCTTCGACCCAGGCCGCCACCGCGGGCACGTAGTCGGCCAGCCGCCGGGCGAGCAGCGCTACCACGACGAGTGCGATGCCGACGAGAAGCGGCTTGATCCAGCGCGAGCCGCTCATGCCAGTGCGCCTCCGCAGCTCGAGCCCGCCCCCGCCGTGCAGCCGAAGCAGTGGGAGTCCGTCGCGATCCGGTCGCCAGCGAGATCCGAGAGTCGGTCGATGCTCCAGATCGTGGGTGCGTGGCGGGGTGGGGCGAGGTCGAGCGCCTGGTTGAAGTCGCAGTCGTAGACCCGGCCGCGATGGTCGACGCTGACGAGCGTGCGGCACATCAGCCCGTCCACCGTCTCCTGATTGAAGCTCCGGACGAGCAGCGCCATGTACTCGTCGTGGCGTCCCGAGCGGGCGAGGTCGCGCGCGAAGCGCTTGATCGGCATGTTGGCGATCGCGATCAGGCGATCGAAGCGGACGTCGTAACGCGTGGCGAGCGCCTCGCGGTAGTCCTGCTCGAGGGTGTGCTGAGCGGGTGGCAGGTGTGCGCCGGCCGGGTTGTAGACGAGGACGAGCGCTCGCTCGGCGTCGCCGGTCCCGTAGCCGAGGGCGTTCAGCCGTCGCAGCGCGGCGATGCTCCGCTCGAAGACGCCTCGGCCGCGCTGGCGATCGACGTCGTCCGGGCCGTGGCAGGGCAGCGAGGCCACGATCTCGACGTCGTGCTCGGCCAGGAACTCTGGCGTGTCCGCCTGACCCGGCTCGTCGAAGACAGTCAGGTTGCAGCGGTCCATCACGTGACGGCCCAGGGCGCGCGCGCCGGCGACCAGCTCGCGAAACAGCGGGTGCAGCTCCGGGGCGCCGCCCGTGATGTCGAGTGTCCGAACCTCGGGGCTCCGCTCGAGCAGCTCGAGCACCCGCCGACAGCCGGCCTCCGAGAGCTGCTCGCGGCGCTTCGGGCCGGACTCGACGTGACAGTGTGTGCAGGCCAGGTTGCAGCGAAGCCCGATGTTGACTTGCAGGGTCGTGACGGCCCGGCGGCGCAGCTCGGGCTCGCCCGCCGAGGCGAGCGCCTGCCGGAAGCTCGGCCCGGCCGGCGGCGACGTCTGTGCGACCAATGATTGCGAGGTCATGCTTGCTCCGGGTGGCGGCGCGACTGCGGCCTCTCGAGGGCAGCTACGCGGGCCGCCTCGGATGGGTTACGGCAGCGCCGGGGCTCGGCTCTGCGGGGTCGGGCCGGGTGGCAGGATGCCGCATCGCCGATGCCCTGTCGTCGCGCGCCGGGCTCGGATCGCCGTGTTGGGCCGCGGGGCGCTTCGCTATCGTGGGCGCCCCCCTGGCGCCGCTTCCCGCCGGCGCCCACCCAAGGAGCAACCCATGAGCGAGATCCGATTCGACGACCGCGTCGCCGTGGTGACCGGCGCCGGTGGCGGCCTCGGCCGCACCTACGCCATCGAACTCGCGCGCCGCGGCGCGAAGGTCGTCGTGAACGACCTCGGCGGCGCCGCCGACGGGACCGGCGGCGGCTCGAGCATGGCCGACCAGGTCGTCAAGGAGATCGAGGAGGCCGGCGGCACGGCGGCAGCCAACTACGACTCGGTGGCGACGCCCGAGGGTGGCGAGGCGATCATCCAGACCGCCCTCGACCAGTTCGGCCAGGTCGACATCGTGGTGAACAACGCCGGCATCCTGCGCGACAAGTCATTCGCGAAGCTCTCGCCCGAAGAGCTCGAGATCGTCATCGACGTTCACCTGAAGGGCGGGTTCTTCGTCTCGCAGCCCGCGTTCCGGGCGATGAAGGAGCGGGGCTACGGCCGCTTCGTCCACGCTTCGTCCGGCGCGGGCATCTTCGGCAACTTCGGCCAGACCAACTACGGCGCCGCCAAGATGGGTCTCGTCGGCCTGTCGAACGTGCTCGCGGTCGAGGGCGCCAAGAGCAACATCAAGTCCAACGTGATCGCGCCCATCGCCAAGACGCGCCTCACCGAGGATCTGCTCGGCCCGATGGCCGATCGCCTCGAGCCCGACAAGGTGACGCCCCTCGTCGTCTACCTCTGCTCCGAGCAGTGCGAGGTCACCCACTCGATCTACGACGTGGGCGGCGGCCGCTACGCGCGCGTCTTCATCGGCCTCGCGCCGGGTTGGACGAAGAAGAACGACACCGCCACGGTCGAGGAGATCGCGGCGAACTTCGCGCAGATCAACGAGCCCGGCGACTTCGTCATTCCGTCGAGCATCGCCGACGAGATGAAGGCCACCATGCAGGCGCTCTCCGACTGATCGCCGCCGCGCGTGAATCCACGACGCCGGCGTGCGGCAGCCGCGCGCCCGAACAGGAGCATCCATGCCCATCGATCCCAAGAAGGCCCTCGGCGCCGAGCTCGGCGAGGGGAGCTACGCCTGGACGGCGGACGACGTCATCCTCTACCACCTCGGCGTGGGGGCCGGCGTGCCGCCCACCGACCCGGGCGAGCTCGAGTACACCTACGAGAAGAACCTGAAAGTGCTCCCGAGCTTCGGGGTGATCCCCGTGTTCGGCGCGATGGGCGGGCTCGGCGGCGTCGAAGGCCTCAGCTTCAACTTCGCGATGCTGCTGCACGGCGAGCAGGACATCACCCTCCACCAGCCGATCCCCGCCGAGGCGAAGGTGGTCAACAAGGGCCGGGTCGCCGAGCTCTGGGACAAGGGCAAGGCCTGCCTCTGCGTGCTCGAGGTCGAGACGCGCCTCGAGAGCGGCGAGCCGCTCTTCACCAACCGCTTCAGCCTGTTCCTGCGAGGCGAGGGCGGCTTCGGGGGCGAGCCGGGTCCCAAGGCCGGCAACGAGAAGCCCGACCGGGCGCCGGATGGCGTGATCGAGACGCCGACGCTGCCCCAGCAGGCGCTCATCTACCGCCTGTCGGGCGACAAGAACCCGCTCCACGCCGATCCCGAGTTCGCCAAGATGGCCGGTTTCGAGACCCCGATCATCCACGGGCTCTGCTCGTACGGCATCGTCTGCAAGGCCATCGTCGACAACGTCCTCGACGGCGACACCGCGAAGGTCGCGCGCTACCAGGTGCGCTTCCGCGGCGTCGGCTACCCGGGCGAGACCTACCTGACCTCGTACTGGCAGGAGGGCGATCGCATCCTCGTCGAGGCGAAGTCGAAGGAGCGCGACGAGGTGGTCATCAGCAACGCGGCGATCACGCTGCGTTCCTGATCTCCGGCTGAAGGCGGGCAGGGCGGTCCTGCCGGACCGGAGGCCGAGCAGCCCGCCTCGCCGATGCGCGATCGGCCGATCGGATCAGGCGACGAGCATCGAGTCGAGCGCCGGCCAGTCGATGGCGCTCTGGGCCGCGAAGGCGCGCAGCAGCAGACCGCGGTCGGGGTCTTCGTCGCGGCCGCGGAACTCGGCGACGGCCTTCTCGAGCTGCGCCTGCTCGGGGCTCGGCGGGGCGCTGGCTTCGAGGATGCCGTCCTCGTGCTCGAGCCCGATCGCGTCGAGCCACTCGACGAGCATCTCCTTCCGGCACTCGAGGAAGTAGACGGCCAGCACCTCCTCGGCGATCGGCCCCGAGGCCACCCGGGCCAGCGCGCGCCGCACGGCGGCCACGCGCTTCGGCATCGGCTGCTTGAGGAGGAAGCGCGGCCGGCTGTTCGTCGCCACGGCCGCGGCATGGACGGCCTGGGAGAACATCATCGGCGACTGCTCGGCCAGCCGGCCGAAGAAGGCCTCGGCGTGGTCGGGCTGCATGGCGGCGAAGATCTCGTGCGGGCGCATGGCCATCCTCGTTCGGCGGCCGGTGTACGGCGCGCCTGGGGGCCGACACCACCCGTTCCCGCGGTCCGCGGGAACGGGTGGTGTCGGCGTGGCTCAGTGTTTAGCACCACACTGTCAGAGGTGTCCCAAAGATTGTGCTTGGCACGGCTCCTGCTTGATGGCTGGGCAT
>CAZETS010000049.1:0-41255 GCA_964515335.1 uncultured Spirochaetaceae bacterium
CCTCGGAGAACCGGAGCGATGAGCCGCCGGGGGTGACGATCGGGGTGATCGGGAAGCGGCTCACGGTCCGCAAGATCCTTAGGACGCGATTGGTTCCCCGGAAGCGGGAGCTCTCGCCCTGGCTCGAGCGGTGCTACTGGGGACGGATCCCGACGAGGCGGTTGCCGCAGATCCGGGTCCACCAGGCACGGTTCGCCGTCTAAGCGCCGAAACCCACCGCGAATCGACAACTTCGAGTGGTCTTGGGCCCAATCTTCGAGCCACCTCTCGAATGGTGTGGGGCCTACTCGAACTTGTCGCCGCCGCCTCGCCAGAAGAAGGCCACGTTGATGCCCAGGTAGTGATCGCGATGGCTGATCGTCCCGATCGGGATCGTGCCGCCTGCCGACACGTCGGGCAGGAAGTTCCATCCCCACTTGTAGTTGTAGACGCCAGAGATCGTCACCGTGGCGCTGTCACCGGTGTGGAGATTCAAGCCGATCTGCGGCCCGAAGCCGAGCTGGAGATCGGCGTGATCGCCGGCCGTATTGAACAGGCTCGCGTCGTACCAGTCGGCGTTCAGACGCAAATTGGGGCCGAGCCAGAGTCGCATCTGCTCCGAGCGGACCAGCCCGAAGCCGAGCGTCCAGCCGAGCGATCCACCGAGGCCGGTGCCCATGACGGCAGACGACGTCGGATCGGCGTAGAGCGCGGCGTGGAAGCCGATATCGGTTCGCGAGTTGAAGAGTCGGTCGCGCGCGAGATTCGAGTCGAACGCGATGCCGACAGTGACGTCGTTGCGATCAAAGAATTCCGTCGAGAGGCCCGTCAGCGTCAGCGCCAACCCGCGCTCACCGCCCGAGGTGGCGATGTTGCGGCCGTACTCGCCGAAGATTCCGACCCCGGCGAAGGCCGGGCTCGAGAGCGTGACGACGAGCAGCGCCGACGCGACGGCGCCCAGACAGCGGCGCCCACGGCGACGGGTTTGCGAAGCGAGACGGTGCTCATGGTTCGACATGCCTTGATCTCCTCGCTGTAGGGACGAACTTGGCCCCTGGGGGGTGCTCCGATTGCAGTCCATACATCGACCGATGGGAAATTCCCCTTTAGGGGCATGCGCCACAATGTCTGCCGGACTCGCTCGTGCGGGTTTCCCGGTCCGTGCACCGCCCGCGCAGCTGCATTGCTAGATCCCCCAGGAACCTCACAATCTCCCACCCGTTCGATACACGAAGGAGCGTACCATGCAGGTCAGAGAAGTCATGTCGACCGACCCCGACGTGCTCGTTTCCGGCACGCCACTGCGCGAGCTCGAGACCCGGCTGATGTCGCATCACGTCGGGGGATTCCCGGTCGTCGACGGCGGCAAGCTCGTCGGCATGGTGACGCGCTCCGACCTGGTGCGAATCCTCGAGGTGGAGCACACCATCGACGATCAGCTGAGCGATCCGGCCCTCGGCGCGCCCGGAAGCAGCGACGAGGACGCACGCAGCCGGGGGGCGCGCATCGGCGCGAGGCTCGAGGCGATGACCGTCGCCGACGTGATGGTGCACGACGTCAGCTCCGTCTCCCCCGAGGCGAGCGTTGCCGAAGCCGCGGAGACGATGGTCGAGCGCGGCATCCACCGGCTGCCGGTGGTCGACGGCGAACGGCTCGTCGGCATCGTGACGAGCCTCGACCTCGCACGGCTCGTCGCCGACGGGTACTGATCGGCCGCAGCCGCCGCGCTACCGCAGCGCCACCTCGAGGCGCTGCAGGCCGCGCAGCAGCATGCTGGGGTGGTGGCGGAAGTCGTTGCCGGGCGCGAGCGCCAGCTCGGGGAAGCGCTCGAGCATCAGCCAGACGGCCACCGCCGCTTCCTTGCGGGCCAGCGATGCGCCCAGGCAGAAGTGGACGCCCTTGCCGAAGCTCAGGTGCTCGCGGGCGTTCTCCCGCTCGGCGTCGAAGCGGTCGGGATCCGCGAACACGGCCGGATCCCGGTTGGCGGCCGCGTAGCGGAGCATCAGGAAGCTGCCTTTCGCGATCTTCTCCCCGCCGAGTTCGACGTCGCGCGCCGCGACCCGCCACATGCCCTGCACCGGGGTCTCCAGACGCAGCGCCTCCTCGACGGCGTTCGGAATCACCTGCGGACGCGCGCGCAGCATGGCGAGCTGATCGGGGCTCTGCAGCAGGAACATCAGCGCGGCGGAGATGAGGTTCGTGGAGGTCTCGTTGCCGGCCACCAGGAACTGCTGCGCGATGCTCACCACTTCGGCGTCGGAGAGCGGCGTCTCGCCGTCGACCGACGCGTGCACCATGTCGGAGAGCAGGTCGTCGCGCGGCTCGCGCCGCCTCTCGTCGGCGCGCGCGAGCAGGTATTTCTGCAGCTCGACGACGAGCCGCGCGCACTCGATCTGCTCTTCGCGCGAGATGATGCCGCCGAGCGGCGCCACCGATGCGTCCGACCAGCGCTTGAAATCGGCCATGTCCGCCCGCGGCACGCCGAGCTGGTCGGCGATGACGGTGAGCGGGAGCGGCACGGCGAGGTCCGCCACCACGTCGATGCGGTCGCGGTCCGCGAAGCCGTCGACGAGATCGCTGGCGACCTGCGTCACGTACCCGTCCATCTTCTCGACCCGCTGCGGCGAGAAGGCCTTGTTGACGAGCTTGCGGAAGCGGGTGTGCGAGGGGGGATCGTTGGTGAGCAGCGTGTCGGTCACGGGCACCGGGGCCTCGTCGACCGCGTTGCGCTCGAGGGCGTCGGCGCCCCCCATGCCGCCCGCCATCGCGGCCGCGAAGCGGCTCGAGAACTTCTCCGGATCGCGCATCGCCTCGACGCAGAGCGCGTAGGTGCTGACCATGTAGAAGCCCATCGGCGTGCGATAGACGGGCGCCTGCTCGCGCAACGCCGCGTAGTAGGCGAAGGGGCTCTCGGCGACCTCGGGGTCGAACGGGTCGTACTCGTCGAGCGGCTTCATGGGACGCTCCTCGCGGCCGGGCTCCCGGGGCGACGACCTCGCTCGACCGGGCCGGCGGGTCCTGCGGCGCCTTTCGTCCTTGTTTTTAACGTGTTCAAATGCTTCAATCAAGCGGCCGCCCCCCCACGAGCCGAGCCGCACGCGCGCAGCCGGGGCGCCGGGAGCCCCGATGTCCGTCCTCGAGCAGAACATGGCCGCCCGCCGCGAGCGCATCCTCGAGGCCGCGCGGCAGGTGATCGAGCGGGACGGCTTCGAGGGCCTGACGATGCGCAGCCTCGCCGACGCCGGCGAAGTCACGGTGCCGACGATCTACAATCTCGTCGGCAACAAGGAGCAGGTGCTGCTCGCCGCCGTCGAGGAGCAGACCCGTGGATTCACCTCGGCCCTCGAGCGCGCCCACGGCGACCTGCTCGAAGTCGTCGAGGCGACGGTGCGACAGCTGGTGCGCCGGCCGCGCTACTACCGGGCGCTGCTCCTCGTGCTGGCGAGCGCCGACCAGGCCGGCGCCGCGCAGCGCTTCGCAGCCCACGCCCTGGGCGACCAGATCGAGCGTGCGCTCGCCGAGCTCGACGCCGCCGGCGAGCTCGCCGGCTGGGTCGATCGCGACGCGCTCGCCCAGCGCCTGCACGGCCACATCGACCAGGTCGCCATCGAGTGGGCGCGCGGCTCGCTCACCAACGCTTCCTTCCGCGCGGCCGCGCTCTTCGACGCCGCGCTCACGATGCTGGGCGTCACGTCGGGCGCGAGCCGCGCGCGCTTCGAGCGCACCGCAACCGACCATCAGGCCGCCGCGCACCGGTCGCGTGCCCCGCGCGGCCGCGCCGCCTGATCCAGGAGCTCGCCGATGAACCTCAGCCGAGAACAGCTGCTCGACGCCTACCGCCGCATGAGAATGATCCGCGCCTTCGAGACGCGCCTCGGCGACCTCGTCGCCGCCGGCAAGATGGGCGGATTCATGCACCTCTACCTGGGCGAGGAGGCCGTCGCGGTCGGCGTCTGCTCACACCTCTCCGAGTCCGACATCGTCACCTCCACCCATCGCGGCCACGGCCACTGCATCGCGAAGGGGGTCGACGTCCCGGGCATGATGGCCGAGCTGTACGGCCGCGCGACGGGCATCTGCAAGGGCAAGGGCGGATCGATGCACATCGCCGACCTCGACAAGGGCATGCTCGGCGCGAACGGCATCGTGGGCGCCGGTATCCCGCTGGCGACGGGCGCGGGGCTCTCTGCGAAGCTTCGCCGCTCGGGCGACGTGGCGGTGGCCTTCTTCGGCGACGGCGCCACCAACCAGGGCGCCTTCCACGAATCGCTCAACATGGCGGCCAACTGGAAGCTGCCCGTGCTCTACGTCGTCGAGAACAACGGCTTCGGCGAGTTCACACCGACCGAGTTCGTGATTCCCGTGAAGGACATCGCGGTGCGCGCCGGCTCGTATGCGATGAAGAGCCTGATCGCCGACGGCATGGACTTCTTCGACGTCTTCGAGAAGACGGGCGAGGCCCTCGAGCACTGTCGCAGCGGCGCCGGTCCGGTGCTGCTCGAGTGCAAGACCTACCGCTTCGCCGGGCACTTCGTGGGCGATCCGCTGGTATACCGCTCGAAGGAGGAGGCCGAGGACTGGATCCAGAACCGCGATCCCCTCGACCGCTTCGAGCAGCAGGCCGTCGAAGCCGGGCTCGTCGACGCGGACGACCTGCGCCGCCTCGACCTCGAGGTGCAGGAAGAGCTCGAGGCGGCGGTGGACGCCGCCGAGGCGGCCCCGATGCCGCCGCTCGCCGAGGTGACGACCGACGTCTACTTCGAGGCCGGCGCCGGGGAGGCGACGCGATGAGCCGCCAGCTGACGCTCGGAGCCGCCATCAACGAGGCGATCCACATCGCGATGCAGACCGACCCCACCGTGGTGCTGATGGGCGAGGACGTGGCCGGCGGCGGGGGGCGCGAGGGCGAAGACATCGACGAGATGGGCGGCGTGCTCGGCACCACGCGCGGTCTCGTGAAGGCCTTCCCCGACCGCGTGCTCGACACGCCGATCAGCGAGATGGGCATGATGGGCACCGGCGTGGGCGCCGCCGCGACGGGCCTGCGGCCGATCGTCGAACTGATGTTCGTGGACTTCCTCGGCACCTGCCTCGACCCGCTCCTCAACCAGGCCGCCAAGCTCCGCTACATGCTCGGCGGCAAGGCCCGCATCCCGCTCACCGTGCGCACGGTGACGGGCGCCGGCATGCAGGCCGCCGCCCAGCACAGCCAGTCGCTCTACTGGATCACCGCCGGCATTCCGGGCCTCAAGACCGTGATCCCCTCGAACCCGGCCGACGCCAAGGGCCTGCTGCTCGCCGCGATCCGCGACGACAACCCGGTGGTCTTCTGTGAGCCGAAGCTGGTGCTCGGCGCGCGGGGCGAAGTGCCCGAAGGCGACTACGAGGTGCCGATCGGGAAGGCGAGCCGGCTGCGCGAGGGCGACGACGTCACGTTGGTCGGCTTCGGCGGCACCGTGCCGATCTGCCAGAAGGCAGCGGCCACGCTCGCCGGGGAAGACGGCATCGAGGCGGACGTGATCGACCTGCGCTCGCTGCAGCCTCTCGACGAGGAGGCGATCCTCGCCTCGCTCGAACGCACCGGACGGCTGGTGGTGGTGGACGAGAGCACGCCGCGCTCGTCGGTGGCGAGCGACGTCGCGGCGCTTTGCGTCGACCGCGGCTTCGACTTCCTCGAGGCGCCCGTCAAGCGCGTGACGGCCCCGCACGGGCCCGTCCCGTTCAGCCGCCCGCTCGAGCAGGCCTACATACCGTCGGCCGAGCGCGTGGTCGCGGCCGTGCGCGAGCAGGGCTGAGAGGAGAAGGCAGCAGTGGCCGCGCAGCCGATCGCAATGCCGAGGCTCGGCATGACGATGGAGGAAGGCACGGTCGTGCAGTGGCCGATCGCCGTCGACGCGAAGGTGGCGCGCGGCGTGATCGTGCTGGTGATCGAAACCGAGAAGGCCGAGAGCGAGATCGAGGCGACCGTGGACGGCGTGCTGCGGCACGTCTACGTCGAGCCGGGCGAGACCGTGCCGTGCGGTGCGCTGCTGGCCGCCGTCACCGACTCGGCCGACGATCCGTTCGACGCCGACGCGTTCGCGGCCGCCTACGTGCCGCCCGACGGTCCCGCCGCCGAAGCGGGCGAGCCCGCGCCGGAGACGTCGGCGGCCTCCGAGGCGGCGCCGCGCGCGCGGGCGGGCGGAGGCGGCCGCAAGCCGATCGCTCCGGCGGCGCGCGCCCTGGCGAAGAAGCTCGGCATCGATCCGAGCGGAATCGACGGCACCGGACCGAACGGCCGCGTCACCAAAGCCGACGTCGAGGCGTTCGCGGCGCGGCGGGCCGACCTCACCGAGGTCGAGCCCGGCATCGGCCTCGAGGTGCTGCGCGAGGGACACGAGGAGCGAGCGGCGAAGGGCGAGCCGGTGGCCCTGCTGCCGGGCCTCGGCACCGACGTGTCGGCCTTCGCCCTCTTGACGCCACGACTCGCCACGCACTTCGAGGTGATCGGCGTGAATTCCCGCGGTGTCGGACACTCGGATGCCCCGGAAGCCGACTGCTACACGGTCGAGCGGGCGGCCGACGACGTCGCGGCGGTGCTGGGCGGCCCGGCCCACCTGGTGGGCGCGAGCCTCGGTGCGGCGGTCGCCATCGAGCTGGCGCTGCGCCATCCGGACAGGGTGCGCTCGCTCGTGCTGCTGACGCCGTTCGTCGAGGCCAGGCCACGGCTCGCCGCATTTGCGCGCGCCTGGCAGCGGGCGCGCGCCGAGGCGTCGCCGGCGGCCGTGGCCGAGATTCTCGCGCCCTGGCTCTTCGGCGACGCCCTGCTCGGCGACGCGGCGGCGCGCGAGCGCGTGCTGCGCGGCCTCGCCCAGACGGTGCAGCGCACCTCCGCCGACACGCTGGCCCGCCAGGCGGCTGGCCTGCAGGCGTGGTCGGGCTCGCGCGCGGGCGATCTCTCGGATCTGTCCGCGCCCACCCTCGTGCTCGCCGGCGGCGACGACCTGCTCGTGCCGGACGCCGCCTCGGTGGCGGCCGCGATTCCCAACGCCAAGTGCGAGGTGCTGCCGGGCTGCGGGCACGCCCTCGCGATCGACGGCGCCGACGACGTCGCCCTGCGGATCCTCGCCCACCTGAAAGATGCAAGCCACGGAGCACGATCGACATGAAGCTTCGTCATTCTCTCACCCACGCCACCTACGAGACGCGCGACGACGGCACCGTCGTGGTCGAGACGCCGGACGGCAAGAGCGGCGTGTTCCGCGCGAACGGCGCCTGGGTGAGCGGCGAGCTGCGCGAGGCCGACCCGCACTTGCTCGGATTCATCGCCGGCCCGCAACCCACGCGACGGGGCCCGACGGCCGAGACGCCCGCCGCCGGCGCCGGCCCGGCGGTCCCGCCAGACCTCACCCGAACATCCCAAACGAACGACGAAGGAGCGAGAGAAATGGACCTCGGACTCGAAGGACGCAAGGCACTCGTCACCGCGGGCAGCCGCGGCATCGGACTCGCGATCGCCCAGACGCTGGCCGACCAGGGTTGTGACGTCGCCATCTGTGCACGCGGCGAGGAGGGGCTCGAGACGGCCCGCAAGGACCTCGAGGCGCGCGGCGCGAAGGTGTTCACGAAGGCTCTCGACGTGGCCGAAGGCGACGCCGTCTCGGCTTTCGTCGAGGAAGCGGCCGCCGACCTCGGCGGTCTCGACGTCTTCGTCAGCAACGCGAGCGCGGGCGGCGGCCCCGGACTGCCCGCCTGGCAGCACACCTTCGAAGTCGACGTGATGGGAGCGGTCCGCGGCATCAAGGCCGCCACGCCGCTCCTCGCGGCGTCCGACGCCGGATCGGTCGTGGTCATCGGCTCGACGGCGGCGCTGGAGTTCCTCGGCATGCCGCAGGCCTACAACGCCATGAAGGCGGCGCTGATCAGCCACGCCTCCGACATGTCGCAAACGCTCGCGCCGCAGGGCATCCGCGTGAACGTCGTCTCCCCCGGCCCGATCTACTTCGAGGGCGGCAACTGGGAGATGATCAAGCAGGCCATGCCGGCCGTCTACGAGAACGCCCTCGCGCAGTGCGCGATCGGTCGCATGGGCACGCCCGAGGAGGTGGCGCGCGCGGTCGTCTTCCTGGCGAGCCCCGCCGCGAGCCTGGTCACCGGCGCCAACCTCGTGGTCGACGGCGGATTCACGAAGCGCTCGGCGTTCTGAGCAGTCGCCCAGCAAGCACGTCACGAACCACGAGGAGGTCGCCATGTCCGCCGAGACCGCCGCTCCGGGCCTGCGCATCACACCCCCGGCCCCGGCTCCGCCCGGCGAGGGCCCCCGCTCGACCGGCATCTCGTACCAGGCCCTGCTCGACACGGACACGCGTGACGTGCCCGAGGTGCTGCGACGGCAGTCGGCGCGGGACCTGCCCGTCGTGCGGGTTCCGATCGAGCGCTACACCTCGCGCGAGTTCCACGACCTCGAGGTCGAGAAGCTCTGGAAGCGCGTCTGGCAGTTCGCGTGCCGCGAGGAGGAGATCCCGGAGCCGGGCGATCACACCGTCTACGAGATCGCCGACACGAGCGTGCTGATCGTGCGGGGAGAAGACCGGCGCATCCGGGCCTTCGCGAACACCTGCCTGCACCGCGGACGCGCCCTGAAGGACCGGCCGGGTCGCAGCAGCGAGCTGCGCTGTCCGTTCCACGCGTGGGAGTGGAACCTCGACGGCACCCTCGAGGCCGTCCCCTGCCGCTGGGACTTCCCACACGTCGAGCGCGACGACTTCAAGCTGCCCGAGTACCGGACCGCCCGCTGGGGCGGCTTCGTGTTCGTCAGCCTCGAACAGGACGGCGAGCCCTTCGAAGAGTTCATCGGCGACCTCCCCAGCCACTTCGAGCGCTGGCCGCTCGAGGATCGCTACAAGGAGGCCCACGTCGCGCACCTGATGCGCTGCAACTGGAAGGCCGCCCAGGAGGCCTTCATGGAGGCCTATCACGTGATCGCCACGCACCCGCAGATCCTCGCGGGCATCGGCGACGCCAACTCGCAGTACGACGCCTGGGACACCTACTCGCGCGCCATGACGGCCAACATGACGCCGAGCCCGCACCTCGACCGCGAGCCCTCCGAGCAGGAGATGCTGGAGTCGATCGTGACCACCAGCATCGACGCCGAGCCGGCGTTCCGCGTGCCCGAGGGCATGACGGCCCGGCAGCTCTTCGCCCAGATGGCGCGCATGCAGCTGCAGGCGACCGTGCCGTCGGCCACGCTCCTGACCGACGCGGAGATGAACGACTCCTTCTACTACTCGCTCTTCCCCAACATGCATCCCTGGGGCGCCTACAACCGCATCACGTACCGCTTCCGGCCAAACGGCAACGATCCGGACACGTCCATCATGGAGGTGATCTACCTCGCGCCGTTCCGCGGCAAGCGGCCGCCGCCGGCCGAGATCCACTGGCTCGACTACGACGAACCGTGGACCGACGCGCCCGAGCTCGGCCCCCTCGCCAAGGTTTTCGCCCAGGACACCTTCAACCTGCCCCAGGTGCAAAGCGGCCTGAAGAGTGCCGCCCACTCCCACGTCACCTTCGCGCGCTACCAGGAGACGAAGATCCGGCACTTCCACACCCTGCTCGAGAGGTACCTCGCCGCATGACGGGACCGCCGGTGGCGATCACGATCGACCGCGTGGCGTGCCGCGGCGCCGGCGCCTGCGTGCGGAGGGCCCCGCGAACCTTCGCGCTCGACGCGGAGGGGAAGTCCCGCCTCGTCGAGCCGCCGAACGACGACGAGGACACGATCCGGGCCGCCGCCGGCGCGTGCCCCTACTTCGCGATCGAGCTGAGCGCGGCGCCCGCCGAGGGTCGTGCGTCCGACACTTCGAGCGGTATCGCGGCCGGCTGAGTCGGCGGAAGGATCGGGTCGCGACGCGCGGCCTGCCGGGAAGCGATGCGCGCGAGGCGTTTCGCCCCAGGTCGTGGCACGGCCTTCGGAGCGATGGCAACCTCGACCGGGTCGTGCTCGTCGCGTCGAAGGAGGAGCGCCTTGTCCGACCTCGTCCCCCTCGAACTCGACGACACACTCTGGGAGCGCGTCTTCGTCGTCTCGCCCCTGGTCCTGGTGTGCACCCGCGAGCCGAACGGCCAGGCCGACATTGCACCGAAGCACCGCGTCGTCGAGCTGCCGGGACACTTCGGCTTCGTCTGCCGTTCCGAACACGCCACCTGGCGCAACGCGCTTCGCGAGCGCGCCTTTACGGTGAGCTGGCCGAGCCCGCATCAGATCGTGCAGGCGGCGGCCGCCGCCAGCCCCCGCTGCCAGGACGGCGAGAAGAAGACGCTGCGCGCGCTGCCCACGGTGGACGCCGAGAGCGTCGAGGGAGTGCTGGTCGACGGCTGCCCGTTCCACCTCGAGTGCCGGGTCGAGCGCGTCATCGACGACCTCGGCAGCGACGGCATCGTGATCGGGCGCATCGTGGCAGCCCACGCCGATCGGCACGCCCTGCGCGGCGAGCTCGCCGGCGACGGCCGGCTCGTCCACGACCACCCCCTGCTCGCGTATCTGCACCCAAGCCAGTTCGCGCTGATCGATCACAGCACCGGCTTCCCGTTCCCCAAGGACTTCCACCGGGACTGAGGGGCCCGAACCGGGGCACCGGAACTGCCGCCCCGGAGCCGGGGCAAGGGAACCCGGGGGCGGCGGCGGCCCTGGCACCACTCCGGGGCTGCGACATACTCGCCGCTCCTCCGGAGGATCAAGGATGACCGACGACCTGTCGCTCTTCGGACCGCTCGCCGCGCTCGTCGGCACCTGGGAGGGCGAGCGGGGCGCCGACGCATCCCCCGCACCCGATCGAAGCATCGGCAAGAACGCCTACCGGGAGCGGCTCGTCCTCGAGCCGATGGACCCCGTCGACAACCACGAGCAGATCCTCCAGGCGTTGCGGTACAGCACCACCGCCTGGCGAATCGGCGAGGCCGACCCCTTCCACGAAGAGCTCGGCTACTGGCTCTGGGATGCCGAGCGGCAGCAGGTGATGCGGGCCTTCCAGGTGCCCCGCGGTGTGTCGATCCTGGCCGGAGGCACCGTCGCGCCCGACGCGGCGGGGTTCGCCCTCGCCGCCGAGTTGGGATCGGCGACGTACGGCATCTGCTCGAACCAGTTCCTCGACGCCGAGTTCCGCACCGTCCGCTACGAGCTGACGGTCCGCGTGCTCGGGCCGTCCTCCTTCTCGTACGAGGAGGACACCCAGATGCGCGTGCGCGGCCAGGACGCCCTCTTCCACCACATCGACTCGAACACGCTCTCGCGGGTCGGCTGACGGATCGGCCAAAGGCCCCCTACCCTCCCCGCCGCGGTCTCCGACGAGACCTCGCGACCCCGACTCCCAGCCCCCCAGGCGGAAGAGCGCCCGAATACAGCCGCCATGGTCTTCAGCACGCCGCTCTTCATCTTCGGCTTCCTGCCGGCCGTGCTCGCGGTCTACTTCCTGGTTCCGCCGCGCTTTCGCAACAACGTCGCGCTGGCGTTCAGCTTCTTCTTCTACGCCTGGGGGGCGCCCCAGTTCGTCGCCGTGGTCGTCGCCTCGTGTTTCTTCGACTGGACGATGACCAACCGGATGCACGCCGCATCCGATCCGCGCACCAAGAAGCGCTACCTGCAGGCCGTCGTCGCGCAGAATCTGCTGCTGCTCGGTTGGTTCAAGTACATCGACTTCTCGATCGCCGGCGCCAACTCGGTCCTGTCGATGCTGGGCGTCGAACCGATGCCGCTCTTGAACGTCGCCCTGCCGATCGGCATCTCGTTCATCACCTTCGAGAAGATCACCTACGTGGTGGACGTGTATCGCGAAGAGGGGCATCCGGCGCCGAGCGTCCTCACCTACCTGCTCTACGTCCACTACTTCCCGCAGCTGATCGCCGGCCCGATCATCAAGTACCACGACATCGAGGAGCAGTTCTACCGGCGCGACTTCGGTCTCGACAACGTCGTGATCGGCCTGTCGCGCTTCTCGGTCGGCCTCGCCAAGAAGGTTCTGCTCGCGGACACCCTCGGCGCCACGGCCGATCGCGTATTCGCCCTGCCGCCCGAGCAGCTCGACCCCTTCACCGCGTGGCTCGGAATCGTCAGCTACACGCTCCAGATCTACTTCGACTTCTCCGGCTACTCCGACATGGCCATCGGCATGGCGCGCGCCATGGGGTTCCGCTTCCTCGAGAACTTCGACCAGCCGTACATCTCGCACAACATCACCGAGTTCTGGCGGCGCTGGCACATCTCGTTCGCCACCTGGATCCGCTCTTATCTCTACATCCCCCTCGGCGGCAACCGGAAGGGCGTCGCCCGGACCTACGTCAACCTGTGGATCTGCTTCTTTCTCTCGGGGCTGTGGCACGGCGCCGCCTATACGTTCGTGCTCTGGGGCATCTATCAGGGAACCTTGCTCGTCATCGAGCGGCTGTTCTGGCTGGATGTCCAGAAGCGCCTGCCCGGCTGGATCAACATCGCGACGCAGTTCTTTTTGACGATGATCGGCTGGGTGATCTTCCGCTCGGAGACACTCGATCAGGTCGGCTGGTACATGGGCGCACTCTTCCGCGACGCCGCCACGCTGGCGTCCGGCGTCGAGCTCGACCTCGAGGTGGGGCTGCACGTGGCCCTCGGCCTGCTGCTCTCGTTCGCCCCGGCCTTCCCCGGCTTCGACCGGGTGGTCGCGTGGTACTCCGGCCTCCGCTACCGCGACGAGCTCGCCACCGCGTTCTCGATCCTGATCTTCGCGCTCTCCGTCGGCCGGATCGCCGGCGCCACCTTCAGCCCCTTCCTCTATTTCCGGTTCTGAGATGCTGATCCGACGCGAAAGAGTCAGCCGCACGCTGGTCCACAAG
Source organism: uncultured Spirochaetaceae bacterium (assembly GCA_964515335.1). Taxonomy (GTDB): domain Bacteria; phylum Myxococcota_A; class UBA9160; order UBA9160; family UBA4427; genus TMED88. Next base: position 12,829 of record CAZETS010000049.1, read on the forward strand.
GCCCTGATCGCCCTGGGCTTCCTGATGCTGTACTGGCCCGCCGTCACGACCAATCTCTTCGGCGACGGGCTGGCGGGCTACGAGCCGAGCTCGCCGGCACCGGAGACGAGCGTGCGGAGCTGGCTCGACGGCGACTTCCAGAAGGCCGCCGACAAGTGGTGGCGCGAACGATTCGGGATGCGCTTCTTCTTCGTCAAACTCGACAACCAGCTCGACTACTGGCTCTACGACCGCACCTGGGAGGGAACGAGCTCGCTCATCATCGGAGACGGCGACTGGTTCTATCAGCGCTTCGACGTGGACGCCTACTGCATGACGCAGGAGCCCAGCGACGAGCAGGCGGTGCGCGAGGGACTTGCCGCGGTGCGCGCCTTCCAGGACGCGATGGACGAGCGCGGCGTGCCCTTCGTGTTCCTGCTGACGCCGGGCAAGGCCGCCGTCTACCCCGGCCCGGTGCCCGACTCGTACTGCGCGCCCCACGATTCGCCGGGCCACGACTACGACGTGTATCGCCCGCTCCTCGACGAGTACGGGCTGCGCTACGTCGACGGGCTCGAGCTGATCGAGGCCGCCAAGCCGGATTGGCCCGAGATCACGCTCTTCGCCCGGGGCGGCGCGCACTGGAACGAACTCGGCGCCCTGCCCGCCGCCCGGGCGGTCCTCGAGGCGGCCCGCCCCCTCAGCACGAAGACGATCCCGCCGCTTCGACTGCTCGACGTGAGCATCGACCACGAGCCCGACCGGCACGATCGCGACCTCGTCGAGTTCCAGAACCTGCTCTTCCCGGACACCGACTTCCCCGTCCCGCACCCCCGGATCTCGATGGACCGGCGGCCTGAAGGCGGCCTTCACGTCGCGCTCGTCGGGCAGAGCTTCCTCGAGCAGCTCGCCGCCCTCTACGCCCGTTCCGGCGGATTCGGCCGGGTCGACCACTACTGGTACTACGAGACGGGCGTGCGCGACTACCTGAGTGACGAGTGGACGCCGCATACACGCGAGACTGTCGACTGGGAGGGCGGCATCCTGGCCGCCGACGTCGTCGTCCTCGACCTGCAGATGATCGCGTTCGCGAGCACCCACGTCCGGCGCTTCGCCGAGGACGGCGTCGCTCATCTGGCCACCCACCCCCGGCCCACCACAGCGCGCTGACGCTATGCTGGCCGCCACTCCGCCACAGGCGGAGCCCCGAGACGGGAGCTGGCCGATGAGCAATGCATGGACCCCGGCACGCATGCGCGACACCTTCGAGAAGGTCAAGAACTGGGGGCGCTGGGGCGCCGACGACGAGATGGGCGCCCTCAACCTCATCACGCCCGAGAAGCGCCGTCAGGGCGCGGCCGCGGTGATCGCCGGCGAGCCCGTGAGCTGTGCGCGCGAGCTGCCCGTCCACCCTTCGCCCGAGAACCCCAACCCGGCCCTGCACATGATGCTGGCAGCGGGCGACGACTGCGTGGTGCCGGGCTTCGACTTCGAATCGGTGATGGACTTCGTGGGCGTCGCGTTCCACGGCATGGCGACCTCGCACATCGACGCGCTCTGCCACGTCCTCGTCGACGGGCAGATGTACAACGGCTTCTCGAAGGACGAGATCAAGAGCACCGGCGCCCGGCGCGGCAGCATCATGTGCGCGCGCGACGGAATCTCGTCGCGGGGCGTGCTGCTCGACGTGCCTCGCGCCCTGTCGGTCGACTGGCTCGAGCCCGGTGACGCAATCACCGTCGAGCAACTCGAGCAGGCCGAGGCCGCGCAGCAGGTGCGCGTCGAGGAGGGCGACATCCTGCTCGTCGGCACCGGTCGCGACGCGCGAAGAGCCGCGAAGGGGCCGTGGAGCCCGTTCGAGGTGGGGCTGGCCGGGCTGCACGCCGAGTGCGTTCCGTGGCTTCACGAGCGCGGCGTTGCGGTGCTCGGCAGCGACGGCGTCTCCGACCCTCTGCCCGGGCCGCGCATCGACGGCTGGGTGATGCCCGTCCACCAGTGCGGGCTCGTCGCGATGGGCCTGCATCTGCTCGACAACCTCGAGCTCGCTGCGCTCGCCGAGGCCTGTGCGCGTCGCGGCCGTTGGGCGTTCCAGCTGACGATCGCACCGCTGCGTATCGACCGCGGCACGGGCTCGCCCGTCAACCCGATCGCCGTGCTCTGAGGGAACGACGATGAGCGGCAAAGGTCCGGCACGCGACTCCGGCTTGATGTCGCGCATCATCGACATCTTCCTGCGCGGACAGCTCTCGCCGCTGATGATCGGCCTGTCGATCGTCGCCGGCGTCGCCGCCCTCGCGCTGACGCCGCGGGAGGAAGAGCCGCAGATCATCGTCCCGATGGCCGACGTTCACGTGCTCGCCGAGGGCCTCTCGCCCGCCGAGATCGAGCGCAAGGTCACCTACCGCCTCGAGAAGCTGCTCGCGCAGATCGACGGGGTCGAGCACATCTACTCGGTGTCGTCGCCCGGCCGCTCGACCGTGACCGTGCGCTTCTTCGTGGGCGAGGACCGCGAGGACAGCCTCGTCAAGATCTACAACAAGCTCTACTCGAACACCGACCGCATCCCGTCGTCGGTCACCGGCTGGGTCGTCAAGCCGATCGAGATAGACGACGTGCCGATCGTGATCGCCACGCTCTGGAGCGAGAACCCCGAACGCATCGACGACCACGGCCTGCGGCGCATCGCCGAGGAACTCGAGACCGAGCTGCAGGCCGTCAAGGGCACGAACCGCGTCGACGTGGTGGGCGGGCGGCCGCGCGTGGTGCGGGTCGACCTCGACCCCGACGCCCTCGCCGCGAGGCAGACCTCGGTGCTCGACGTCCAGGCGGCCCTCGGCGACTCGAACGTCCGGCGCTCGGCCGGGGGCTTCGACCAGATCGACCGCTTCTCGGTCGTCGACGCCGGCGATTTCCTCTACGACGTCGGCGACCTCGAACGCGTGGTGGTAAACGTCGTCGACGGCGTGCCGGTCTTCCTGTCCGACGTCGCCCGGGTGATCGACGGCCCCGACGAACGCGAGGGGTACACGTGGATCGGCTTCGGGGCGGGCGAGCGCGACGAGCAGACCCTCGCCCGCCGGGGCCTCTTCCTGCCCGCCGTGCACGTCGCCGTCGCGAAGCAGATGGGCACCAACGCCGTCAGCGTGGCCGAGCACGTGGCCGAGCGCATCGAGACACTCGCCCCGACGCTGCTGCCCGACGGGGTGCACTTCCGCATCACGCGCAACTACGGCGAGACCGCCAACGACAAGGTCAACGAACTGCTCGAGGCGCTCGCCGTAGCGCTGCTGATCGTGATCGGGCTGATCGCCTACAGCCTCGGCTGGCGCGAGGGCCTGGTGGTCGCCGTCACGGTGCCGGTCACGTTCGCGCTGACGCTGCTGGTCAACTACTGGGCGGGCTACACGATCAACCGCGTGACGCTCTTCGCGTTGATCCTGTCGCTGGGTCTCGTGGTCGACGACCCGATCGTCGACGTCGAGAACGTCTATCGCCACCTGCGCATGCGGGCCGAGCCTCCCCTCGACGCCGTCCGGACCGCGGTCAACGAGGTGCGCCCGCCGATCGTGCTGGCCACGCTGGCGGTGATCGTCTCGTTCCTGCCGCTCTACTTCATCACCGGCATGATGGGCCCCTACATGCGTCCGATGGCGCTCAACGTGCCCGTCGCGATGCTGATGTCGATGCTCGTGGCGTTCACCATCACGCCCTGGCTCGCCTGGCGGGCGCTCCGTGGGATCGCCGAGGGCGGCGGCCACGACGACGAGGGAGGCGAGCAGGTCGAGACGACTGTTCTCTACCGCTTCTACGCGCGGCTGATCGGCCCCTTCCTCGATCACCCCACCCGCGCGCGGCTGCTGTTCGCCGGGGTCGCCGCGCTCTTCGTGGGGGCGGTGCTGCTGGTGGCCGTCCGCGCCGTGCCGCTCAAGATGCTGCCCTTCGACAACAAGAACGAGCTGCAGGTGCTGGTGAACGCGCCCGAGGGGTTCAGCATCGAACGCACCGACGCGTTGACGCGCCGGCTCGCCGAGGTGCTGCGGTCGGCGTCGGAGGTGGTCGACTTCGAGGTCTACAGCGGTCTGGCCTCGCCGATGGACTTCAACGGCATGGTGCGCCACTACTTCCTGCGCGAGGGCACGCACCTCGCCGAGATCCGCGTGAACCTCCTGCCCAAGCGGCGGCGCGACATGCAGTCGCACGAGATCGCGCTGCGGCTGCGAAACGAACTGCAGGCCATCGCCGACGACGAGGGCGTGCGCATCGCGGTCGTCGAGGTGCCGCCCGGCCCGCCGGTGCTCTCGACGCTCACCGTCGAGGTTCTCGCCGACCCCGAGGTGCCGTACGAGCGGCTGCGGGCGGCGGCGCGGCGCGTCGAGGAGCGCCTGCTCGTCGAGCCGGGCGTGGCCGACGTCGACTCGACGGTCGAGCACGAGGCGAGCCGACTGCTCTTCGTGACCGACCAGGAGAAGGCCGCGCGCTCGGGCGTGTCGGTGCGCGACGTCGCAGCCACCATCGAGCTGGCGCTCCGCGGCCGCGACGCCTCCGAGCTGCACGCCGCGCGCGAGGCCAACCCGCTGCCCATCCGTCTGCGGCTGGCGCGCGAGGACCGCTCGGGCGAGGAGAAGCTGCTGGGCCTCGCCGTGAAGGGGCGCCCCGGCATCGTCAAGCTGCGCGAGGGCGGCGGCGTGCGCGACGCCCCGGTGCCGGTAGTGCGCCTCGGCGAGATCGGCGGTTTCGTGTCGGATGAAGTCGAGAAGGCCATCTACCACAAGGACCTGCAGCGCGTCGCCTACGTGTACGCCGAGCCGGTGGGCCGTGCGCCGGCCGAAGTGGCAGCAGACGTGGCGGCAGACGTAGAGGCGGACGTGGAGGCCGACCTGCAGGACACGCCCGGTGCGGCCGCGGTCGACGCCGCGGAGCCACGACCGCTCGAAGGCCGCACCTATCTCTCGAACGGCGGCGGTATCCCGTGGTCGCTGCCCGAGGGCACGCGAATCGACTGGCTCGGCGAGGGCGAGCTCGAGATCACCGTCGACGTCTTCCGCGATCTCGGCATCGCGTTCGCGGCGGCTCTGGTCGGCATCTACCTGCTGGTCGTCTACCAGACGAAGAGCTACGCGATGCCGCTGATCCTGATGATCTCGATCCCGCTCACGCTGATCGGCATCATGCCGGGCTTCTGGCTGCTGAAGACGGTCTTCTCCTCGCCGGTTGGCGGCTTCGGGAACCCCACCTTCTTCACGGCCACCGCGATGATCGGCATGATCGCCCTGGCCGGCATCGCGGTCCGCAACGCGATCCTGCTGATCGAGTTCCTGCACGTGGCGCTTCGGCAGGGGCTGGACCTGCGCGAGGCCACGATCCGCGCCGGCGCCGTGCGCACGCGGCCCATCCTGCTCACCGCCGGCACCGCCATGCTGGCCGCCGTGCCGATCACGCTGGATCCGATCTTCTCGGGCCTCGCCTGGGCGCTCATCTTCGGTCTGTTCGTGTCGACGGGCTTCACGCTGCTGGTGGTGCCCGTCGCATACCATCGCGTCTACCACGCACGCCCGGGGCACGGGCTGCCGGTGGATGCGGGTCAGGGCCAGCCATGAACCCCGCAGCAGGGCTTCGTGGATGCTCAGGTCCAGGGGAGGCATCGTCGTGATCGGCACGACCGCGCTATCGCTTCGTCGCGTCACCGAGGCCCTCGCCGGCGGCGGCCTGCTGGTCCTCGCCGTGGCATGGATGTCGGGGGGGTGCGAGCAGAAGACGCCGCCCGGGCGCGAGGCAGTGTCCGGCGGGTCGGCCGCTGCCGGAGCCGCCGCGGTACCCGTCGAGGAGCGCGTCGAACCGGGGCGCGAGTGGGTCGCCGGCGAGATCGCGTCGGCGCGGCAGACCGCCGTGTCGTCGCGGGTGCTCGCCCGCATCGACGAGATTCGCGTGGCGGCGGGCTCGCGCGTCTCACGCGGCGACGTGCTGGTGGTGCTCGATGCGCGCGACCTGCGCGCGGCCACCGGCGCCGCCGAGGAGGCCCTGCGCTCGGCGCGCGCTCGGCTCGATCTCGCCGAGACCGAGCACGCGCGAATCGAGAAGCTGCTCGCCCGGGGCGTGGCCCCGAAGCGGCAGCTCGACCAGGCGGCCTCGGAGCTGCGCGCCGCGCGCGCCGACGTGACGGGGCTCGAGGAATCGCTCGCCCAGGCCGAGACCGGCCTCTCCTTCGCCGAGATCCGCTCGCCGGTGGACGGGCGCGTCGTCGACCGCCTCGCCGAGCCGGGTGACACCGCCACGCCGGGCACGCCGCTGCTGCGCATCTACGACCCGTCGGTCTTGCGCGTCGAGGTGCCGGTGCGCGAGTCGCTCGCGGTGGATCTCGACGTCGAGCAGCACCTCGCCGTCGAGGTGCCCGCCCTCGACCGCTCGCTCGAGGGCGTCGTCGACGAGATCGTCCCGTTCGCCGAGCCCGGCGCCCGCACCCTGCTCGTCAAGGTGCGCCTGCTCGCCCCCGACGAGCGGCTCTTCGCGGGCATGTACGCGCGTGTGTCGGTGCCCGCCGGCGAGCGGCGGCGGCTGGTGGTGCCCGCGGCTGCCGTGCGGACGATCGGACAGCTCACCTACGTGGACGTCGCCGACGCTGCGGGCGGCGACCGCGCGCTTTCGAGGCGAATGGTCACCACCGGCACGCGAGGCGACGACGGGGCCGTCGAGGTGCTCTCGGGCCTCGCAGCCGGAGAGCGCGTCTGGGTGCCGGCGAGGGCGGCCGAGTGACGATCGAGATCGCGCGCCCCGACGACTGGCACGTCCACCTGCGCGACGGTGCGATGCTCGCCCGGGTCGTGCCCGAGACCGCGCGCCGCTTCTCGCGCGCGATCGTGATGCCCAACCTCGACCCGCCGGTCCTCACCACCGACGACGCGCGGGCCTACCGGGCGCGGATCCTCGCCGCACTGCCCGAAGGCGCCGACTTCGAGCCGCTGATGACCCTCTACCTCTCGCCGCAGACGACACCCGCGGAGATCGACCGGGCGGCCGATTCGGGGATCGTGTTCGGCGTGAAGCTCTATCCGAAGGGCGCCACCACGAATGCCGGGGCCGGGGTCGACCGCCTCGACACGCTCGAGCCGGTGCTCGCCGCGATGGAACGCCGCGACCTGCCGCTGCTCGTGCACGCCGAGTCGACGGCGCCCGACTGCGACGTCTTCGACCGCGAGGAGGCGTTCCTCGAGGCGTGGCTCGTCCCGACGATCGAGCGCTTCGAGGGCCTGCGCGTGGTCTTCGAGCACATCACCACCCGCGTCGGCGCCGAGTTCGTGCGCGGCGCGCCCGCCCGGGTGGGCGCGACCATCACGCCCCAGCACCTGCTTCTCAACCGCAACGCGCTCTTCGAGGGCGGCCTGCGCCCCCACCACTACTGCCTGCCGGTCCTCAAGCGCGAGGACGACCGCCGCGCGCTGCTCGAGGCCGCGACCTCGGGCGATCCGCACTTCTTCCTCGGCACCGACAGCGCCCCCCACGCCCGACACGCAAAAGAATCGGACTGCGGCTGTGCGGGGATCTACAGCGCGCCGATCGCCCTCGAGCTGTACGCGGAAGCGTTCGCGTCGCTGGACGCCCTCGATCGGCTCGAGGGCTTCGCGAGCCACTTCGGCGCCGACTTCTACGGGCTGCCGCGCAGCGCCGCAAAGCTGCGCATCACCGAGCAGAGCTGGACCGTGCCCGACTCGCCCGCGGATGCCGACGACGACTCGCCCGTCGTCTTCTGGGCGGGGCGCAGCCTCCGTTTCCGGGTAGACGACTGACTCGGCTCCGGGGAGCGCCTCCCCGGACGGGCTCGCGCCCCGCCTGACGCGACGGCTGCGCACGAACCGGGCACCGGCTGCCCAACGCCTCGGCAACCCGCGCCAGCGCCGGCGCCGGGGCGCGGATCGAGGCGGCCCGGCGCCGCTGGACCGGTTCTTGCTCTGTCTTTCGGCGTGTCCGATCTCCTCGTCTTCGAGCTCGAGTTCACCGAGAAAGGCCAGCTCCAGTCGGCCTTCGGGCTGCTCATCGACCACGACGGCGTCGAGTCGTGCAGCGTCGAGCTCGACGCGATGAGCGCGCGCTTCATGGCGGCCGGCGGCGTGGGATCGGCGCTCGTCGAGCGCATCTACGAGGTGGGCGGGCTCCGCTGGTGCTCGCGCCACTCAGTCACCGGGCAGGCCGGCTGATCGGGCTCCGGCCGCCGGGCAGGAATCCTTCGATGTCCAGCTACAAGTACGAACGACTCTCCGCCCAGGACAACGGTTTCCTGGTGGCCGAGACCGATGACACGCCGCTCCACATCGCAGCGGTTGGGATCTACGAGCGCGGCGATCTCGCGACGCCCGACGGGGGCGTCGACATCCGGCGCTTCAAGCGCTTCATCGAGGCGCGGCTCCACGAGATTCCGCGCTACCGGCAGAAGCTGATGTGGGCCCCCATCGAGAATCGGCCGGTCTGGGTCGACGACGCGCAATTCAACATCGACTACCACATTCGCCACACGGCACTTCCGAGGCCGGGGAGCGTCGACGAGCTGAAGAAGCTGACCGCGCGCATCACCACGCGAACGCTCGACCGCAGCCGACCGCTCTGGGAGTTGTGGATCATCGAGGGGCTCGACGGGGATCGCTTCGCGACGGTGAGCAAGATCCACCACTGCATGATCGACGGCGTCGCCGGGGCGGGGCTGGCGCAGGTCCTCAACTCGCCGTCACGCGCCGTGGACGACGCGGAGCCGCGGCCGTACCTCCCGCGCGAGGCCCCCAGCCGCGCCGAGCTGCTCGCGGACGCCGTGCTGCGGGCCGGCGAGCTTCCGTTGCGTGCGCTGCGTGAGTCCACCGGCCTGGCTCGCGATCCATCGGCGTTGCTCGGCGAGCTGAGCGTGCGCGCACGCGCGGTTCGGGACGTCGCCCTGCAGGCCCTCCAGCGCTCGTCCGACACGCCCCTCAACGGCCGCCTCGGACCCCACCGGCGGGTCGACTGGCTGACGCTTCCCCTCGATCAGGTGAAGGCCGCGCGCCGCGCACTCGACTGCACGGTGAACGACGTCGTGCTCGCCACGGTCACCGGCGCCGTACGCCACTACCTGCTGCGCCGCGGTGTCGAGCCCCGGACGATCGACTTCCGCGTTGCCGCCCCGGTCAACATGCGACCGGCCGACGGCGAGCACGCGATGGGCAACCGCGTCTCGACCTGGATCGTCGGCCTGCCGGTCGACGCCGAGCGCCCGGCCGACTGGGTGGAGGGGGTCAAGGCCACCACGCGCGAACTCCGCGGCGGCCGCCAGGCACTCGGGTTCGAGCTGCTCATGCAGGCCGCCGAGTACGCCCCGGCGAGCTGGATGGCGGCCGGCGCGCGAGCGGCGTCAGGCCCCATCAACATGATCGTCACCAACGTTCCCGGCCCGCAGTTCCCCCTCTACGCGGTCGGCGCCCGCCTGCTCGAGATGCAGCCACTGGTCCCCCTGCTGGACGGAACCGGCCTCGGCATCGCGCTTTTCAGCTACGACGGCAAGCTCCACGTGGGCCTCAACGCCGACTACGAACTGGTTCCCGACCTCGGCACCTTCACGGCGCTCTTCGCCCAGTCATTCATGGCACTCGCCGACCTCGCCGGAATCGAGGTCGAGCCCTCGCTCGGAGAGCCCGGCCCCCGCATCGCGGGCTCGGGTGAAGCCATCGCCGTCGAGGCCGCCATGGGCGCCTGAGCGGCGCCACCGGCGCGACATCCGGCAGGATCACCGCACCCCGAGCAGCGGCGCGCCGACTGGCTCGCGGCTCGATCGAGCGGCTATGCTGGCCAGCCGTTCGTCCGGCGACGGACCCCGACCAGGGCCGTCGTCCACCCCCACCCAGGGAGACCCCCATGTCCGACCCCGCCCAGATCGGCGAGGAGGAGCTGCGCGAGCGCGTGCGCGCCCTACTCGACGAGGTCCACCCCGAGACGACCGCGAGCATCCCGTTCCGGCAGAAGCAGTACGAGCACGGCCTGGCCTGGGTGCACTTTCCCGAAGGCCACGGCGGTCTCGGACTGAGCCCCAAGATGAACATGGTGGTCTTCGACGAGATCTCGAAGCACTCGAAGGTCGTCCACCACGACCCCCCGGCCAGCATCATCGGCATCGGGATGGGCGCGCCGGTCGTGCTCACCTACGGCACCGAGGAGATGAAGAAGACCCTGCTGCCGAAGATCTTCTCGGGCGAGGAAGTCTGGTGTCAGCTCTTCAGCGAACCGGGCGCGGGGTCCGACGTCGCCGGCCTCTCCTCCTTGGCGGTGCGCGAGGGCGACGACTGGGTGGTGAACGGCCAGAAGGTCTGGACCACCGTTGCGCACCTCGCGCGCTGGGGGATGCTGCTCACGCGCACCAACCCCGACGCACCCAAGCACGACGGCCTCTCCTACTTCGTGCTCGACATGCAGGCGCCGGGCGTCGAGGTGCGGCCGCTCTATCAGATCACCGGCGAGGCCGAGTTCAACGAGGTGTTCCTGAACGACGTGCGGATCCCCCACGACCGCATGCTCGGCAAGGAAGGCCAGGGCTGGCGGGTCGCCATCACGACGCTGATGAACGAGCGCGTCGCGATCGGCGGCGGCGGCTCCAAGAAGAAGGGCGGCGGCGCCACCGCCCAGCTGCTGAAGCTGTGGCAGGGCCGCAAGCAGGGCGCCACGACGCCGGCCCAGGAGGCCATGCTGCGCGACCGCGTGACCCGCGCCTACATCGACAACGAGCTGCTGCGCCTGACCTCCCAGCGCGCGCGGGCCTCCCAGAAGGCCGGCAATCCGGGGCCCGAGGGCTCGGTGTCGAAGCTCGCTCAGGCCGAGATCAACAAGCGCATGTGGGAGACGGCGATCGACGTGATGGGCGCCGACGGGCTCTCGTTCGAGGCGGGCTACGAGCTGCGCCAGAGCGCCGGCATGCCGGACAGCGTCGAGGGCCTCGCCAAGTATCAGTTCCTGCGCTCGCGTGCGAACTCGATCGAGGGCGGCACGTCCGAGATCATGCGCAACATCCTCGGCGAGCGGGTCCTCGGGCTGCCCGGCGAGCCCCGCGTCGACAAGGACGTCCCCTGGAAGGACGTGCCGCGCTCGTAGCGCCACGCCGGCCGAGCAGGAACCGCAGACCCTCCCGCGCCCACCGGGCCCACGAGCCGCGAACCACGCGGTAGCGAGACGAGACGGATGGCGATCGACTTCACCTTCACAGACGAGCACGAAGAGCTGCGCGCGACGGTTCGCGCTTTCCTGGCCGACAGGTCCGACGAGGCGACGGTGCGCGAGCAGATGGCGACCGAGCGCGGCTACGACCCCGAGGTCTGGACCCAGATGGCCGAGCAGATGGGCCTGGCCGGCCTGATCATCCCGGAACAGCACGGTGGAGCGGGCTACACGTACGTCGAGCTGCTCATCGTGATGGAGGAGATGGGCCGCGCACTGCTCTGCGCGCCGTATCTCGGCACGGCAGTGTTCGCCACCAACGCGCTGCTCCACTGCGCGGACGAGACCACGCAGAAAGAGCTGCTCGCGAGCATCGCGGCGGGCGAGCTGACCGCGACCGTGGCCCACGCCGAGCCGAACGGACGCTGGGATCTCGGCGGCATCGAGCTCTCCGCCACTCGGTCGGGCGACGACTGGACGCTCAGCGGGAGCAAGGCCTGGGTGCTCGACGGCCACACCGCCGACGTGATCCTGGTAGCCGCCCGCAGCGACGCGGGGCTATCGCTCTTCCGCGTCGCGGGCGACGCGCAGGGCCTGACCCGAAGCCTGGTGCCCTCCCTCGACCTCACCCGCAAGCTCGCCCAGCTCGAGTTCAGCGGGACGCCCGCCCAGCTCGTCAGCTCGGGCGACCAGAGCGAGGCGTTCACGCGGGTGCTCGGCCTCACCCAGGCCGCGCTCGCCGCCGAACAGGTGGGCGGCGCCCAGTGGTGCCTGGACACGTCGGTCGAGTACGCGAAGACGCGGCTGCAGTTCGGGCGGCCGATCGGTTCCTACCAGGCCATCAAGCACAAGTGCGCCGACATGCTGGTCGAGACCGAGTTCGCCAAGTCGGCCGCCTACGCGGCCTGCTTCGCGGCCGCGGGCGACGAGCCCGACTTCCTCGAGACGGCGGCGCTCGCCAAGTCGGCCTGCTCGGAGGCCTACTTCCACGCGGCCGCCGACACGATCCAGATCCACGGCGGCATGGGGTTCACCTGGGAGCTCCCGGTGCACCTGTACTTCAAGCGCGCCAAGGCGAGCGAGCTGCTCTTCGGCGACGCCGCGCATCACCGCGAGGCCCTCGCCGAGATGATCGGGATCTAAGAGCCCCGGGGCCGGGCTGCTGGGCTCAGTTCAGTCGGTGGCGCCAGCTGCGCGCGCCGTCGCGAAGCGCCCCGGCGAGGGTCGCGTGCCGACGCGCGCGGGTCGATCCATCGCGGCCCTCGCGCTCGACCAGCCAGCCGGCGAGCGTCTGGTCGGCCGCGCGAATGCGCAGGGTCTCGTCGCGTTCGGGATCCCGCAGCCGCACACCGAAGGTCAAGGGTCGTCGCGCCATCACGCCTCCTGGCAGCGCGTGGCATCGGCCACACCTTCTCGCCGCCTCCTGCCATACCGATCGGCAGCGGGCGTCGGGGTCTTGAGCACCTCCGCGCCGGCGTCTGCCCGCCGAAGTACGGAATCGCGAGGAGCACGGCTTGCGGGCTCCCTTCGAGGCCCGAGGTTTGGCCATAGGAGGTCGTGATGGATTCCGAGAACGTCCGCAACAGGCTCCTGCAGCGAGAGCAGCAGCTGATCGTCCGTGTGTCGAAGATCGAGAGTGACCTGGGTTCCGTCCGGCCACGGCACCCCGAGGAGCGCGCGATTGCCGCCGAGAACGACGAGGTGCTCGAGCAGCTCGATCAGGTCGAGCGCGAGGAGCTGTCGTCGATCCGCACCGCGCTGGCGCGAATCGATGCCGGCCAATACGCGACCTGCGCGTCCTGCGAGGGCGAGATCGCTGCGGGGCGCCTCGAGGCGTTGCCCTTCACGACGCTCTGCGTGGAGTGCGCGAGCTGATTCAGGCGCGCGACGACGCCCGGCGGCGGGCGCCGAGCAACACGAGCCCGGAGGCGACCAGCACGAACGTCCCCGGCTCGGGGATGTAGCTGCGCGCGACCTCGGTGCCCACCAGGTCGAGGCTGCCGAGCACGCCGTCGACCTCGATCGGCACGTTGACGTTGATCTGCGCGCTGCCCGGCGTCCCGAGGTTCGAGACGGGCAGGAAGCTCACCGACAACAGGGACGGCCCGACGTCGTAGACCGGGAAGCCGAGCAAGCTGCAGCCAGTGCCCACGCAACCGAGCTGGACGTTCATGTTCAGCAGCAGGTCGCTCGCGAAGTCGCCCCCGGTCTGACCCGCCGCCAGCGTTCCCGCGAGCGATGAGGGCTGGGTGGCCTGGAACGGGCCGGAGATGTCGGCGGCGCCCGCGATGTTCTTCACCACCGTGCCGCCGAGCGCGAAGCCCGAGAAAAGGAAGATGCCGCCCGGCACATAGCTCCCCGGCGCCGTCGCCTCGACGTAGACGTCCGCCCTGCCGACGTCGATCGTGCCGTCGGGCGGCGTGACGATGGTGCCGCCGAGCAGCGAGATCGAGCTGCTTCCCGTGAAGTCGAAGGTGATGCGCTCGCTGCTCTGCGCCGATGCGCCGCCAGCGAGCAGCAGCGCGGCACACACAGCCACGACGAGCCTGGGCCGGCCCGTGCGCGACGGGCGACGCGGGAGGCGGGTGCGGGAGGGATGGTGGAGGCGCGGCATGGCGATTCCTCGACAGCTGGGGAGACGGCTCCCTTCCCACGGACGATTCTAACCCGCGGCGGGGCCCGTGTGACAACCAAATCAACCACCCGCAAGCACCCGCAAGCACCCGCAAGCACCCGGACGCACCCAGACGCACCCGCGCGAGCCTGCTCCCGCGGGCGTACCGCATGACTCCGCGTCACCCGCTGCGAGAAGCGGAGTACGGCGGGGTCCCCCCCGGAACGCTTGAGTCCGCCGAGCCCCAGCGAGTAGAATCGAGCAGGCCGTCATTCGAACGAGCCGCTTCCGTAGATCGGCCCCGACGGGGCCGGCGGCCGCCCTCGCGGGCTCGCTGCAGTCGAGGTCCTCCCATGCACGCTCGCGCTCGTCTAGTCGTTTCGATCGCACTGCTGGCCGTCCCCATGCTGGCGCTGCGCTGCGATCCCCCGACCACGATCAGCATCCTCTCGCCGAACCCGCTCGAGCAGGTCTCCGCGTGCCAGGTGGAGGTGAGCTTTGCGCTCACGGGCGCGTTCTCGACCGGTCCGTCGGTGACGTTGAACTTCCTCCCGCTGTCGGCGCCGCTCACCCAGTCGCCGCCGGGCATCTGGACGGCGACCCTCGACGCCGACGACGGACTCGGCGCCAACAACATCCTGCTCGTGCAGGCCACGCGCGCCTCCGACGGCCAGGTGCTCACCCAGGGCGTCTCTTTCGACTTCGACCCGAAGGCCAGCGCACGGGTCATCACGGACCCCGCCGACCTCATCACCGGTCCGCTCGGACACAGCCGCGTCGGCGACTACCTGCTCGAGAGCTGCAAGGCGCGCTTCGTCGTCCAGGATGCCAACCAACGCGACCTCTACAGCGTCGGCCAGTACGGAGGCAACCTCATCGACGCCGAGCTGGTGGGCAGCCCCGGCCTCGACAACTTCCTCGAGATCGCACCGATGGTGAACGTCGAGACCGTGGTGAACCCCACCGAGGCCGTCATCGTCAACGACGGCAGCGACGGCAACCCCGCCGTCGTACGCACCTGCGGCCCCGACGATCTGCTCGACTTCGTGAATCCCTCATCCCAGGTAACGGACGCCGGCCTGCCGTTTCCGGCCGTGCTCAACGACAACGATCAGACGGTCTGGGGCTGCACCGACTTCACACTCGGCACCCACGACACACACGTCGAGATGGCGACGACGCTCACCAACACCGGCGCCGCCGACATCCAGGTGATGTACGGCGACTGGCTCAATCCGGCCGGCGACCTCGACGTGATGCTGACCCCCAACGCAGGGCTCGGCGCGGCGGTCTGGAACTTCGTCGGCACCATGGGCTTCCACGGCGAGGGCGAGTCCGCCGGCGTCGACTACGCGTACACCGCGACGCCGACCACCGGCACGGGCTCGTACGTGGTGATCAGCGGCGTCACGGTCGTGCTGCACAACAAGCACGTCCTGCAGGCGCTGCTCGGCGCCGCCCAGGGCGACACGCTGACCCCGGGCAACAGCCTCACGATGACGCGCTACGTGGGCGTGGGCGACGGCACGGCCTCGTCTGCGGTCGACCTCGAGACCGCCGTCAAGGGCATCGCGACGGCCTCGATCGACGGCTGCGTGACGGTCGACGGCGTGGCGGCCCCCGGCTCGAAGGTGACCGTGGGCGCTTTCACAGGCGCCAACATCACCAACCTGGCGACCCACTTCACGACCGGCGCGGACGGCTGCTACGCGGGCAAGGTGCCGTTGCCGGGCGGCGCGGTGACGCTCGGCGTGGTGGCCGGACGCCACGGCACCCCCTACCAGGGCGGAGCGGCGTCGCCGCCCATTACGTCGCTGCTCTTCTCGCCCGGCGGCAGCCAGACGGTCGACTTCGACCTGCCGCCCACGGGATCGCTCTCGGTCGCGGTTACCGACGCGGGCGGCGGCCCGCTGCCCTCGCGCATCACCGTGGTGGGCTTCGACCCGAGCCCCGAGATCACCTTCGCGGGTCCGAGCCTGCCGGGATTCGGCGGCTCGACGCTCGCGCTGCTCAACGACCCCGGCGACAGCCTGCCCTTCGGGATCGTCGACTTCGTCTACACCGGCGCCGACGGCGTCGCGGCCTTCGACCTCGAACCGGGCAGCTACCAGGTCTTCGTGAGCCGGGGCCCCGAGTACTCGACGAGCAACCAGCCGGTGACGATCACCGCCAACCAGCAGACGGCCGTCAGCGCGCAGATCGCGCGCGTGGTCGATACCGCGGGCTTCGTGTCGTCGGACTTCCACGTCCACGGCATCGCGTCGGCGGACTCGCGGGTCACCCACGACAACCGGGTCCGGGGCTACGCGGGCGAGGGCGTCGACAACATCACCATGACCGACCACCACGCCCACACCGATCTCAGCGCGAGAATCGCGTCGCTGGGCCTCGGCAGCTGGGTGAGCTCGACGATCGGCGAGGAGATCACCACCTTCGACTACGGGCACTTCAACGGCTACCCGTTCACCGTCGACCCGAACGTGCCCTCGGGCGGCTCGACGGACTGGGCGGTGGCCGCGCCGGCCGGAGCCGACTTCCCGTCGGCGGGCGCCTACAACGCGACGCCGGCCGAGATCTTCGCGCTGGCGACGGCGGGCGCCCGATCGACCCCCGACACGACGGTGCAGATCAACCACATCTCGTCGCACTTCTCGCCGCTCAAGATCGACACCACCCTGGTGCCGCCCGTCGACGGCCTCGACGCCGCCGGCCGCCTCGAGCGGCGACTCGACGAGCCCGTCGGGACCAACCTCTACTTCCACTACCCCGCCCTCGAGCTGTGGAACGGCGCCTCGCGCGGCTCCCAGGGCGAGTTCCTGGTGGGCCGGATCGGGATCTGGTTCAACCTGCTCAACCAGGACCTGCCGACGACGTTCATCGCCGACACCGACTCGCACCGCTTCACGAGGCTGAACAGCTCCGGGGCCCGCACCTGGACGGCCGCGGGACCGACCAGCGACCAGGCCGGCACGGTCGACAGCGGCGAGGTCGCCCGCATGGTGGACGCCGGCAAGGCGACCGGCGGCCAGGGCGTATTCGTGACGACCGTTCTGCGCGCCACCGACGGCAGCGGCGCGAGCGCCGACCTCACCCACTCGGGATCGACCCACGTGAGCGACTCGGGGGGCAACGTCGAGCTCGACATCCGCATCCAGGGGCCGTTGTGGGCCGAGTTCGACGTCGTCGAGATCTACGCGAACGCGGCCACCAACGTCATCGACCCGGCGAACCCGTACGCGTACGGCGCCACCCCGACCATGGTGCTGGACGAGGGCGACTGCGACCCGGCCACCACGGGCGACGGCGACTACGACATCGCCATCGTCAACGCCGCGGCCGTGGCGGGTGCCGATCGGCTCGAGGCGAACATCACCGTGCCCTTCTCGGGTCTCACGGCGAACACCTGGTTCGTGGTGGTCGTGAAGGGCACCGATGGCCAGTGCTCGCCGATGTTCCCGGTGTTCGCCTCGGACCTGTCGTCGGCGAGCAACGCCACGCTGGCCGACCTGCTCGACGGCAACGTCGGCGAGTCGGGTGTGATGTCGCTCGGCGCGACCAACGCACTCTATTACGACGCGTCGCCCTGAGCCGAACATGCTCCGAGTCATCGCGCTCCGGCGCCTTCGCGTGGCGGCCGGCGTCGCCGCACTCGTGGCGGCGCTGCCGGGGGGGCGTGCCGCCGCCGCCAACGAGCCCGCAGGAGTCGTCGCCGCCATCGAGGCCGCGCCGGCGGTGGTCGTCGCCGAGGTGCGGAGCGTCGCGGCGCTTCCCCACACCGCGTTCCGGGCGACGCTGGCCGTCGAGCGCTCGCTGCGCCCGGACTCGCCGGCGCCGGAGATGATCGAGGTGGCGTGGGAGGAGCCGGCTCCCTCGCTGCCCCCTCGCCTCGCCGAAGGTCGCCGCGTGCTCGTCGCCGCCGAGCCGCTGCCGAGCGCCTCGATCTGGCGCACCCGCGTCCCGGACGATGCGGCGCGAGCGCGGCTGCTCGCGATCGCGGGCCGCGGGGCCGGCTACCTCGAGCGGCCCGGCGGCGCAGAGCTCGACATCCTCGAGCACTACCTGCTCGTCGGCGAGGCCGCGCGGGCGGGCGACGCCGGCGCACTCCACCTGGCACGGTTGTGCGCGGTGGGCCAGCCGCGGCTCGCCCTCGACGCAGCCGAGCGGCTGCGCGCCTTCGACGCACTGCCCGAGCACCTCACACCGGGCGCCGCCCGGGCACTGGTCGAAGCGCTGCAGCGCGGTGACGTGCGCGGGCAGCGCGAGGTGCTGCTCGACCTGATCGCGCTGCGGCGTCCGCCGGCGCTCCGCGCACCCCTCGAGGCGAGCATCCGCTCGGGGGGCGGCGCGGCGGCGCCACCCGTCCTGCACGCGGCGCTCGGCGCCCTCGAAGGGCAGCTCGACGACGACCACGCCCTGCCGCTGCTCGAGAGCGGATCCGCCGAGTCCCGCGCCGCGGCGGCGCGACACGCCGCGGGGCCACGCACGCGCGGGCGGCTGCGCGATCTCGTCATCGGCGATCCCTCGCCGAGCGTGCGCGCGGCAGCGGTCACGCGACTGGTCGAGCTGGACGGCATGCAGGCCTTTTCGGATGCGACGCTGGCCTTCGACGACGACTCGGCGGAAGTTCGCGCGGCGGCCGCCCGCGCGGTAGCCCGCCTCGACCCGGCGCCGGTCGATTCGCTGCGTCGCCTCGTCGAGGTCGGCCGCGTCGAGGAGGCGAAGACCGCTCTCGTCGCCCTCTCGATGATGGGCGAGGAGGCGCACCTCGCTCTCGCCGAGCTGGCGGTGGAGCATCCCGACCCGGCGATCCGCACCCTGGCGGGCATCGCGGTCGGCCAGCCGATCGGCGACACCCACTGAGCGCAGCGCACGGCAGGCGCACGTGAACCGGGCACCGCTGCCGGTGTCGCGGCACACGAAACCGCCACGATTTCGCCGCTTTCCGCCATCGCGACTCCCCGGCGATCCCCAGTAACACGGCGTTCTTCACACCTTCGTCACCCGAATCCGAGGCCAAATGCTCCAGGCGGGCCCTGGTCGCCCCAACGTCCGCCCCGCCCCGGGTCAACTTCACGAATTCGTCACCCACATAGGGTGAAGGTGTGACATTCGGAGGTAAATATTGGCGCGGTCATCGACTCCAACCAGAACCGGGAGAGCCCGTCCATGCGGATCCGCGCCGCCCTCGCACCTGCGATCGCCACTGCTTCGCTGCTCCTTCTCGCCACCGTGTCGGCCCAGGCGGCCGACGACGCCTCCCTGTCCGACCTGCTGGTCGAGAAGGGTTTCATCACGCAGGAAGAGCTCGACGAGGCCCGTCAGGCGGCCGGCGACGCGGAGAGCGAACCGGCCGGCGAGACCGAAACGAAGGAAGAGCCCGGGGTCGACGTCAGCGTGAGCCACAAGGGGCTGATCGTGACCTCGCCCGACGGCGACTTCAAGTTCGGCCTCGGTGGGCGCATCCAGCTCGACGCGGGCGGCTTCACGGGGGGCATCACGCCGCAAGGTGACGGCTTCCAGCTGCGGCGCGGCCGTATCAAGTCGTTCGGCACTCTCTACGGCGACTGGGACTTCAAGCTCGAAGTCAACTTCGACCCCGATGGACTCGTCTTCCCCACGGATGCGTGGCTGCGGTACAGCGGCTGCGATTGCATGTCGATCACGGTCGGTCACCAGAAGGTTCCCTTCAGCCAACAGTCGATGACCAGCTCGAACTGGCAGGTCTTCGAGGAACGCGCCCTGATCGACGGGATGATCGACACGGGCGAGGAGGGCCGGCGGCGGCTCGGAGCCGTGGTCGCATCCCACGGCCATAACGGCGTCCACTGGAACGCCACAGCCGGCGTGTTCGGCGAAGGCCTCACCGATCCAGGCAGACCGGACGAGGACTGGGGGACGTCCGGACGCCTGGTGGTGGCGCCCTTCGCCGAAAACCGCCGGTTGGTGGCCGTGGGCGGCTCGATCTACTACCGCCAGTTCAAGAGCTTGTCGTTGCTGCGCTATCGCAGCCGGCCCGAGAGCAGCCTCGGCGTGCATCTCGTCGATACCGGCATCATGACGAACGCCGCCGACACCCTGGCCTACAACGCCGAGGCTTCGTTCGTGCTCGGCCGGTTCCACGGCCAGGGCGAGTACATGCGCGTCAAGGTGGCGCGCCACCTCGCCTCGCGCCTCACCTTCGACGGCTGGTACGTCCAGGCCGGTGTCTTCCTCACGGGCGAAAACCGCGTGTACGACATGAAGAGCGCCAAGTACAAGCGCCCCAAGCCGAAGCGGAAGATCGGCGCCTGGGAGATCGCCGCTCGCTACAGCACGCTCGACCTGCAGGATCTCGACATTCTCGGCGGGCGCGAGTACAACGTGACGGCGGGTCTGAACTGGTGGGCGAACCAGAGCGTCATGATCCGCTTCAACTACGTGCGCGCCACCCTGGATCCGACCACCAACCAGCTCATTTTTCGGGACGGAGCCGGCCTGGATCAGAGCCTCAACGCCTTCATGACCCGCTTCCAGGTCGTCTTCTGACAGGAGCGGCTGGTCCGCGCAGCCGGGCCAGCCGGCCGCTCAGTAGTACCAGGGGAAGCGCGAGAAATCGCGGGGCCGCTTCTCGAGGAAGGCGTCGCGGCCCTCCTGGGCCTCGTCGGTCATGTAGGCGAGCCGCGTCGCCTCGCCGGCGAAGACCTGCTGGCCGACGAGTCCGTCGTCGACGAGGTTGAGGGCGAACTTCGCCATGCGCTGACCGGTGGGGCTCTTGGTGTTGATCTCGGCCGCCCACTCGAGGGCCGCGCTCTCGAGCTCGGCGTGCGGAACGACACGGTTCACCATGCCCATCCGGTGGCCCTCCTCGGCGTCGTAGGGCTGGCCGAGAAAGAAGATCTCGCGCGCGAACTTCTGGCCTACCTGGCGCGCCAGGTAGGCCGACCCGAAGCCGCCGTCGAAGCTGGCCACGTCGGTGTCCGTCTGACGGAAGACCGCGTGCTCGCGGCTCGCGATGGTGAGGTCGCAGACGACGTGCAGGCTGTGGCCGCCCCCCACCGCGAATCCCGGCACCACCGCGATCACCACCTTCGGCATGAAGCGCACCAGGCGCTGGGCCTCGAGGATGTGCAACCGGCCACTGCGCGCCGGGTCGATCGTTTCGGCGGTGTCACCGGTCGCGTAGCGGTAGCCGTCGCGGCCGCGAATGCGTTGGTCGCCGCCGGAGCAGAACGCCCAGCCCCCGTCCTTCGGCGACGGCCCGTTGCCGGTGATCAGCACGCAGCCTACGTCGGAGGCAGTGCGCGCGTGGTCGAGGGCCCGGCACAGCTCGTCGACGGTGCCCGGCCGGAAGGCGTTGCGCACCTCGGGGCGATCGAACGCGATGCGGACCGTGCCCTGGTCGACGGCGCGGTGGTAGGTGATGTCCTCGAACGAGAAGCCCGCTACGGGCTCCCAACGAGCGGGATCGAAGATGGCCGACACCATGGCGCTCCCTCCGTGACGAGCCGGCGAGGATAGCGGGCACGCCGTCGGCCGGTTCCCGCAGGCAGGACCGCACCACTGAGCCCGAGCGGTCTCCGTCCGGCTCTCAGGCGGACCGCTTGACGGCCGGCCTCGCGATCGTCAGACCCGGTGGCCGGTGGAACCTGCCCTGCAGGTCCTCCCAGTCGATGGAGAGCCGCCCGCCCGACGAAGCGTGCTGCTTTTCCCAGCCCATCAACAGATCGATGCAGGCGTGGTCGATGTAGCCAAGCGCGTCGAGGTGGACGTGCAGCTCGGCGTTCGGGGGGATCGACTCGAGGGCCGCCGCGAGCTTCGGAAGCCGCAGCACGGTGGCCGAGCCGTGCAGGACCATGTCGATCCGCGCGCCGTCATCGGACTCGGCGACTTCCAGGGCCAGGTGGGATACGTCGTACAGCAGCTTGGCGAGCGACAGCACGACCCCGAGCACGACGCCAGTCAACAGATCCACGCTGACGATGCCCACGATCGTGGCCGCGTAGACGAAGACCTGCGCTCCGCCGAACCGGGCCAGGTCACGAATCGCCGCAATGTTGATGAGCTTGTAGCCGGTGAAGACCAGCACCGCCGCCAGCACCGCCGTCGGAATCTGTCTCAATACGAAAGGCAGAGCCGCACAGAAGAGCAGAAGCCAGAGGCCGTGCAGGATGGCCGACGCCCGCGTGCGTGCGCCTGCCTCGACGTTGGCGCTGCTTCGGACGATGACTCCCGTCATGGGCAGGCCGCCAACGATGCCGCACAGCATGTTGCCGAAGCCCTGGGCGGCGAGCTCGCGATCGAAGCGGGTGCGCGGACCGTTGTGGAGCTTGTCGACCGCCGTGGCACAGAGCAGCGTCTCCGCGCTGGCCACGAAGGCCAACGCGAACCCCGAGGTCACCGCCCCCCAGCCGAGAACGCTGAGGTCCGCCAATTGCGGAAACACCAGGGCGTCGGTCAGTCGCTCGGGAATGTCGACCCGATTCACCTCCAGCCCCAACAGCCAGGCGACTACCGTTGCGACCACGACGGCGACGAGCGGCGCCGGCACCACGCGCAGCGTGCGCGGCGCCAGTGGGCGCCAGCCGGAGATCAACGCCAGCGTCAAGGCGCCGACCATCGCGGCCTGGAAGTGCACCGATCCGTCTGCGGGCACGAAGCCCTTGTAGATCGCCTCGGGGATGGCCAAGAGGTTCTCGAGGCCGGTCCCGCGCGGCGCGTCGTCGACCATCACGTGGAACTGGCTGGCAAGGATCAGCACGCCGATACCCGCCAGCATCGCGTGGATCACGGCGGGCGCGACAGCACGAAACCACTGACCGGCCCCGAGGAGTCCGGCGGCCAGCTGCACGGCTC
The DNA here is from genome assembly GCA_964515335.1 of uncultured Spirochaetaceae bacterium. Taxonomy (GTDB): domain Bacteria; phylum Myxococcota_A; class UBA9160; order UBA9160; family UBA4427; genus TMED88. The sequence continues at coordinate 35,411 of CAZETS010000049.1, forward strand.
CCGCCATCAGCACGATCCAGCCGAGCGCCCCGAAGCCATGCGACTGCACGAGATCCCAGATGATGACGGCCAGGCCTGCCGCGGGTCCGCTCACCTGCAGGGGTGCGCCGGCGATGAAGCCGACGACGAGCCCACCGATGATGCCCGTCACCAGCCCTGCCGCTGGCGGAGCGCCCGACGCGATCGCGATGCCCATGCAAAGGGGCAGCGCAACCAGGAAGACCACGATCGATGCAAGCAGATCGCTTCGCCAACTGCTCCGGACGGCCGCAATCTCGCGACCGAAGGACTCCCGGATTCCACTCATCGAACGGCCGCCCCCGGGGCCGCAGCGATGGGCCGGAATCTCCCGTTCCGGCCGATGTGGCGAATGCCAAGCGCCTCGACCCTGTCCATCTGCTCCCTCACCCGGGACGACACACGGACGCGACGCTCCCAAACCACATTATTGGTCATTTCTAAATGTAGACAATAACGAAATAATGAAGCTATCATTCGTAATATACGAACTCAGCGAGGCCCTTCCCATGACACTGGAATGGCTCAACCTCCATCACCTCCTCTATTTCAGGGCAGCGGCGCGCGAGGGTGGCGTCGTCAAGGCGGCGACTCGCCTGCGCGTCAGCCCGGCCACGGTGAGCGCGCAGATCAAGCAGCTCGAGGGCCAGATCGGCGACGCCCTCTTCCTGCGAACACGGCGCCGGCTCGTGCTGACGGACCTCGGCCATACGGTGCTGAAATACGCCGACGGCATCTTCGACCTCGGCGAAGAGCTGAAGGCGGCCGTCCGCCACGGCTCGCTGCTGATGCCCGAGCGGCTGACGGTCGGGCTCTCGATGGCCGTCCCCAAGCTGATCGCCCACCAGCTGCTCGAGCCGGTTCTCTCCATGGAGCAGCCGGTCGAGCTGACCTGCGTCGAGGACAGGCCCGATAGATTGCTCGCCGAGCTGGCCACGCATTCGCTCGACCTCGTGCTGCTCGACGCCCCGCGCGGCGCCGAGGTGGCCGTCCGAGCGTTCAACCATCTGCTGGGCGAGTGCGGCGTGTCCTTCTTCGCCGCGGCCCCGCTCGCGCGGCGCTACTCGCGCGGCTTCCCGAAAAGCCTAGACGGCGCGCCGATGTTCCTGCCGACACCGGACGCCGCTCTGCGCACGGCGCTCGAGCATTGGTTCGAAGACCTGGGCATCCGGCCGCGAGCGATCGCGACCTTCGACGACTCGGCGCTCCTCAAGGTATTCGGCGCCAGCGGCGGGGGCGTGTTCCCCGCGCCGTCGGCCATCGAGTCCGAGGTCAAACGCCAGTACGGCGTGCGCCTGGTCGGGCGAACCGAGGACGTGCGGGAGAACTTCTACGCCGTCTCGACCGAGAGACGCATCCAACACCCCGCCGTGGTGGCGATCTCGGAGGGCGCGCACTCGCGCCTGTTCGCCACGACGTGACCACCGCCCGCTGCGCCCTGGCGGAGCGGGCCTGTCAGCCGGCCAGGAGTTCCTCGGCGTCGAGGTCCAGGGCGTGGCGCGCGTGGCGCCGCGCCATCGCGGTGAACATCTCGTCGCCACGCTCCGTCTGCTCGACCATCACCGACGCCACCACGGTGACCGCGAAGCCGGCGAAGACGCCGCGGCGATAGTCGGCCCAGCAACGGGCCCACGGATAGCCGGTCACTCCGGCCTCGCCGAGCGCCGCGTGGTAGGCGCGGACCAGATCCTCCTCGACGCGCCGCCGGTCGCCGGGATCCAGCCCCGCACCCAGGAAGTACGCGACGTCGCTGAGCGGGTTTCCGAGCGTAACGCTCTGCCAGTCGACGACCGCCACGGTGGGGGGCGTGCAGGTTTCGTCGATCAGCAGGTTGTCGAGCCGGTAGTCGACGTGCACGAGTCCGAACACGTCGTCGAGCAGCTCGAAGGGCGGCCCCTTCGATCCGGCGACGGCGCGGATGATCCGCGCCTCGTCGGCCTCGAGCCGGTCGCCGAAGCGCGCCATGAACGGCTCGAGCTGGGCGGCATAGAGGGCGCGTCCGAGCTGCACCCGCACCGGGCTCGGCTCGCCGAGCCAGTCGATGCCGCGAAGCGACGCGTCGCACCAGCCCGGCGCGTGCAGACCCACCAGCTCGAGCACCGCGGTGTGCGCCACATCGGGCGTGCAGCCCTTCAGCTGGTCGCCCTGCTCGGCCGGGGCCAGGTCCTCGAGCAGGAGCATGTGATGCGGCCCCACGCCGTCGATCGCCGCGTAGTAGCAGCGGGGCGTGCGGATGCCGAGACGCGGTTGGAGGTCGCGATAGAACGAGACCTCCTTCAGGTAGTTGCCGAGCTGCACGCCGGTCTGCCGGCTGGTCGGGTCGTCGGAGGGGAACTTGCCGACGAGACTCCGCGGCGTCGCCGCGTCGCCTCCGTCCACGTCGAGCTCGTAGCGGATGCACTGGCCGATCTGCCCGGTGCCGATCCGCTCGCTCGAAAAGTCGCGCACCGTGACGTCCCGGTGGCCCGCCGCCCGCAGCCTCTCGGTCAAGAACCCGGCCGTCACGCCGTCGGGCGTGGGAATCGATTCGGAAGACATGCCTTCAGCCCGCCGGATTCGCGGCGAGCGCGTCGAAACGGCCGGCCGACCGCTGCTTCCGGTAGGTGGCCACGATGGGCTCGAGATCGGCGGGGCTCGCGCCGTGCAGGATGACGCCGTCGCAGCCGAGGTCGAACTGGCCGTTGATCTTTTCGACGCAGCGCTCCGGGCTGCCGGTCGCCGCGGCCGCGAGCCACTCCTCGGGGATCAGCTTCGCCACGTGCTCGAGCTGCTCGCTGCTCGCGCGGTCGTCCAAGGCGCCGCGGAAGCCCGCCACCAGCTCGTCCTCGCGAAATCGCTTCAGCACGGCCGGCTCCCAGCGGTTCGTCTCGACCATCAGGTCGCCGTAGCCCTGCAGGTAGGTCGCCATGCGGCCGACGGTCTTCCGCTGCCGCACCTCCTCGGGCAGGTGATCGCCGATCGTCGCGAAGCACGACCACACCCGCACCGAGTCCGGATCCCGCCCCGCCTCCTCGGCGGCCCGCTTGACGGCGCCCACGCAGCGGGCGGTCGTCTCGTCGGTGAAGAAGGTGTGCAGCACCACGGCGTCGAAGGCCCGGCCGCCGAGGGCGAGCGAGTTCGGCCCGAAGGCGGTGAACGTCATGGGGATGTGCTCGTCGTAGTCGGGCCCCATCGTGAGCAGCGGATACTTCCCGGCCGGACCGTCGTGGCCGACGATCACCTCGCCCCGCCAGATGCGGCGCATCAGGCCCACGAAGTCCTCGATCTGCGCGGTCTTGATCCGCGGCAGCCCGAACGCGTCGAACATCGGCGCGATGCCCCGCCCGAGACCGAGCGAGAATCGCCCGCCGGTGAGCTTGTGCATCGTCATCGCGCAGGCGGCGGTCACCATCGGATGGCGCGTGTTGTGGTTGGTGGCCGCGGTCGCGATGCCGATCTCGCTCGATACGGCGCCCACGGCGCCCGACAGCGTCGCGGCCTCCTTGATGTTGAACCGCTCGGAGATGAAGACCGAGCCGATCCCGAGGGCCTCGCCCTGCTGGACCTCCTCGATCAGGTCGCGCGGCGTACGCGGCGCACCGGCCAGCGTGTAGAAGGCGAGCTCGTTCATGCGGTCCATGCGGTCAGAACATCCTCTTCGCCATGTCGGTCTTCCTCTTCGTATACGGTGGATACAACATCCTGGGGTCGAACCGGAAGCCCCGGCGCAGCACTGCCTTGCGGTGGCTGAACGTCTCGAACGTGAAGCGGCCGTGGTAGGCCCCCATGCCACTCGGCCCCACGCCGCCGAACGGCATCGCGGAGTTGCCGATCTGCATGATGGTGCCGTTGACGCACAACCCGCCCGAACTCGTGCCCGACAGCACCCGCTGCTCGGTCTCGGAGTCGCTGCTGAACAGGTAGAGGGCCAGCGGCTTCTCGCGTGCGTTCACGAACGCGATCGCCTCGCCGACGTCGGCGACGGTCAAGATCGGCAGCACGGGCCCGAAGATCTCCTCCTGCATGATGGGCGCGGCCGGCGAGACACCGCGCAGCACCGTCGGCTCGATCGTGCAGCGCTCGGGGTCGCTCCCGCCGCCGAAGGCGATCTCGTGCCCGGCCATCAGCTTGCTCACGCGCTCGTGGTGCCGTCGATCGACGATGCGGGTGTAGTCGCCGCTTCGCGTGGCGTCGTCGCCGTAGAAGTCGCGAACGGCCTGTTCGAGCGCGGTGATGAGCGGCGCCTCGACGGACTCCTCGACGAGCACGTAGTCGGGTGCGACGCAGGTCTGGCCGGCATTCAGGAACTTCCCCCACGCGATACGCCGGGCCGTCACGGCGAGGTCGGCGGTGCGATCCACGATGCACGGACTCTTGCCACCGAGCTCGAGGGTCACGGGCGTGAGATGGCGCGAGGCGGCCTCCATCACGACCCGACCCACACTGCCGTTGCCCGTGTAGAAGATGTGGTCGAATCGCTCCTCGAGAAGCGCGGTCGTCTCTTCGATCCCACCCTCGACGATCGCGATCGCCTCGTCGTCGACGTACCCCGGCAGCAGCTCGGCGATCGCCGCCGAAGTGTGCGGCGTCACCTCGGAAGGCTTGAGGACGGCGGCGTTGCCCGCCGCCACCGCGCCGACCAGAGGCGAGAGCAACAGGCCCACCGGGTAGTTCCACGGCGCGATGACCAGCACGACACCGAGCGGGTCGCGCTGTACGAAGGAGCGGCCGAGGATCGGCAAGAAGCCGGCGCCCTCGGGCCGCGTCCACTTCGCGAGCTTCTTCAGCGCGAGCTTCGCCTCCTGGCTCACCTGGCCGAGGTCGGCGGCTCGCGCCTCGAGCTCGGGCTTGCCCATGTCGGCCTGCAGGGCCGCCACCAGCGCGTCGCCCTGCTCGCGCGCGAAGGCGAGCAGCCCCTCGAGCTGCGCGCGCCTCCAGTCGAGCGGCTTCGTGCGCCCCGACTCGAACGCCTCGCGAAGGCGTGCCACGGTGGGCGCGATGCCGGCAATGGGGTGACTCGGGACGGGTCCGGTGGGGATCGCGGTGGCGCTCATTCGGCTCTCCTCGCGGCGCGTGCGGGGTGGAGGCGCCGCGACAAGCTAGCGCGCAGCCGAGGAGCCTTTGGCCGGCGGGCGGGGACGCCCGAATACGACCCATGAGGCGGGACGAACCCCGGAGCTGTGTCTCGCCGCCCCAGCGGCCTGCTGCGCTGGTCGTGATGTCGAGCACGAGAGCCGGCACGGCATATGCAGCACGACGAAGAGGCAGGAGACGCGCCAGGGGTGACGATCGACGCGCGCGGCATGCCGGGGGGGGCGACCGATGGACCGAGCGATGCCGCGCCAGGTCAGGAACCGAATCCTTGCCGAGCACGCCGTGCTGAGAACGGCGCTCGACGAGCTCGAGGCGCTGCTCGACGCCGCCGCGATCGGCGGAGCCGATCTCGGGCGCCGGCTGCGGCGCCATGGGGCCGAGTTCTTCGCCGAGTTCTCGGCCCACCTCGACGTCGAGGACGCCGCGCTCGTCTCGGCCCTGCGCAAGGTCGAGGACGGAGACCGGATGGCGAGCCGGCTGGCGCGCGAGCACCGAGAGCAGCGCGAATCGATTCGCGAGCTACTCGGGCAGCTCGAGGACGAAGCGCAGCCCATCGCCGAGATCGCCCACGAGCTGCGGGCATTCGTGAACAGCGTGCGCATCGACATGGAAAACGAGGAGACCACGATGCTGCGCGAAGGCCTGCTGCCATAGTCGTCAGAGGTGGCTCGAAGATTGGGCCCAAGACCACTCGAAGTTGTCGATTCGCGGTGGGTTTCGGCGCTTAGACGGCGAACCGTGCCTGGTGGACCCG
>CAZETS010000050.1:0-40939 GCA_964515335.1 uncultured Spirochaetaceae bacterium
CCGAGATCAACGCGCAGACAGTGCAGTTCCTCGGTGGGCCGCGCAGCGAGGGCGGCGGCGCACGGCCGGGTCCCGACTCTGGCTCTGCTTCAGGCCCTGCCTCTGGTCCCGCTTCCGGACCCGACGGCTCCGGGCCCGGAGACGAGATTCCGTTCTGAGCGAGCGGGCTAGCAGTCCGACCCGGCGCCCAGGCGGAGCGTGCGAACGATCGCGTCGATCTTCTCTCGATCGCCGTCGCTGAGTTCGTCGAACTCGATTCCCATTCCGGGGGGCGAGAACTCGTCACCGGCGCTGATTCGCACCACTCGACCGACCGTCTCGATGCGCTCCTCACTGCCGGGCAGGTTGAAGTGCATGGTGACCTGGGTGCCGAGCGCCTTGGGCTTCTCGGTCTCGATGAAGACGCCGCCCTCGTTGATGTCCCGCGTGAACTCCGAGAACATCTCGTCGACGGTCGCGTAGTCGATGCAAACGACCATGTCGGCGCGCCGGTTGCGGCGCCGTTCGAAACTGCCCGTTGCCAACTCTTGCCCTGCGTCCTCGAGCGTGACCTTCGACATGACTCGACCCTCCGCGTCGCACGCCGCGCCGCTCCGATTGCATCGTCCCAATCGCGGTGGAAATTGAGCGACGAAGTGACGGGCATGCCGCAGGTGGGGGCGGGGCAACGCGGCTCATGAGTTCAAGTATCTGTAATCGTTAGACTTTTTCGATTTCTCCCTCCTCCTGGAACGAGTAGTAGCCAGCATCGGCGACCACCACGTGGTCGACCACCTGGATGCCGATCAACTCGCCCGCGGCCACCAGTCGAGCGGTCACGTCGCGGTCCTCCCGGCTCGGAGACGGATCGCCACTGGGGTGGTTGTGGACCAGCACGATGGCAGCGGCCGCCGCCCGGACGGCGGCGCGAAACACTTCGCGCGGATGCACCAGGCTGGCCGTCAGCGTGCCCTGCGATACCTGGGACTCGCTCATCACGCGGTGGCGCCCGTCGAGCAGCAGCACCATGAAGTGCTCGCGACGCGCGCCACGAAGCCGCAAATGGAAGTGCCGGTGCACGTCGCTCGGGTTTCGGATCGCATCGCCCGGCTGCAGTCGCCGGCTCGCGAGCCGGCGACCGACCTCGGCGGCGGCGAGCAGGCTCGCTGCTTTCGCGGGCCCGACGCCGGGCGTCGCGCAGAGCGCGTCGAAAGGCATCTCGGCCAGTGCAGCCAGGCCGCCGGCCTCCCCGAGCAGGTGGTGGGCGAGGCGGGTCGCCGCGAGCTTGCGCGTTCCCGTGCGCAGCAGCAGGGCGACCAGCTCCGACTCGGAGAGCGCGCCGACGCCGTGAAGACCCAACCGCTCGCGCGGGCGGTCGACGACGACGCGCCCGGCCGGTGCGCCCGGGCGCGTTCGCTCGGCGAGCGAAGTGGACGACGACACTTTCGTCGCGCGCGTCATGCACGACTGCTCCACGGGACCGGGCCGGCTCGAGCCTAGGGTCGCGCGGAGGGCGTGGCACCGGCGAACCGACGGTCACGGCCCCGCGCAGGCACCCTCGGAGCGTCGTGCGTCCTCGAGCGCCGCTTCGAATCGCGAAGCGGCGAGCTCGGGGGCGACCAGGCTCTTGAGCGCGCTGTCCCGGTGGGCGGGGTCGGCCTCGAGCCTGCCGACGAAGCTGCGCAGCAGGGCCAGGTAGCCGCGCGCCGTGGCGGCATTCGAGACGGCCATCTCCAGCTCGATGGCGCTCGACGGCCGCAGCCGGGTGCCGTCGGTGAAGTCCACGACGCCGTCCACCGAGACCTCGCCGAGCCGGCGCATGGCGGCGCGCAGGTAGCGATCGGTGAACGCGCCCCGGGGCCGCAGCGCGCGGGCAAGGGCGCCCGGATCGAGCCCGCCGCGCAGGGTGTCGTCGAAGGCGAGCGCACAGCCCGTCACATCGCCCGGCTGCAGCGCCGCCAACGCGTCGAGGGCCTGCTCGACGCTTTGCGCCGCCGAGTCGGCCGGCACGAGATCGAGCGCAAACTCGTAGTGGTCCCGGGGCGCGTCGTAGCGCTGCCTCGAGCGGACCTCGATCGACTCCCGGGCAGCGGAATCCGAGAGCACGAGCTTGATCATCAGGTCCTCGCCGAGCTGCTGCCCGTAGCCCTCGGCGATCAACGGGCTGCGGATGGCCTCGACGGCCTCGCGCGCGTCGGGGCCGAGCGCGGTCTCGTTGAGGATCACCGCGATGCCGTCGTCCGCTTCCTGGACGCGGAAGGTGAGCGCGACCGGCGTCAGGAACGCAACCGACGAGCGCCCGGCGAAGTAGCGGTGCGACACGGCATCGAGTCGATTCGGCAGCGGTGAGAGGTCGAGAGCGATCTCCTCGAATCGCTCGGAAAGCTTGTGGGTCACGCTCTCCTGCCGGTAGCCCTCCGCGAAGGCGCGCACCGTGAAGGAGTCACGCGGACCCGCATCGAGCCGCGAGGGCAGGATCACCACCACCGGCGACTCGGCCTGCTCGAAGCGCTTCTGGAAGCCGGAGCGCACGTAGAACAGGTCGAGGTAGCCGCCCGAGGGCGTCGTCTCGATGTGTATGCGGCGCGGCGCGTACACGTAGTCGGGACCGCGGAGCAGCGCGACGAACGGCGCACCGAGGTGGCGAAAGCTCCAGTCGCTCGGCCTCTCGGGGCTGAGATCGAGCACCTCGACGCCGCCGTCGACCGCTTCGAGCGGCGCCGACGCACAGCCGAGCGGGCCGGCGAGCGCCAGACCGAGCAGCGACGCGAGCACGCGCCACCCACTCGGCGCCCGGCTCGGGACCGCAGGCGACCATCGCCGAGCGGGACGCGCCCGCATCCTCGTACCCTCCCACGCAGGGCGCGGTCGGCCCCGAGATCTGGAGCGGCCGAGGTTAACCGTTTCCGCTGCGCGCCGGGCGGCCGGAAGGGGTCCGTGCCCAGGAACGGGCGAGCCGTTCAGTCGGTGCGATGCGAGGCCGAGAGCGTGCCGCCGTGCCGGGCGCCCGCGGAGGCGAAGTCGTCTGCGAGCACGTGCGCGGTGCGGCTGCGGCTCTGGCGCAGCGCCGAAACCACGCGATCGAGGCGCTCGGTCTCCACGGCCCGGCGAGCCAGGCTGTCGATCCAGTGCTCCCGCTCGGCGAGCGAGCGAGCGACCATCTGGTCCGCAAAGTCCACCGGCTGACGCTCGACGTGGGCGAGCCACTCGTCGGCGCTCGGCCAGCGCTCCTCGGCCTCGGCGGGGCGGCTCGGGAGGTACGCGGTTCCTCCACGTGCGTCGAGGGCGGCTTCGCCGGAACGGGTGGCGACCGTCACGCCCGGCGCGCCCGCAGCCGCGCCCGCGGAGGCCAGGGATCCGAGCGAAGACCAGTCGCTGAAGTGCGAGCGGCGCGAGCGCTCGGCGAGCAGCTCCGAGAGGGCGATCAGCTCCTGCCCGGGCGTGCGCGCACTCCCGCCCGGAATGCCGGCGAGCGCCCCGGCAGGCGTCATCGAGGGCACGGTGGGCAAAGCATCGCGCTCGCTTGGTTGCTGGGGATCCGTGCGGGCGACCACGATCGTTCCCGGCGGGGCCTCGGCCACCACCAGCGACGCCGGATCCAAGCCGAACGGCATGCCGTCGCGCAGCGGCTCGGTGCCGAGCAGGATGCCGGCGGCGATCGCGGCCACCGATAGCGGCGCGAGCACCCGCGGCGCCAGCACGATGTCGGCGAGGGCGCGCAGCCGGTCGAAGAACGTTTCCTGTCCCTCGCCGAGGCGGATGCGTCTCAGCACGTCGGCGACGAGCATCGGCGGCGGCTCGGGGTCGGGCAGCGAGCGCAGCGCCCCGATCGTCATGCGCATCTCCGCAATCTCGCGCGCGCACTCGGGACACTCGTCGAGATGGGCGTCGAACAGGGCGCGGCGATCCAGGGAAAGATCGCCCTCGAGATAGTCGGGCATCTGGTTGCGAACATCCGAGTGGCTCACAGCACGGTTTCCTCGGCCTTGTCGCCCAGCTGGTCCTGCAGCTCCTTGCGGAGCGCCTGTCGGGCGCGGTGGATGCGGGACTTCACGGTCCCCTCGGCGACGTCGAGCACCTTGGCGATCTCGGCGTACGGCATCCCCTCGATGTCGTACAGGATCACGGGCATGCGCAGCGCCGGAGAGAGCTTGTCGAGGGCCTCGCGCACGTGCTGGCTGAGCTCGAGCCCGGCGGTGGCGTCCTCGGGATCCCGGGGGGAATAGGGCAGGTCGTCGCCGGCCGCCTGGCGCACGCCGAGCTTCTCGACCCGGGCGCGGCTGCGACCCAGCGAGCGGCGGCGGTTCAGCGCGGCGTTCGCGGCCACGCGGTACACGAACGTGGAGAAGCGCGACTCGCCGCGGAAGCGCTTGCCGTGGCGGTGGAGGCTCAGAAAGGCCTCCTGGGAGACGTCCTCGGCCTCTTCGCGGGTCCCCATCATGCGCATCAGGAGCCGGAAGACCCGCTGCTGGTGGTGGCGGATCAGCGTCTCGAAGGCCTGCTCGTCGCCCGCCTTCCAGCGCTCGACGAGCTCGGCGTCGGGGTCGTCGATGACCAGCGGGCGGGCTCTGTTTCGGGAAACCCGCGCGCCAACCCGGGCCGCGGGGCCAGTCTCGACCATTTCGAACGTCATGGGCTCCCTCTCGGGCGAGTGACCCCGTCCCTCGTCCGGCGGTTCCCCGTTCCGGTTCGTCTCGTGGCCGATCACGCACCTCCTCGCCCCGCCTTCCGGCGCCCGCCCCTGGCGGGCGGCTGTCGCGGCCGGCTCACCCCGGCGGCCCCTCCGGCTCGTCCGATCGCCGGAAATCCCCACTTCTTCCGCCACTCTTCGCGACCAGCCGCACACGCTCGACGCTCATCTCGCGGTCGATGGCCTTGCACATATCATAGATCGTAAGCGCGGCCGCCGAGGCAGCCACCAGTGCTTCCATTTCAACGCCTGTGCGCCAGTGCGTCTCGACCCTGGCCTCGATGCGCACCACCCCGCCCTCCGCGTCCGGCTCGAGACGGACTTCGACCGCGTCGAGCGGCAGCGGATGCGCAAGGGGAATCCACTCGTCGGTGCGCTTGGCGGCCTGGATGCCGGCGATGCGGGCGGTCGCCAGCACGTCGCCCTTCTCGATGCGCCGATCGGTGATGCGGGCAAGGGTCTCGGGCGCCATTTTCACCTCGCACCGCGCCACCGAGCGCCGGTGGGTGATCGGCTTCTCGCCGACGTCGACCATGCGGGCCCGTCCCTCGGCGTCGAGGTGCGTCAGCGCACCCGGCCCGGATCCGTCCCCGCCGCTCTTCTTGGTGCCTCGACTCATCGTGCCTCGATCTCCCGGGCAATCAGGAAGGGTCGCGGCCCGGCGCCGCGTCGAGCCAGCCGAGCAGGTCGGACCACACCTGCTCGCGTTCGGGCTCGTTGAAGATCTCGTGCCGCAGTCCGGGATACGTTCGCAGCGCGCAGCCGGCAACCCGCTCATGGGGCAGGCCGGCGTGGAAATCGCGACTGCCCCGAACGTCGCACAGCGGATCCTCCTCGCCGTGCAGCAGCAGCAGGGGGACGTGCACGCGATCGGCGCGGGAGGCCGTGCGCAGCTGCGCGGCCATCATGCCGGCAGCGAGCGCCGCGCTGACGCGGCCGTGCACGAGCGGATCCTCGACGTAGCGCTTCACGACCTCGGGGTCGCGGGACAACCCGTTCTCATCGAGACCGGCGTCGAGGGTGAAGCGCGGACACACGCGACTCATCACGCGCGCCAGCGTGAGGCGCGCACGCGAGACGCCCGGCGCCAGGGTGAGCGCCGGTCCCGACAGGACGACTTGATCGACCACCGGCTGCCGCTCGCACACGAAGGCGGAGGTGATCAGCCCGCCCATGCTGTGCCCGACCAGCACGAGCGGCTTTCCGAAGTGCGAGCGCTGAGCGAACTCGACGAAGGCGCCGAGGTCGTCGAGGAAGACGTCGAACGACTCGACGCAGCCACGCCGTCCAGGCGTCAGGCCGTGCCCGCGCTGATCGTAGGCGTGCACCGCGAAGCCGCGGCGCGCCAACCAGGCGGCCATCTCCTCGTAGCGGCCGCAGTGCTCGCCGAACCCGTGCACGATCACCATCACGCGCGCGGGCTCGGGCGGCAGCCAGGCGCGGCGGAACAGCTCGGCACCGTCCGGCGCCCGGAAGCGATCCTCGACCCGTCGCACCACTACCCCGTCGACCGACACGGCACCGAGTGTGACGGGCCTGGGCGACAGGCGCACGGCCCTGGAACGACGCGCCTTGGCGGGGGGTGGGAGATCCCGCGTCAGGATCTGGCCAGGCGCCTCACGCGGTCGCGGGCCTCGAGCACCTTCTCGAGGTAGGCGACGCCACGGATTCGCGATCCCCAGAAGTACGCCGAGATGCCGTCTTCGACGCCGAGCCGGCTGATGTTGTTGGCGAGGATGAAGCAGCCCGCCTCGATGTTGCTCTCGATGGTGGCCAGGTTACCGGCCAATCCCATCGGCTCCATCATGTGCGGCATCACCTGCATCAGGCCCACCGCGCCCTTGGGACTGTACGCCCAGGGCCGCGCGTTGCTCTCGACCAGCATGACCGCCAGCACCAGATCGGGATCGAGGTCGTAGACCGCGCTGTAGCGCTCGATCGCACCGCCGATCCGCGCCCGCTCACGGGGTGAGAGCGAGGGGTTCGCAAAGAGCAGCACCTCGGCGACGCTCTCCGCCACCGTGACGGGGGCGGCCGCAAGGTCGCCGCCCGGCGGCGGCGAGGGCTCGCTGGCGACGGGCTCTTCGCCGAGGCGCGAGACGAGGTCGACGAACTCGGGCGCCGTCGCGCCGCTCGTGAGGAAGACACAGAGCACCACGAGCACGCCGACGTGCCCGCGGCGAACGGATAGCGAGCGCGTGTCGAGGACGCTCATCCCGGTCTCCTGGATTCCAGCAGGTCCCGGGCGTGCAACGTCCCGCCACGAGTCCGCTCGGACTCGTGGCGACATGCTCGGGGGGTCTGCTCGTCGGGTCGCGCCGGCTGCCTGGGGGGCTCCGTTCGCGACTCGACCGTCTAACTGTTCTCGACTGTCGACTGCGGCTTCGGCTCGGCTCTCGGCTTGTCTTCGTTTGCCGTTAGCGCTGCCTCTGCCTCTGCAGCTGCCATTGCAGTTGCATCTACATTTGCAGTTGTCGTTGCCGCTTCCGTCGCCCCTCCGGCCTACACCAGACGGTACTCATCGACCGATCGGCCGACGATCTTCGGTCCGGATCGACCGGAAATCGCCGCCAGCGAAGGTGCGTGCAACCCCACGGGGCCCTTCCCCGCGTGGACGCTCCCAGGATAGCCCAGCGATACATCCGTTCCATCTCGGTGGCATGTGTCGCAAATTGCCGCGCCTCGCGGGCCTGCATCCACTGTAGACGCTCTTGGGGCAAGCCAGACGGCACACGGGACACGTAGTCAAAACTACGTAGTCGAGAGATTCTGCCGGAATCATTACGCGCGGCCAGACTGCGGACACACGTCCATCATACGAACGCGACGATTTCGTCGACCTTCCGACGCATCGCTCTGTTAGGATGACCACGCTCGACACGGATAATCAAATGCGTTCGACTGCCACCCCCTCCCCGCAACGAAGTCCGTCGCAAGTCCGGATCGACGACATCGCGACTAAAGAGATCCTCGAGGGTCTCGCGCGCCTGCACTCGCTCGTCGTCGTGAGCGACCTCAGCGGTCGCGTGGTCTGGATGAGCGACGCCCTCGGAAACGCCTGCGGCGGCACGACCCGTCATCTGGGCGGAAACCTGTGCGGTGCGTTCGCCGCTCTGCCGGGCGCGCGGAAGAAGGCGCGCATCCAGGAGCAGACGGCGCACATCCAGAGCCACCTGCGCCACAACGAGGCGCTCCGCGACATGCGGCTCGACCTCGGCACGCGCGACGGCGTCGCGCGATCGGCCGAGCTCAGCGCCTTCCGCACCGAGACCCAGGCGGGCCAGCCGATCGTCGTCTCGATCATCCACCCGAGCGAAGATCGCGCCGCGGCCGACTCCGCCCTGCGCGGCGAGCGCGACGCCCTCGCCGGCATCCTCGACTGCTCGCCGGATGCGGTGCTGGCCCTCGACCGCTTCGGCTTCATCGTCTATGCGAATCCCGCCGTCGCGACGCTGCTGGACCTCGAGCTCGAGAAGCTCGTCGACAGCCCGATCGCGCTGATCGTTCCGCGCTCGCCCGAGCTCGTCTCGCTGCTCTCGAACATCGACCCGGGTGGCGGCGCGGGCCGCCCCGGCACGATCGAGCAGCACGCGATCGAGATCGAGCGCCCCGACGGACGCACTTCGCACGTGATGGTCGACGCGCGCCCCCACGAGCGCAGCCAACGCATCCGGAGCGTCGTCTTCCTGCGCGACATCACCGATCAGGTGTCGCGCCAGCAGGCCCTCGAGCGCAAGAACGCGGAGCTCGAGGCCTACGTCCACAGCGTCTCCCACGACCTGCGCAGCCCGCTCGTCTCGCTGCTCGGCTTCACCCGGCTGCTGCGCCAGGACTACGGCCACCAACTCGACGACACCGGCCGGCACTTCGCCGACCGCATCGAGCAGGCCGCGCGAACCATGCATTCGCTCATCGACGACCTGCTCGAGCTGTCGCGCATCGGCGCCGGCGGCGAACTCCGGTCGCTCGTCGACCCGCGCCCGGTGCTGCAGCAGCTGCGCGCCGAACTCAAGCTGCGCCTCGACGAGATGGACGCCCAGCTCTCGATTCCCGATAGCCCGCCGTTCGTCTACTCCGACCGCACCCGCCTCTATCAGATCTTCTCCAACATGATCGGCAACGCGCTCCAGCACATGGGCGAGTGCGAAGACCGCACCATCGAGGTGCTCATCACCCGCGAGGCCGAGCACGACGTGCTCACCGTCGCCGATCACGGCCGCGGCATCGCCCCCGACGACCTCGCCCGCGTCTTCGACGTCTTCTACTCGCGTGGCGCGTCGAAGAACGGCCGCGCGTCCACGGGCGTCGGTCTGGCGATCGTGCGCAAGATCGCCGAGACCCACGGCGGTCGTGCCTGGGCCGAGAGCGAGCCCGGCCAAGGCGCCCGCTTCCACGTGAGCCTGCCCCGGGGCCGCTGAGCCGGCACCGCGCAAGCGGTGCGGGCCGATCGGCGGACGCGGGCGCCTTGCTGGCCACCGGGCCATCGCATAGCGTTGCGCCGCTTCGCGCTCGCGGCGACGACGGACGGCCATGTATCCCGAGATCTACAGATTCCCCGGCACCGGCATAGCGATCAGCACGTTCGGCGTCATGATGGCGATCGCCTTCCTGGTCGGGTACTGGATCGCCGTCAAGCGCATGGCCGAGGAGGGCATCGACGACACGCCCGCCCCCAACCTGCTGATGTGGATCATGCTCGGCGGCGTGGGCGGATCGAAGCTCTACTTCGCGATCGACGTCTCGCTGCGCGAGGGCTACCCGTTCTTCGATCTGCTCTTCGCGCGCGCCGGCATCACCTGGTACGGCGGGCTGATGGGCGGCACGCTGGCGGCGATCCTGGCGGCGCTGAAGTACGGCATGCCGATCAGGGGTCTGAGCGCCTGCGTGGCGCCGGCGCTCGCGGTCGGGCAGGCCCTCGGCCGGATCGGCTGCTTCCTGGTCGGCGACGACTACGGCAAGGTCACCGACGTTCCGTGGGCGGTGACGTTTCCGCAGGGAGCGCCGCCCACGCTGGATCCGGTCCATCCGACGCAGCTCTACGAGGTGGCTTGGCTGCTGCCGGTCGCGGCCTTCCTATGGTGGCGGCGCAAGAAGAGCCCCTTCCTGTTCGGCGAGTACCTCGCCCTCAACGGCGCCGGGCGCATCGTGATCGAGAACTGGCGTGTCAACGACAGAGTGCTGCTCGGCCTCACCGAGCCCCAGCTGATCGGCGTGGCACTCGTGGTGATCGGTGTGTCGCTCTGGGTCCACTTCTACCGGGCCGACCGGGCCGAGGCCTCGAGCGCCCGCGCCTGAGCGTCAGCGCGCCTCGAGGGCGCGCAGCTGCTCCGAGAGCGCCGCCGCGTCGGCGATGACCTCTTCGCTCTCGTCGTCGGGCATGAGCCGCTCGATGTGCTGCGTGCCGGCAAGGGCCTGCCGGACCCACACCGCATCGCCGTCCCCCGGCGCAGTGTCGAGCCACTCGCCGAGCCGGGCGACGCTGGTCGCGTACTCGCGCGAGAAGAAGGCGAGCATGCCCTGCGCGTATGCACGGGCCCCCGCCACGTCCTTGCGATCGGGTGCTCGCCGGGCCGCCTCTTCGAGCGGCGGCAGCGCCTCGGCGTAGTAGGCGCTCTCGAGGTAGGAGAGCGCCGCGCGGACGTAGCCCGTCGCCGCATCGCCGAAGATGTCGGCGAAGAGCGCGTCGACCCCCTCCGCATACACCGAGGCCAGCTCGCTCTGGTGCTCGTACAGACATCGCGCGGTGATGCCCGTCGCGCCCAACGCGATCATCGATCGCCGCAGCTGCTTGCGGGTCTGGTCGAGCAGCGCCGCCACCTCGCCTACCGAGACGTCGAGGCTCTGGGCCGTCTGCGCCAGGATCTTCTCGAACTCGGCGAACAGCTCACGCGCCTCCGAGTCGTTCTCACCGCGCAGCGCCTGTACGCGCGGCCCGTAGCGCTCCTGCTGGTAGAGGTTCTCCCGCAGCTTCATCGCCTCGTGAAAGAGGGAGCCGACGGCGAGATCGAGCAACGCGCCGGTGCGCATCTCGGGCGTCTCGTCCGCGTCGGTGGCCCGGAAGATCGCGTGGCAGCCCTCCTTCAGACGAAAGAGCGGGCTGCGCGCGTCGTCACCCACCCACGACCGCACGTCGTCGAAGCGCAACGCGCCGGCCTCGTGACGCGAAACGAGCCGGGTCGCCAACGCGTCGACCGCCAGGAAGTCGCGAATGATGTCGACGAGGCCGGACCGCAGGCTGGGCACCGGCCCAGTATACGCACCCGCGCGGGCGATCGCGCCGACATCCGGGCGGCCCTTCGGGCGGCGTGTGGGCGGGCGCCCTCGCACGGGGCCCGGGCAAGTGCGAGACTGGGGCGCCCCCGGCAACGGAGACCGCCGCCGCCGTATGCCCGCCCTAGATCCCAACGACCCGGACGCTGCTGCCGCGCGCACCGGGCAACGCCTGATCCTGATGATCGTCTTCATGACGGTCATGGTGGACTTCATCGGCTTCAGCATCCTGATTCCGGTGCTGCCCGACTACGCGAACAGGCTCGGAGCGAGTGCCTTCGAGGTGGCCGCCATCGTGGCCATCTACGCGCTCACACAGCTGCTCTTCCTGCCGGCGTGGGGCTGGTTCTCGGACCGGTTCGGCCGGCGACGCGTCATCCTCGTCTCGCTCGCCGGCACGATCGGCTCGTTCGCGCTGCTGACGGTCGCCGACACGCTCACCGTCATCTACCTCTCGCGGGTGCTCGGCGGCTTCTTCGCGGCCAGCGTCGGCGCCTGCCAGGCGGTGGTGACGGACGTGACCCCGCCAGCCGAGCGCGCCGACGGCATGGGGAAGCTCGGCGCCGCCCTCGGCGTGGCCTTCGTGATGGGACCGGCGCTCGGCGGGCTGCTCGCGGACCTGGGACCGAAGGTGCCCTTCTACGGCGTCTGCGCGATCGCCTTCGTCAATCTGCTGCTCGCCTGGTGGTTGCTGCCCGAGACGCGGCCCGCCGAGGAGGAGCCGCCGGATCCGCGGGAGCTGATGGTATCGCTGGTGCCGACTCCCGTTCGCGTGATGACGATGGTGGAGGACCGTCGCATCGCCATGTACCTGTATCTCTGGTTCCACGTCTACGTGGCCTTCGCGGCCGTCGAGGCAACGTTCCCGCTGTACGTGATCCGCCGCTTCGAGGCGAGCACCCTCGACGTGGGCATCCTCTTCGCCTGGATCGGCATTTTCATCGCGATCACCCAGGGCGTGATGGTCGGGCGCATCGCCCGCTACATGTCCGAGGGCGTGATGGTGATCGTCGGGCTCACGATCACCGCGATCGGGCTCGTCGCCATCGCCTGGGCGCCGTCGATGGAGTGGATCTACGTGGTCGGGCCGGTCCTCGCCTTCGGCAACGGCATCTCGTTCCCCAGCTTCACGAGCCTCTACTCGCAGACCTGCGAAGCGCGGGACGCCGGCGAGTTGCTGGGCCAGGGCAACGCCATGGGGGTGACCGGCCGGGTCGTCGGAGCGATGTGCGCGGGCCTCGCGGGCGACTGGTTCGGACTGTCGGTGCCGTTCGTCGCCTCGGGCGTCGTGATGTTCAGCGGCGCGATCATCTTCGCAGCGGCCTATCGGCTGCTCGTGCCGAGCCTGCCGCCGCCGGCCGTCGGCAGCGAACCCCCGCCCACCGAGCAGATCGGCGCCGGCTGACGCCGGCCGGCGTGCGCGGCGCGGCCCGGCGCCAGCACCCCCGGCGGCCCCCCGCCGGCGGCGGCGCCCCCCGCCGAACGACCGAATTGACTTGCTTGTTCGAGGGCTTGCGCTCTTCTACCTTCCGCCCCTCCCAAGACGCCCACGAGGTTTTCATGAGCGAGATCGAACGCGAGAGCATGGAGGTCGACGTCCTCTTCGTCGGCGCCGGGCCGGCCAATCTGGCGGCCGCCTACCACCTGATGAAGCGCGTAGAGGCCCACAACGAGCGGGCCGAGGCCGGGGACGGCACACCCATCGAGCCGCCCGTGGTGCTGGTGATCGAGAAGGCCGCCGGCGTCGGCGACCACCAGCTCTCCGGGGCCGTCATCAACCCGGTGGCGATCCGCGAGCTGATGCCCGACTTCGTCGAGCAGGGCTTCCCCACCGAGTACGTCGCCAACGACTCGCAGTTCATGTTCTTCACGCGTGGGCCCTCCATCAAGTCACCGATCTGCCCGCCCATGTTCCAGAAGAACGGCTACCACGTGGCCTCGCTCAGCAACGTCGCCAAGTGGCTCGGCGAGAAGTGCGAAGAGCTCGGCGTCGAGATCTATCCCGGATTCGCGGCGGCGCAGATCCTGACCGAGGGCGACCGCGTCGTCGGCGTGCGCACCGGCGACATGGGGGTCGACAAGGACGGCAACCCGAAGCCGACCTTCCAGCCCGGCATGGACATCATCGCCAACGTCACGGTGCTCGGAGAGGGCGTGCGGGGCACGCTCAGCAAGCAGCTGATCGAGCTGTTCGACATGCACGGCGAGAACGAGCAGAGCTACAAGACCGGCATCAAGGAGATCTGGCGGGTCAAGCCCGAGAACCACAAGCCCGGCCGCGTGATCCACGGCTCGCTCTTCCCCGACGCGTTCAGCCAGATGGACGGCATGTGGCTGTACGACATGAAGGACAATCTCGTCTCCTTCGGCTACGTGACGTCGCTGACCACCGAGGATCCCCACAACGACCCGCACCTCAACGCCCAGCGCTTCAAGACGATCCCGTTCATGCGCAAGCTCCTCGAGGGCGGCGAGCTGGTTCGTTACGGGGCCAAGTGCGTTCCGATGGGCGGCCTCTACTCGCAACCGAAGCTCTACTGCAACGGCGCGATGCTGGTGGGCGACGCTGCGGGCATGCTCAACCCGATGAAGCTCGCGGGCGTCCACATGGCGATCAAGACGGGCATGCTGGCCGCTGAGACCATCGTGGACGCGCTGGCCAGGCAGGACTTCTCGAGCAAGACCCTCGGCGACTACACGGAGCGCTACAAGAACAGCTGGGCCTACACCGAGCACCGCGAGGCGCGCAACTGGGAGGGCTCGATCGACGTATCGCCGCTCTTCCTGATGGGCCTCAACATGCCGGCCATGATGCTCACGAAGGGGCGGGGCCTCGCCGACAAGCTCAAGGTGCACGCCAGCCACTCGGCGATGAAGAAGATCTGGGAGCTGCCGCCCGAGAAGCGGAAGAAGGAGGAGTTCGAGTTCGACGGCAAGCTGACCTTCAGCAAGGAGCACCTCGTCGGCTTCAGCGGCACCGCCCACGAGGCCGACCAGCCCCACCACCTGAAGGTGGCGGACACGAACGTCTGCTCGACGATCTGCGCCCGCGACTACGGCAACCCCTGCGAGAGCTTCTGCCCTGCCGCCGTCTACGAAATGGTGGACGACCCGGACAACCCCGGCGCCAGGAAGCTCTTCATCCACCACGAGAACTGCGTGCACTGCAAGACGTGCGACATCGCGGACCCGTACCAGATCATCACCTGGACGCCGCCCGAGGGTGGCGAGGGGCCGGACTACACGCAGATGTAGAGCCCGGGTCGCCGCCCGTTCGGGGCGGCGACCCGCGTCTACCCGAGCTCAGCTGCCGCCAGCGCCCCGGCGAGCACGGGCAGGTCGTCGGCCTCCGCCGCCAGCCGCAGCGTGCGTGTGTGTTCGTCGAGATGCATCGGGAACGGCCGGCGGCCGTCCGCCTCGAGGTGCACGCCCGCCTGCCGGGCGATCAGCGCGCCCACCCGACCGCGTATGCTGATGCCGCGCTTGCGCTTGCCCCCGTAGTAGCGCAGGCCCGCCCGCACGCCGCGGATCAGCGGGGCCACCGCGATCGCGCCCCCGCACGCCGGCGTCGGCGTGAGCCCCTCCGCGCAAAGCGCCTCGAGCACTCGCTTCGGCATGCTGTGCGAGACGAGTACGCGATCGCCGTCGGCGCGCGGCTTCGCCTTGCGGTATGCGCCCTTGGAGGTGGTGCGCTCGGCCGGGCCTTCGCGGTCGGCCAGGAAGAGCTGCCCCTCGCGCGGCAGCGCGACCACGGCGGAGTGAAGCTCACGCTCGACCGCCAGGCCGACGATCACCGCGTACGGGCCCCGCGCTTCGAGGTACGAGTGCAGGGTGCCGTCGATCGGATCGATGATCACCAGCGAGCTCGACGACTCGACGAAGCGCGCGACCGTCGGCGTGTCCTCCTCGGCGGCCAACGAGACCTCCGGGTAGAGCTCGATCAGCGACTCGAGGATTACCTCCTGGGCCGCCGTGTCGGCCTCGGTGAGCGCCTGCTTGACGGCGTCCTCCTCGGCCTGCTTGGGGACGTTGCGGACGCGCCCCTCCAGCGAATGGGCGACACCCGCCGCGCGCAGCACGGCGGGCGTCATTGCTCGGGCGAAGCCCGCGCTCTCATTGCCGGGGGGCATGTCGTGCGATTCGCTCGGTGGCTTCCCGCGAGTCGGTGAAATGCTTCGGCCGACAGGCTACGCGGCCGACCTGCCGGTGTCCATCGGTTCGAGCGGTCGAAGCCGACTCGCCGCGACGACCCGGACGGATCTTCACGGTCCCGCGAACGGACCTTCACGAACTCCGCACCGCCGCCCGGTCTCGCGACCGTTCAGCGGCGGACACCGCCCTGTCCGGGATTGCCTCGTCACCCGGACGGGAGCGCGGGGCCCGCGAGTCGCCCCCCCAAGCCAGCTCGCAGGCCCCGCGCTCCGCGGAATTCGGTCTTCGGCCGCTAGCTGCAGCCGCTCGTCGACCCGCAGTTCGGGCACTTGTAGCAGGCGCCGTTGCGGATCATGATCGACCCGCAATCCATGCACGACGGCGCATCCGCCTGGTTGATGAAGCTGCTGCCGGAGCCGGAGGCCGCCGCTTCGCTGCCAGCCCCGGAACCGCCCGCCACCGCCCCGGCGGGAGCGTCGGCCCCTTCCTCGCCTTCGCTGCCCCCGGCGTCCACCGCCTCGGTCTCGATGTAGCGGTTGCCGAGGTAGCGGAACACGTAGTCGGTGATCGACTTGGCGATCGGGATGGCGCGGTTGTTGGTGAAGCCCGACGGCTCGAAGCGCGTGTGGCTGAACTTGTCCACGAGCGCCTTGAGGGGCACGCCGTACTGCAGCGCGATGGACGTCATCGTCGCGATGGTGTCCATCAGGCCCGAGATCGTGCTGCCCTCCTTGGCCATCTTGAGGAAGATCTCACCCGGCGCGCCGTCGTCGTACGTGCCGATCGTGAGATAGCCCTCGTGCCCGGCGATCGTGAACTTGTGGGTGAACGCCTGGCGCTCGTCGGCGAGCTTGCGCCGCCGCGGCCGGTACTCGTCGAGGTGGGCGACCTTGTCGGCGCCCTCGCCCGTCTCCGAGTCTTCGGCCCCTCTCGAAGAGTTCAGGGGCTGGGTGCGCTTGCTGCCGTCGCGGTAGATGGCGAGCGCCTTCAGGCCGAGCCGCCAGCCCTCGGTGTACGCCTGCATGACGTCGTCCACCGAGGCGTCCTCGGGCAGGTTGACGGTCTTGCTGATGGCGCCCGAGAGGAAGGGCTGCACCGCGCCCATCATGCGCACGTGACCCATCCAGTGAATCGACCGCGTGCCGTTCTTGGCGCGGAACGCGCAGTCGAAGACCGGCTGGTGCTCTTCGGCGAGGCCGGGCGCGCCCTCGATGCACTCCCGGTCGTCCACGTAGGCGAGGATCTCCGCGACGGCCGCGTCGTCGTAGCCGAGTCGTCGCAGCGCCATCGGCACCGTGTTGTTCACGATCTTGAGGAAGCCGCCGCCGACGAGCTTCTTGTACTTGACGAGCGCGATGTCCGGCTCGACGCCGGTGGTGTCGCAGTCCATCATGAACGCGATCGTTCCGGTCGGCGCCAGCACCGTCACCTGGCCGTTCTTGTAGCCGTGCTTGCGGCCGGCATCGAGCGCGTCGCCCCAGACCGCCTGGGAAGCGTCGAGCAGGTTCTCCTGCACGCCGTCCGCCGGGATGGCCCGGGCGGCGTCGCCGTGCATCTCGATCACCTCGAGGAAGGGCTTGCGGTTCATGCGGTACCGCGGGAACGGCCCCATCGCCTCGGAGATCTCGGCGCTCGTCAGGTAGGCCTGACCGCACATCAGCGACGTGATCGCCGCCGCGACGTTGCGGCCCTCGTCGCTGTCGTAGGGCTTGCCCTCGGCCATCAGCAGCGCGCCGAGGTTCGCGTAGCCGAGCCCGAGCGGCCGGAAGAGATGGCTGTTCTTGGCGATCTCCTTGGTCGGATAGTCGGCGAAGTCGACCAGGATCTCCTGGGCGAGGATGGTGAGCGCCACGGCGCGACGAAAATCCTCGACGAGGAAAACGCCGGCCTCGTCGACGAAGGTCATCAGGTTGAGGCTGGCCAGATTGCAGGCCGTGTCGTCGAGGAACATGTACTCCGAGCAGGGATTGCTCGAGTTGATGCGCCCCGACGCCTTGACGGGATTCCAGCGATTGATCGTCGAGTCGTACTGGATGCCGGGATCGCCGCAAATGTGCGCGGCGTCGGCCATTTCGTGGAGCAGGTCGCGGGCCTTGTAGGTGTCGACGACTTCGCCGTTCGTCACCGCCTTGGTGTCCCACGAGCCGTTCGCCTCGGCCGAGCGCATGAACGCGTCGGTGACGCGCACCGAGTGGTTGGCGTTCTGGAACGCGATCGAGTCGTAGGCGCCGCCGGGCACGTTGAAGCCGCCGTCGTAGCCGGCGTCGATCAGCGCCCAGGCCTTCTTCTCCTCGTCGGACTTGCTGTGGATGAACTCGCCGACGTCGGGGTGGTCGGCATTGAGAATGACCATCTTGGCCGCGCGGCGCGTCTTGCCGCCGGACTTGATGACGCCCGCGAAGGAGTCGAAGCCCCGCATGAACGAGACCGGCCCCGACGCCACGCCGCCGCCGGCGAGCTTCTCGCGCGACGAGCGGATGCTGGACAGGTTGCTGCCGGTCCCGGAGCCGCCCTTGAAGAGCATCGCTTCGGTGCGGGCCAGACCCATGATCGACTCCATGGTGTCCTGCACCGAATTGATGAAGCAGGCGCTGGCCTGCTGGGGCGTGTCGGCCACGCCGAGGTTGAACCAGACGGGGCTGTTGAACGCCATCTTCTGGTTCACGAGCAGGTGCTTGAGCTCTGCCCGGAACGTGTCGACGTCGGTCTCGTTCGCGAAGTAGCCGCCCTCGATTCCCCAATCGGCGATGCGACCCACCACGCGACCGACCAGCTGCTTGACGCTGCGCTCGCGCTCGGGCGTGTCGATGTGGCCGCGGAAGTACTTCGAGACGACGACGTTGGTGGCGAGCTGCGACCAGGACGCGGGGATCTCCACGTCGGTCTGCTCGAAGACGGTCTCGCCCTTCTCGTTGCTGATGTTGGCGGTGCGCAGCTCC
Source organism: uncultured Spirochaetaceae bacterium (assembly GCA_964515335.1). Classification (GTDB taxonomy): domain Bacteria; phylum Myxococcota_A; class UBA9160; order UBA9160; family UBA4427; genus TMED88. Next base: position 18,031 of record CAZETS010000050.1, read on the forward strand.
CACTCGACCTGGTCGTACGGGTCGACACCCGGCTCGGTGAAGTGGCGCGGGATCGACAGGCCGGTGGGCCCGCCGCTCTTGCCCCGCCCGCGTCCCGCACGACGGCTCGCCCCCGAAGCGCCCGGCGTCATCGGCCCGGCGTCCGCCGCCGCGCTCGGATGTCGCTCACGCTCGCCGTGGCCGTGCTCTCCCGTCGTGCCGTTCCCCCCCAATGCATCCTTCACGTTCTGACTCCATTTCTTGGTTGGGCGGTACGGCGCGGTGGTGGTGGCGGGACAGAGGGCTCGGGTCGTTCCTGCTGGCGCTTCTGCTCGAATGCGTGCCTGCTTGTCTGCCTCGCGTGCCTGCTTGCGTCGCTGCTTCTTCACGACCTGGGCCGTCGCGGCCGGGATCGGCGCCTTCGATGTCCGTCCATTCTCTTTTTGCGCCCTGCGCGCCGCGCGGCCTTCACGCGATCATCACGCGGCCTAACGCGGCCTAACGCGGCCTAACGCGGCCATCATCCGGCCATCATCCGGCCTACGCGCATCCCGGCCGCCTGACCGCCTCCGGCAGGATCTCCGGATTCGGGGCGCCGGGCAAGGCATCGGGATCCGCCGCCACCGCCGAGCGGTGCACGAGGGCGACGAATACCGTGGCTGCTCGAGACCCGGCGGCCTGCAGCCGCGTTGCCTCGTCAGCCTTCTGGAATGGCGGCGTCGGCCCGGTCACCCTCGGCCGACGTCGAAGCCTCCGTCCTCGGATCCGCTCCGAGCCCTGGTGGTGTGCGGCCGACCGATCGTCGGCTCGCATGCAGGCCTGCTGGTCCCTGGCCCCACCGGCTCTACGCGTACCGTCTCTAGTGGTTGTGGCTCACTTGGCTGTGGCCCATCGCGGACCTGACTGTCGGATCCGGATGTGCTGCCCGGACAACCGGCCCGAGCAGCTACGGGGCCGACTCGGAGGCCTGCCGGCGCTGCCGACGGCCCCCCGAGGCGGACAGATGAGAGGGGCGCCGGTACTCCCGGCGCCCCCGAACCCAAGCCAGGTCCTCCGTCCCGGTCTCAAGCTCGCGTTCCCCCTCGCAACCGCCAAGTTGCGACCCCCCCAGGCTACAGGGGGAACCTCACATCCCCGTTGCGCCCAACATGCACGGTGGCCGCGCAGTCGTCAACGATTATTCCACAAAATATTGGGGACGAACGGCGGTTCAACCACAACCCCTGGTATGTCGCCCCAGTTCGCCTCCGTTCGAATCCGGAGGACACGTCCCCGATTGGCAACGTACGCGCACGTATGTCGGGAAGTGCCTGGAATCGCAGGGGCGGTGGCCGTCCGGTCAGTCGGGCAGGCCGGTAAAGCGGATTCCGAGGCCGGCCGGCTGCTTGTAGCGGATGTTCATCCCGATCAGCAGCGCCGTGATGTCCTCGATGATGCGCGCGTTGCCGAGGGGCCCGCCGTCCACCGCGCGCAGCCCGGGCACCAGCGGACACAGCGCCATCACCCGCCCGCGCGCTGCCTTGGCGCCGGACACGACCACGTCGCACTCGACGGGCTCGTCGAGCTCGCGCAGGCGGTGGGCCGAGACGTTCTGGAACGCCGACACGACCTGGACGCCCTTCGGCACGAGGCTGGCCACCAGCTCGGCCGCCGAGCCCTGCCAGATGCCCACCGTCCGGGCGGCGCCGTCGCCGATGGCGGTCGCCAGGGGGACCGCCATCGAGACGACGATCTGCCCCTCGGCGAGCGCCTCCTTGATGCCCTTCAGGGTCGAGGCCGTGTGCTCGAACGGCACCGACACGATCACGATCGGAGCTTTCGTGGTCGCCTCGGAGTTCTCGAAGCCCTGCACGTCGGCCCCCGGCACGGCGGCCTGCACCTCGTCTACGGCCTCGAGGGCCTTCTCGGCCTTGCGGGAGCCGATGACCACCGGCCGGCCGGCCTTGGCGAAGCGCAGCGCCAGCCCGAGGCCCTGGTCGCCCGTCCCGCCCAGAATCGCAATCGCGTCGTCGTTCATTTCAGTCATTGGGCCGGACGGTACAGAAACGCGCCGCGGCGTCTACGGCTCACCCGGAGGCGTTCCGGTCCCCCAGCTCCCGGAGGCGATCGAACGCGTAGATGCCCGTGTCGTGACCATCAGTCCAGGCGATCTGGATCGCGTAGCGGCCGACCGGGTGGATGCTCACCGGCCGGACGTCGTCGGGCACCGTCGCCGGATCGAGCTTGTACTCGCCCGTCCACTCGTCCACACAGTGTGCGCACGCGCACGCCAGACGCAGGTCGCGCACCGCGAAGGTGCTCTCGGCGCCGTCCCGCCAGCGGATCTCGAGGTGCCGCGGACCGGACTGCCGGATGCTGTCGGGGGTGGTGGGCTCGGACGGACTCATGGCGAGCGCCAAGGGTAACGCCTGCCGAGGCCGGGCGGGCGGGGCAGCCCCGGCCCGGCCCGGGATGGGGTGCAGGTGATACCCTCGGTGTATGGACGCCGACGCCCTCGCCGCCGCATCGAAGATCGCCGAGCAGGCCTGCGACCGTGCCCGCCAGGAGATCATGCCCCGCTTCCGCGACGTCGCGGTCGAGTGGAAGTCCGACGGCTCGCCGGTCACCGAGGCCGACCGCGCCGCCGAGCGCGCCATCCGCGAGACGCTTCGCGCCGCCTACCCGGACCACGGCCTGATCGGCGAGGAATACGGCGACGCGGACGCCGGCGCCGAGGACGCGCCGCGCTGGATCATCGACCCCATCGACGGAACGATCTCTTTCTCGCGAGGCATCCCGCTCTTCGGCACGCTGCTCGCGCTGACCCTCGGCGGCGAGACGGTCGTGGGCGTGATCGACCTGCCCGCGATCGGCGAGCGCTACGTGGGCGTGCGCGGGGGCGGGTGCCGGCGCAACGGCCAGCCGGTGCGCTGCTCGCAGGCCGGCGACCTGCGCCGCGCCATCGTCTCGACCGGCGACCCGATCTGCTTCGACTTCTCGGAACGACGAGCGGTCTTCGACCGCATCGTCCACGAGGTGCCGCTGGTGCGCGGCTACACCGATGCGTTCGGCCACGCCCAGACGATCGCCGGCGGCCTCGACGCCATGGTGGATTGCGATCTCAACCCCTGGGACGCCGCCGCCACCCAGCTGCTCGTCGTGGAGGCCGGCGGCGCCTGCGAGACGCTCACCGGGGCGCGCGGCAAGATCGATCTGGTGTTCGGCAGCCCCGCGCTGGTCGAGCAGCTCGTCGCGATGTTCTAGAGTCACGCGCCCCTTGAATCAGAAGCGAGAAGGATCCGGCCGATGAGTTCCCCCGCCCCCCACCCGACCCTCGAAGACGCGAAGTCGCTGCTCGACGCCGCCACGGCGCTGCTCGATCGCTCGCTGGCCGCCGCCCGCGAGCTGACGGAGAACGGCAAGAAGATCGACGACCACCAGGTGATCACCGAGCGCGTCGCCTACGCGGCCACCGAGGCCGTCGCGGCGCGGGAGGTGATCGCGGCGATCGAGGAGATTCGCGCCGAGGGCCGCAGCGACGAGATGCTCGAGCTGACCGCGGTCGCCGCCGTCGGCCACCTCGCCGAGGCGCTGCGCGCGCGGCTGTCGGCGAGCGCCGACGAGCTCGGCATCGGCGACGAGGCGGTCGAGGCCGCCTTCCCGGCCGAGATCCGCGCCCTGGTGCGCCGCGCCAACGCCGAGTCGCTCTACCGCGAGATCGGCGCGCACGTGGCCGAAACCGGCGGACGCAACGACTTCCCCCTCGACGAGATGCACGAACAGGTGCGCGCACAGGTGCGCGAGTTCGGCATGAACGAGGTGGCTCCCCACGCCGAGCACATCCATCGCAACGACGACATCGTGCCCGAGCACTTCATCACCAGCATGGCCGAGTTGGGGTTCTTCGGTCTCTCCGTGCCCGAGGAGTACGGCGGCGTCGAGATGGGCAACCTCGCGATGATCCTCACCACCGAGGAGCTTTCGCGCGCCTCGCTGGCCGCCGCCGGCTCGCTGATCACGCGCCCCGAGATCCTCACCAAGGCGCTGATGAGCGGCGGCACCGAGGAGCAGCGACAGGAGTGGCTCCCGAAGCTCGCCTCGGGCGAGGTGATGGTGGCGATCTCCGTCACCGAGCCCGACATCGGCAGCGACGTCGCCGGCGCGAAGTGCCGAGCCGAGCGTGCGACGGTCGACGGCGTGGAGGGCTGGGTGATCAACGGCCCGAAGGCGTGGTGCACCTTCGCGGGGCGCGCCAACGTGATCGCACTGCTCGCCCGCTCGGACCCCGATCCGAGCAAGGGGCGCAAGGGCCTCTCGCTCTTCATCGTCCCCAAGGAGTCGTCGACCGGGCACGCCTTCGAGTTCAGCCAGCCGGGCGGCGGCAAGATCACCGGCAAGGCAGACGCGACGCCCGGCTACCGCGGCATGCACTCGTTCACGCTGCAGTTCGAGAACTACTTCGTGCCCGCCGAGAACCTGGTCGGCGGCGCCGAGGGAGAGGGCCGCGGCTTCTACCTGCAGATGGCGGGCTTCGCGGCGGGCCGGCTGCAGACCGGCGGCCGCGGCTGCGGGCTCTCGCAGGCCTCACTCGAGGAGACCGCCAAGTACGTGGTCGACCGCAACCAGTTCGGTCAGCCGATCAGCGAATTCCAGCTCACCCGGTACACGCTCGGCAGCATGGCGGTCAAGCTGCTGGGCGCCCGCGCCATCACCTACGCGGCAGCCCGCGCCTTCGACGAGGACGAGCGCGCCGCCGCTCCGCTGGCCGCCCAGGCCAAGCTGCTCGCCTGCGACGTGGCCGTCGAGGTGAGCCAGCAGGGCCAGCTGATGCACGGGGGCTGGGGGTACGCCGAGGAGTACCCGATCAGCCGCTACGTGGCGGACGCCGCGGTGCTGCCGATCTTCGAAGGCGTGAAGCCGATCCTCGAGCTGCGCGTGATCGGCGCCTCGGTGCTGGCGGGCTGACGCCGGCCCGGCTGGCGGCATGAGCCTCGATGCCCCCGGGCGAATCGAGTGCTAGAGCAGTCCCATGCCGAACGCCTTCAGCTGGTTCTCGATCTTCGTGATTCTCGCCGCCACCCTGGCCGGCGGCGTGCCACCGCTGCGGACGAAGGCGCCCGAACCCGGCCGCTACCCGCTCGGGGAAGCCTTCGCCTCGGGCGTCTTCCTCGCGCTCGCGCTCGCGATGATGCTGCCGGCATCGTTCCAGCTCTTCCAACGCGCCCTGCCCCACGGCACCGAGCCGCTCGCCTCGCTGATCGCGATCTCGTCGATGCTCGCGCTGCTCGGCGTCTCCCACCTGGTGCGGCACCTCGAACGGGACATCGAAGAGGACGCGTCGGGCTCCGCGAGCCCGCTGATACCGATCCTCATGACCGTGATGATTGCGATCCCTTCCTTCTTCATGGGCGCCGCACTCGGCGTGAGCGAAACCGAGCAGGCGGCCCTGATCCTGATCGCGATCCTGCTGCACAAATCTTCGGCCGCGTTCGCCCTCGCCCTGAAGCTGAGCGAAAGCTCGCTCTCCACCGCACGCGTCCGGCTCGTCTTCGCCCTCTTCGTTCTCGCCACGCCGGCCGGGATCTTCTTCGGCAGCATCGTGGGCGGCCGCATGGGGGCCGAGAGTCTTCTGCTCGCGCGGGCCGCGGTGCTTGCGATGGCGGCGGGCACCTTCCTCTTCATGGCCACGCTCAACGAATTGCAGAGCGCTCCGATGATCTCGCGCTGCCGGCACTGGCGCGGCTTCGCGGCCATGCTGGCCGGCCTCGCCCTCACGATCTGCGCCCGCCTGCTGATCGGCGAGGCACACTCGCTCGGCTAGGGGCCGCCCCTGCCCGCGGCGCGTCGAAGCCCGGCGGCGGGCTTCTCGGGGGGGACGGGGAGGCTATGCTGGTGAGTCAGCACCCCGGACAATCCATCAGGAGACACGCATGTTCAGCCACGTGATGCTCGGTGCGAACGACATCGAAGCCTCGAAGCGATTCTACGACGCGGTTCTCGGCACGCTCGGCATGGGCCCCGGCGTCGACAACGACGGTCGATACTTCTACATCAGCCCGCAGGGCGTTTTCGCGATCACCAGCCCGATCGACGGCGAGCCGGCGACGGGGGCCAACGGCGGCACGGTCGGCTTCCTCGTCGAAAGCGACGAGCAGGGCGACGCGTTCCACGCCGCAGGCGTCGCAAACGGCGGGACGGCGATCGAGGATGCGCCCGGCCGCCGCGAGAGCGGCATGTATCTCGCCTATCTGCTGGATCCCTCCGGCAACAAGATCTGCGCGCTCGCGCGCCCAGCGTGATCGTCCGGGCCGGGGCGGCGGGTGTCCGCCCGCCCCGGCCCGCCTCGCTCGCTCCCCGCTCGAAACCCGGTAGCCCTTGAGCCTCCTTTCGAACTGGCAGCGCCGCTACAACATCGTCGCGCTCTCCTTCCTGGCGGTCACGATCTGCTACATCGATCGTGTCAACATCAGTGTCGCGATCATCCCCATGTCCGAGGAGCTCGGCTGGGATCTGGAGACGCGAGGGCTGGTCCTGGCTTCCTTCGCGGCGGGCTACATCACGCTGCAGATCGTCGGCGGCCGGCTCGCCGACCGCTTCGGCGGCAAGGTGGTGCTCGGCGCCGGCGTAATCATCTGGTCGCTCTTCACGATCTTCACCCCGCCCGCGGCCTTCCTCGGCATGGGCGCCCTGATCGTCGCGCGAATCGGCCTGGGGATGGGAGAGGCCGTCACCTACCCGTCCTTCTTCAGCCTCTTCGGTCGCTGGATCCCGACCGCCGAGCGCGTGCGCTCGGTCGGCCTTGCCAATAGCGGCATCCCCCTCGGCACGATCATCGGCCTGCTCGTCACGCCGATGATCATCACCGCCTGGGGCTGGGAGTGGGCCTTCTACGGGTTCGGCCTGCTCGGCTTCGTCTGGATCGTGCCCTGGTACTTGATCGTCCGCGCGTCGCCGGCGCAAGATCCGAAGATCTCCGGCGACGAGCGCACCCGGATCGCGGCAGACATGCCCGAGCGCGAGGACGAGACCCTGCCGGCGTTCCGGGTCTTCCTCCGAAGCAGGGCCGTCTGGGCGATCATCGTCGCCCACTTCTGCAACAACTGGTCGCTCTACATCATGGTGTCGTGGCTACCGACCTTCGTCAGCGAAGGGCTCGGCGTCGACTTCGCCTCCGTCGGCTGGATGACGATGATTCCGCACGTCGCTTCCTTCGTGTTCATCAACGTCGCCGGGCACGTCGCCGACCGGCTGCTCGCCGGGGGGATGGCGGTGGTCACGGTGCGACGCACGATGCAGACGGTGGGCTGTCTCGGCACGGCCATCTCACTTCTCATCGTCGGACAGATGGAGAGCGCCTGGGCGGCGATCACGGTCATGTCGATCGGGACGGCGCTGGGCGCGTTCGTGACCGGAGGCTTCGCGGTCAACCACATGGACATCGCGCCGCGCTACGCCGGCACGCTGATGGGTCTGACCAACACGGCGGGCACGATCCCGGGCATCGTGGGCGTCTACGTGAGCGGGCTGATCCTGCAGGCGACCGATTCCTGGGCGGTGGTCTTCCAGGTCGCCGCGGCGGTCACGCTCGTGGGATGGCTCTTCTTCGTCGCCTGTGCGAGCGGCGAGCGCGAGTTCGACTGAGGTCCGCGGGAGGAAGCTCGGGCAGGCGGGCACGTCGGGGACACTTCATCATCCTGCCGGGCTCGGCGACGAACGCGGAGCGGGTGGCCAGACGCGCGGCGGGCCGAGCGGGGGCGGCGCCCCCCGCGCATCCGAATCCGGCTTCTCTTGATGTACGCTTGCCCGCCCGGATGCTCCGAAACGGGCTCCGGCCTGCCAGGCATCGAATCCAGGAGGTGGTCATGCAGCGAACGGGTGTGTGGGGCGCGTCGATCCTTGCGGCCTTGCTTTGCGGTGCGTGGTTCGGCTGTGTGGGCGGACCCGACAGCGAGACACCCGCCCCGCCGGCGGCCGCAGCGGTGGACGGGCCGCGGCTGCTCGCCGCCGAGAGCGAGCCCGAGAGCTGGATGTCCTATGGCCGCACCTACAGCGAGCAGCGCTACAGCCCGCTGGCCCAGATCGACGAGAACAACGTCGGCGAACTCGGCCTGGCCTGGTCGTTCGACCTCGACACCCGGCGCGGCGTCGAGGCCACCTCGATCGTGGTGGATGGCGTCATGTACACCACCTCGGCCTGGTCGATCGTTCACGCCCTCGACGCGCGCACGGGCCGCAAGCTCTGGACCTACGACCCGCAGGTCGCCAAGGACAAGTCGAAGCACACCTGCTGCGACGTCGTGAACCGCGGCGTCGCGGTGTGGCAGGGGCAGGTCTTCGTCGGCGTGCTCGACGGCCGCCTGGTGGCGCTCGACGCGGCCACCGGTGCAGTCAACTGGTCGGTGGCCACCGTCGACCCGAAGCTTCCCTACACGATCACCGGCGCACCCCGGGTGATCGACGGCAAGGTGCTGATCGGAAACGGCGGCGCCGAGTTCGGCGTGCGTGGGTTCATCGCCGCCTACGACGTGAAGACCGGCGAACGCCTCTGGCAGTTCTTCACCGTGCCCGGCGATCCCGCGAAGGGTTTCGAGAACGAAGCCATGGAGAAGGCCGCGGCCACCTGGAACGGCGAGTGGTGGAAGCTCGGCGGCGGCGGCGGGACGGTCTGGGACGCGATGGCATACGACCCCGATCTCGACCTGCTCTACATCGGCGTCGGCAACGGCGCCCCGTGGAATCAGGAGATCCGTTCGCCCGGCGGCGGCGACAACCTCTTCCTGTCTTCGATCGTGGCCCTGCGGCCCGGGACCGGCGAGTACGTCTGGCACTACCAGACCACGCCGGGCGAGACCTGGGACTACACGGCCACCCAACACATCATCCTTGCCGACATGGAGATCGGCGGAGAAACGCGCAAGGTGCTGATGCAGGCACCGAAGAACGGCTTCTTCTACGTGATCGACCGCGCGACCGGGCAGCTGATCTCGGCCAACAACTACATCCCCATCACCTGGGCGACCCACGTCGACCTGGAGACGGGGCGGCCGGTCGAAGCCGAAGGCGCCCGCTACGAGGAGAAGCCCTTCCTTCTGATGCCCTCCTACCTCGGCGGCCACAACTGGCATCCGATGTCCTACAGCCCCGATACCGGGCTGGTCTACATCCCGGTGCTCGACATCCCCGCCGTCTACGCGCAACCCCAGGCGGGCTTCGTCTACCGCCCGGGCGCGTCGAACCTCGGTATCGACGGCCCGACCGCGGGCCTGCCGGACAAGCAGGCCGAGCGCGACGCGCTGCGGCCCGCCATCACGGGCCGGCTGCTCGCATGGGACCCGAAGACGCAGCAGGAAGCCTGGCGGGTCGAGTATCGCGGGCCGTGGAACGGCGGCACGTTGACGACGGCGGGCAACCTCGTCTTCCAGGGGACGGCGGACGCCAAGTTCGTCGCCTACCGCGCGAGCGACGGTGAGGCCCTGTGGAAGTTCCCCACGCAGACGGGTGTAGTCGCGCCGGCGATGACCTTCGAGCTCGACGGCGAGCAGTACGTTTCGATCAACGTGGGCTGGGGCGGCGCCTATGCGCTGGTATTCGGCGAGTACGTGCAACCGGAGAGCATGCCCAACATCAGCCGGGTGCTGACCTTCAAGCTCGGCGCGGCGGGGTCTCTGCCCGAGGTCGATTGGCAACCGGTGGTGGCCTTCAATCCACCGCAGCTCGACGCGAGCCCGGAAACGCTGACCGAGGGCCTGAACCTCTATCAAGAGATCTGCCTCGGTTGTCACGGCCTGAACGCGGTGTCGGGCCTGCTGATCCCCGACCTGCGAGGCTCGGCCCTGATTCACGACCAGGCCGCCTGGGACGACGTCCTGCTCGGAGGTTCGCTTCGCGCGAAGGGCATGGCCTCGTTCGCGGACGAGCTCGACGCCGAGCAGAGCGCGGCGCTTCGCGCCTACGTGATCCAGCAGGCGATTCGCGGCAAGCAGCTGCAGGACGCGGCCGACGCGCAATAGCGTCGGCCGCGATCAGAGTCGCCCGCTCCCAGGCTCGCGACAACCCGTCGCTCGGCGGCGCCACGATCGACTCGAGCGGGGTCGACGGAACCCCATGTCGGGTACATATGGTGCCGTCGACTCATACGAGGTCGGCTGACCGAGCCTGAACGGGTGCCGCAGCCCACTGGGCGCGACGACACGTGCCCCGGCGGAAGATCCGGGACGCCCACGCAACGGCGCTCGCAGAAGATGAAGATAAAGAACAACGCGAGACAACGACCGCGTAGCATTACCATTACGTAGGGGCTGCAATGCGCGAGTGACACCGCCGCCACGGCGCGACCCCCCCTGTGGATGATGATGCTCACAGCGACTGATGAGAACGAAAGGACGGTGCGCAAAGAAGACGGCGCCCGGAACCGACCGCTCGTCGGGGGGCGCCGGTGAGTTCCGTCCACTATGCGCTCATACCGGAAGTCGGCCCGCGGCCTCGCATCGTCGTCGTCGGCGGGGGCATGGCGGCGCAGCGCTTCCTCGACTCGCTGGTCGACCGGATTCCGCCGGGGGCGGCGCGCATCACCCTTCTCTGCGAGGAAGCGCACGCCCCCTACGACCGGCTGAACCTCGGCGAGGTCGTCGTCGGCGCCGGACCGGCCCGTCCGCTGCGCGAGCCCGACTGGTATGCGGAGAACCTGATCGACGTCCGCTTGAAGGAATCCGCCGTCGGGATCGATCGGGTGAACGCGCGGGTGCACACCTCGAACGGCGCGGCCGTCCCCTACGACCGTCTGATTTTGGCGACCGGAAGCGAAGCCATCCGACCGGATCTGCCAGGCGCGGACGGGCCGCGGATCTCGATCTACCGCACGGACGGCGACGCCGAGCGAATCGCGCGCGCGGCCCGCGATGCGGAGCGGGTCGTGGTGGTGGGCGCCGGGCTGCTCGGACTCGAGGTCGCGGACCAGATCCGGTCGTGTGGCTGTGAGGTGACGGTGCTCGAATTCGCGCCGCGGCTCCTTGCGCGGCAGCTCGACGCCGAAGGCAGCGAAGCGCTCGAGCGCACCCTCGCGGCGCGCGGCCTGAAGCTGCGGCTCTCGACGGCGATCCGCGAGATGAAGAGCGGCGAGGAGGGTGTCCGGCTCGAGCTGGCGGGATCCGACCCGATCGATGCCGACTGGGTGGTGGTTGCAGCGGGCGCCCGTCCGCGCGATGACGTCGCGCGAGTAGCGGGGCTCGAATGCCATCCGGCCGGCGGAGTGACGGTCGATGAGGAACTCGCGACGAGCGATTCCGCGATCTTCGCGATCGGTGAGTGCGCGCGCTTCGAGGGAGCGCAGATCGGAGTCGCCGCCCCCTGCTATCGCATGGCGGACGTGCTCGCGGATCGCTTGACGCGCGGGACCTCGAAGTTTCGCGCGATCCCCTCCGACTTCCAGCTCAAGGTCGCCGGCACCCACGTCGAGGCGATCGGCGAGTCGCTGGCCGAAGGGCCCGACGTGCGCGCGATCACCTGGTCGGAAGCGGGCGCCTATCGGCGCATGACCCTGCGCGGCCGGCGACTCGTGGGCGCGATCGCGGTCGGGGGCACAGCGGATTTCGTGCGCGTGCGGGAGGCGATCGCGCGGGGAATGCGCGTAACCCGGAAGCACGAAGCGCGCCTCCGAGCGACGGGAGCGCTCTGGCGTTCGAGCGACCCTCTGCCGATCGAAGATTGGTCGGACGAGGCGACCGTCTGCTCGTGTGCGGGCGTGAGCTGCGGAGAGCTGCGTTCGGCGTGGGCGGAAGGCGCCCGCTCGAGCGCGCAGCTGAGATCGGCGACGGGCGCCGGCGTCGGCTGCAAGACCTGCGCGCCGCTGCTCGCCGAGCTGGCGGGCGAAGCGGCGAGCAGCCGGAAGGCGAGCGTCGGCAGGGGGCTGCCCGCCGCCGCCTCGCTCGTGCTGGCCTTCTTCGCGGCCGCCGCCGCACTGGGGCCGATCCCGATGGCGCGCTCGGTGCTGGACGCACCCTCGATCGATTTCCTCTGGCGCGACGCCTGGTGGAAGCAGGTGAGCGGCTTCTCTTTGCTGGGCCTGATCGCTGGCGCATTGCTCCTCCCCGCGCGCGAGCGGCTCCCCTCGCGCTTGCGGGCCACGTTTTCGAGCGCCCGGGTCACCCACGCCTCGATCGGCGTTGCGACGGTCGTGGCGCTCGGGGTGCACACCGGCATGCGAAGCGGAGCAAATCTGAACGCGACCATGATGACCTGCGTGATCGGCTCGATGGCGGTGGGCGGCTTGACGGGACTCGTCACGAGCGCGGAGCGGCGCCTGCCGGCGCGAATCGGCGCGGCGCTCCGCGTGGGCTGGAAGCGGGCCCACCTGGCGCTCTTGCTGCCGATTCCCGTCCTCGTGCTCTATCACGTCCTGGCCGTCTACTACTTCTGACCTCGGATCGATGGTGTCTATTGGTGACGTCCGGTCGAGAAACCGCCGAGACGCTCGGTAGCGCGCTCGCCGCCGAACACGGGACGAATCGACGATCTTGAGTCGGCGGCTCCTTGCACTCTGGACCGTGGGATCGCTCGTCGCCGCAGGCGCACTGGGATTCTTGCTGTGGCGCCCGTCCCTCTTCGAGGCGATGCCCGTCGACCGAACCGTCTTCCTCCCGGGAGCGACGAGCGATGGCCACTACCAGATCGAGCTCGACTGCGAGGCCTGCCACACCGCCGGTTTCGGGGGGCGGGAGGTGATCCAGGACGCTTGCGTGGAATGCCACGGCGCCGAGCTGGAGCGGGTCGACGACTCCCACCCGAAGTCGAAGTTCGTCGATCCGCGCAACGCCGACCGCATCGCGGTGCTCGACGCACGCGAATGCGTCACGTGCCACCAGGAGCATCGCCCCGGGATCACCTCGGAGATGGGCCTCAGCCTGCCGAGCGACCTCTGTTACCGGTGTCACGAGGACGTGGGAGAGGAGCGCCCGACCCACGCCGGCCTGCCCTTCGACAGCTGCGCGAACGTCGGCTGCCACAACTTCCACGACAATCGCGCCCTCTACGAGGACTTCCTGGTCGAACATCGCCACGAGCCACCGCTTCGGCGCGTGGCCCGAATCAGCTGGACCGACCTGCCCCGCTCGGTGGATGCCGAGCGCCGCGCCCCCCTCGGCCCCGGTGACCACGACGCGCCGCCGGATCTGCGCGATCTCGATCGGTGGGTGACCGAATGGGCCGGGACGACCCACGCGATGGCGGGCACCCAGTGCAGCGACTGCCATCGCACCGCGGACGGCGGCTGGTCGGACACGGTCACGGTGGAGAACTGCGGAGCGTGCCACGAATTCGAGGAAGAAGGCTTCCTCGCGAGTCGCCACGGCATGCGTATCGAACGCTCGATGCCGCCCATGCGACCGGGGCTTGCGCGATTGCCGATGCAGCCCGAGGCAGCGGAGGAAACACTCGACTGCAACGCCTGCCACGGCGCGCACGACTTCGATCCGCAGCAAGCGGCCGCGCAAGCGTGCCTCGGCTGCCACGCGGACGAGCACTCTCTCTCCTGGGAGCGTTCCCCACACGCTGCGCTCTGGCGTGCGGAGGTGGCGGGTGAGGGAAGCCCGGGCTCCGGAGTCTCGTGTGCGACCTGCCATCTGCCGCGGGGCTCGGACCCGCGGCGCCGATCACGATCGGTCGTCTTCCACAACCAGAACGACTTCCTCCGACCCCGCGAAAAACAGATCCGCTCATCCTGCCTCGAATGCCACGGGCTTCCCTTCGTCCTCGATTCCCTGGCAGACCCGGAGCTCGTCACGACCAATTACGCCGGCCCGCCGAGCGTGCATGTCGAGAGCATCCACTATGCGTCCGTCTTGCGCTGGAAGCTCGAAGGGCGCGAACCGCCCTGGCAAGACGAAAGAAACCCGAAAGGAACGCAACCGTGAGCAGAAGAAGGTCCGCCTCGATGACCCTGGCGCTCTTTGCGGCGGGGGTGCTGACCGGATGCCCGTCTTCCGACGCGTCGCGCGACGGCATCGAGCCGCGAAGCATGGCCGACACCTTGCACGCCGTGATCGAGTCCAACCGTACGACCTACACGCGCCGTGTCGTGAACCGCTTGACGAAGGAATACGAGGTCGTCCGCGCGAGCGAGCATTGGAAGGACGAGCCCACTCTGCCCTTGCCGGCACAGATGTTCCGCATGGGCGCCGAGCTCGTGGCCGAGCAGGATACGGGCCTCACCTACGCCCTCCTCTCGACCTGGCCCATCAACAAGCAGAACCGGGCCCGGACGGACACGGAGACCGAGGGCCTCCGCTTCGTCGCCGACAACGAAGACGAGAACTTCTACGCCGTAGAGACCCTCGGCGGGCAGAGATATTTCACAGCCGTCTACGCGGACAAAGCCGTCTCGCCCGCCTGCGTGTCCTGCCACAACGAGCACCGGGATTCGCCGCGGACGGACTTCGAGCTCGGCGACGTAATGGGCGGCGTGGTCATCCGTATCGCCCTGGACAGGTGACGCCCGGGCCATACGGACGCGAACAGCCCCCGCGCCTTGCGCTATACAACGCCATCAGCCCCCATGTCCCACGAATCCATGAGCGACTATCAGGCACGCGGCGAATCCCGTGCACTCGCCCTCGGCAATCGAGGCCCCCTGCGGTTCGACCCCCAAGGCGATCTCGCTCCCGAGATCCTCGCCTCCTACAGGGAAACCGGCTTCTACGTGTTCGAGGGCGTGCTCGACGACGCGGAGCTGGCCGAACTCGACGCCGATTTCGCGAAGCTTCTGCAGAAGACGCCCGCCACGAAGGGCGCGACCGTCGACCGCCTGGGTGATCCACTCGAGCCAGGCCTGCCCAGCCTGCAATGGGCTCGCGCGTTGTCGGATCCGTGGGGCGGCACCTCCCTACTGAACGGGCGACACCCGGTTCGCATGGACGAGCCCTCCACGACCGACGAGTCGACCGAGGAGTCGACCGAGGAGTCGATCTTCCTCCTGCTGGGCCTCTTCGAGTCTATGGAATCGGCGCTTCGGCTCTCCGCCCACCCGGGCATGCTGCGCGTCGCGGCGTCGCTGAACGGAGCCGACTTCGTTCCGTACAACGACTCGATCTTCTTGAAGGAGCCCGGCGTGGGCGCGGCCGTCGCCTGGCATCAGGACGGCACCACGCATTGGGGAAGTCCCGATTGGCACGCCGACGTCCACGGCGTGAACTTCATGGCTCAGCTCTGCCGCACGACGGCCGGGAACGGCCTCTGGGTCGTTCCGGGCAGCCACCGGCTCGGACACATCGACATCCCGGAACGGGTGGCCAAGAACGACGGCTCGACACAGCTGCCCGACGCCGTGCCGATGCTCTGCGAGCGCGGCGACGTGGCGGTCTGCAATCGCCAGTGTCTCCACGGTTCCTTCGCGAACGCCTCGCCCGATCGCCGTGTCACTTTCGTCTGGGGCTTCTTCCGCCGCGACTCGGTTCTGAACGTCGAGGTCGACGTGCCCGCGACGAGCCCCGACCAACCGCCGCAGCGGCGTCGCTACTCGCACGACATGATCCAGGAACGCGCCGCGCTCGTTCAGCTCGCAATCGATGCGCGTGCCGCACACCGGCCGCACGAAGCCCGCTTCGCGTACGCACCCGGCGAGTCGACGGCCGGCACTTACCCGAACGCCGAGACGCGGCGCGCGGCGCTTCGCGGATATCGGAACGGAACCATCTTCGTGTGATCGAGCGCGGGGATGCACTCGGTCGGCGCGCCAACCGGCTCCCGGGTTCGACTCAGGGACGCTCGCCGCGTTCGATCGCGTCGAAGACCTCCTCGCCCGCGACCGCCCGGGCCACGTCCTCGAGCCAAGGGAACTTCCGGATCGAGTGCCCGCCATCCACCGTGATCGCCTGGCCGGTGATCCACGCGGACTCCGGTCCGGCGAGAAAGCGGATCGCGCGGCCGATGTCCTCGGGCGCCCCGTCCTTGCGGATCGGCTGCTCGGCGAGGAACGCCTCCATGAGCGGGCGGTTCTCGAACATGGAGTCGGTGGCGCCGGTTCGCGTGAGCCCGGGGCGGACGGCGTTCACGCGGATCCCGTGTCGGCCGACCTCGTCGGCCGATACCCGCACGAGCTGGTCGCAGGCGGCCTTCGCCGCGCAGTAGGCGGCGAGGAAGGGCGACGAAAGAGTCGAAGCGGTCGAACTGGTGACGACGATCGAGCCGCCGCCCGACTTCACCATCGCGAGCCCCGCGTATTTGATCATCAGGTACGTGGGCCGCACGTTCAGGTCGATCGTCGCCGAGAACTCCTCGTCGTCGTAACCGAGCACGGGGCAGTAGTTGCCGCCGCCCGGAACCGAGACCGCCATCTCGAGCCCCGAATTGCCCGCGGCCTCCTCGACGGCGGCGGCGACCTGCTCTCCGTCCATACCGTCGCAGACGCGCGTCGCGACGCTGCCCCCGTCGGGCGCGGCCGTCCGGAGGTGCTCGGCCGCTGCTTCGAGGCGCGCCGCATCGCGGGCGCAGACCAAGACGTCCGCGCCGTCGGCGAGCAGCGCCTCTGCGGCGGCGCGTCCGATCCCGCTGCTTGCGCCGATCACCAGCGCACGTCGGCCACGAAGGCTGTTCGCGCCTCCGATCCGATTGCCCATACCCGCTACCCCGTTCGTCGTCATCGCCTGATCCTCTCGTTCACGCCCGGGGCCGACGTTCGGATCCGCCCGGGATCCGACAGAGTATTGACAGATCGAGAATTCAGCCAGGAAAGCCCTCGATCACTCGGCGGTGCAACCCACAGGCAGCAGGCCATCGATCGGAGCGCCGTCGTAATCCCCAGGCCCGGAGACGTCCGCGCAGATGCGTTCGGCGCGGGGCCCGTTCGGACGCTTCATCGCGCTTCACCGAAGCAGGACCTTCCTGGACATCTCGGCGCGGGCTCGAGCCTGTGCGCATGTAGTCGCTCGGCGCCCTCGGCCCGTCGACCCGCGCCCAGCTTGACTGACCGACCCACAGGCCTGAGAATCGCCACCACCATGGGACGAAGCGCCGGCGGAGGGCGGGTAGCGAACCGAGCGGCCTGCGCACTGATCGTGGTCGCGCTCTTTTCCCTCGCCTGCCCTTCTTCGCGGGATGATTCCCTGGCGTTCGATCATCCGCCCGAGGCGGTGATCCTGATCTCCCTCGACACGCTCCGAGCCGACTACCTGAACTTCCACGGCTACGAGGCGTTCGAGACTTCGCCCTTCATCGATTCATTCGCGCGCGAAAGCGTGGTCTTCGAGAACGCCTTCGTCACCCAACCGAGCACGCTGCCTTCGCACATGAGCCTCTTCACAGGCTTGTACCCGCAGCGCCACGGCGCCGATCCCGACACGATGCTCTTTCGAGGGATCCCGACGATGGCGGCCTTGATGCGACAGAGCGGTTATGCGACCGCCGGCTTTGCGGACGGCGGCTTCCTCCGGCCCCGGTGGGGCTACGGGCGCGGCTTCGACGTCTATTCCGGTCGGCCGCAGCGCGGGTTTCGGCAGATCCTCGACGAGGGAATCCGCTGGATCGACATGCACGAAGGCGAGCGGTTCTTTCTCTTCCTGCATACATACGACGTCCACAGCCGCGAGGACGGCTTGCTCTATCGCAGCCCGGAGCCGACTCTCGGCCGCTTCACGCGCGAGCTCGAAGAGGCCGATCCGGACGCCATCCGCTCCCGGATCGCGCGGGGCCCGGCCGCCGCGACGAAAGGCGACATCGCCTATCTGCGGGCCCGTTACGCGGAAGGGGTGCGGCACGTCGATGATGAGCTGCGCCGCTTCTTCGCGGAGCTTCGCGCCCGGGGTCTCGACGACCGGGCGGCGATCATCCTCTGGTCCGATCACGGCGAGGGGCTCAGGAATCACGGGAAGTGGCTGCATGGTGAACTCTACGATCATACGCTGCGCTCGGTCCTGATGATCCGCCCGCCGGGTGGGCTCGAACGGAGCAGACGAGCCGAGGCGGTCGTCTCCGCCCTCGACGTTCTGCCCACGCTCCTCGATCTCGTCGGTGCACCCGGGCCGAAGCACCTCGACGGACGCTCACTCGTGGGACTGCTCCGAGGCGAGCCCCTCGAGCCGAGGCCCGCCTTCAGCCTGATGGACGAAGGCGGCGACCCGCTGTACTCGATTCGCACCGAGCGCTTCCACTACATCTCCGACCGAGCCGGCTCGAAGCGCGAGCTCTTCGACGTGATCGGGGACCCCAACGAGGAGCGGAACCTCTCCGGCCTGCAGCTGCCGGTCGAGGGAGAGCTGCACGATCGGCTGATGGCCTGGGTGGAGCGGCCCGGCGCCGCCGGCAGCAAGCGCGCGCCGCGCCGGGCGGTGGAGATCAAGGGCGAGGCGGAGGCAGAGCTGCGTGCGCTCGGCTACCTCGACCCGGAGAGTCCGCCCGCGAGCAGCAACGAGCAGAGTGCTGGCCAGGACTGACGCCTCTCGGGTCGCCAGAAGCGCACTCGACGTCGATGGCGGGAGCCGGGCTTGAATTTCCCTTCCATAGGGTTGGAGCGCAAGTGACCGACCGACGAGCTGACTTGCGCTCGCCGGTCGGTGGAGGTCGTCAGCCGATGTGCCTATGGCGCGTTCTCCAGGGCTTCGACGCGTGCATCGAGGCCCCCGACCTGGCTCTCCAGGGCCACAACCTGCGCCTCGTGGCTCGCGATTTGTGCCGGAAGGAGCTCGAGTGCCGTCAGCCTGGCTTCGAAGCTCGCAAGCACTTCAGGGAGCGGTGTCTCAATCACGTTTCGGCAACGACCCGTTGCTGTATCGAGCCATGGGTTCGCCGGCTCGGTGCAAACGGAGTTGTTGTAGACCATCAGATGGGCCTCCTTGCCGTCGCCGGAGATGCAGTCTCCATTTGCCTTGCAGTCGGTTTCAACGAAGAGGTCCTGACCATCCTCACTGATGATCTTGTTGTCTTCCGTCGACGACATCGGCGGCCTCGGCCCTGACTGCCAGAGCAGGGGTGTCTGCGAAACCCCTCCCGAGTTCGTGTACACCCGGTACGACGGAATGTTGTCCGGCGTCTTCATGACGAATGCGGTATCAAGGGTGTGAGAGAGTGCACCGGCACCGCGTGTCCACACCGCCGTCGCATCCGCGTACCTCCCAACCAACTGCGTAGCGGGATCGATGGTCACGTTGATGATGCCCCCGTGCATGTGGAACTGCCCGGGCGCCGAGTCGATGAAGGCACCACCGGTCTGATCGAGGTCGTTCACGTCCACGGCGACTAGGGAGCCCCGCATCGTCGGGTTGTCCCCTGTAACGACAGCCCTAATCAGGGAACCGTAGGCGCGGAACTTCGAGTTCGCCCTGACGGTTACCGCCGCATCGCGGGTCACGCTTCCCGCAGCGCTGAAGTAGGAGATTTCACCGCCGAAAAACCAGGTATTCGAGCAGCCGCCCCAATAGGCACCGGCCTCCTGGGCGCCTGGCCGATTGTGGACCGTAAGCCGTGATCCAAAAAAGTAGTGTTCGGGTAGCTCGTCCATGATCTCCGTGCCGTAGCAGTAATCGTCATACCACGCGCCGTTGTTGGGCTTATCTCCCGTAGCGAGGCCAATGATGTCGACATTCGTCCAGGTTGAGCTTCCTTCGTGGTTCCAGTGGACCGCCCACCCTTCACTGGTAATGGTCAGGTCCTTGACTTCGATTCCGTGACAACCAGAACCGTGGAACGTCGAACTGCTCTCTCCGTAACCCGCCAGAACGGTTGCCTCACGCCCTGAACCCCTGAGCGTGACATAGCCCAGGTCGCCATTCGCCTCCGCGCACGTGTAGCTCTCGTTCCACGTACCGGGTCCTATATCGATCGTCACCCGCTTCGCGGGCGAGGGGCTTGCCGTGCCCCGCACCCACGTATTTGCAGCATTCAATGTCGCGAAGCAGTTGCTCGGTGCCGGATCTCCGCAGTTTTTCCGGACCGTAACGAGAGTTTCGTTGGCGTCCGGGAGAGCAAAGGCGTTCGGGCTCGCAAACAAGCCCATGACGAGCCCACTGATCAGTCCCAGCGCTACCTTCATGACAGCCTTCATCAATTCCCGTCTCCTTCAGTCGTCTTCGACTTTGTTCGGCTCTCGTTCCGTCTGCACGCAACCCGCGTGACAGGCCTCGCATCATCGCAAGCAACCTCGAGGCACCGAACAACCAAGTGCCATCCGGGCCGGGTCCCCGTCGGGTTGCCATGCGATTCAGAGTCGAGGGAGCGGGAGCGTGCGACCTGAGCGTGAGCAGGGGAGAGTTCCGGACAACAAGTGCGCGTGGCGGGGAGCCATCGAGACCGACTCGGAACGACGTGAAAAGAACATCACGTGAATCATCTCATAAAGACAACGGAAACTGCAAATGCTGCAGCGGCAGATACAAATTCTAGCAGAATGCGCTCGCGTCCATCGCTCTCATAGGGGCGTTTACCCGCACAATCTGCTCCGACCAGTCTCGCCAAGCGCCTTCGAGTGCTCGCTTACGGTCGGTCATGTCCGCCTACGCTCGCTGTCCTTCAGTGCCTGTTCGCCAACGAATTATCTCCCAGCTTCCTGCGAGCCCATGACCCACCTTCCCCCTTGAGAACGACTGGTCTAGTCAAGACCTCGATGAAGATTTTAAGCTTCAGCACACTCACTCAAGGGAAGGAGTTTGTTATGCAGAAGGTCGTGCTGGCGATGGCATTGGCTTGGATGGCAGGTGGAGCGCAAGCGGCGACGCTAGATATCGTCGGAGGCATATTGCACGGAGCATCTGGTGTTGATGTCGGCGGAACGCTTTACGACGTCGAGTTTCTTGATGGAACGTGCATCGTGTTGTTTAACGGTTGTGATCAGTCTTCTGACTTTACGTTCACCAACTAACTTTGTGTGCTGGTCCTTTATTCCTTACTTACCTCTCCCGAGCGGGAGTGTCGCGTACGCGAAGAACGAGAGTCTCGCACTTGCGGACTTCCCGTCCCTTTTCCCCGCTATGTTGAGTTCTGACACTACGAATGGCACGTCTTCTGGCGATGCTCAGGTATGGGCGCGGTGGAGCACCCCTATCCCAGAACCCTCCACCGCCCTCCTCCTGGGCCTCGGCCTTGTGGGCATGGCTGCTAGGAGGCGGGTGTGATGCTCGCTCGCCTGGGATCGACGGAACGCTCTCGTCCAACGCGAACAACCCGCTCGTTTTCGAGTCGTTGAGCGTGAACGAGGTGTTCGAGCCGGGAGAAACGTGGACGTTCCCTTGGCAAGCCCAGCATAACGAGTCCAGTCTCAAGGTTGGGGTCTTGGCATGAACCTCATGCCGCTGCCCTCTGCTCCTGCCCCATGCCCGCTGCGTACGCAGCGGGCGGGATCTGATTGAGCGCGCCGTGCGGCCGCTCCTCGTTGTATTCCCGACGCCAGCTCTCGACCACGAGCTGCGCTTCACGAACCGACACGAAGGCCCAGCGGTTCAGACACCCGTCGCGAAGCACGCCGTTGAACGACTCGTTGTGGCCGTTCTGCCAGGGACTTCCCGGATCGATGTACTTCGTGTCGATCGGCCGATCCTTGATCCACTCCTGGACTCGATCAGCCACGAACTCCGGGCCGTTGTCGCTCTTGATGATCGCCGGATGGCCTCGACTCTCGACCAGTTGGTCGAGGACACGAACCACGTCGTGCGAGTTCAGCAGTCGGGCGCACTCGATCCAGATCGCTTCCCGCGTGAACTCGTCGATTACGGTGAGGAAGCGGAGCCTGCGCCCGTCGATCGTCTGGTCCGCCACGAAGTCGTAGCTCCAGACGTGGTTCAGGTAGAGAGCGCGATCGACATCGGCCGTGCTCTTCCCCGGCCGACGCCGTTTACGCTGCCTCCTGGGCACCTGAAGCCCTTCTCGCTTCCGGATCAATCGAAGACGCTCTCGACCGATCGCGAAGCCTTCGCCCCGCAGAAGACTGTGGATCTTGCGGTAGCCGTAGCGCGGGTAGCGCTCCGTGAGCTCGAGGACGCGACGAACCAGCCTTGCTTCCTCGATACGGCCTGACGGACGACGCTTCGTGCTTCGGGCGATCCCGATCACCTGGCAGGCCCGGCGTTCGGATACGCCGTGCGCTGCCTCGAGGTGTTCGGCTCCCCGCCGTCGCTCCGCCAGGCTCACCATTTTTTCGAGTTCAGGTCCTTCAGCATCCGGATGTCCAAGGCCTGCTCGGCGACCATCCGCTTCAGCTCGGCGTTCTCGCGCTCGAGTTCCTTCAGGCGCTTCGCTTCCGACACGTCCATCCCGCCGAACTTCGTTCGCCACCGGTAGAACGTCTGCTCCGAGATGTTGTGCACCCGGCAGACCTCGCGGATGTTCCCCGTCTGCTCAGCCTCGTTCAGAACGCCAATAATCTGTTCTTCCGTGAATCGCTTCCGTTTCATCTCGTCTCCGATCAGCCAAAAAGGCTAACTCAGAGACTGGACCCATTATGAAGGGGCCGCACGGCCCCGTTGAAACCGTCCACCCCTTCCACCTGCCTTTGTCATATCGCCCTCAGAGGAGGCAGCCTCAGCAAGACCTTGCGGGCGACCCTGGCAAGCCGCTTGGGCTGACCTCCGAGGTGCCCCGGACTGTCCCGGCTTGTTCGGCCGCTGTGGCGCCTTTTAGATCACCATACGCGTGCCCGCCCATCGCCGTTTGCGACTCCGCCCCGGACTCCCTTGCCCGGGTCGTTCTCCACACTGCCAGGGTAGAGCTGGGCGCTTTTCCCGTCGCTTGGCGATTTCGGGACCCAGGTTCGCCGAGAGCCCCTGCGCCTCGCAAGCCAGCCGGAACTCGATTCCCCTTCAGGACCGGTTTGCCATAAAGAACTCCCGGGAGCCACATACTCAACAGTCGCGGATAGCGACGAAGCCCAGAGGCCGGGAGGAAAACTGACGTGAGATTGCTTTCACTATCGCCTGATGAAACTACACACAATGGAAGAATAGAAGCCGTCCCTTCGGTCGCGGCGCCTCGCTGCCTG
>CAZETS010000051.1:0-37484 GCA_964515335.1 uncultured Spirochaetaceae bacterium
CCGGGGGTGACGATCGGGGTGATCGGGAAACGGCTCTCGGTTCGCAAGATCCTCAGGACCCGATTGGTTCCCCGGAAGCGGGAGCTCTCGCCCTGGCTCGAGCGGTGCTACTGGGGACGGATCCCGACGAGGCGGTTCCCGCAGATCCGGGTCCATGCGGCACGGTTCGCCGTTTAAGCGCGGAAAACCACCGTGAATCGACAACTTCGAGTCGTCTTGGGCCCAATCTTCGAGCCACAGCTCTCAGTCCGAGGTTGTAGGTCGAGCGTCCTGTCTTGCGCGCCAGCCAGGCCGGCCACGAGGTATCGCTCGTCGCCGCGACGCCCCACGTCTGCGAATCGCCGATCGCGACGATGTCGGCCTGTTCGGGAACCCCGTGATTGCGGAACCCCCAGGCGTCGTGGCCGCCGGTTCCGGTCACGACCCGGAACCCCAGCACCGGATGCGGCTCGAGCTTCGGCTTCAGGAAGTCCATCGGCTCCCGCACGAGGCGAAGGCCCGCTTCGAAGAGCAGGAGGCAGAGGCTGACGGAGAGCAGCGCGAGGGCGAATCTCACGGGCCACACGATACCGGTCCGGGTTAGTGTGTGCGTGGACGCGGATCGAGGGGAGGAGACCCGGTGGAGAGCACGACGCTTCGAAATGGCGCACTCGAGTTCAGTGCGATCGCCGATGGTCTCAGCGCCCATCCGGACGGGCCCGTCGTGCTCTGCCTGCACGGCTTCCCCGACAACGCCCGCTCGTTCCGCTTCCAGCTGCCGGCCTTCGCGGCCGCCGGCTACCGGTCGATCGCGCCGACACTGCGGGGCTACGAGCCGTCGTCCCAGCCGGCCGACGGCGACTACTCGCTGGCCACCCTCGGCCGGGACGTGATCGCCTGGATCGACGACCTCGGCGTGGACAAGGTGCACCTCGTCGGACACGACTGGGGGGCGGCGATCACCTACGTGGCGGGGGCGCTCGCGCCCGAGCGGTTCCACTCGCTCACGACGATCGCGGTGCCGCACGCGGCCCGGCTCGCCGAGGGCATCCGCAAGGTGCCGATCCAGCTGCGCAATTCGTGGTACATGAGCTTCTTCCAGCTGCGCGGGATCAGCGACTGGCGGGTCGAGCGCGACGACTGGGCGTTGGTGCGGCGGCTCTGGAAGGACTGGTCGCCCGACTTCGAGCTGCCCGAGGACGAGTGGGCGAGCCTCCGCGCCACGTTCGCGGCGCCGGGCGTGAAGCCGGCCATGCTCGCCTACTACCGACAGAACGCGTCACCCGCCGTGATCCTCGGCATCCGCAAGACCGAGGCGATGCGACTCACCACGGTTCCGGTGCGAACACTCGCCCTCACCGGGGCGGACGACGGCTGCATGGACACCCGGCTCTACGACCACGTCTTCGCCGCCGAGGACTTCCCGTCGGGCATCCGGGTCGAGCGCCTCGCGGGCGCCGGTCACTTCACCCACCAGGAGAAGCCCGACGAGGTCAACCGACTCGTCCTCGACTGGATGGCCGACGGCCCCCACGACGGCTGATGGAGACGCGGCCGGCGGCTATCGTGGGGGGACCCGGAAATCGGTCGTGACGTCTTCGCTCTCGGCCTGCACGCATTCCACGACCCCGTGTCCCGTTCGAGACCAGATCGACCCAGGAGATCCCCATGCCCCCCATCGTCGAGACCCGTAGCGGCAAGGTCGAAGGATTCGCCGAGGGCGACGTCCAGATCTTTCGCGGCATACCGTTCGCGGCGCCGCCGGTCGGAGCGCTGCGCTTCGCCGCGCCCCGGCGCGAGGACGCCTGGGCGGGCGTGCGGGAGGCGAAGGCCTTCGGGGCGAGCGCGCCGCAGAACCCGATGATGCTGCCGCTGCCGGGCATGGACGTCGGTGCGATGGACGAGGACTGCCTGTACCTGAACGTCTACACGCCCGGCGCCGACGCCGCCGGTCGCCCGGTGATGGTCTGGATCCACGGGGGCGGCTTCGTGATCGGCTCGGGCTCGCAGTCGCTCTACGACGGCTCGCGACTCGCGGCCCGCGGCGACGTGGTGGTGGTGACGGTCAACTACCGCCTCGGCCCGCTCGGCTTCATGTCTCTCGGCGACGTGTGTCCCGACCTCGACGGGGCCGTCGCCAACGCCGGCATCCGTGATCAGGCCGCCGCCCTCGAGTGGGTGCACGAGAACATTGCGGCGTTCGGCGGGGACCCGGCAAACGTGACGATCTTCGGCGAGTCGGCCGGCGGCATGAGCGTCGCCACGCTGCTCGGGATGCCGTCGGCCCGGCCGCTCTTTCGCCGCGCGATCCCGCAGAGCGGTGCGGCGCACAACTGTCACACGCCGGAGACCGCGGCTGCGGTGGCCGAGCACTTCCTCGAGGCGCTCGGCATCACGCCGAGCGACTCCGCGAAGCTGCGCGAGATACCGCCCGACAAGCTGCTCGACAGTCAGCAGCAGACGATGCTCAAGCTCGGCAGCTCGCTCGGCCTGCTTCCGTTCCAGCCGGTCGTCGACGGGGATTCGCTTCCCCAGCAGCCGTTGGCCGCGGTGGAGGCCGGGGAGCTGTCCGGCGTCGACCTGCTGATCGGCACCACGCGCGACGAGTGGAAGCTCTTCGGGATGCTCGATCCGAGCGTCGCGAAGCTCGACGAGGCCGGCCTCGCCGAGCGGCTCGCGCCGCAGGTCGGGGGCGTCGAGAAGGCGGGCAAGGTGATCGGCTCCTACGAGTCGTCGCGTGCCGAGGCCACGCCGGCCGACCTCTTCTTCGCGATCGAGACCGACCGCGTGTTCTGGATCCCCGCGGTGCGGCTCGCCGAGGCCCACGCCCGCCACTCCGATGCCACCTTCATGTACCAGTTCACCTGGGAGTCGCCGGCGATGGGCGGAGCGCTCGGCTCCTGCCACGCCATCGAGCTGCCCTTCGTCTTCGGCCAGCTCGACGCCGACGGTGCTGCGCTCTTCGTGGGCGGCGGGCCCGACGCGGACGGGCTCTCGCGGCTGACCATGGACGCGTGGCTGTCGTTCGCGCGCACCGGTTCTCCCGGACATCCGGAGCTGCCCGGCGCGAAGTGGGAGCACTACAACGAGACCAAGCGCGCCACGATGATTCTCGGCCACCCCTGCACGAGCGACTACGATCCCCAGGCCGAGCGGCGGCAGGCCTGGGAGGGGTTGCTCTAGCGGGCCGTCACCCGCGCTTGCGGTAGCGGAAGTCGCAGCGCGCCGCGCCCTGCATGCAGGTCTGGGTGCGGGTGAGTTCGGTGCCCATGCGGGCCGCCATCTCGAAGTCGAGGTTGCAGATCAGCAGGTGCCCGACCTCCCGGGCGCCGAACTCTTCCATCATCGCCGCGTAGCCGCAGCGCGTGACGTTCATGTCGAAGCGCTCGGGGCTCGACTCGAGGATCTCGTAGTCGAGCGCGTCGCCAGCCGCGAAGAACCCGGTTCCCTCTGCGAGCTGCTCGAGGTCGGCCTCCGGGGCAGGCGCCGACTTCGCCTCTTGGAAGCGCCTGCGGTTGCGCTCGGCGAGGGCCTCGTTGACCACCTCCTCGCCGAGGATCGCCTGCAGGTCGCGGATCAGCGGGACGACGTACTGCATCTGCGTTCTCATCAGCTCGAGCAGAGTCGGCTGGCGGGTGTCGTCTTCGGGCATGCGGCTCCTCCTCGCGCTCGATGGCGCTGTGATCGCACGGCAAGACAGCGGTGGCCGGGCAGTGGCGCGGCCGCCGTTAGCGTCCGCGGAAGTTCGGCTTCCGCTTCTCGACGAAGGCGCCGACCGCCTCTCGGTGATCCTCGGTGCCCGCGCACTCGATGAGGCCCTCGGCCTCGTGGGCGAGGCAGGTGTCGAGGTCTTCGCGCAGGGCGCGGTCGAGGTTGGCCTTCATGAGCCGGTAGGCGACGCTCGGCCCCGCGGCGAGGCGCCTGGCCAGCGCCAGCGTCTCGTCCATCAGCTTCTCGGCCGGCACGACGCGGTTCGCGAGTCCGAGCGCGAGGCAGCTCTCGGCGTCGACACGGTCGGCGGTGAAGAAGAGTTCGCGCGCCTTCGCCTGGCCGACGAGCTGCGGCAGGAGGAAGCTCGCCCCGTAGTCGCCCGACAAGCCGACGTTCGCGAAGCCCGTGGTCACGAAGGCGCCCTCGGCCATGATGCGCAGATCGCAGGCCAGCGCGATCGAGAAGCCGGCCCCCGC
Source organism: uncultured Spirochaetaceae bacterium (assembly GCA_964515335.1). Classification (GTDB taxonomy): domain Bacteria; phylum Myxococcota_A; class UBA9160; order UBA9160; family UBA4427; genus TMED88. The sequence goes on from CAZETS010000051.1 coordinate 4,167, forward strand.
CGCCGCGCCGGGCAGCGCCGCGATGGTGGGCTGGGGGAGGGCGTAGAGCGCGCCGGTCAGGGTGCGCTGGCGCTCGGTCAGGTCGGCCACCATGCCCTCGCGCGTGGTCGGCCTGTCCGGCCGGGGCGACTGGCGGCCCCCCATGCCCTTCACGTCGCCGCCGGCGCAGAAGGCCTTGCCGACGCCGGTGATCACCACGCAGCGGGCCTCGGGCATGTCGCGCAGGCGGGCGAACATCGTGCGGAGCGCGGGGCTGAGCGTGTCCGAGAGGGCGTTGCGCGACCCGGGGCGGTTCAGCTCGAGCAGCACGACGCCGGCTTCGAGGCTGGCGAGCAGCTCGTCGGTGCCGGTGTCGAGGGTCTCGATGCCGCCCATCGAGGCCAGCCTATCACAGCGTCCGACGGGGCTCGCCGGTTCGCTAGTGTCGAGCTTCGGTCACGCGCGTTTCGCGCGAGGAGCAAGGCACGATGAGCGACGACGTCACGCGACAGGGGCTGGGCACGCTGGCGGTGCACGCCGGTCAGGAACCGGATCCCACCACCAATGCCCGGGCGGTTCCGATCTACGCGACCACGTCGTACGTGTTCGACGACACGGCGCACGCCGCCAACCTCTTCGGCCTCGCCGAGCTCGGCAACATCTACAGCCGGCTCATGAATCCGACGAACGACGTGCTCGAGAAGCGCCTTGCGGCGATGGACGGGGGCGCCATGGCGCTGGCCTTCGCGTCGGGGCAGTCGGCGATCACCGCGGCGCTGCTCACCATCTGTCACTCGGGCCAGAACTTCGTCTCGTCGACGAGCCTCTACGGCGGCACCTGGACGCTCTTCACGCAGACGCTCAAGAACCTGGGCATCGAGGTGCGCTTCTTCGATCCCGACAAGCCCGAGCAGCTGAGCGAGCTGATCGACGAGAACACGCGCTGCGTCTACTTCGAGAGCATCGGCAACCCGAAGAACGACGTCCCCGATTTTCGGGCCATCACCGACATCGCCCACGAGCACAAGCTGCCGGCGCTCTGTGACAACACCGTGATGACGCCCGTCCTGCTGCGGCCGATCGAGCACGGCGTCGACATCTGCATCTACTCCACGACGAAGTTCATCGGCGGCCACGGCGTCCACATCGGCGGCGCCGTCGTCGACAGCGGCAACTTCGCGTGGGCGGACGACCCCGAGCGCTGGCCCGAGTTCTGCGCCCCGTCGCCCTCGTACCACGGCGCCGTCTTCGAGGAGGCGCTGCGGCCGATGGGCAACATCGCCTACATCATGCACATGCGGACGCACTGGCTGCGCGACACCGGGGCGGCGATGAGCCCGTTCGCCTCGTTCCTCACGCTGCAGGGGCTCGAGACGCTGCACCTCCGCATGCCCCGGCACTGCGAGAACGCGCTCGCGGTGTCGCGGTTCCTCGAGGGGCACGACGCCGTGGAGTGGGTCAACTACCCGGGGCTGCCGAGCCATCCACACCACGAGGCGGCCGGCCGCTACCTGCCCGACGGCGCCGGGGCGATCCTCGGCTTCGGGATCCGGGGCGGCGAGGAGGCCGGCAAGAAGTTCATCGAGAGCGTGAAGCTCGCGAGCCACCTCGCCAACATCGGTGACGCCAAGACGCTGGTGATCCACCCGGCCTCGACCACGCACTCGCAGCTCACCGCCGACGAGCAGCTCGCCACGGGGGTGACGCCCGAGTACGTGCGTGTCTCGGTCGGGATCGAGGACGCCGCCGACATCATCGCCGACCTCGATCAGGCGCTCGCGGCCAGCCGCTGAGCGCGATGCGCGGATCGCCGCCGCCCGTGAGCCTTCCTTCGAGCACGGACGACCAGCGGAACGCGCGCCCGCTTCGTCACGCACGGAGCTTCGTCTCGAGCGAGCCGCTCGCGCTCGAGAACGGCGGGCGGCTGCCCGAGGTCACGGTCTGCTACGAGACCTGGGGGAAGCTCTCCGAGGCGCGCGACAACGCCGTGCTCGTCTGTCACGCGCTCAGCGGCGACAGCCACGTCGCCCGCCACGACGAGCGCGACGACCCCGGCTGGTGGGAGATCCTGGTCGGCCCGGGCAAGGCGATCGACACCGACCGCTACTTCGTGGTCTGCTCGAATCTCCTCGGCGGCTGCCGGGGCACGACGGGCCCGAACTTCGAGGACCCGCAGAGCGGCCGGCCGTACGGCGCCGACTTCCCGGTGGTCACCGTCGGCGACATGGTCGAGGTGCAGCGGCGGCTGCTCGACCACCTCGAGATCTCGCGCCTGCGCGGCGTGGTCGGCGGCTCGCTCGGCGGCCTGCAGGTGCTCGACTGGGCGAACCGGCACCCCGAGCGGGTCGCCGCGGCCGTGGTCATCGCGGCGGCGCCGCGCCTCAGCAGCCAGGGCATCGCGTTCGACGTGGTCGGCCGCAATGCGATTCGCCACGACCCGCGCTTTGCGGGCGGGCAGTACTACGATGGGCCGGGCCCCGAGGCCGGTCTGGCGCTCGCGCGCATGCTGGCCCACGTCACCTACCTGTCCGACGAGTCGATGCGCGCGAAGTTCGATCCGACGCGCCTGCAGCCGCGCGCCATCGAGACCGGCTTCGAGAGCACGTTCTCGGTGGGCAGCTACCTGGCCCATCAGGGCGACCGCTTCGTCGAGCGCTTCGACGCGAACAGCTACATCACGCTCTCGACGGCGATGGACCTCTTCGACCTCGGCGACACGGACGAGCGGCTCCGCGCCGCACTGTCCCCGTCTACGTGCCGCTGGCTCTTCCTGAGCTTCTCGAGCGATTGGCTGTATCCCCCGGCGGCCTCGCGGCAGCTCGCCGACGCGCTCGTCGCGCAGTCGAAGCCGGTCAGCAGCTGCGAGGTCGAGAGCGCCGCGGGACACGACTCGTTCCTGCTCGAGGACAGCATGCGCGCGGGAAGACGCCTGGTGGCGTCGTTCCTCGCGGGCCCGGACGGTGCCCAGGCGCCGATCCGCGTGCCCGACGAGCCGCGCAGCGACGAGCCCACCAGCATCTTCCACGCCCAGCGCCTCGACTACCAGCTGATCCTGCGGCTGCTGCCCGCCGGCGCGAGCGTGGTCGATCTCGGCTGCGGGAACGGTGAGCTGCTCGCGATCCTGCGCGAGCGCGGGCACTCTCCGCTGCTCGGCATCGAGTGGGACGTGGAGCAGGTGGTCGAGTCGGTCGAGCGCGGCCTCGACGTCGTGCACGCCGACCTCGACCAGGGCCTGGCGGCGATCCCCGATCAGAGCTTCGAGGTGGCGCTGCTCTCCCAGACCCTGCAGTCGATCGTGGACGTCGGCGGGGTGCTCGACGAGATCGTGCGGATCGGCCGGCGGGGGATCGTGAGCTTTCCCAACTTCGCCCACGCTCCCATGCGAGAGATGTTCCGCAGGGAAGGGCGGCTCCCCAAGTCGGAAGGCCTCTACGCCTACGAGTGGCACGACACCCCGAACCGGCGGTTCCCGTCGATCCGCGACTTCGAGGAGTTCTGCGCCGCCCGCGGCCTGCGCATCCTGGAGGCGATCTACGTCGACTCCCGGACCGGGGAAGAGGTCGGGGAAGATCCGAACCTGAACGCCGACATCGCGGTGGTGGCTCTGGCTCGTTGATTGGGCCGGCCGGCAAGCTATTGACAGAGTTATCAATAGTGGAAATACTATTGAGCAATCTATCAACAAGCTTGCCCGAGCCCGATCGAGGGAGTCTCCCATGGCCCAGCCTTCCCCCCGCGCCATCCGCTTCGACGAGCGTCTGAGCGACGCCGACCGTCTGATGTGGAACCTGGAATCCGACCCGAGCCTGCGCTCGACGATCCTGAGCACGGCGCTGCTCGACCGCCTGCCCGACATGGAGCGCTTCGAGGCGAAGCTCGAGCAGGCCGCGCGGACGATCCCGCGCCTGCGGCAGCGCGTCGTCGACGACCCGCTCGGCATCGCGCCGCCGAGCTGGGAGGACGATCCCGGCTTCGATCTCGGCTTCCACCTGCGCCGCGTGCGGGTCCCCGAGCCGGGTGGAGAGCGCGAGCTGCTCGACCTGGCGGCGCCCATCGCCATGCAGGCCTTCGACAAGGACCGCCCGCTCTGGGAGCTGCACGTCGTCGAAGGCCTCGAGGGTGGCCGCGCAGCGGTGATCATGAAGCTCCACCACGCCATCTCCGACGGCGTCGGTCTGGTGAAGATGACCGAGTGCCTGATCGAGCGCGGTCCCGACGACCCGGGCCGCGAGATGCCGGTCGACGACCGATCGAAGGCGCGGACCGACACGCCCACGCCCTGGAGCCGCGCTGCCGACGCGCTCGCACACCGCCTGCGCGGCGGCCTCGCGCGCGGGCGGGCGATCGGCGACGGGCTGTGGCGCGCCGCGCCGGACCTGCTGCGCAGCCCGCTCGAGAAGCTCTCGGACGTGCGCGACGTGCTCGAGTCGATCGCGCGCGCCCTCGAGCCCGCCCGGGAGCCGATGTCGCCGCTGATGACGGGCCGCTCGGGCTCGGTGCGGCTCGACTACCTGCCGATTCCCCTCGACGATCTGAAGCGCGCCGGCAAGGCGGTGCACGGCAGCGTCAACGATGCCTTCGTGGCCGGGGTCGCGGGTGGTCTCGCTCGTTATCACGAGATGCTGGGGCAGCCGACCGAGGGCCTGCGCATGCTGATGCCCATCAACGTGCGCAGCGAGGAGAAATCGCACGTCGCCGGCAACCACTTCGCGCCGGCTCGCTTCGAGGTGCCGCTGGGCATCTCGAACCCCGGCGAGCGCATCCGCGAGATCGGCCGGCTTTGCCGCGTCCAGCGCGACGAGCCGGCGCTGCCGTGGATGGAGGAGGTGAGCGGCGTGCTCGGCGCGCTGCCGCCCTTTGCCGTGGAGGCGCTGGTGGGTGCCATGCAGAAGACCACGGACTTCACGACGAGCAACGTGCCCGGGCCGCGTCGAGCGACGTGGATGAGCGGGGCGCAGGTGGAGGCCTTCATGCCGTTCGGCCCGCGCGCGGGGGCCGGCGCGAACTTCACCGTGTTCAGCTACCAGGGCGTGATGCACCTCGGCATCAACACCGACCCGGCGGCCGTGTCCGACCCCGAGTTGCTCGTCGAGTGCCTCGGCAAGTCGTTCGCGGAAGTGACGAGCCTCGCCGCGTGAGTCCGGCTCGGGCCGCCGGGACGAAGGGCCGCCGACGGCTGCCGCCCGAGGAGCGGCGGGCCGAGCTGCTCGCCCACGCGATCGACGTATTCGCCGAGAAGGGGATCGGCGCGGCGCGTCACGCCGAGATCGCGTCGCGTGCGGGCGTCGCCGTGTCGACGGTCTTCGTCTACTTCCCGACGCGTGAAAAGCTCGTGGAGGACGTGCTCGACGAGGTGGCCGAGTTCTTCCTGCGGCTCCTCGAGGCGCACCACGGCCAGGAGAAGCCGGCGGCCCGGGTGCTCGCCGAGCTCGGAGAGTCCTTTCTCTCGCTGCTCGAGAGCCATCGCAGCCACGTGCTCGTGTGGCTCGAGTGGGGTTCGGCGGTGCGCGCGGACGTGTGGCCGAAGTACCGGGCCTTCACCGAGCGCGCTGTGGCGATCACGCGTCGCACGATCGAGCGCGGGAAGAGCGAGGGCAGCGTGGCGGCGGACGCCGACGCCGAGTCGCTGGCGCGGCTCTTCGCTTCGTCGTCCCAGTCGATCGCCCGACTCCAGCTCGGCGACGTCGACGACGGCACCGTGCGTCGCTTCCAGGACACGGTGCTGCGTGCCGTGCTCGACGAGGCGGGGGTGGCGTCGCTCGCGGTCGCCGAGACTGACGCGACTGACGCGACGGTCGGGTAGCGGCCGCACCCAAGTCGCGCGACATGCGGGTGACTTCGCCCCCGCAGCGTTGCCGCCTGTGCGTCTCGATGCCGTCGGGATCCGGTCCCGTCGTCGCTGTGCGCTGGGGTCCTGTGCCCTTTCGTCTCAGGGGTGCCGACGTCGCGTTTCGGATCTCGACGAATGGGGCTTGTCATTCGCCGTATTCGGTGGCCGAATGGTCGTGCAGTTCCTGACGCGAGCCTTTGGATCCATTCGACAACGAGTGAGGGGAGACAGTCGTGCAGAGAGAGCGTGGCAGCGAGAACGAAGTGGGGACGAACAAGAGGGCGAGTGACGAGCAAGCGAGCGGCCGGCGAAAGGCACACGTCTGGCTGCTGGTGCTGTCGACGCTGGTGCTGTTCGGATTCGGGTCGCCGGACGGTTGCAACCCGTTTGGAATAGAGGTGCTCTCCAGCCCGCCCGCCTACGTGAGCGGCGACGACGCCCGGGTGGCCATCCACCTGCCGCCGATCATCCCGCACCAGATCGTCGAGGTGAGCGTCGACGGCAGCGACGTGACCGGTGCGTTCGCGCAGTCCGGTTCGGGCAACACGCTCGAGGGCGTCGTCGACGGGCTTGCGCTCGGCGACAACCACCTCGAGGTGGGCGTCGTGCTCTTCCATTTCTGGTACATCCCGGTCTACGCCGAGACGCTGACCAACCATCCGGTTTCGGGCCCGATCTTCTCGGGTCCGCAGCAGTCGGTCTTCTTGTGCGCCGACGACGGCGACCGGGCGAACGCCGAGCTCGGGCCGGCGATCGACGCCGACTGCGCGGTGGACACCGTGGTGTCGTTCAAGTACCGGACGACGGGCGGCTCGTGGGCCGACTACGACCCGGCCGCTCCTGCACCCGGAGACCTGGCGCAGACCACCACCTTGGACGGCGATACGGTCGACTACATCGTCCGCTGGGAGCGCGGCACGATCAACCGCTTCATCTACTCGATTGCCGTGCTGTCGCCGCAAGCCCAGGATACGGCCGACCCGGACCTCTCGGCCTGGAACGGCCGTCTCATCTACTACTTCCAGGGCGGCGTCGGTATCGGCCACTACCAGGGCGATCCCAGCCGCAGCCGCATGCTCTACGACTACGGGCTCGGCAAGGGCTACGCGATCGCCTACTCGACCGGCACCAAGACCGGCACCCACTACAACCTCGAGCTCGGCGGCGAGACGGCCATCATGGTGAAGGACCGCTTCGTTTCGGCCTATGCGAACCCCGACTACACGGTCGGCGTCGGCGGCTCGGGGGGCGGGATCCAGCAGTACGTCTACGCCCAGAACCATCAGGGCCTGATCGACGCAGGCATCCCGCAGTACTCGTATCCCGACATGATCACCCAGGCGATCCACACGGGCGACTGCGAGCTGCTCGAGCGATGGATGGACGTCGAGGTCCTGCTGGGCAACCCGAAGTGGGCCGACTGGGGGAACCGCAGCGAGCTCGAGGGCCTGAATGCGCTGAACGGTTTTCCGAACCCGTTCTCGCCGTTGCTGCCGTTCCTGCCGCCCGGCTCGAGCGAGTGTGTGAACGGCTGGCGCGGTCTCTCTCCGCTCGTGCTGAACTGGAAGTTCGGCACCGCCCCGGGCGTTTCGCCGGTCGACCAGGTGACGACCGAGTGGACCCACTTCGGTGACGCGGTGAACATCTACGGCGTCGGGGCGGACGGCTTCGCGGCGAGCACTTGGGACAACGTGGGCGTGCAGTACGGTCTTCGGGCGCTGACTTCGGGCTTCATCGACGCCGACGAGTTCCTCGCCCTGAACGCCAACGTGGGCTCGTGGAAGAGCGAGCCCGAGCAGGTGCAGGAAGGCTGTCCGTTCCTGTCGTTCCTATGCCCGTCCCCTGCCGACCTGGTCGGCCTGCCGCCGGTTCCGGACATCTACCCGAACCTGATCGACCCCTGGAGCTGGCGCAACATGAACCTGTCGCCGGACGGCGGCTTCACGCCGGCGGTGCGGGCCGAGGCCGACCCGGGCGCCATCGAGAACGCCTACCTGCGTGGGCACGTCAACGTGGGCGACATCGAGATCCCGATGATCGACTGGCGGAACTACCTCGAGAGCTTCCTGGACATGCACAACTCCCACCAGTCGTTCGCGGCCCGGCAGCGCCTGCTCGACTTCGATGGCGACGCCTCGAACCAGGTGGTCTGGTTCACCGATCTCGAGCAGTTCGACCAGACCCCGATGGCCTTCGAGGTGATCGACGAGTGGATGCGCAACATCCACGCCGAACCGTGGAAGGGCGTGGCCGACAACAAGCCCGCGGCGGCCGTCGACAGCTGCTTCGCGTCGGACGGCACGCTCATCTACTCGGGCGACGACGCCTGGGCGGGCATCCTGGACGACGACCCGCCGGGGCCGTGCACCCAGGCGATGCCGGTCTTCGCGACCTCGCGCATCGTTGCCGGCGCTCCGATCACGGGTGACATCTTCAAATGCCACCTGATGCCGGTCGACGACGCGATCTCGTCGGGCCTGTACGGAAGCGTCGTGTTCGATGCCACCCAACGGGCGAGTCTGGACGCGATCTTCCCGACCGGCGTGTGCGACTACTCGCTGGGGGACGCTCGCCGTCCCTAGCTGCGGCATGAGCTGCGGCGCGAGGTCGGGACCCTGAACAGGGCGGCGCCCCGTCGCGGTGGCGGCGGGGCGCCGAGGGGTCTCGAAACTGACAACTCGCCCCAGGACCCGGTCCTGGGGCGAGTTGCGTGGCGGTGGGTCCCGACGAATCGGGAGCCGCGCTAGCTCGAAGCGCCCGCCATATCGCTGCTGGTCGCGCCTTCGACCGCGGGAGCCGTACGGCGCTCGCGGATCAGGCCGAGGATGTCGTACGGGCCGTCGAGGCTCTTGTAGGCCGCTCGGAAGAGCAGGCTCATCGCGATGTGCTCGACGAACACGAAGAAGCTGGGAAGGACCGCCACGCCCGCCATCACGGACGCGGTGATCACGGACAGAACGGCCCCGATGAGCACGGCCGTGTAGATTCCGAAAATCCTGTTGTTTTCCATTGGATCGATCTCCTGGCATGGCGTTGGAGCGACCGCACGATCGCTGGCGCTCGAGCTGTTGACCAGATCTCACTGCAGCTTGCGTGCCATATCGGAGTGGCGAATCACGTCACCCCGGTGCGCTCTGTCACGATGCAGCCGCAGAGCGGGGCATTCGGCCGCGAGACTGCCAATCCACCTCACCCCGCCGCGCTCTCTCGGCCATGCCGCAACGCTCTGTTGCGCCGCGCCCCCAATCGTTGAGGCGGCGATCAATCCTTGATTCGCCGATCCATCTGAGCCACACGGTCTCAGCGTGTGACGTGGCGACGGGTCGGAATGCCTCGAAATCTGCCGACATGCACGTGTGTCGGGTCGGGGCGGGTCCGGTTGCTCGGGGCCGGGTCGCGCTCGGGCGAGACGTCGTTACGTAGTATCCCGGTCGCGCGCGTCCTGCGGGAACCACCGCTGGGTGCGTACGCAGAAGCGTACGAGCCAGAGCATCAGGGGCACCTCGATCAGGACGCCCACCACCGTCGCGAGCGCAGCGCCGGACGACAGGCCGAAGAGCATCGCGGCCGTCGCGATCGCCACCTCGAAGTGGTTGGAGGCGCCGATCATCGCGGTGGGGGCCGCGTTCTCGTAGCTCATGCCCAGGACTCTCGAGAGCGCATAGCCGATCGCGAAGATCAGCACGGTCTGCACGAAGAGCGGGACCGCGATCCACAGGATCGTGAGAGGGTTGGCGAGGATCACCTCGCCCTCGAGCGAGAAGAGCAGCACCAGGGTGAGCAGCAGCGCGCTGATCGTGATCGGCGTGAGCGCCGGCAGGAAGCGGCGCCGAAACCACGCCTCGCCCCGCCGCGCGATCAGCCAGCGCCGCGAGAAGTACCCGGCCACGAGCGGCAGCGCGACGTAGCAGCCGATCGAGAGCAGCAGCGCCTGCCACGGCACGGGCAGCCGGCCGACGCCCAGCAGGAAGCCGCCGAGCACCCCGTAGAGCAGCAGCATCGTGAGCGAGTTGATGGCCACCATGACGAGCGTGTGGCTGTCGTTGCCCCGGGCCAGGTAGCCCCAGACGAGCACCATCGCGGTGCACGGCGCGATGCCGAGCAGAATGCAGCCGGCCAGGTAGCTGCGCCAGAGAGGCACCTCGAGCATCGGCACGCCGTCGACGAGAGCGACGACTCCGACCCCGTAGGTGTCGCCGACCGCGAGGCCGGCGCCGAGGGGGAGCTTCACGTGGTCGACGGCGTCGGGCCCGATGAAGCCGATGAAGAGGCTGCCCAGACAGAAGCTGGCGATCGCGAACATCGTGAAGGGCTTGACGGCCCAGTTGAGGAAGAGGGTCAGCAGCACGGGCTTCGTCGCGCGGCCGGCCCGCACCACCTCGCCGAAATCGATCTTCACCATGATCGGGTACATCATGAAGAAGAGGCAGAGTGCGATCGGGATCGACACGACCGGCGCGCCGTCGACCCGGATCGCCATCCCGTCGAGGGTCTGCGCCACCTTGGGGGCGAGCCTGCCGAGCGCGATCCCGGCTGCGATGCAGAGCAGCACCCAGAGCGTCAGCCAGCGCTCGAAGCCGCCGAGGTCGTGGGTCTCGGCGCGGCTGGTGGTGGTGGCGGCGGTGGTCATCGGGCGGGCTCCCCTGCGCCGGTGCCCGGCGCCGCGCTGCGACCGATCTCGTCGAGGCGCGTCTTCAGTGCGATCCGTTCGAACTCAGCGGCCGGAAGGCTCGTCAAGAGGCCGATGCGGTGCTCGAGGTCGACGAGCGCGCGCCGGAAGGCGCTGCGCTGTTGCGCGGTGGGTCCTTCGACGGCCGCGGGATCGGGCAGGCCCCAGTGGGCGGTCAGCGGCCGACCCGGCCAGGCGGGACAGGCTTCGCCCGCCGCGTCGTCGCACACGGTGAAGACGAAGTCGAGGTGCGCGACGCTGCCATCGGCCGCGAACTCGTCCCAGCTCTTGCTGCGGAGTCCGTCGGTCGGGTAGCGGTGCTCGGCCAGCACCTCGAGCGCCATCGGATGCACGGCGCCCTTCGGATGGCTTCCGGCGCTGTGCGCGCGAAAGCGATCGCCCCCGAGCTGCCGCAGGATCGACTCGGCGATGATGCTGCGCGCCGAGTTGCCGGTGCAGAGGAAGATCGTCTCGAAGGGGAGCGAGGGCACGTCGCGTCGTCAGCGGCAGCGCAGCCGCCTCTTCCCGTCGTCTCGCACTTCGTCGAGCCTGGATCGCCGCAGCATGCTGAGAGGCCGCTCAGCCGTTCGTCTGCGAGGGCAGGAAGCTCTTGCCGCTCAGGTCGGGCGGCCCCTGGTAGAGCAGCTGCATACGCCGGCCGGCGATCCGCCAGCCGGCCTCCGTGCGCGCGTAGTCGTCGTGGTAGATGAAGAGCAACATCAGCCGGCCGAGCTGCTCGGAGATGCTCCACTCGGTGACCAGCCAGCGTCCGGTCGCCCGATCTCCGTCGACCTCGATCACCGGATTGACGGCGGTCTGCACCACGAAGCTCAGCATCGCGAGGGCGCCCTCGAACGTCTCGAGCGCCGCGTCGCGGCCCTGCATGGGTCGTCCGAAGAGCTCCCAGGTCGGGTCGTCGGTCCAGGTTTCGAGCCAACGCTCCGTGTCGCGCCGATTGACGGCGTCGCAGTAGCGGTCCACCAGCGCGCGGATCGCGAGTTCGTCTTCGGCGGTCGTCATGTCGTCTCCCCGATGTGCCCCATCCCGGGTCAGGCTGCTAGCGGCCCGCCAGCCGGGCCACCACCGGCGCGAAGGCCTCGAAGGCGTCGTCGCCGATCGCGAAGCGCGTCGTACCGTAGCGTGCCCGTCTCTCCTCGAGCGTGTCGCACAGCGTCTCGACGTCGCCGAAGAGGCCGTGAGGATGATCGAGCATCTCGTCGGTCGAGAGGCCCATCGCGCCCGCCATGCCCTCGGCGACCCGGCGGGCCCCGTCGCTCACGAAGGCGAAGTAGACGCCGATCTCGAGCTCGAGCTGGTCGAAGCGCGGTCCCGCGGCTTCGCGCACCCATGCGACTTTCTCGGCGGTGGCGGCGGCCGTGGCGCTCTTCACGCCCGCCGGCCCGATGACACCGCTGCGGTTGTCGAAATTGAAGCTCACGATGTCGGCTTCCCGGGCCGCGAGCGACAGCACCCGGCGCCCGCCGCCGCCGATCATGATCGGCGGGTGGGGCCGCTGCACGGGCGTCGGCGAGCCGGTGAAGCCCGACACCGTGTAGTGCGCCCCGCGATGCTCGACGGGATCGCCGGAGAAGAGGGCCTTGAGCAGGGCGATCGCCTCTTCGAGGCGCTCGATGCGTTCGCCCGCCGGGTCGAAGTCGATCCCGGCGGCCGCGTACTCGGCGCGCAGCCAGCCCGCTCCGAGCCCCAGGTCGAGGCGGCCCTCGGACAGCCAGTCGAGGCTCGCCGCCTCCTTGGCCAGCATCACCGGATGGCGGTAGTCGTTGCAGAAGACGCGGCAGCCGACGCGCAGCGTCGAGGTCGCCGCGGCGGCCGCGGCGATGGCCGGCACGGCGGCCAGCGACTGGTGGGGGTGGTGGGTCGAGTCGAGGGCGGGTCCCGGCCCGAGGAAGTGGTCCGCCAGGTGGAGCGCCTCGTAGCCGAGATCCTCGGCGCGGCGGGCTCGTTCGCGCCATTCGGCCGCGCTCTTCGCCGAGAAGCTCTGCACCGCGAAGCGGAACGGGCGCTTCCTGCTCATGCGTTGGCTGCCCGGCTACGCGAGGCCGCGGCGCTCGATCTCGCGGGCGAGGCGATCGGTGTCCGCGGTCGAGGGCTCGGTGAGCACGCTCTCGTCGGCGAGCTTCCCGGCCGAGTGCAGGAACATCTTCGTGCCGTCGTAGGTGATGAACTTCTCCGGCTTCACCTCGAGAATCACGCGCAGCGGCGAATCGAGCTTCTCTTCGAAGGCGGCTGCTTCTTTCTCGTTGCCCGCGTGGAGGTGGCGCGAGAACTTCGGGTAGAACCAGCTCTTGGTCTCTTCGTCCTCGCGCACGGTGCACAGGCCTTTGATGGTCACCGTCTTGCCCGGTCCGAGATCGGTGCCGGTGCTCGTCACGACCACCGAGACCTTCGGGTTCCGCCGCACGGCCGAGATGCGGTGCCGGTGCGCGCCGGCGGTCAGCCACATGCGTCCGTCGTGCCAGAGACACGACATGATGACGCCCATCGGCCACTCGTCGCGGGTGCACCAGTTGAAGACGCACTCGCGCTGTGTCGACAGGAGCTGCTCCCGCGCATCGAGATCGAGCCCGTAGATCGAAACGCGCTCGTAGTTGTCGATGGCCTGCATTCGCCCTCCGGTCACTCGCGTGCGAGGAGCGTAGCGCGCGGAAAGGCCCGTCCGGGCCCGATTCCGGCGAACGGCACGGACAATCGCCGGGCGGGATCGGACATGCTCGGCAGGTGCGCCGGCGCAGCCGCGCGACCTGCCTCCGGGGCTCCGTGTCGCAGGGCCGGGACCGGCCGGGCGCGTGGCTGCTACTTTCGCTGCCCTCATGGGGAAGCTCGTCGGAATCGGCCTGCTCCTCGCCTTCGCGGCGGCCGTGCTCGTTGCCGCGCAGGGCGAGCTTCGCACCCGCTGCGAGGTGTGCATGGAGTTCGAGGGCCGCGACACCTGCGAGGTGGCGCGCGCCCGCGACGAGGATCACGCGATCCGCGAGGCGACGACCACGGCCTGCGCGAAGATCTCCGGCGGGGTGACCAACGGCATCCGCTGCAGCAACACGCCGCCGCGATCGACTCGCTGCGAGTCCTAGCTCCGATCCCCCGGACCTCGTGCATCGCGATCGAGGGGGCTTTGCGATGGGTCGTCAGCGACCGTAGCTGCCGCCGAGGTGGTCGTAGGGATCCTGGTCGTCGGCGAGCTGGTTCTCGTAGCGAAGGTGCTCGACGAGGTCCTCGAACCGAACAGCCAGCAGCTCGAAGAAGTCGCGGGCGGAGACGATGCCGATCGGCCTGCCTTCCTCGACCACCGGCAGATGTCGCGCCTTGCGCTTCTTCAGCGCCTCGGCGCAGCTGCGGATCGAAGCCTCCCTGGGGACGCTGATCACCTGCTCGGTGGACACCTCGATCACGCGGGTGCTCGCCGGGTTGCGGCCGTCGCGGACCACTCGGGTCAGCAGGTCGCGCTCCGTGAACATGGCGCGCAGCTTTCCGTCCTCCATGATCAGCGCCGAGCCGACGCCGGCGTCGCACATCTTCTTCACGACGTCCTCGACGTTGTCGTCCGGCGCCGCCACTACCGGGTCGTGGTGCATGATTTCCTGGATCGAACTCACCCTGTGCCTCCTCGAGTCGGTGATCGGACAGTCCCAGCCACACGCGCGGCCCTTGCCGCAACCACACGCCCTTCAGACCTCCTTCAACCAAAGCACCCTCGAGGCTGGCGCAAGGTGCCGGGCGCTGCGTGCCATGCGTTGCTGCATGTGTCCTGGAGTCGCAGTCCGCCGGCCGGCGTGGCAGCGCCGGCCGGCTCTTCACAAAAACAGGAAAAATTCTCGAAAAGCCTCGCTGGACCGGGCCGCGGCTCGTATGCTCCCGGCGTGTCGACCTCACCCCCCGGTCAGCGCGCCGTACTTGCGGTGCGAGCGGGCGCACGGCGCCGTCATCGGTCGCATCAGCGCGACCGGATTCTCGAGTGGCTGCGCGGGACCGACATCCACCCGACGGCGGCGCAGATCCACGGTGCGCTCGCGGAGGACCTGCCGCACCTGTCGCTCGGCACCGTGTACCGCAATCTCGAGGTGCTCGTCGCGGAGGGGCAGGTGGGCGAGGTGCTGGTGGCCGGCGGCGCTGCCCGCTACGACGCGAATCTCGACCCGCACCACCACTTCATCTGCAGTGACTGCGGCGACATCGTCGACGTGGAGATCGCGGTGCCGCGTGGGCTGACCGGGCGCCTCGCCCGGGATCACGGCCTCTCGGTCGACCGGGTCCGCATGTCGTTCCACGGTCGCTGTTCGGCCTGCGCCGAGGGCGCTCCAGAGCCCCAGGCGAAGGATTCTTGACCACAGTTCCACCCATTCACACCACCGGGCGCCATGCTCGAAACAGGAGGAGACGAAATGGCCGATCTGAACGGAACCAAGACCCACGAGAACCTGAAGGGCGCCTTCGCGGGCGAGTCGCAGGCGAACCGGCGCTACCTCTACTTCGCCAAGCAGGCCGACATCGAGGGCTATCCCGACGTCGGCGGGCTCTTCCGCGACACCGCGGAGGCCGAGACCGGCCACGCCCACGGGCACCTCGACTACCTGAAGCGCGTCGGCGACCCGGCCACCGACAAGCCCATCGGCAGCACCGAGCAGAACCTGGGCGCGGCCGTGGCCGGCGAGACGTACGAGTACACCGAGATGTACCCCGGCATGGCGAAGACCGCGCGCGACGAGGGCTTCGACGACATCGCCGAGTGGTTCGAGACGCTCGCCAAGGCCGAGAAGTCGCACGCCGGCCGCTTCCAGCAGGCGCTCGACGGTCTCGAGAAGCTGTAGCCTCGCCCCGCCGAGCTGGTTCCCGGGCCGAGACGGGGCCGCGCTGAAGCGGCCCCGTCTCGCGCCCGGTCGACCGGGAAGAGCCCTCAGCCAGTGAGAGCCTTCAGCCCGTGCAAGAGCCTTCAGCCAGTGAGAGCCCTCAGCCAGTGAGAGCCTTCAGCCCGTGCAAGAGCCCTCAGCCCGGGCAAGAGCCCTCAGCGAGTAGTGGAGTAGAGCCTTGAAGAACGCGGGACTGCGCGATGCCCGTTTTCTCGATCGCGGCGATCTCGATGCCGAGCTGACGCGCGTCTTCGAGAAGTGCCACGACTGCCGACGCTGCCTGCCTCTGTGTCCGTCGTTTCCCTCCCTGTTCGAGGCGATCGACGCGCACGAACAGGAGGCGTCACGACTCACGCCGGACGAGCGACGCGAGGTGGTCGACCTCTGCTATCAGTGCAAGCTCTGCTACAACCACTGCCCCTATCACCCGCCCCACGAGTGGGCGATCGACTTCCCGAAGCTGATGACGCGGGCCAAGCTCGTGCAGGCGCGGGAAGAGGGCATCCCCTTCGCCGAGCGGGTCGGCGCCCGGCAGGACATGATGGGCAAGGTGGGCTGCCGTACCGCCTCGCTCACCAACGCGGCGTTCAAGAGTCGGGCGGCGCGTCTCCTGATGGAGAAGGCCACCGGAATCGACCGCCGTTGGATCATGCCCCGGTACGAAAAGGAGCCCGTCTCGCGCTCGCTTGCAAAGCGCGCGCCCGCTCCCGGCGAGGCTCGGGCGGCCGCCTCGAAGACCGCAGGCGAGACCCGGCGCGTGATCCTCTTCACCACCTGCTTCGTCGAATACAGCGAGGCGAAGACGGCCTGGGCCGCCGTCCAGGTGCTCGAGCACAACGGCATCGTGGTGGAGGGCGGCTATCCGGCGTGCTGCGGCGCACCCTTCCTGCACGGCGGTGACCTCGAGAACGCCCGCCGCAACGCCGAGCGCGTCGTCGCCGCCCTCGCTCCGCGGGTGCGAGAGGGCGCGCAGATCGTCGTGCCCGGACCGACCTGCTCGTATCAGATCAAGCACGAGTTCCCCGAGCTCGTCGATGGCGAAGACGCGACGCTCGTCGCCGAGAACACCCTCGACCTCGGCGAGTACGTGTTCAAGGTGGCGGCCGCCAAGGAGCTCGACCGTGAGTTCGCCCGCAAGGTGGGGCGCGTCGCCTACCACTTGCCCTGCCACCTGAAGGCCCAGAACATCGGCTTCCGCTCGAAGCAGATCCTCGGCCTCGTCGCCGACGAGGTCGTGATGGTCGACGCCTGCTCGGGGGTCGACGGCACCTGGGGGATGAAGGCCCGCTACTACGAGGACAGCCTGAAGATCTGCGGCGACCTGATGGCCGCGATCGAGCGGGAGGACCCCGATCACGTGGCCACCGACTGCCCGCTCTCGGCGCTGCGCATCGAGGAGCGTACGGGGCGGGTCGCCGTGCACCCGATCCTGCTGCTGCGCGACGCCTACGGGCTGAGCGAGTAGCCGCGGGTCGTCGAAAAGAAGGACATCGGAGCCAATGCGCAAGGTAACGCCGGACGAGATTCTCGACCTCACCGCCTACGAGCGGATCCGCGAGGACTTCGTGCGCAAGACGATCGAGCTGAAGCGTCCGCGGCGCGTGCACGTCGGCGAGGCGCTCGGCTTCGTGTTCGAGAACCGCGACACGGTGATCTTCCAGATCCAGGAGATGACGCGTGCCGAGCGCACGGTCGACGAGGCGGCGATCGCCGCCGAGGTGGACGTCTACAACGAGCTCGTGCCGGGTGAGAACGAGCTCTCGGCCACGTTGATGATCGAGATCCCCGACATGGACACGATCCGGCGCGAGCTCGACCGGCTGATCGGCATCGACGAGCACGTGCTGCTCGAGGTGGGCGATCAGGCCGTGCGCGCACGCTTCGACGAGAAGCAGTTCGAGGAGGACCGCATCTCGGCCGTCCAGTACGTGCGCTTCCCGCTCGGTCCCGAGCTGGCCGAGCGGTTCCGGGACCCGGCCGTGCCGGCGGTGCTGCGCGTCGACCACCCGAACCTGGCGGCGGCGACGAGGATCGAGGGCGACACCCGCGCTTCCCTGATCGGCGACCTCGGCGAGAACGCCTGAGCGGGAGACCGCCCGCCTGCCCACGGAGCGGGCGGCGCTGCACGATCGGGGGACGCGCGAGCCGGACGCCTGGGCGGCGATTGGCACGGTAGCGTGCGGCGGGTCGCCCATCCGTTCCATCCCGTGCACGCGCCGGATCGGCGCGCCGATTGTTCTTGCTATTGCCGGGGAGGGTCGAGGCCGCTCGGGCGTGCCTCGCCCCGGCGTTCCTGGATGACGCACCCGGGTGTTGGATGGGGGTCCGACCCGGGTGCGTCAGCGCCGGATCAGCACCGCGCTCGGACTCGCGACGGGCCCAGCCTGCAATGCTCGTCGCGGTCGCCACGCCATCGAGTCCCCGGCGGCGGCGGCCTGCTCGCTGGCCAGCGGATCGTGCCCCTTGCGCGCCCCGCATCAGTGTCGACCCTGGCAATGGCTGGTCGGGGCGGCGAAGGGGCTGTCCTGCCGCGCATCGCTCCAGCCGGCCAGAGAGACCACAAAGAGACCACGAACGGAGGAAGACCCATGGCCTCGACGCAGGAAAACCCTTCCAGGGTGCCCGCCATCCGCAGCCTGTTCTCGGATGCGGATCCTTTCCGTGACTTCTTCGACCAGCCGCTCTGGCTATCCCGCTTCTTCGACCGCCCGGGCGTCGCGCCGGCGCGGGGAGAGGTGTTCGCGCCGGCCCTCGATGTTCACGAGACGAAGGACGCCTACGTGGTGGCGGTGGAGCTGGCGGGCGCCCAGAAAGACGACATTTCGATCGAGTGTCACGACAGCGTGCTCACCATCAAGGGAGAGAAGCGTACCGAGCGGGAGGAGAAGGACGAGCACCGGCACTACACCGAGCGAACGTTCGGGTCGTTCATCCGTAGCCTGCGCCTGCCAGGCGATGCGTCGGACGACGTGCGGGCGAAGTTTCGCGACGGCGTCCTGACTGTCGAGATTCCGAAGGTCGAGGCGCGCAAGCCGAAGATCGTGGCGATCGACTCGTAGCCTCCCGTCACTCCCGTCACCCCCGTCCCCCCGTCACCCCGGGGCCGATCCGGCCCCGGGGTGACGCGCGGGCTGCTAAGCTGCGCGCGTCGACAGGCGTGGCGCGACTCGTGCCGCGCCATCACCGATGGGGCGGCGATCCGGCATGCAGTCCAGGCGCCCGGCCGCGCGCGCAGGCGCGACGCGGCCACTCGCGCGGTGGCTCTCACTCGCGGCGCTCGCGGGCGCCCTGCATGTGCTGGCCCTGCCGCCACTCGACCAGGGCTGGCTGGCCTTCGCGGCGCTCGTTCCGTTGCTGGCAGGCCTGCGGCGTGTTGCTCCCGACACGGCGAGCGCGGCGCTCGCGGGCGGCGCGGTCTTCGGGCTGGTCTCGGCGTCCGGCACGATCCACTGGCTGCCGAGCGCGCTCATCGTCGGCAACGGACTGGGTCCGGTGGCGGCCTGGGGCGTGTCGGCGCTCGTCGTAGGCTGGTACACGGCCGCCTTCGCGCTGCTTCCTCCCGCCATTCGGCGGCTGGAAG
Source organism: uncultured Spirochaetaceae bacterium (assembly GCA_964515335.1). GTDB lineage: Bacteria > Myxococcota_A > UBA9160 > UBA9160 > UBA4427 > TMED88. The sequence continues at coordinate 23,090 of CAZETS010000051.1, forward strand.
GGGGCTGGCTGCCCGCAGCCCTCTGTGCGCCCATCGCCTGGGTGGCGATCGAGACGCTTCGCGACGCCGCGGCCCCGGCGCTGGCCTGGACGGTCTTCGGGCACACGCAGCACGCGACGCTGCCGCTGCTGCAGCACGCCGAGATTGCCGGAGCCCCGGGGCTCTCGTTCGTGCTGGTGCTGGTGAATGCCCTGCTCGCGGAGGCGATCGCGCCGCGATGGGCGGGGGCCGCGCCCTCTACGCGGGCCGCGCACGCGGCGTGGGCCGCCGCGCTGGTGCTCGTGCTCCTGGCCGCGGGGGGGCTCCGCCTCGACGCGGAGGACCACGCGCGCGAGGTGGCGGCGAGCGGCGCGCTGCCCGTCGCGGCCCTGCAGCTGGCGGTCCCGCAGACCGAGCGCTGGCTCCCCGAGCAGGCCTGGCCACGCGTCGACGCTCTGCTCGAGCGCACGCGGGCGGCCGCCGACCAGGGCGCATCGCTCGTTGTCTGGCCCGAGACGTCGATCGAGGTGCACCTCGACAAGGCACAGGGGCTGGAGGATCGCGTGGCCCGCGCCCTGTCCGGGCCGGCCGGCGCGCGCGTGCTGGCCGGCGCCCCGCGCGAGGTCGAGGACTCCGGCGGTCGGCACTTCTACAACAGTGCGGTGCTACTCGATGCGCGGGGCGTGACGGTCGGGCTCTACGACAAGGTGCGGCTCTACCCGATCTCCGAGTACGTGCCCGGATGGCTGCGGTTCGTTCCCGGGGCGACACGCGCCTTTGCGTCGCAGCTTCGCTGGATGCCGTACACACCGGGTGCGGCCACGCAGGCGCCGATCGACGCCGGCGTGCCGATCGGTGTGCTGATCTGCGCCGAGGGCGTCCTCGAGGAGCCGGCACGGCGACAGGTCGAGGCGGGCGCCCGGGTGCTCGTCCACCTGGCGAACGACGCGGTGATCCCGGGTCCCGCCGCCGCGGCCCAGCACTTCGCGATCGTGCGCACGCGGGCCGTCGAGTCCCGCCGCCCGTTGGTCCGGGCATCGAACCTCGGCGTCACGGCAATCGTGGCGCCATCGGGCCGCGTGCTCGACGCGCTGCCTGCGGACGAAGCCGGCTTCGCCCTCGCGCCGATCGTGCCCCGAGACGACCTGACACCGCACACCCGAGCCGGCTGGCTGTTCGCCTGGCTCTGTGTAGCGGTGTCACTCGTCGGCGGACTGCTGCCCGCCCGGCTGCCGAAGGGGCGCTAGCGGCGGGTGCTGCGCTTGCGGCGGATCGCGGCGCCGACCACCACGGCTCCGGCGGCGAAGAGCGCGAGGGCTCCGGGCTCGGGCACCGCCCGGGCGGCGACGGTCGCACTGGCCGAGGCGTTCGACGAACTCGCCGAGCTGCTCGTTCCGCCACCGGCGGCGGCGAATGCAGCCACCGGAATCGCGACGAGGAGCAGGCTTCCGATGAGAGTGATGAGCGTGTTTCGAATCGCCTTCATGACTGGGCCTCGATGTGAATATGATGCTCTGCTTGCGAAGGAACGCCGCGCATGTTCGCCGCATGGCTGAATTTCAATCATAGTGCCTTTTGCGGGAAAAGTGTCGGATTCCTGCCGCTCTGAATGAAATTCGGGGACCTGGCTGGCGATTTCACCCGCCTACGTACTTTTGAGTGCGTCCGGACCGGCAACTGACGCGCAGGTGCGACCCTGCGCCGGTCCCGCGGGTGGTTCGGCCGTCTACATGGGCATCGCGCATGGGCCCGTGTCGGTCGGGCGACAGGCGGAGGGGAGGGCGCGGGGCGCCCTGGGCGCCCGGCGCGGCGAAGGCCCCGAATGCCCTCAGCGGCCCTCGAAATCGGGCTCCCGCTTCTCGAGGAACGCGGTCATGCCTTCCTTGAAATCCTTGCTGCGAAAGAGCGGCAGCAGCTGCAGGAAGACGTGGTGGACGTTCGCTTCGAAGGTCTCGTTCGCGGCCATGCGCATCATGCGTTTGGTGGCCTGGACGGCCAGTGGCGCGTTGCCCGCGATCTCGCGCGCCAGCGTGTCGACCCGTTCCATCAGATCGTCGTGGGCGACGATCTCGTTCACGATGCCGTAGCCCAGGCAGTCCTCGGCCGAGAGCGTACGGCCGGTGAACATGATCTCCGCCGCCTTCGCCCATCCCACGATCCGGGGCAGCAGCCAGGTGCCTCCGCTCTCGGGCAGCACGCCGCGCTTCGTGAAGGCCGCCGAGAGCTTGGCGCGGTCCGATGCGATGCGGATGTCGCAGCCCAGGGCGAGATCCATCCCGTAGCCGGCGGCGCCGCCGTTCAGCGCGCAGATCACCGGCTTGTCGACGTTGTGCAGCACGGTTGGCGGCGCGTCGCGCAGATCGAACTTCGCGGGCGGACCCGAGCCGACGTCGAGCCCCGTGCCCGAGGCCTGCTCCTGCAGGTCGAGGCCCGCGCAGAAGCCGCGCCCCGCGCCGGTCAGCACGATCACCCGGACGTCGCGGTCGCGGTCGAGATCGACGAGGGCCTCGCTGAACTGCGCCAGCATCGGGCCCGTGATCGTGTTCAGCCTCTCGGGCCGGTTCAGTGTGACGGTGGCAACGTGCTCTCTGGTTTCGACGAGCAGCTCGCCCATGATCGGTCTCCCCGGTGGTTCGGCGGCGCAACGCGCTTCGCGCGGCCGGCCGGCACAACTTAACCCCCCGCCGCTGCCCGCGCCGGTCCTGCGCGGGCGATCACCGCAGGTAGAAGCGCGTTCCGCAGATCTGCACGACGTCCCGGTCGACGAGGGCGCCACGCTGCTTCGCGGCATCGATCACGAACGCACGATCCGCCACCTCGAGGTCGACGCCCCGGAGGCCCGGACCGCGGCCGTCGAGATCGGGTACGAAGCGGATGCGCGCATTCGCGAGCTGCAGGTACGGCTCGCCGTCGTCGCGCTGCACCGGGAGCCCGGCCACGCCGCCCCACAGTTCGGCGAGCGCGACCGGATCGGGGCCCTGCAGCTCGACGCCGAGGAAGTCGCGCACCACCCCGGTGCGCACGTGCTCCTGCCAGCCGCGTCCGCCGGCTGCGCCCCAGTAGCCGTCGAGTTCGCCGTGGCTCTCCCAGTCGATTTCGAAGAACGAGGCCTGCAGGTCGCCCGGGTGCAGCTGCATCATCTTGTGACTGCCCTCGGTGTGCTCCCAGGCGACGCGCACGCCGGACTCCTCGGCCCGACGCCGGCAGGCGGCCTGGGTTTCGGCGTCGCTGGTCTGGCAGATCACCATGTAGCCGCCGTCGCCCTTGCGCCGCTCGAGGTATCGGCCCGCCGCGGTGCCGTCCTTCACTGGCGCCACCACCTCGAGGAAGTTCCGGCCGACGCCGAGCAGCGTGTTCTCGAGGCCGAATACGCCGACCCCCGGATCGACGAAGCAGGCCTCGATGCCGAAGACCCGGGAGAGGTCGTCGATCACCGGCGAGAGCTTGCCGGCGACGAGGCAGACCTGGCGAAGTTGAAGGCCCATGCTGGTTCCTCCGTGGCTGGCCGGACCCGGCGGTTCGGCTGTTCCGGACACACTACGCCGGCGGTGTCGGGCCGCAAAGTCCGCCCGGCCCGGCCCGGAGCCGGGCGCCGCGTGCTATCCAGGGTGTTCGTCGGACACCGACCGGAGGAGGCTGCCAGCCGTGAAGAACAACATCGGGCTCCTGCTCGCCAAGCGGGCCGAGCTGAACCCCGGCCTCGAGGCCGTCGTCGACGTCGCCACCGAGCGGCGATTCAGCTACGCCGAGGCCAACGCCCGCTGCAATCGCACGGCCAACGCCCTGCGCGACCTCGGCGTCGCGAAGGGCGATCGCGTCGGCCTGCTGCAGATGAACAGCATGGAGTTCTTCGAGAGCTTCCTGGCGATCGGCAAGGTCGGCGCCGTCTGCGTGCCGCTCAACTGGCGCCTCGTGCCCGACGAGCTCGAGTTCATCCTGAACGACAGCGGCGCCTCGGTACTGATCTTCGGCGAGGAGTTCGGCGAGGCGGTGGCCGACCTGCAGGCGCGGCCGAAGCTCTCGGGGCAGGGCGAGGGCGCGTCGCACATCCGGCACTACCTCCAGGTCGACGCACCGGTCGACAGTGCGGGCACCGCGGCCTTCGCCCAGGACTACAGCGCCGTCTGCGAAGCCGCTTCCGCCGAAGAGCCCGAGGTCGTCGCCCACGGCGAGGACGAGCTGTACATCATGTACACGTCGGGAACGACGGGCCTGCCCAAGGGCGTCGTGCACACCCACGACACCGCGATGTGGGGCAGCCTCACGATTCTCGCCACCGCCGAGATGCGGCACGCCGACCGCTACATCGTCGCGCTGCCGCTCTTCCACGTGGGTGCGCTCACCCCGATGACGTCGAACATCCACCGCGGCATGACGAGCATCATTCTGCGGGCCTTCGACCCGTCGCTCACGTGGCGGCTGATCGAGTCGGAGCGGGTCAACAACATGCTGGCGGTGCCCGCCATGCTGAACTTCATGTTGCAGGTGCCCGACCACGCGAACGTCGACCGCTCGCGTCTGCGCTGGATCATGAGCGGCGCGGCCCCCGTGCCGGTCTCGCTGATCGAGCAGTACAGCGAGATGGACATCGACATCCACCAGGTCTACGGCATGACGGAGACCTGCGGGCCCGCCTGTCTGACCACGCCCGAGACGGCGGTCTCCAAGGCCGGCTCGACCGGCAAGCCCTTCGTCCACACCGAGGTGCGCGTGGTGAACGGTGCGGGCGAGGACGTCGCCCCCGGCGAAGCCGGCGAGGTGCTGATCCGCGGGCCGCACATCATGAAGGAGTACTGGAATCGCCCGGATGCGACCGCGGAGACCCTGGTGGACGGCTGGCTCCACTCGGGCGACATCGCCACGGTCGACAAGGAAGGCTTCGTCTACATCCAGGACCGCAAGAAGGACATGTTCATCTCGGGTGGCGAGAACGTCTATCCCGCCGAGATCGAGAACGTGATCCTCGCGCATCCGGGCGTGGGCGACGTGGCCGTGATCGGTCAGCCGAGTGAGAAGTGGGGGGAGTCGGGCTTCGCGGTCGTGGTGCGGGCCGACGACTCGCTCACCGAGCAGGACGTGCTCGACCACTGCGAGGGCAAGCTCGCGCGCTTCAAGCAGCCGCGGGGTGCGGTCTTCGTGGACGAGATTCCCCGCAACCCGAGCGGCAAGGCGCTCAAGCGCGTGCTGCGCGATCAGTTCCCGGGGCCGGCCTCGGAGTAGGGGCGGCCGCTCACGCGGGGACGACGGCGGTGGCCTCGATCTCGATCAGCAGCTGCGGCGCCGCCAATGCCTGGACGCCGATCACCGTCTGCGCGGGCGCCTGCCCGCTTCCCTTCAGGCGCGAGAGGGCCGGGCCGAGCGCGCCGAACGAATCGGCGGCGAGGTTCACCACGTAGATGCGCACCTGCGTCAGGTGGTCGAAGGTCGCGCTGGCGCCCGCCAGGGCCAGCTCGAGGTTCTTCACCGCCTGCGTGGCCTGTGTGGCCAGGTCGCCTTCACCGACGACCTTCATGTGGGCGTCCATGCCGACCTGGCCGGAGACGAAGATCTGCCGGCCGGGCGCGGACGCGACCACCTGGGTGAAGCCGAGGGGCTGGCTCTCGAAGAGTCCGTCGGGCTGGATGTACTCGTGCGGCATGGGGGCCTCCCTGGTGTGCGGGATTCGACACTAGCGTCCTGCTCCCGCGGCAGCCCGCCGACACTCGCCGCTTCGGTCCTGTTAGAATCGTCTCCGAAGGAGCGCCAGTGCTCGATCATCTTCGTGTGCTCGATCTCACCGACGGGGGCGCCGCGCTCGGCGGACGGATGCTGGCCGACCTCGGGGCCGACGTGGTGCTGATCGAGCCTCCCGGCGGCCTGCCCTCGCGTGCGCTCGGTCCCTTCTGCGCCGACGAGCCCGGGCCCGAGCGCAGCCTCGAGTTCTTCTCGGTGCACCGCGGCAAGCGCTCGGTGGTGCTCGATCTCGATGCCGAAGAGGGGCGCAGGCGCCTCGAGGCGTTGCTGGCGGGCGCCGACGTGCTCATCGACCACGGCGCACGCGGTCGCGCAGCTGCTGCGGGCTTCCACCGCGAGGCCCTGGCGGCGATGCGGCCCGAGCTGGTCCAGGTCTCGATCACGCCCTTCGGCGAGCAGGGTCCCAAGAGCGATTGGGCGGCCACCGACCTGACCGTCACGGCGAGCAGCATGGCGATGTGGCTGACGGGCGACGAGGATCGCGCACCGCTCGCCTGCAGCGTCCCGCAGGCGTTCTTTCACGCCGGCGCCGAGGCGGCCTGCGCGGCGCTCGTAGCGTTGGCGGAGCGCAGGCGATCGGGCCTGGGGCAACACGTCGACGTCTCCGCGCAGGCCTCGATGATGATCGCCACCCAGTCGACTCTGCTGGCCCACGGCTGGAACGACACGCAGCTCGCTCGCGCCGGAGGCGGCACCCGGGTGGCGGGCAAGCGTCTGCGCTTCGTGTACCCGTGCGCGGACGGCTACGCGAACCTGACGTTCCTCTTCGGCCGGCCGCTCGGCGAAGGCACGGCTCGCTTCTTCGACTGGATGCACGAGGAGGGCGCCTGCAGCGACGCCCTCCAGAACGAGGACTGGGTGGCGTACGGCGCGAAGGTCCTCGGCGGCGGGGTCGCGGACGAAGAGCACGAGGCCACGATGGACGTGATCGCCGCCTTCATGAAGACGAAGACCAAGGCCGAGCTGCTGGCGGCGGCCTTCGAGCGCAGGCTGCTGCTCGTGCCGCTGGCGGACGGCCTCGACCTGCATCGCTCGAAGCAGCTCGCCGAGCGGGACTTCTGGCGGCCGCTCCACCATCCCGGACTCGAGCGCGAGGTGGTTCATCCGGGCCCGTTCGCGAAGCTCGGCCGCACGCCCATCCGCTACGACCGTCCCCCGCCCCGCCTCGGTGAGCACGGCGACGAGGTGCTCGGGGAGGAGCGCGGGCGCGCTCCTCTCGTTTCCACGGCCGGGGGGCGTTCCGAGGCCGCGCCGTTCTCCGGCCTCCGCGTGCTCGACTTCTGCTGGGTGTACGCGGGGCCCGCGGTCACGCGCGTGCTCGCCGACTACGGGGCGACGGTGATCCGCGTCGAGTCGGCGACGGCCCCGGACGCGCTGCGGGCGAGTGTGCCGTTCAAGGACGGCGAGGCCGGCTGGGAGCGGTCGGGCAACTACGCGAACATCAACGCCGGCAAGCTGAACCTCGGCCTCAATCTCCGGGTCGAGGCTGCGCGCGAGGTGGCGCTGCGGCTCGTCGACTGGGCGGACGTGGTCGTCGAGAACTTCAGCCCGCGCGGCATGAAGGGCTTCGGGCTCGACTACGAGACGCTGCGCGCCCGCAAGCCCGAGCTCGTCATGCTGTCGAGCTGCCTGAACGGGCAGACCGGTCCGGAGCGGGGGCTGGCCGGCTACGGCACGATGGGCGCCGCGCTGGCTGGATTCGGCTACGTGACCGGCTGGCCCGACCGCCCGCCCTCGGCGCCGTGGATGGCCTACACCGACTACGTCTCGCCGCGCTTCGCGCTGGCCGCGCTGCTGGCGGCGATCGATCACCGGGACAGGACCGGCGAAGGGCAGCACATCGACTGTTCCCAGGCCGAGTGCTCGATCCACAACCTGGGCTCGGCGATCCTCGACGCGGGCGTCAACGGCCGGCCGACGAAGCCGCGCGGCAACGCCTCACTCCACTACGCGCCGTCCGGCGTGTATCCGGTGCGCGGGGACGACCGCTGGATCGCCATCGCGGCGCCCGACGAGCCGGCCTGGCGAGCGCTCTGCGACGAGGCGGGCTGTGATTGGGCGGGCGACGAGCGATTCGCGACCGCAGAGGCCCGGCTCGAGAACCACGAGGCGCTCGACCGGGCGATCGCGGAGTGGACGGCGGGCCAGGAGGTGGCCGCCCTCGAGGAGCGCCTGCAGGCGTGCCGCGTTGCGGCGCACCGTGTCTCGGTCAGCGCCGACCTCTTCGCCGATCCGCAGCTCGCCCACCGCAACCACTTCGTCGCCCTCGACCACGCGGAGCTCGGTCCCACCCCCTACGAGGCGTCGCGCTTCGTGCTCTCGCGTACGCCCTCGCGACTGACTCGCGCGGCGGCGACCCACGGCGAGCACAACGCGCAGATCCTCGGCGAGCTGCTCGGCTACGGGGACGACGAGATCGCCGAGCTCGTGATCGCGGGCGCGATCGAGTAGTGGCGCGGGGCGCTCGCCGAGCGCGGGCTCATGCGCGTCGATACACCGCGCCCCGCGCTCGAACCGGGTCGAGTAGAGAGGGGTCGTCGGGGCCGAGCTCGTAGCCTTTCGGGTGGGGGGGCCGCCCCTCCATGCCAAGGCCCTCGAGCACCTCGGCCTGCTGGTAGTAGCCGCAATACACGTGGAAGAGCAGGCCGGGAAGGAAGCCCGGGTCGTCGGCCGCGTAGGCTTCGAGCGTCTCGCTGCGGTGCTCGGGGGCGAGCTCGGCGAAGCGTCCGCTGCCCGAGGACGTCGCGCGCGTGTCGAGTGCCGTCAGGCCGGGGACGAGCGCCGAGACTGCTTGGCCGAGTCGCTCGGTCACGTAGGCCGCGAGTCCGAGCTCGCCCGCGCCGGGCTTGCCGGTCGCCGGATCCGGCGGAATCAGGCAGTCGAGCACTGCAGTCAGCGTCTCCTGCTGGGCCTCCGTGAGTCCTCGTGTGTCGCTCATCGCTTCGCTTCCTCGCCGCCGGTGCGCTCTCAGTCGAGCAGGTTCGTCAGGTTCTTCTTGATCTTGTCGCCGATGTAGAGCGAGAGCGCCTGAATGGTGTTCGTTGGATTCACGCCGGCGCTCGTCACGAAGATGCTGCCGTCGACGACGAACAGGTTGCGCACGTCGTGGCAGCGCCCCCACGAGTCGACGACCGACGTCTCCGGGTCGAGACCCATGCGCGCCGTCCCCATCAGATGCCAGCCCGCCGGCGGCAGCGGTGCGTCGGCGAAGGTCTCGCGTGCGCCCGCTGCCCGCAGCACCTCCACGCCACGGGCGACGGCGTGGTCGAGCATGCGGCGGCTGTTGTCGCTGAGCGTGTAGTCGATCTTCGGTGAAGGGATGCCGTGGCGGTCGGTGAGATCCGGGTCGAGGGTGACGCGGTTGTGCTCCTCGGGAAGGTCCTCGCAGATCGCGACCAGTCCGGCCGTCCGGTCGAAGAGCTGCTCGAAGGTGCGGTGGTGGCCGGCGCCCCACGGCAGCCGGCCGTCGCCCATCGCCCAGAGCGCCGTCGAGACGGGCGTCATTCCTCGCAGGGTCTCGAACGTGTAGCCGCGCAGGAAGTCGCGGTCGGCGTCCGTCTCGTAGAACTCCTGACTGATGATTCCGCAGCCCGCCGGTCCCTTGTAGCCCTCGAGGGGGTCGTCGAACAGCCCGTTGACCATCGCGTAGGGGTGGAACATGAAGTTCCGGCCGACGAGCCCGCTGCGGTTCGCCAGTCCGTCCGGGAACTGTTCGCACGCCGAATTCAGCAGCAGGCGCGGCGTGCCGACTCCGTTGCAGGCGACGATCACGATCTCGGCGCGGAGGCGCCTTTCGGCGCCTTCGGCGTCGAAGTACACGACCCCGTTCGCCAGCCCGTTCTCGTCGACGGTGATGCGGCTGACGCGCGCACGCGTCCGCACTTCGACGCCCTGGCGGGTCGCGAGCGGCCAGTAGGTCACGTCGGCGCTCCCCTTGGCGCCCTGCGCGCAGCCCATGATGCACGGTCCGAGGTTGATGCACGGGGCGCGCCCTCCGTGCTCGCGCGTCGCGATGGCGCTGTCCGAGTGCCACCAGTGCCAGCCCAGCTCGTTGAAGCCGCGGCCGAGGGCCCGGCCGAGCCGGCCGAGCGGAACCGGGGGAAGCGGCACGTCCTTGGGCGGATAGGCGGGATCGCCCGCCAGGCCGGCCACGCCCATGATCTCGTCGTTCTGGGCGTAGTAGGGCTCGAGGGTCGCGTAGTCGATCGGCCAGTCTTCGCCGACGCCGTCCAGCGACTTCACGCGGAAGTCAGACGGGTGGAAGCGCGGATAGTGGGCCGCATAGAGGACCGTCGATCCGCCGACGGCGTTGTAGTTCGAGATCTTGATCGGCGAGTCGTCGTCGTTGATCGGGTAGTCGCTGTCGAGGCCGCGGCTGTTCGGGCTGAGCGAGTAGTCGCCGAACCGGCGCATCTCCCAGTCCATCCGCGTAGTCGGATACTCGGCCGGGTTCATCCAGTCGCCCTGCTCGAGGCAGACGATCTTCATCCGCGTCTCGGCCAGGCTCCAGGCGATCGTGGCGCCGGCCGGACCGGCGCCGATGATGGCGACGTCCACCGCGTCTTCGGACATGGGTGGGGCTCTCCTCGCTGGGGGCGCGGCGCTCGCGCCTGCCGGCCGAGCATATCGCGCACGGAGCGCTACGGGGTGACGATGTCGAAGCGGTCGTCGGGGGTGTCGAGCATCCCGAAAAAAGAGAGCAGCGCCGTGGTGCTGCCCTCGAGCGACAGCTCGTCGGAGAACACCGCCTCGCGAACGCCGACCTGCCCGGCGAGCAGCCGCACCAGGAAGTCGTGGGTGAGCCGCACCGTCACGTCGGCCTCGGGGTCGGCCTCGCCGAGGCGGCGATGCAGCACCGCGTTCTCGACCCACAGCACCCAGGTCTGGCCGAGGTCGTCGAACGTGAAGTTGACGACGGTGCTCTTCCGGGCGGCGGCCTCGGCGTCGAGGCGCGTCGCCATGGCGTCGAAGATCTGCCCGATCGGCACCTCGCGCAGCAGGTCGAGGGCCTGGCCCAGGTTCGCCGCGGCGCCGCCCGGTCCGTGGCGCAGCTCGTAGGCTCCGGTGAGGTAGGTGTCGCGCCAGGGGCCCGACTCTGCGCGGTAGCCGAGCTGGTCGTAGGTGCGCGCGAGCAGCTCGCGCGCGCCCTCGTCGCCGGGCGCGGCGAATACCGCGTGATCGAGCAGCTGTGCGGCCCAGCGGTAGTCGCCGGCGTCGAAGGCGGCCCGGGCCCTGTCGACCACGGCCGCGGCGCCGCCCATCGCCTCGACGTAGCGCTGCGCCGACTGCTCGGGTGGAAGCGGGTCGAGGTGGGCCGGGTTTCCGTCGTACCAGCCGAAGTACCACTGATACACGGCCTTCGCGTTGTGGCGCACGGTGCCGTAGTAGCCGCGGTTGCCGAAGTGGGGCGCCAGGCCAGGCGGCAGCTCGATCACCTCGGCGATCTCGCGGGGCGTCAGGCCCTGCGCGGCCCAGCGCAGGGTCTGGTCGTGGATGAACTTGTAGACGTCGCGCTGGCGGCGCAGGTAGGAGACGACTTCCTGGTTGCCCCACACCGGCCAGTGGTGGCTGTTGAAGACCACCTCGGCGTCGGCGCCGAACAGCTCGATGGCCTGCTGGATGCCGTCGCTCCAGCGCAGCGCGTCGCGCACCTTGGCGCCGCGCAGCGTGTAGAGGTTGTGCATCGTGTGCGAGACGATCTCGGCGCCGCAGAAGGCCCCGTGATCGGGCAGGTAGAAGGTCAGCTCGGCGGGCGCTTCGGTGTCGGGGACGTACTGGAAGACGAAGCGCACCCCGTCGATCGTCATCGCCTGGGGGGTGCGGTCGACGAGCTCCGTCGGCACCGCGAAGCCCGCCCGCCCGTTCGCCGGTTGCTTGCCGAGCCCCGTGTCGACGTGACCCCGCGGCCCGCGGGCGAGGGGCATTCCGTACATGAACCCCGCGCGCCGCAGCATCACCGGGCCGGCGATGACGTTTTCGCTGGTGGCTTCGCGGGTGAAGCCCGCCGGCGCGATCAGCCGCACGCGCGCGCGGTCCGCCGGATCGTTCGGAAGCACGGCGCCGACCCCGGCGAAGTGGTCGATGTGGCTGTGCGTGAAGATCACCGCCGACACGGGGCGATCGCCGAGGTGCCGGCTCGCGAGGTCCATCGCGGCAGCAGCCGTCTCGTAGGCGGTGAGCGGATCCACCACGATCCAGCCGGACTCGCCCTCGATCAACGTGAGGTTCGCAAGGTCGTAGCCGCGCACCTGGTAGACACCGGGCACCACCTCGAACAGACCGTGGATGCCGTTCAGGCGCGCCTGGCGCCAGAGGCTCGGGTGCACGCTCGGCGGCGCTTCGCCGCCCTGCACGAACGCGTAGTCGCGCGTGCTCCAGACCACACGTCCGTTGGGATCCGTCACGTGGACCTCGGGGTCGGCGCCGACGAGTCCGCGCCGCGCGTTCTCGAAGTCGGTCGGATCGTCGAGCGGGAGCTGCGCGGCCGTTTCCGTGTTGGCCAGCACCGTCGCGGGCGTGGCGGCCGAGTGGCCGGCGGCGTCGGCGTCGGGCGACCAGGCCGACCGGTCGGGCCCGCCGCGCTCGCCGCAGCCGAGCAGCGAGGCAGCCAGCACCAGCGTGGCCGCGAGCGCGCGCCGGGCCGCCATCACGACGGGATCCGCTTCATGACCGGCTCGCGCTTGCGGGGCAGGTCGGGGCGCGTGCAGGACGTCGAGGCGAAGTGCGCCGAGATCGTCCGCCGGAAGTCGTCGCTCCGGTTGCGGCCGCTGCCGTGGATGAGCAGAGGGTGGAAGAGCAGGGCGTCGCCGGGCTCCATCTCCACGTGCACCCGCGTTTCGAGGTCGACGTCCTTGGCGGCGAAGAAGCCGGAGTTGACGCGCTCCCAGTCCGGGGCGCCGTGCTCGAGCAGCGGGCCCCGGTGGCTTCCGGGGATCACCGCCAGACAGCCGCTCTCGCGGGTGGCGGGGCGGATCGCCGTCCAGGTGGCCACGATGCGATCGGCGGGCCGCAGGTTGAAGTAGCGCAGATCCTGGTGGAGCGGATGGCGCCCGTCGACGCCCGGCGGTTTGTTGAAGACGTTCGTCGAGAGCGTCATCAGGTCCGGCCCGATCAGCCCGCGGACGAGGTCGAGCAGCGGCGGGGCCAGCGCGTACTCGAAGAGCACCGGGTCCTGCTCGAAGCTCAGGAGCTTGTTGACCGCGTGCAGCGGGGACGCGGGCTCGACGTCGCCCTTCACGGCCATGATGTCCTTCATCACGACCATCGCGTCGTCGCGGGGCGCACGGCCTTCTACCAGATCGACGAAGTGCTGCTCGAAGCGCGCCAGGGTGGCGGTGTCGAAGAGCCCGCGGACTCGAAGGTAGCCGTCGCGCCAGTAGGGCTCGAGATCGAGCATCTTGAGTTCCTCCGGTCCGCGAGCCCGCAAAGCGGCCGTTCGCACCGAGGGGACGTTAGGTGACGGCATGACGGCAGGCGACACCAGCTGTCGGCCCCGCTGCCGGATGCGCACGTCGGCCCGCCTCGCCGCGGCACACGACTCGTGCGCGGCTATGCTCGTGCGCCCGGTGAGCGCGGGCGGCCGCCGGCCGGGCCGATTCCGGAGCAGAGCGAGCGGGAGGAGATGGGTATGCGGGTCGCGATCGCCGTCGGTGCGCCGGACTCGAGCGGTTCGAACTGGGAGCGCCTGGTCGACTTCACGATCGAGGCCGAGAAGCTTGGCACCGACGTCGTCTGGTCCGCCGAGGCCTGGGGGCAGGACGCCGTCGCGCCGCTCGCCTACCTGGCCGCGCGCACCGAGCGGATCCGGCTCGGCACGGCCATCATGCAGATCAGCGCCCGGGTCCCATCGATGACGGCGATGACGGCGCTGACGATGTCGGCCATCAGCCACGGGCGCTTCATCCTCGGGCTCGGCGCGAGCGGTCCGCAGGTCGTCGAGGGCCTGCACGGCCGGCCCTTCGCGCGGCCGGTGACGCGGATGCGCGAGACCGTCGAGATCGTGCGCCGGGCGTTTCGCGGCGAGAAGCTCGAGTACGACGGCGCCCACCATCACCTGCCGCTGCCAGACGGGCAGGGCAAGGCGCTGCGGCTCGCGCTGCCGCCGAATCCCGACATTCCGATCTATCTGGCGACGCTCTCCCCCAAGGCCCTCGAGCTGACCGGCGAGGTCGCCGACGGCTGGCTCGGCACCTCGTTCACGCCCGAGCACGCCGACGCGCACCTGGCCCACATCCGCCGCGGCGCGGAGCGCGCCGGGCGTCGCCTGCAGGACATCGAGCTCTGCGTCGGCGGGCCGGTCGGGTTCGGCGACGACATCGAGCGGCTGGTGGACGCGCTGCGGCCGCGGGTGGCCTTCACGCTCGGCGCCATGGGCTCGCCGACCACCAACTTCTACAACGACGCCTTCAAGCGCGGCGGTTTCGCGGACGATGCCGCGAAGGTGCAGCGGCTGTGGGTGGAGGGCCGGCGGGCCGAGGCCGTCCGGGCGGTGCCCGACGACCTCGTGCTGATGACGTCGCTGATAGGGCCCGAGTCACAGGTGCGCGAGCGTATACGTCTGTATCGGGATGTGGGGATCGGGCAGCTGCAGCTCAATCCGCTGGGCGAGACGCCGGGCGAGCGCCTCGACACCCTGGGCCGCGCGATCGAGCTGGTGCGCGAGGAGTGCGACGGGGCGGGCTAG
>CAZETS010000052.1:0-37370 GCA_964515335.1 uncultured Spirochaetaceae bacterium
TCAGCCAAGAAAAAGGCCAACTCAGAGACTGGATCCGTTATGAAGGGGCCGGGCACGAGTAGCCCGCGCTCCACTATGAGCATCCGCGGCCCGCAACCCATCGAGTTCGCGAGCCGAGCCTCGCCTTTTCCCTGGGGACCGAATCAGGGAATTGTGGGTCGAATCAGTGAACGATTACGTCGTCGCCGGCGAGGCGGATCACCGCCTCTAGCCGGAAGGCTGGGCGTCAGGGAACTCGAACGATCCGTGAGTTTGCGATCACTCTCCCTCAACCCAACTCGACACCACCTGCCCCACCAGCGATACGGGCAGAAACTCCTGCTCGAGACGGCCCCGGCCCTCGCAGAGAATTCGCTCGTAGAGTAATCGCTCACTCGAACTCAGTCCACTTGGAGCTTCGCTAGAAGCATGTGCCGGCTCCGGCACCGCGTGCTCTTCATAGGCGTCGAATACGTCCGAGGTCATAAGGAGTGGCGTGATCTCAGGTATCGCGGATCGCGCCCTTCCAAGGAACTCAAGCCCCCATGTGTCGATGTCTCCCCAGTAGGCGACATCTCTTCCTCGTAGCCATCCAGCCTCGGTCCAGCCCAGATCGAATCCAGCACCCAGCACAGCAATGGTCTGCGGAGCCTTCGGCAACTGAGCGAGACTCTTTTCGTTCTCGACGATGATGAGCCGCTTGCCCGGCAGCGGGCTCTCTCTGAGATCACTGCTCGGCACTCGCTGCCGCCTGAACGGAAGCAGTCCACCGTCAAGATCAGCAACCAAGAGCCAGTGCTCTTGCTCGGTCGCTGCATCGAGAAAACGATGGAGTCCCATCCCGCTGACTTCCCCGTCGAAGCGAACATCGAGTAGCATCGTCACGAGCGAGCTGTTCCGCTCCAAGAACTTCGTGTCGATCTCGGCCAATGAGAGCATCCGCAGCGGTCGACCCTCCGCACATCCGGGCTCGATCTCGAGCGCAAGCTCTGCCGCCTTGATGACCTCGGCAGTTTCTCGGCCCCGCCAGAGCGATCGGCGCCGAATGAGTACTTCGTGAAAGATGGGCGCGGCGTGCGCGAGCAGTTGCTCGACCTTCGCCCATTCCTGCCGCACCTCGCGGTCGCCGCAAGCCCCAACCCACTCGTCCGGGTTCCTCAGCTCCCAGTGAGACGGATACTCGACGGGCTCTGCAGCCGACCGGTAGTTTGCGCTGTTCCGACGGACCGTACCGATCCGAACTCGACGCCACGCTTCGAGGTGCTGCTTGACGCCGTCTAGATCGTTCTCGACGGCGCGGGGCTCCGGCCGTCCGATTGGGAGTGAGATCGGCCACTCGTCGTCGCCATCCATTAGCCGGGCGACTCGCAGATCCGCACTCTGCCACTGGCGAGCGATGCGCCGCGCCAGCTCCTCCGGCGACTTCACGAGACCCTCGGTCCAGGAACCGAGCGGGAGGCGATATCATCGAGCTCCTCCCACGAAATCGTCGCCAGACTTGCGCGATTTCCCGATCGTTGCACGCACACTGCCTTCCGGGTGTGGCGTCTCAGCAGGCCGATCTCCTTGTTCGGAGTCACGAAGATCGGGTGCAGCCCGAAAACTCGAAGCGCCTCGATGATCCGACCGGCCGCCGAGGGGGAGCTCTTCGAGAATGCCTCATCGAGCACGATCGTGCCGTAGAGGGGCCGGGTACCTTCGGATGGGCAGAGTGCATAGCTGAGTGCAGCCGTCAGAATGTGGCTCGCCATAAGCTCCTTCTCACCACCACTGCCAGACTGTGAACCGGTGCGCGGGGCGGAGGTCTCGCCTGTATCTCCATCCACGATGACTACGGCGAATTCCAATCGATGGCGAGGATCGAGAAGCGCTCGTGATCCGAGCTGTCTTCGATTTTCACCCGCCTCGCGCAGGATGTCGACGACAGCTCTGAGGGCCTTGAAGTGGCTCGCCCCGGAATCTTCTTGAAATGCCGCACTGCGCAGGCGTCTCTGCGCTTCTTCCAACGACCTGAGTCGCTCGTGACGAATCCGCTTCGGCCGAAGGCGGAGATGGCGCCCCTGCTGAAAGTCCACCTTCTCGAGGGTGCGATTCAGCTCGTCGATCCTCATCGAAATCTCGTCGACTTCTTCGGAGATACCCGCCAGCAGCTGCGTCACACCCTGATCGGAGGATTGATTCAAGTACGTGAGAAAGCGTTCCTGCTTCTCGGGCAGTGCCTCGGTCTCGAGGACTTTCAGCTGCTCGAGGTAGTCTGGGATGTCTGCCAACTCGGTGCCGGTCTCTACGAGGGCACCCGTGTCGGCTCTCTTGGCCGCTCCCATGATTCGAACCAGCTCCTGCTCGGATCGCCCAACCCGCTTGCTAGCATCCTCCAGCTTTGTCTCGAGTTTGCCTTGCTGTACCCGTTCGCAGTCATCGATCTGCTCCACATCGACGTCCGCTGAGAGGGCGATCTCCCGTGCCGCCAGCGCCTGATGATCTGGGGAGAGCCCTTCCCCGGCGCGGCTCGCATACTTGGCACGGCTCTTCGCTGCGCTGTTCCGATTGTCTTCGAGTACGGCAATCGCTTTCTCGAGCTCGCGAAGCTGCGCCTCGATTTGCTCCAGACTGCCTGCCGCCAGCTCGTATTCTTCCTTGGCACGGCTCGTAGCCGATCCTTCTGCCGCCAGAGCCTCCAGGCGCCTCACTGAATCCTCGAGCTCGCGTTCGGCACCTGGCACGTCGATCGTCTCGAACGCGAGACCGCATACTGCCTCAACCATCTTGATCTCAACGTTCACTTGGCGGCGTTCATGCTGCAGCGCGTTCACGGTCTCCTGCAGGCGTGCCTTGCGTCCAGCCAGCGCCTCGCGCTCTTCGGTCAGCTCGCGCAGCTGGTCACGATTGTCGAACCCCGTCATCCAGCCCGCACTGAGAGGCCTCTGGTCCTGCTTCTCGAACTTCCCTTCTCGCCCGGACATCAGCCCTTCGATCGTCATGCCATGATCGACGCTTCGCAGAGCCTCGGGCGAATCCACGCAATGTCGATCGATTCGCGCGAGTAGCCCCTTCACGGCTTCACGTTGTGGATGGTTCTTGTACGCGAGCTTTCTCGTGAAGCCGTCGGGGAAGAACTGAGCGGCACCGACACCTTCCTTCACATCCAGTAGTCGAACATACAGCCGGTTGTCCCGGTCGTTGACCCAACGCAGAGCCTCATTCATATGCCTCTGCGGAACCAGGAGGCGAAGTCGCTCGCCGCCGATTGCCCTCTCGATGGCACCACGCCACTGGTGCTCCTCCGCCCTCACCTCGACCAGCTCTGCGGCGAAGCAGAGCGCTTCCTCGTCGACCCCCAGTCGACCGGCAAGGAGCGACCGGAAGTCCTGGTACGGCGGTGGAACGTTCGAGCCCGGGCGTTCCTCGACCCGGCGGATCTCTTGATCGAGCTCATTCACTCGCTTCTCGGCATCGCGCAGCTTCGAGCGCGCGTCCAGCTCCTCGGTCTCCTTGGCTTCGAAGCGCTTCGCCAGAGACGCCCGCTCCTGTTCGAGCAAGGCCTGATTCGCGAGCAAGGTAGGTTTATCGAGCCTCGGATCCAACTCGTACTTCGCCATGACGCCCTGGTACTGCTCGGCGTGCTCTCGATTCTCTCCGACTTGGATGCGGATTTCCTCGATCGCTCTCTCTAGCTCGCGGATGGATTCGCCACCGAGCTGAAGATATACCCTGAACAGCGTCTCGACGCGGCTCTTCTGCCTGCCTCGCTCTCGGTTCGCCAACTCGAGTCTGCCCGCCAGCGATTCGCGCTCGGCCGAGAGCGCATGCTCCCGGCTCGCCCACAAGCGCTCGCCGGCCATCGCAAACCAGATCGGAGCGATGCGCCTGAGCAATTCCAGAGCATCCCGGCGCCCATGCGCCTTCGAGAGCTTCTCGGACTCACGGCGGATCGGCAGGAGCGACTGGTGCTGCCTTTGTGCGGTCTCGAGCTCGGCGTGAATCTCAGCCAGGTTGTCGAATTCGCCAGCGACCTCGATGGCTCGGTCGAATGCCGAGTGATCGTCGAGGACCAGCTCGCGGAAGATCTCGTCGATGCTGTTCAGTTGCTTCAACCCCGCAGCGCGATTGAGTAACGTGAAGGCGTTCTCTCCGACACCGAAGAACTTCCGCACATGGGCGAGGTACGACTTCTTGTGCTCGAAGATCCGCAGTTGCGCGGTCTCGCGGCCACGGCGCATCAGATGCCGCACGCTTTCGCCGTGCACCAGACGAAGCCATCCTTCGAGTGTCTCTCCTTCGGCCTGAGAGAAGATCCAGCGCCTCTTGAGATCCTGCGCAGAATTCCCGACGCCATCGACCCAGAGCACTGTCCCCAGCTTGAGCGTTTCGTCGCCCCGCGCGTAGGTGCCGCAGATTCCACAGTGGACCTTGCCTGGCCGGGCTACCTCATCCCCACCCGATACCGAGCCATCAGCGCCGAGGTGTCCCCGCACGTACGAGAGCAGCGTCCGATCGCTCTCATGCCCTCCCGTCGACGCGAGGTTGTAGCGAGGGTTGGGCACCAGAAGGGTCATCAATGCGTCGATCAGGGTCGTCTTGCCGCTGCCCGTCGGCCCGATGATGGCAGTACCGCGGGGATCGACCTCCACGTGGTGCATGCCTGAAAAGGGCCCCCAGTTGAAGACCTCGAGTTCACGCAACACGAAAGGTGAATCGTCGGGATGCGCCTCCATCGGAAGCATCCCCTGGCGATCTTGTTGCGGGACCGTCATGTCTCAGGCCCTTCCGGGACCGAGCCGCCTGCTGACTCGAGCGAGTTCAGCAGTGCCCGGAGCGATTCGGGATTCGCCAGGTGGGCGATCAGCGGCCGGATCGTCACCTCTTCGTGGTTGTCCACTTCAGAGACGATCCCGTAGGTCTTGAGCTGATCGAGCAAGGTCGAGAGGCGCCGCTGATTGTTCGTATCGCTTCCAGAATCGCCCAGGTAGCTCAAGAACTGCGGCAAGAGGTCCTCGACTGCGATCTTCGCGGGCTCAGCGCCCACACCCGCTTCTTGCTCATGAAGCATGAAGACCTGGCGAAGGAGCGCTACGAGCAGGGATTGCTCGAGTGTCAGACGCTTGCGACGGACGAGGGGATGTGACCACTCGGCCCCTTCCTCGCTCTCGCTCCTCGCTGAATGAGCGACCGTGAGAAACGCGAGTCCGCGGTACTCGTCCAGCTCCATCTCCAGATCCAGCGGCTCGAGAGCGGCCGCTATCTGCCTGGCCTTGGTGATGGTATGGCGAAACATCGCCGGCCGGCGTCGTTCGTCCACATAGCCGCTGCGAAGCAACTCCTGAAGTGCTTCTTTGAGCGCGATATCCGTCGAAGCCTCTTCGGCCTCGGCTTCCTTGTGGGTACGCATATCGTGAGCACTCACTCGATCACCTCGAGGTTCAGTTCCTTCACGTCTTCGAAGGTGAGCTCGAGATGCGGCACGGTGAAGCGTACCCAGCCGTCTTCGGAATCTCGAAGGTCGATGCTCTCCTCTTCGCTCTCGACCTCGATCCCTGCCTCTCGGGCCATTGCCAACCAGTACGCCAGTGTTTCTAGATCATGCGTCGGGGGCAGCGCTGCGGCGAGTGCACCCAGACTGAGCGCGTTGCCTCGATCCCTAAGCAGCGCCAGCGTTGATTCGAAGAGCGCTGTCCGATCGAGTCCACTGAGAGCATTCCAGAACTCTTCGTCCATCTTCGAGGGGTCCGCCGCGGCTTCTGAGAAATCGAGCTCGCCCCCATCATCGACGTTCATATCCTTCGCGAGCAGGCGCTCGGGAAGCGGTACGTTGCCCAGTGAGACGCCGACAGGCGGAATCGGACCCGGCGTGCGACGCACTTTCTGTGAGCCCCAATCGATGTCGAGCGCAGCCTTGAAGATTTCGTTCAGGGTCGCTCCCACGCGGAGATGCTCCCCAGCGAGCCCGGACTTCAAGAACCCGCGTACGTCGCGCTCGCTCCGGGCCCTCGCCTGGATGACCCGCTCGGATTCGCGAACGAGGTGGGGCACGACCTGCCGGAGATCCCGCCGCTGCTTGCTCGACAACGCTCGCCCGGCCTCCCCGGTCTCGAGAATCGACCTGAGTTTCGCCTTCATGCGCTCCAGCTCAGCGGTCTGGATCAGCTGCCGATGAAACCCCTCGAAGACCTCCCCTTCCGGTGTTCGGATCAGCGCTTCGTTGGCATCGAGCAGATCGTCGACGATCTCACCTCGGTGGTGCTCTTCCCCGATGATTCGTTGGCGCAGCGCGAGATCTGCGGCGCGGTAGGAATCTTCAACGCGCCGAAAGTCGGCCCGCAGGCTCACCGCTAGCTGGTAGACCTCGCGGATGCCCTCCGTCGCGGGCGCTCCCTCAAGGACCTCGAACTCACCTCGGTCGACGGCGGCAAGCTCTGCCTCCAGGTTGGCGATCGTCTCCTCGAGGGAGGCAGCACGTTCGCTCTGGGAAGGGTTCAGGCGCGCTTCCAGCTGCGCGATCTCACGTTGCACGGTGCTCAGCCGCGACGCCGTCGACGTCATTCCGCGTTCTTCGAGCGAAGCAAGGAATGCCAGAGAACGCTGCAAGGCGTCGGTAGCGATCGTTTGCCCGTCACGTTCGACGATGAGCCCGAGCTTCAGCCACTTTCGCAGTTCGCGCCGAGCCGCCGCGCCGTGGTCCCCGTCCGAGCCCACTTCGAACTGAGGGTCATTGGCGTACGCCGTGAAGAGACCTGCCAACTGCTCGATCGCATCGTCCCACGCCAACCCGCCCGGGTGGGCGTCGACCAGCGCTTGCAGACAGGCCAGGGTGAGCGGGGCATTCCGAGAGGCCAAGAGCAGCCACGCGGGATGGGTGCGCCGCTGCGCCACCAATCGCCTGGGGAGGTCTTCTTCCATCACCACCACACCGGCAGGGGCGTCTTCGTGAGCGGCCCCCTCGCTGTTCTCGAGTTGTTCTTCGATCTGAGGCGAATCGTGATTGTATCAAGCACCGTCGTCGGCCTTCCGGAGGGATTCGAGTTGCGGCCCACAAATCAAATGAGTGCTACGGGATCGCCCCCTAGAGACATGGGGCTCGGCTTCTTCACGAGCCTGCGGAGGTGATGTGCCAGATTCGGTCACGGCCGATTGAACCACGGCGCCGTGCCAGGCGAAATTCGCGTGCCTTCTCCGTAGTGGCGGCTTGGTGGGTTGCTTCGGTACCCACTGCCGGGCGGCTAAGACGTCGGTGGGTCCTTGCACATCACGGCCGTTCACCCCGCGGGGTTGGCGCGGGAAGGTATGTCGCGCAGCGCTCCCCCGGTGGGATCAACCTCCGGGTCTCAAGTCTGGCCCAGCTTGAGTGCGGGCATGCAGCCCGTGGCGATGCGCGGGAACCTCTGAGTAGTAGGTGGTCTCGCCCCCGAACTGCCGGCAAGGCCTATGGCGTGTCCCTACAGGAATCGAAGGCGGTTGCCGAGGGCCAGGGGGCAGACCGCGTTACCGAATGCGACGCAGCGGCAAGCCCAGCATAACGAGTCCAGTCTCAAGGTTGGGGTCTTGGCATGCACCTCATGCCGCTTCCTGCGCATTTCGGTGATCGTGAACGGTGCGAGCGACTTACCTTTTTATGGTCGATATGATATAGGTAGGTCATGCAGACCGTCACCCTCTCCACCAAGTATCAGCTCGTCATTCCGAGGGACATCCGGAGACGGCTCGAGCTGGAGCCCGGAACCAAGCTCACCGTCGTCGAGAAGGGTGGGATCCTCTACCTGGTCCCGGAGCGCCCGATCGAGGAGATGCGGGGCATCGCTCGCGGCACGAGCCGCAAGGGGCTGCGCGAGAAGAAGGATCGCCATTGATCCTGGTCGACTCGAGCGGCTGGATCGAGTACCTCGCCGCACGACCCAAGGCGGGTCTCTTCGCGCCGTACATCGAAGGCTCCGAACCACTCGTTTCGAGCGTGATCCAGATCTACGAGATCTACAAGGTCGTTCGTCGCGACCTGAGTGAAGAACGCGCGGTGGAGGCCGTGTCGGCGCTTCACACGACGACCGTCGAGCCGTTGGTGGAGAGCCTGGCGCTCGAAGCCGCCGACATCGCGCTGGAACATGGCCTCGCCATGGCCGACGCGATCATCTTTGCGACGGCATCGCGCCACGAAGCAGAGATCGTCGCGGGCGCCGTCGATTTCGACGGCCTTCCGGGAGTGACGTTGCTGCGCTGACCGGCACCGATCGGCCCGCGAAGCGGCTACCCAGACATCGCCCGCTTCTCAGCGAGACGCCGATGGTGCTCTGCAGCAGGGCCGCGCGGTGCGAGATCGCGCCGGCGCTGTGGCGAATCGATGGCGAATCCGAACCGCCCAACTTGCCAATAAGAGACGAACGCTGGCCGCGGCGCCTGCCGAGCCCGGAAACCGCAGTCTCGGGTTCGGATGCACCAGGCCTCGACCCCCAACACCCCGCGGAATCGCGCGCTCTTCTCAGGCTACGCCCAAGTGCGCGCGCACAGTCTCCGCACCCGCAGACCAAATGGCGGAGAGAGTGGGATTCGAACCCACGGTAGGTTGCCCTACACACGCTTTCCAAGCGTGCGCCTTAAGCCGCTCGGCCATCTCTCCGGTCGGTCGTCGCGAAGGCCAGAGCCCTCAGCCCTGAAAGGCGTCCCTGTGGGCCGTCTTTCGTGAAGAATGGCGGAGAGGGAGGGATTCGAACCCTCGATAGGTTTCCCTATACACCCTTAGCAGGGGCGCGCCTTCAGCCACTCGGCCACCTCTCCGCGGGGCCGCACAACATACCGACTTTGCGGCGAGATTCTGCCCCGGAGCCAACTCTGCCCCCACGGGGTTTCGGCTCGGCGCGTTGGTGGGGCGGCGCCGTCGGGGCCCTCACAGCGCCGGCGAATCCTGCACGAGCGCCAGCGTCAGCGGCGCGACGTCCCGGTGCGCGTCTTCTCGCTCATGAAGGCGTACCGGGTGCTGGTGTCCATGTCGCGGAACGACCGCGCGAGGCGGCTGCCTTCTCGAATCGCCATCGGCGGCGCGGGCCGGGGCGGTCAGCGCGCCGCCAGCGCTGCCTCGCCCGCCGTGCTTCGCCTCTCGCGATAGGTCGGCGGTGCGCCCACAGCGAGCTCGCCGCGTACGTCGGCGAGCGGCCGCTCGAGCAGCGGCTCCCAGTCGGCGGCGGGCAGCCAGGCGGCGGCACGACCGCGCCGGTAGGCGTCACGAATCATCTGGCGCCCGTACGCGATTTCGCCGCGCGACAGCCACCAGGCCATCAGCACGATGAAGCCGATGCCCGGGTTGCGGGTCTGGGCGAAGGTGAACGACAACAGCGAGGCCTCGCCGACGAGATCCCGGCCGTAGCCGGTCACCACGTGCCACAGGTCGTGACTGTCGCGCAGGCGGCTGCCGAAGCGCATCCGGTCCTCGTCCTCGGCGGGCGACGCCTCGCGGCTCCACTGGCTCGCCTCGGCGAGCCCGCCTGCGCTGAGCTGCTCGCGCTCCATGAATGCCGCGTACGAGCGGCCGAGCGAGCCTTCGGGCAACGCGCGCAGCGCATCGACATCGGTAAGCCGCACCATCAGATCGCGCCGCTCGGCGAGCACGCGGCGGCCGACCCCGGTGGTGCGAAACCTCCGGTACAGGCGCTCGCCGCTGCGTCCCGACAGCGCGTCGATGATGACGAACACCTCCGCGGTGTCATCGGGGTTGCTGATCAGACGCCGCAGGGCGCGCCAGGCCACCAGCGGCCGGATGCGCTGGTGGTGGGGGCCGGACGCGGGTCGGCCAGCGGAGTGGCGGGGATCGGTCATCGAGGACTCCTCGGCGTGCGCGGGACAACTGACAATACTGTAAGTCTCGCCTCCTGACAATACTGTAAGCTCGGGGCGATGACCGCCCGCCGCCGCAAGGCCGCTCGTCCGAAGGCGCCCCGCAGGCGCCCCCGTCGATCGGCCGACGAGACCCGCAGCGAGATCCTCGACGCCGCGCAGCACCGTCTCGTGGACGGCGGGCCGGACGCGATCCGCCTGCAGGAGATCGCGCGCGACGTGGGCATCTCGCACCCGACCATCCTGCACCACTTCGGCAGCCGCAACGGTCTCATGCAAGCCCTCGAAGAGCGCGCCACCCGGGCGCTCACCGAAGAGGTCGGTCGTGTGCTGCTCGGCGGCGTGCGTGCAGAAGAAGACGCCTCCGGGGCCGACCTGCTCGACAGCGTCGCCCGCGCGATGAGCGATCGCGGCCTGGCGCGGCTGGTGGCGTGGTGGGTGCTGAACGATCCCGGCGCCGACTCCGACGAGGCGAGGCGCATCGTCGCGCGGGTCGTCGAGTTGATCCGGGTGCGGCTCGCCGAAGGCGGCGAGGCCGCGGGACGGCGCCTGCCGAGCCGGGAAGAGATCGCCTTCTCGGTGCGGCTCGCGGTGCTGGCAATGTTTGGCGACGCACTCATCGGACCGAGCCTCGGCCAAGCACGCGCTCGACAACGTGACACCGAATCGCGCCGCTTCCGCGCATGGCTTGCGGAGCTGCTCAGCGAACACCTCGGTCTCGAACGGCGCGAACCGCCCGCATAGACGCGTCCGTCACCCGATACGCCTCGCCGCGCACCAGAACTGGACCGTCAGCGACGCCCTCGCGGACCCGAACCGGCCGAACACACCTGAAGCGGCTGGCCCCAACCCTGCCGGCGAACGGCCGCCGTGATACCCGCTCAGCCGCCTTCCACCCGCTCGAGCACGGCGCGGAAGATCAGCGGCCAGGCGATCGTGGCGTCGGCGAACACCTCGGCGAAGCGGCCGCCCTCTTCCTCGGGCACGAACTTCCCCCACGACACGCCCTCGGTGTAGCTGCAGCCCGAGAGCCCGCCCCAGTGATCGGGCTCGGGGCAGATCCGCACCGCGTACTTGTAGCGCCGCAACCCGATGCCGTTGCCGAGGCGCCGGTTCAGGATCTCGAGGTACGGGCCCACCTGCTGGGCCCAGTTGCGCGGCACGCCGCCGCCGATGGTGAAGATGCCGAGCGTCTCGTGCTGCTGGACGAGCTCGGCGAAGTGGTCGAGATCGAGGAACGGGTCGAAGCGCAGCGGCGGCCGGCCCTGCTTGGCGCGCAGACGATTGTGGATGGCCAGGTCGAGACCGAGCTCGGAATCGGTGAAGGCGGGAACGAACACCGGAACCTCGTGGCTCAGCGCACTGCGGAGAACCGCGCGTTCGGCGCCGCGCCGGTCCAGCTCGCGCCCCAGCTGCTCGTTGACGAGCCGACTGGAAAGCACCGTGTCGGCCGGCAGGTCGCCGAGGGCCTCCTGGAGGAGCAGCTCGACGTCGTCGAGGTTCTTCTCGAGCTCGATCGTGTCGTAGACGCGGTTGTAGCCGCGATCGTAGAGGTCCTCGTCCTTCATGCCGGGCCGGTGCTTGAAGTGCAGCATGCCCGCGGCCTCCGACAAGCCGTGCGTCATCAGCGCACCCGTCGCCACCACGGCGTGCACCCATCCGCGCTCGATCATCTCGCAGAGCAAGAGCCCCTGCTTGGCGATCGTCATCGCCCCGGAGATCGTGATCACCCGAAAGCACGACTCGTCGCGCACCATCGCCTCGAGGACGTCGGCCGCCTCGCCCACCCGGCGGCCGCCGAAGGCCGTGTGGCCCATTCCGCGAACCAGCGCATCGACGCTGGTGGCCGCCACCGGATCCAGCGGAACGAGCGGCTCGAGGCCGTCGTCGTGCCCTGCTCCGTAGCGGCTCTCGTCCCGCGCACCCGACATACCACGCCCTCCCGATCGCTCGTCCCCGCGCCGTCCCGGCGGAGGGTCGGGAAGCCTACAGGGGAACGCCGCCCCCGTACACGACCGCCGAGCCGCGGAGGCGCCGCGAGGCCTAGACTCTCGCCCATGAACGATCGGCGTAGCGAGGCCCTGCCGGGTCACGTCTGGGTCTACGGAAACGACCACTCGCCCTGGGTGCAGACGGTGCTGCTCGGCCTGAACGAGCTGAAGATCGAGCACACCCTCGTCACCGTGCCACCGCTATCGGTGTTCGCGCGCTCGGGGATCCTGATGCCCGCCGCCCGAATCGACGACGGCCCCTGGCTGCTCGACTCCGAGCGCATCCTGGTCGAGCTCGGCTTCTCGGAAGTGGACGCGGAATCCCGTCGCAAGCTGCTCGCCCTCTTCCTGAGCGGCGCCCGGCAACGCACCCGTGATGCCTGGGCGTTCTGGAGCCGCTTCGCCCAGGCCCGGGACGAACACCCGAGCACCGCAAGGCGACTGTGGAACCACTTCTGGCGGACCTTCTCGGTCTTCTACTTCTTCAGCCTCATCAGCGTGCTGCGCCGCTCGCAGCCCGAGCCCACCCCCGAGCAGCTCGTCGAAGAGTTCGCGTACTGGGAAGAGCGCCTCGCACCCGGCGTCGAGTTCCTCGGCGGCCGGGCGCCCGACACCGTCGACCTGCAGCTCTTCGGCCTGGTGCAGATGTTTGCGAGCATCCCCGGCGCCTCCCTCGCCACGCTCGAGCAGACGCCCGGCCTGCAGCGGCTGCGAAGCTGGATCTCGAGGATGCAGAGCCGCTTCGCCGACTACGACCACCTCTACAGCGCACCCTGCTTCGAGCCGCAGCTTCCCGAGATCGACCGCACCAACCCCCTCGAGCGCACCTTCTACTGGTCGGGCGCCGCCCTCATGTGGCTCGGCCTACCCATCACCCTGGCGACGACCTTCTACTTCGTCCGCCGCGTGAGAAAGAAGGGCCTGCAACGCGGGTGAAGGGACGCGCGGGGATGGGGGTGAAGGCGGAGGGGAGCCTTCAGCCAAGCCATTCGGCCTGAAAGGCCGAATGGCGGAGAGGGTGGGATTCGAACCCACGAGGGCTCTCGCCCTGGCGGTTTTCAAGACCGCTGCCTTCAACCGCTCGGCCACCTCTCCGCGAAGAGAATCGGGTAGTTAGAGCGTATCTCTGGCCGGATGTATCCAGCAACTCCCGCTGTGTATCCAGCACCGTGGACCGCTCCGGCGACGCCCGCCGCTTCGTCCACCCGCTCGGTCCGACGAATCCGGGAAGTCGTCGACGTCGACCGGGCCTGTATCCACTGCGTCGGTAGAATCTACTCGGTGCCAACGGTCGGCGAGGAGTGCGCGGTATGGATCCACCGGTCGAACGAAGAACCGAGTCGCGGCGTCGAGCGCCCAATCGGATCCGCTTCGCACTCGAGCGCTTCCTTTCCCAAGATAGCCAATGTCGGTGGTCGTGCGCCGAGAATCCCGGGCTCGGGTAGTCCGGAGGCTCCTCGGATGCCACCGCCCATGCCGTCTGTGCCGGTACTCGCTCCTCCAGTCAGGTAGCAAGAAATGTTCTCCGACCATCGCCCCTACTCACTGGCCATCTTGCTTGGAGCCACCGTGCTCTACGGGATGTTCGCGATTCGCCAGTGGAGGGAGGGTGAAATCGCAACTGCCGTCGGCCTTACGTTCGCGGCGGCGGCGTTCGTTGTATACGCGGTCGCGATACTGGTCTTCGGAGGACGTACCAGCGTCAGTGGCGGAAAGAGACGGAAGGCACCTATCTCGCCGAGAAGATTTGGTGGGCGAGTCGAACTGATCCGCAGCACAGATGCTACGGAAGTCGAACTCGCACGGGCGAGGCTCGAGGCTGCCGGCATCGAGGTGATTCTGACCGGCAGCGAGAACGTGGCCGTCCTACCTGTTCTCGGGGACCAAGCAACCGTTCAGCTAGCTGTGCAACCAGCAGATGTTGAGCGTGCCGTCGAGCTACTGGATGAGGCCTTCGCGGGTGCCGCTTTCGCGACGTCGTACCGACCGGAAGTGGGAGAAGATCGCCACGTCGGCACTCGGGAGGAAGACGAAAACGAAGACTAGTACTGCAGTTGTCGCGGTCGAAAGGGACCACCTACCACTGTGGTAGCCGTTCGCGGCAACTGCAGCAGTCAGCAGTCCCGTCAGGAGGAAAACGGCCGATCACCGAGGCGCGGAATCGGGTGGAGAGCACCCGGCTTCGAACCTGAGGGTCGGGGTACGGGGCGTGGCGCTGCGCCGAGCTGTCGCCCATCGGCTTCAGAGGGCGAGTCTGAGACCCCCCAGGCGTGCGAAGTGGCGGAAATCGTCGTCCCGGGTCACCAGGCGTACGCCGTGATCTACGCAGCTCTGGGCGATGAGGGCGTCCGCCAGACGCGCCCGACGCCGCCGGGCGATCAGCTTGGCGCGCAAGCGTCCTGCCCGATCCCAGAAGCCCGGCTCGGGCTCGAGGAGCGGCAGCTGCAGGAAGAGCGCGGCGAGCGTCCGGGACAGCTTCGGGTCACTCAGCAGCTCGGTGAGAACCACCGGCGGCAGGCAGGCCTGGTGGTCCGCGAGTGCACTCTCTACGAGCGCTGTGTCATCGCCGGGCGGGTCGCGATCCGAGAAGAAGGCGATCCAGGAGCTGGTGTCGACGGCAATCACCGGTCCTCGCGCAGCGCTTCCAGGTCGATGCCGAGCGTCACCTTGCCGCGCAGGCGCCGGAGCTCTTCGTAGGCGCGTCCGGCCGCGACCAGCTGCAGCCCCTGTCGCACGGTCTGCGTGATGCCTTCGCCCGATGCCGCCAGAGCGCGTTCCAGCAGGTCCTCCGGCACCTCCAGCGTGATCTTGCGCTTCTCCGCCATGCGCTTAGCCTAGTCGAATACCAGCAATGATACCAGTATCGAGTATGGTATCAGGCCGCCTACTCGCCCGATCCCCAGCCGCTTGATCTTCTTGTACAGGCCCACACGCGTCATTCGAACGCGGCGACCGAGTCGGTGGGGAACGGGAGTTCGGCACCCCGACTTGCCGGTTCACAGTATCATGATATATTGAACCACATGTTCAAGAGGTTTCTACCCCTTCCCGCCCCCGGAATGGAGACCTTCTTCCTCTGGGGCCCGCGCCAGACGGGCAAGAGCACCCTGCTCCGCGAGACCTATGGCGACGGATTCTGGGTCGACCTCCTGAAGGCGGAGGTCTTCCGTCGCTACCTGACCCGTCCGGAGACGCTGCGCGAGGAGCTGGAGGCGGAGCCGCCCGGTCCGCGCCAGCAGGTGGTGATCGACGAGGTCCAGAAGGTGCCCGCTCTGCTCGACGAGGTGCACTGGCTGATCGAGAACCGGGGGCTCCACTTCGCCCTCTGCGGGTCGAGCGCCCGCAAAGTGAAGCGCGGCTCCGCCAATCTGCTCGGCGGGCGGGCCCTGCGCTACGAGCTGCACGGCCTCACGGCCGCCGAGCTCGGCCGTGACTTCGACCTGAAACGCATGCTCAACCACGGCTTCCTGCCGAGAATCTACGAGTCGAGTCGTCCGAGGCGACTTCTCGATGCGTACGTGGCCGACTACCTGAAGGAGGAGATCGCGGCGGAGGGGCTCGTCCGGAACCTCCCGGTCTTCTCGGACTTTCTCGACGTCGCCGCACTCAGCGATGGCGAGATCGTGAACTTCTCGAACATCGCACGCGAGTGCGGCGTCTCGAGCCACACGACGAAGAACCACTTCCAGATCCTCGAGGACACACTTCTCGGCCGGTGGCTTCCCGCCTACCGCAAGCGCCCGAAGCGACGCGTGATCGGAGCGCCGAAGTTCTACTTCGCGGACGTGGGCATCGTGAACCGGCTCGCGAAGCGCGGCGAGCTGCTTCCGGGCTCGGAGCTCTTCGGGAAGGCCTTCGAGAGCTGGGTCTTCCACGAGCTCACGGCCTACCTCTCCTATCGGGAGATCGATGCAACGCTCTCCTACTGGCGCCTGGCCAGCGGGATCGAGGTCGACTTCGTCCTGGGCGACATGCAGATCGCCATCGAGGCCAAGTCGAGCGAGCGCATCACGCGCGACCACCTGAAAGGTCTTCGTAGCCTCGTCGAGGACCATCCTCGTGTCGGCCGTCGCATCGTGGTGTGTCGGGAGCCGCGGGCGCGCAAGACCGAGGAGGACATCGAGATCCTGCCGGTCGCGGCCTTCGTCAAGCGCTTGTGGGCCGGAGAGCTCGTCGGGTAGCGCAGCAGAGCCGCGCGGCACATCGCGGGTCCCGGGCGTTCCGCTCGCGCGATTCGGGGATCATCCGGGATCAAATGGGATCACGAGGGAGCAGGAAGGATCGATTCTGCTTGCATCGGGAGCGCCCAGAACACGCCCTTAGCCCCCGGAATCGCTCGGGAAACCCACATCAACCCGAAACGACTTTCAAGACCGCTGCCTTCAACCGCTCGGCCACCTCTCCGCGAGAAATATCCGGCGGCTGGAGCGTATCTCGGGGCGGGCTCGTCGAGCAACTCCGCTGTGAATCCGGCAAAGGTGGCGAACCGACTCGGAAGACTAAAGGACCTCTGGAGTCCGAATCCTCGGCAGCGCGGAGAGGTCCATTCAGATGTCGGAAGTTAGGTACACGGAGTACAGGAAGAAGCAAAGGGGGCGCTACTTCTGGGGCGTTCTTCGAATGGAAGGCCGGAAGCTGGCGAGAGATCCGTCCGCTCCAGCGCCAGGTCGTCCTCCTCGCCCGAGCCCACGAGACTTTTTTTGAGCACGCGGTTTTTGAGCGTGATCTCGGCGACCACTTCCTTGAGCTCGCGGTTTTCGTTCCGCAGCTCCTCGACCTCGTCGCTCGTGGCCTCACGGACCGTGTCCCCCGCGAGCTGCTTCTTCCCCGCTTCGAGGAAGTCCTTGCTCAAGCGGTAGTAGAGGTTGGCGGCGATGCCCTCTCGCCGGCAGGGTTTCGCAACGCTCTGTTCGCCTCGCAGCCCTTCGAGCACGATGCGGATCTTCTCTTCAGGGGAGAACTTCCGTCGTGTCCTGCGGCGGATCTCTCGCACCGCCGCTTCGCTCGTTTGCTTCTTCTGCTTCGCCATGTCGAAACACTCCTCGGGGTCCTCCAGGCCCCGTGACATGTCTCTTAGCTCAGCGAGAACGGCTGGTTCGCACCAGCCGATACTGCGGATCACGACGGTCGCAAGCACGAACGAATCGACTCACCTCAAGTCTCGAGTAGTTCGATCCGCACCCGCATTCCGAGGATCTCCGCAGCCCGCGCCAACGTCTTCAGCGTGACCGACTCGTTCTCCGGGTCGAGCAATCGGTCCAGCTGTGCCCGGCTCGTCTTCATCTGACGAGCCAGTGCTGCCTTGGTGACGTTCTGCTCCTTCATCGCCTGAGCAAACTGCCAGGCAAGCGCCTTCTTGGCAGCCTTGGCGGTGGCCTCTTCGAGAATGCCCTCTTCGTCGAGGAACTCATCGAGGGTCGAGCCGCGGTGCGGGTTCGGCTTCGCCTTCGTCGCTTTCGGCTTGCTCATTTTGCTCTCTCCAGTTGACGCTTGCGACTCCTCGCCAGGGTCATCTCTGCGGCCAGCGTCTTCTGTGTCTTCTTGATGAACGCGTGAAGGGCCACCAGTTCGCCGTCATGGACGCAGACCATTACGCGTGCGATTCGCCGACTGCGCGGAGTTCGAAAAGCCCCTGGCGCCGCGTGCAAAGCCGAGGGCAAGAAGCGCGATGTCCTCGGCTGACCCTGAGAAGACGCCGGGGAGCTGGACTGCTCGGCCCTCAGCAGAGCGACGAAGGCTCGTGAACGCCTCCACCTCTCGCTCGGAGACGAGGTCGAAGGTACGAAGCGTCTCGAGCAGATCGGTGCCGGCGACGTCCTGCAACTGTTTGAAGAACGGCTCCCAATCGCCAGCATGATCGAGAGAATGCTCCCAGTGTACATCGAACTCGTCCTCGATCACTTCAGTCAGGTGCCAAAGTGTGACGCACCCGGGCGGCTCGAAGAGTTCACGGCAACGATGACCGGCAACCGCGAAGACGGACCGTGCTTGAGCGAAGTGATGGGTGCGAGGGAAACCTCGACGTAATGCTGCGCCACCGAGCCCCCCGAGCTGGCCCTTCGTGTTCCACCATTTCGCGAGATCCATCTCTCCCGTGCGAGCCACAACCAGCCGTAGTTGGAGCAGGCGATCGAGAACCAGAGGTGTGAGGGCGTCGCTCATGTTCGAGAGCTCCGGTTGATCGTGTTTGCTTGTTCGTCGGGCCACCTGATCACGACGACTCCATCCGGCTCCGCACGAAGCGCTCCGTACCCTCGTCCATGAAGTGGACGTAACACCCCTTCAATCCACGGCTGAGGAGCACCCGGTAGGTGTTCTTCACGAGATCGGTGAACTGGTCCTTCGAGCGCTTGACGACCGTGTCGTACGACTGCTTCTTGTCGCCCTGCCACGATTGTTGATCGAAGTTGTAGACCAGATCTGGGCCCCAGATTACGCCCACATAGTCGAACTCGAACCCTTGCGCGGTGTAAACGCAGCCGATCTGATCGAGTCCGCCCACATCGTAAGCCCAGTGGTGAGCCTTGGGGATTCCTGGGGCGAGACGCCTGGCATCGTGTTTCGCGTTCCAGGGGCGCTGGTAGCCGTCGATCACGACGTCGGACACGAGCGTGCCGTCGGCATTCGCCTTGGACCAGGGCCAGCAAAAGCCCGCTGTCATCCGCGCGCTGAAGCCATCGTCAGCCTTCTCGCGGATCTTCGCATCGAGCGCTTCGGCAGATCCGAACACTTGAAAATCGAACGCCTCGGTTCCCTCCCAAAGCACGTTTGCTGTTCGAGAGATGCCGAGCGTGTTGTTGATCCAGTTCACGAAACCGTCTGATCCTGCGCAGCGGAACTGAGCCCCGAGCTGGTACTCGAAGACACGGGCGCCCTGGCGCTCGGCGTGTTCCCGAATGTGTTCGGCGGAGCCGACCTCATCCGGGCGCACGACCTGCTTGTCGTCGATGAAGAAGACCGAAACCCTCGCAGCGTTGAGAATCTCCTCGACCTGTGGGCGATCGGTGCGCTTTGCTGCCTTGGTGAAACGATTCCAGCTATGCCTGCGAATCCGGTGAGATTCGTCGCAGATCAGGACATCGATGTCGTTGGGCTCAGCTTCCTGATAGCTGTTGAAGTACTTGAACTGAACTGAACCTCGCGCACCGATGATCCGGCGGAGGGTCTCGGTAAAGGCCTTGGAGCCCGTGGCATAATGGGCGTTGTATTCCTGCAGGAGAAGGTCTGCCATCAGATTGATGGCGATGACGGATTTCCCCGTGCCGGGGCCTCCTGTGACAATCAGGACGCTCTTCTTGCGATCGTGGAAGCCCTCACGGGCACAGTGCAGGACCTTTTCGTAGACGACGAGCTGTTCATCCAGCAGCACATAGGCGGGATGGCCCTTGATGACCTTGCCCACATGCTCCATCAGCTTCTTGCTGGGCCGGTATTCGCTCTCTTCGACCCGGCGGAGGACGTCGAGTCCCTGACCCGCCTCTAGACGAGTCGTGAGGTAGTCCTTCAGCGATCCCACGTCGTCCGCGGAGAAGAGCGGGTCACGCTCAAGCAGCGGATGGAAGGGTTCCGAGAGCAGGACGTCTCCATCTTCCGGGTGGTAGTTATGGAGGTACGAGCAAGCGCTCAGACTAACCGGCTGGGGCTCTTCGTAGAATGCGGTGTGCGTGTCCTCCAGGTACATCCGGTATTGGCCTACCTGCGCCGACGGATGCAGGACCTCACGCTCCGCGCCACCGACCCAGGTACTCACCATCTTGTCGCCAACCGCTTCGTTGGCTCCATCCCATTGCTTGAGCTCGATGACGACGGCGTTGTCCGTGTCGTCACCGCTCTTGCCGGTAACCATGCAGTCGAGCCGCTTGGATGTCTGAGGCAGCTGATACTCGAGCATCACCCCGTGATCCTTGAGCCCCGCTTCCTCGAATACTTGCGCCGTTGCACGCAGCGAGTTTCGCCAAGACTGCACCTCGCCATGGGATGGCTCGAAGCGGTAGTACTGGAAGAACGCAGACTTCAGCTTCTCCGCGATCTGGTTGTGTGCGGTATCGCGAATGAAGTGCATCGAGGGGCCGGAGTAGAGCCTCAAGGCTGCCCTCCCCGCGCCTTTTGGTTGCTACCACGAGAAGACTCGACCGGGTAGCGCTCCTCGTTTCGGGAGAGCTTGGTGTGGACCGCCTCGGCGAGATCGATCTCGTACTTCTGGGCAAGCCGAAGCACGAAGATCAGCACGTCGGCAACTTCCGCCTCGATCTCGGCACGCTGCTCCGCTTGCTCGAAGAGGGCTTCGGTTTCGGCTTCGGATCGAAAACGGAAGTGCTCAAGCAGCTCGGCTGCCTCGGTGATGACGCCGATGGCGAGGTCTTTGGCACCGTGGAAGGGATCCCACTCTCGCGCCTCGCAGAAGAGGCGCACGCGCTCCTTGAGGTCCTCGATCGGCGTCCCAACATCGCTCGGCGCCGGCATGGATGTCGGCCCACTCATCCTCGCCCCGCCGCCCCCGGCTCCGGGTGTGCTTTCTGGCTCTGGATCCACGCGTCGATGTCCTGCCGCTGGAAGCGCCATGCGCCCGCGACCTTGAAGCCCGGCAGCTCCTTCCGCTGAGCGAGGCGGTAGACGGTCTTCTCGTTGACGTTGAGGTACTCGGCTACCTCTCGGACCCTCATGGCAGGTTTCGAATCCGGCACACGGCTCCTTCTAGAGAATCTGGTCCAACACAGTCCAGAGTATGTTCGTTGACATCGCGGAGATCAAGCTGAGAAACCTACGACAAAACAAAGGCTTGTAGATTCAAAATGCCACAAGGTGATCCCGCGATGGGCGACGCACCAAGGCGCCCGTGCCTACCGAAGCCCCCTGGGGGTGCTGGCTGTCGGTGGGGAAGTGACGTTTCGACAATACGTTGCGTTGGAGCCCTGGATGACTCTCAGGGGATCTCGAGTGCCCGTGCGGGCTCGAGATCCCCGGATTCCTAGCGGAGATGCACCGGGTATGCGTGGATGTCGTCCCCTGACCGAGAGCGAAGTCGAAGCTGTCCTTGCCCAGATGAATGGGCCGGCTCGTCCAGCAAGTAGCCGCCACTGGCCGCGCCGGCACTTCTGGCCGCACCGCGCCGTCGGCGCTGCGTGACCTAGAGCCTCTTCAGGACTGCGCCCTGCGAGTTGAAGAAGAAGCCTCCGCAACCGATCAGTGCCGTCGAGGCGTCGTGAACCTGCCGCTCGCCGGCGTCGCCGCGCAGCTGGGTGACGGCTTCGCGCAGGTGACCGGTTCCGCGGGAAGCTCCCTCCGACAATGATCCGCCGTGCGGGTTCAGCGGTACGCGGCCGTCGATCATCACGCATCCGAGCGCGTCGTCCCAGTTGTCCTGCATCCAACGGCCGGCCTGGCCGGGCTTCGCGAAGCCCATGTTCTCGATCCAGCCGAGCGTGATGATGCTGAAGCCGTCGTAGGGGAAGAAGACGTCGATGTCGTCGATCCAGACGTCGCTTCGCTCTTTCAGCGCCTCGACGACTACGTGCTGGCCGTGCCGCTCGAGGGACGGCAGCTGGTCTTCGTCGTTCTTGCCCACCATGCCGGCGGTTGCCGCGTGAACCACGACCGGGTGCCGGGTGAGCTTCTTCGCCCGCTCGGTGGTGGTCAGAACGAAGGCGTCGGCGCCGTCTACCGGTATGTCCATGTCGAGCATGCAGAGCGGGTCGCGGATCATCCGCGCCGCCAGGTAGGCCTCCATGGTGAGAGGCGTCTTGATGGCGGCCTTGGTGTTCCGGGCCGCGTTGGCGCGCATGTTGAGCGCCACGCGGCCGAAGGTTTCACGCGGCACGTCGTACTCGTGGATGTAGCGCGCCGCCCAGGCCGTGTAGGCGGCCGCCGGGTCGGTCGACTCGGGGAGCGGCGGCGCCTCGAGGCCGCCGCTCATCATCCCGGCCAGGTAGCTGCGAAAGGGATCCTGGGCGGCCGAGCGCGAGTTCCAGGGCGCCCGGGTGAACGCGTAATAGAGAAGCACAGTGTCGCACTGCCCGGAGAAGATCGCCGTCATCGCATCGACGAGGCCGAATACCGCGACGGGCATCGGGGTCGAGTGATGGGTGATGTCGGTGAGGCCCAGGATCGCGGACATCTCGTTCGCCCGCGGCGCGCCCGGCTCGAGGGCGCCCACCACGCCGTCGATCTCGCTCTTGTCGATTCCGGCGTCGCGAATCGCCGCAATCGAGGCCCGGGCGGCGAGCTTCGCGGGCGAGATGCCGCCCGCGTCCCGGCTGAAGTCGGTCGAGCCCACACCGACGATCGCTATCTCGTCCCGCAGCGGATTTCGTCTGGCCATCGCTCAGCCCTGCCGTTTGCGGAAGACCGGGAAGGGATGCCCGTAGCGCTCCATCCAGGCGAGCTCGACCGGCAGCCCGATCACGACTTCTTCCACCGGAAGGTCGACGACGGTGCTGCTGAAGCGCACACCGTTCGTCCCGTCGAGCTCCACGGCGACGACGGGATGCGGCCCCTGCGTGTAGTCGACCCCCGGCGCCGGGGCGCCCTGGTGGAGGTGCATGGCGAGATGCACCGTGCCCGTCCCCTCGACCTCCGTGGGCACGAGGTCCTCCGACCAGCAATCCGGACAGACGGGCTTGGGCGGGTGGTGGTACTGCGCGCAGCTCCCGCAGCGGTTGATCAGCAGCCGCTCGTCGAGCCAGCCACGAAAGTGATGCTTCGAATCGTGGGTGACCTGAACCCACGGAAAGCGCGCGACCAATTCGGCATCGGAGACGGACTCGCTCATGGTACCTCTCGAAGGATGAATCGTGGCAGAACTTCAGGTACGGGGTCGCGGGGGCGGCCGGCGCAAGTCGGGCGAAGCGCCCGCTAGACGTCGACGCCGTAGAGCCGCGCCTTCGCGTCGTAGGACGCCGCGGGGATGTCCTGGTAGCCCATCGGGGCATCGGGATAGGTGCCCGTATGACCCGCCATCGTATAGAGGCCGGGGCCGCCCACCGGGGTGTCACCGATGAACCACACGTCCCGCCCTTCGACGTTCCGGATGTGCGGCACCTTGTCGCCCCATTTGCTGGCAACGCGGTCGGTCCACACGTTCGCGGGCTCGGTGATGTGCGTATCGACGTCGATGACCTTGTACTTCTCGAAGAGCTTCCTAGCCATTGATCGACTCCGTGATGCTCCGGCAGCTGGTCGATGGCCGGTCGGCCAGCGGCGCCGACGGGATGGCGCCGCTCACTTGACGCCGAGCGTCGGCGTCGCGGCCATCTCCGCGACGGTTGCCGCGTCGAGCACCTTCATGTCCTTGTCGAGGGTTTCGAAGACGGGCCCGTCTCCGGCGTAGAGAGAGAAGAAGACGAGCGCGCCTTCGGGACCGCCGTACTCCATGTGCGCCTCACCGCCCGGGCTCATCACGTAGGTGCCAGCGGGGCGAACCTTGTGCTCGCCCTCGCTCCCGTCGTCGTGGATCTCGACGATGTGCTGCTCGCCTTCGAGAACGAGAACCGCCGTGTCCGCCACGTGGCGGTGGAAGTGGCAGTACGAGTTCGGCGGCCAGCGAACGATCAGGTCGAGGCGGCCGGTCTCGGGGTCGGCTCCAAGAATCGACAGCTCGTACTTGCAGGGGTAGTCCTGAGTCGGGTCGTCGATCTCGGTCCAATCGATCTTGTCCCCGTCGAACTGGTAGGCGGCGCTCATGTGCGTTCTCCTCGTCGTTCGGCTCTCGGGCGTCGCGCGCTCAGCGCCGCTCCATCCCCGCCAGGTCGCCGCTGTCGCGCCAGCTCCGCAGAATCGCGAAGAAGGCCTGCGCGCCGCCCCCGTAGGTTCCGCCGAACCAACCGGGGCCGACGCCGGGCTGACCCTCGTTGTTGTAGTAGCCGGGCGTGCACGTCTCGGCGAAGTCGGCGCTCGCGTAAGCGGAGTCCTTCACGACGCGCACCCAATCGTCGACGGCTTCCGGGGTCGCTTCGACGATCTTCTCGGGCGCGGCGAGAGCACTTCCCGCAATGTAGGCAATGTGTTGGCTCTGCTCGTTGTAGAGCTCGGTGAAGTTCGGGGTGACGCCTGACTGCATTCCGCCCATCAAGAAAAGATTCGGGAACCCGTCCGTCATCAAACCGTGGAAGGTTCGCACTTCGTCCTTCCAATGCTCTGCGAGGGTCCGGCCCGAGGCCCCGCGAATCTCGACCGACGCGCGGCGCGAGTAGTCGGTGCCCACCTCGAAGCCGGTCGCGAAGATCAGGCAGTCGAGCGCGTACTCGCGCCCCGCGGCGACGACGCCTTCCTTCGTGATGCGCTCGACGCCGCGGCCGTCGGTGTCGACGAGGGTCACGTTCTCACGTTCGAACGTGGGCAGATACTCGTCGTGGAAGCACGGGCGCTTGCAGAACTGCCGATACCAGGGCTTGAGGGCCTCGGCGATCGCGGGGTTCGAGACGGTCGCATCCACCCGGGCACGGATCTCCTCCATCTTCTGGAAGTCGGCGAGCTCGACCATTTGCACGATCGCTTCGGGCGACCCGGCCTCCCCGCTCCGGTCCGCCATGCCCGAGAGGTTGCGGATGATGTCCGTCCAGCCGTCGGACACCATGTCCTCTTCGACGGGCGTGCCCGAGATCAGCGCCGAGAAGTTGTCGATGCGGGCTTGCTGCCAGCCGGGCTCGAGGCGCGCCACCCAATCCGGGTCGGTGGGGCGGTTTCTCCGCTCGTCGACCGACGAGGGCGTGCGCTGGAAGACGTAGAGATGCTCGGCGGCCTCTCCCAGGTGCGGGACGCATTGGATCGCCGTCGCCCCGGTTCCGATCACGCCGACCTTCTTGTCGGCAAGCCCCGCGAGCCCGCCGGTCGTATCACCGCCCGTGTACGCGTAGTCCCAACGGCTGGTGTGGAACATGTGGCCGGCGAAGTCCTGGATCCCCGGAATCCCGGGGAGCTTCGGGCGTGAGAGCGGGCCGTTCGCGACGACCACGAAGCGCGCCCGGAGGCGATCGTCGCGATTCGTGCGCACGCTCCACCGATTCGTCTCGGAGTCCCAAGCGAGATGGGTGACGCGTGTCTCGAAGAGGGCACGCTCGTAGAGATCGAAGTGGCGGCCGACGTTCTCGGCGTGCTGGCGGATCTCGGGGCCGTAGCTGTACTTGAGCTTCGGCATGTAGCCGATCTCTTCGAGCATGGGCAGGTAGATGTACGACTCGATGTCGCACTGGACGCCGGGATACTGATTCCAGTACCAGGTTCCGCCGAACCCGCCGCCGGCCTCGATCATCCTGATGTCGTCGATGCCCGCCTCGCGCAGGCGCGCCCCGGTACACAGGCCGCTGAAGCCGCCGCCGATCACGACGACGTCGAGGCTCTCGACGACCGGCGCCCGCGGCACGATCTCGTCGACCTGGGGGTCGTCGAGGAAGGCGCCGAGCTCGCCCGTCAGCTCCTGGTACTGGCCGATGCCGTCCGGACGCAGCCGCTTCTCCCTCTCGAGCCGGTACTTCTCGCGCAACGCATCGGGGTCGAAAGGCAGGTCCTTCACGTCACTCGTCGCGGTCACACGCGTCTCCCGCAGATGGTCGGTTGGCGGCTGACGCCCTGCAGGCACGCCCCCTCGGACACGCTCGTGCCTGCCTCACCGCGGAGCGCGATCGATGGAAACGAAGGGGCCGAGGCCCTGGCGGTTCGTTCGGGCGGCGGCGGGGCGAGGCATGAATAAACCCTACGCCGCGCGGGAATCGGCTGCAACGAGACCGTCGGCCGTGCCGAGCCGGGTCACTGGGGCGCAGGCCAGGCGAGACAAAGAGAGCCTGCGCGTGCAAAGATACCGGCCGGAGGAATCACCGTGTCGCGAGCCGACGATCTGCTGCCCATCCCGCCGCGTGGCGGCCACGACATCGACACGCAGAATGGTTTTCTGCCCCTGCTGGCCCCGCCCGACCTCAAAGCCCAGGTGAGCATCGAGGAGCGGTTCGTGCCGGGTCCCGACCGCGCACCCGACGTGCGCGTGCTCGTCTACCGGCCGAACGACGAGCCGGGCACCTTGCCCGTGATCATCAGCATCCACGGGGGCGCCTTCTGCTTCGCCCACCCCGAGACCTTCGAGCTGATGGACGTGGGCTGGGCGGTCCAGCACCGCTGTGTGGTGGTCGCCGTCGACTACCGGCTCGCGCCCGAGCATCCCTTCCCGGCCGGCAGCGAGGACTGCTACGCGGCGCTGCTGTGGACAGCGGCCCACGCCGATGAGCTCGCCGTCGACCTCGATCGCCTCGTCGTCGCGGGGGGCAGCGCCGGCGGTGCGCTCAGCGCCGCTGTGGCGTTGATGTCGCGCGACCGCAAGGGGCCGAAGATCGCCCTCCAGGCACTGCTGATTCCTGTGCTCGACGATCGTCTACAGAGCGCCTCCCACGAGCAGAGCCGCGGCGCCCCCGGCTTCAACGCCGACGGCAACGAGGGCATGTGGCTCCACTATCTCGGCGAGGGCTACGACCGTTCCCAGACTTCTCCCTACGCTGCACCGGCCCGCGCGGAAGACCTCTCGGGGCTGCCCCCGGCCATCGTGCAGACCAACGGCCTCGATCCGTTGCGCGACGAAGGCATCCTCTACGGCCTGCGGCTGATGGAGGCCGGCATCCCGGTCGAGCTCTACAACGCGCCCGGCTGCTACCACGGCGCCGATCCCGTCGACCCGCGCGCGGCCGCCCAGGCGATTCGCGTCTTCACCGAGGCGCTCGGCGCGGCACTGCATCCAGAGGCCGGCCCGGCAGAGGTCTAGCGCGAGCCGGCCGGGGGTGATCCGAGCCCCCACGACTCGGATTCGATCCGCCGGCGGCCTGGCCGTTGCTCTTCAGTCGAGCTTCGAGAGCACCGGAATCGAAGCCACGGCCAGCGTGTCACCGAGCTGCTTGCCGGGCGCGATCCGATTGATGAAGGCGCTGCCGAGCATCGCGTGCATGTGATCGATGCCGGGGTAGTAGACGGCGGCGAACCCCGCGTAGCGGTGGTCGCCCTCGACGCTGGTTGCGCGGCCCATGTGGATCGGGCCGTAGCCGCCCTCCGCCATGCCGCGCATCATCTCGCGCGTGTAGGCGTTGTCGGCGGCGCGTTGCTCGGCGTTGCCCGGCTGGATCAGGTTGACGACGACGACGGCGTCCGACCGGATGTCCCGGTAGTCGTCGAGCCGCCGGATCTCCTTTCGCTTCATCTGGAGCTGGGGCAGCGCGTCCTCGTCGGCCAACGGCTCGAAGGGCAGCACCGGCTCCCTGCGCAGGACGATGTCGCGCAGCCGCATCGCGCCGAGAGCGAGGGGGATCAGCAGGTTCACGAGCGCCGGCCGGCGGTAGCCATGGACGTAGCTCCGCTCGCAGCGCGACAGGGCCTGATCCAGAGCTGCTCCCTCGCGCTGCCGCTCGAAGGCGTCTCGCGACGGATAGTGGGCGAGCAGCACCGCGCTCCAATCGTTGGGGAGCCGCGCCGACTCGGCCATCGTCACGGCCACGAGTCCCGCATAGACGACACGCCCGCCGCCCGGCGCCTCGATGGCCTCGCGGAGCGCGCGCAACGCGGCCAGCCCACCGGCGCGTCCCTCGGAGCCGTCGAGCGCGAGGAAGGTCACGGTGTGGAACGCCCCCCTCGAGTAGAGGAGGGGCTGGCGATCTTCGAGGCGCTCGCGCCGAACCCGGTCGTACCGCCTCCACTGCCAGAAAGCAGCGGCGGCCAGTCCGGCCACAGCTGCCGCCAGAACGAGAGCCAGGAGAGTCGTCATGGTCGATTCCTCCGATCACGGGCGGGGCGGGAAGGGAAGGGGAAGGAAGGGTCGGGGCGGGGCGGGAAGAGAAGGGAAAGGAAGGACGGCGGCGCGCCTCCGCCCCGCTCAGCTCGGCGGGTCGATCCAGATCGGCGACGACCAGGCCCGTTCGCGGATCGTTGCAGGCACCCGCGGATCCGGCTCGACGCCCAGGCGAATCGCATCGTAGGTCGACCAGCGGCAGGTAGGGTTCTGGAGCGCCCGGACGTAGTAGAACGCGCCCTGGCTCGCATCGAAGTCATCGTCCTGCCAGGCGACCATCAGCTGCCCCGCGCCGCCTGCGCCGCGCTGCTGGCAGGTGCTGATGTCCACCGACGCGCCGTTGTCGGGACAGCGAAGCGTGACCCTGTCGACCTCGAGGCCGTCCGCACAGGCGACGTCCCGAACCGATTCGTGCGTTTCTCCTTGCGCGTCGATCCAGCCCTTGACGATCTGAACGCGCTGGAGCGGAGCGCTCATCCAGTCGGCGCCGGCCCAGACGAAGAAGGTCGGGCTCTCGGCCTGCGCGGCGTCCGGCCGCAGCACGCCGCCCATCGGAACACCCCCCTCGGTGGCGACGGCAACCGGGTTGCCGGCCTCGACGATCGAATCGTCGAACCCCCAGCCCGCGAAGAAGCGCAGGAGAATGCGCGGCCCCGAGGTCGCATACGCTTCTCGCCGCTTCATCCCCGCAAAGATCGCATCCCGCGTGTTCTCCTCGGCCCACACCGCGGCGAGGCCACCCGAGCCGTGGTCCGTCAGGATCTGGTTGTGGGCCTCCGCGCCCGGCCTGGTCCGAAGCCGCCGCACCGCGGGCGAGCTGACTGCTCCGACCTTGCCGGGAAAGTCCCATTCCTCGGCGTCGCCGGGGTTCGCGTTGTGGCCGTCCGTCGCCGCCACGAACCCGAAGGCGAGTGGATTGAAGCCGAGCTCGCGATCGAGCTGCAGACCGACCTCGAGACCCTGCCTCGCAAAGGAGCTCTCGAACGCACAGCCGGTCT
Organism: uncultured Spirochaetaceae bacterium; assembly: GCA_964515335.1. Lineage (GTDB taxonomy): Bacteria > Myxococcota_A > UBA9160 > UBA9160 > UBA4427 > TMED88. The sequence continues at coordinate 28,539 of CAZETS010000052.1, forward strand.
CCTGCCCCTGCTCGCAGGGCGCAAGAACCTGCTCGAACGCGCACTCTTCGTCGGTCGCCCCCACGCCCAGCGCACACTCGGACGCGCCCTTTACCTGGTACATCTCCGCCAGGGGCTCGCGGCGCGCGCGCAGCCGCCAGTCGTCCTCAGCGTAGGTGCCGCCATCCCAGGTGTGGCGGCTGTAGAAGAGCCCCCAACCCTTGTTCATGTTGTGCGGGATGGTCAGGAAATCGCAGTCGCCCGTGCAGACCTCTTCGAGACCGCGCCACAGCTCGATTGCGCTGTCGACGTCGAGGGCCGAGATCGCGTGCTCCGGAAGATCCTCGCCGTGGAAGATGACGTTTCGGTGGTGCTTGCCGGCGCCGGAAAGCACCGGCGAGAACTCGTAGGCCGCAAAGGTCGTGAAGACACCGGGCTCGTAGTTGCGGTCGGCCAGCTCGACGTAGCGCGCCCAATCCGATCTGCTGTCACGCAGGCAGCGCTCGGGACCGCCTTCGCCTCGGCTGCAGATCGGGACGGCGTCCCTCCGCGCACCGTCGCGGGCTCTGTTGCGATACACCCCGGCCGGGTGGTCGGGATCGGGCTCGACGGCGCCCCGGGTCTGGCGACTCTGCAGGAACACCGCCGCCGTGAAGCCCGGCGTCTGCATGATCCAGCAGTTCGCACGCTCGACGAGGCTCAGGCCGGGCTCGCCACAACGGGTCCGCATCCCGAAGCCTTCCGCGTGATCCGTGATGGCCACGAAGTCGAGCGGTCGCGAGAGCTGCATGCGCTCGCCGCCCGGGCTCAGCAGGGGCTCGCCCCGCGCAAACCGGTAGGCATCTTCCACCGTTGCGGTCGTGCCGAAGAGAACGGCGTCCATGCTCTCCACCGTGTGCACGTGAAGCTCGCCCCAGTACACGTTCTTCAGCGGGTCGTACGGCCTCGGCTCGAGTTCGAGGGGTGCGGGCAGCTCGATGCGGCTGTCGTCCTGCTTCGCGTAGTCGTCGGCGGCGGTGCTGGGCGAGATCTGCCGCGCCAGCCCGTAGATCGGGCGCACCACCGTCCAACCGAAGAGCGCGACGGCCAGAATGATCAGGGCGGCGACGCCCAGCAGGATCTTCTTCAGCATACGAAGCCTCTCAGCGAGCCAGCGCGGAGTCCGCGGCTACCCACCGAAGGCAGCCGCTTCGGCCTTCAGCAGCGGAGCCACGGCGGGGTGCGCCTTCACCCGTTCGATCAGCGCGGAGAGCTTCGGCCACTTCGCGGCGTCGACCGTGTACTGCGCGTAGCCGGCATTGACGAACGGAGAGGCCAGGGCCAGGTCGGCCACCGTCAGATCACCGAACACGAAGCCGTCCGCCGGAACCTGGCCTTCGAGGTAGTCGAGCAGCGGGGGCAGCTTGTTGTCGATGATGTCGTTGACGAGCTCTTCGTCGACCGGCCGCTTGAAGACCCGGGGCACCATGAAGCGGTTGAAGAAGATGCCGGCCGCCGACTCGGCGAGCACGGTGCCGCCGTACTCCTCCAGCCAGTCCGCGCGGGCGCGGTCCTGCCGATCGGCGGGGTAGACGGGCACCTCCGGATAGGCGCTCTCCAGGTAGCGGCAGATGACCTTCGAGTCGGCGATGGTGAGATCGCCGTCGACCAGCGCCGGCACCTTCTCGAGCGGGCTGACCCGGGCCAGCTCCTTGTCGCCCGAGAAGGGCATCGAAGGAATGTGGTCGTATTCGATTCCCTTGATGTTCAGCACGGCCATCACCTTGCGGACGAACGGGGAGGCGTTGGCGCCGTAGAGCGTGATCATGAGATTTCCTTTCTTCTTGCTTTCTTCTTTTCTTCTTTTCTTCTTTTCTTGTCGAGGGGCGATCGGGCCCCTGCCTGCGTTGGTTTCAGCCGCGGGAAGCCTCGCCGAGGGCCCGCCGAATCGTGAGCTTTCCGAGTTGCGACATGTGCACTTCGTCCGGACCGTCGGCAATGCGGCAGAAGCGGGCGCGTGTGAACACCTCCGGGAGCAGGGTGTCCTGGCAGACCCCCATCCCGCCGAAGACCTGGATGGCGCGGCTCGCGACCGTCTCGGCCATCTGCGGACCAACGATCTTCACCATCGAGATGTAGTCCCGGGCGCCGCCCACGCCTTCACGATCCATCTTGTCCGCGGCGGCCAGAACCAGCAGCCGGCACTGCTCGATCTCGCAGCGCGAGCGGGCGATCTCGTGCTGAACACTGGTCTTGGCGTTGAGCGGCTCACCGAAAGCCACGCGCCGGGTCGCGCGTTCGCACATCAGCTCGAGACAGCGCTGCGCGAGCCCCACGAAGCCCATCGCATACTGGAAACGACCTGGACCGAGGCGGCCCTGGGCGATCTCGAACCCGCATCCTTCGCCCTTGATCATGTTCGAAACCGGCACGCGCACATCGGTAAAGCTGCAATCGCCTTCACCGCCCGGAGAGTGATGGCTCCCGAAGGCGCGAAGCGGCCGCTCGACCACGAAGCCGGGAGTATCGGTCGGAACCAGAATCGTCGAGTGCTGGGTGTGGCGGTCGTTCTCGGGGTTCGACCTGCCCATGACCAGCATGACCTTGCAGTCGGGGTTGATTACGCCGGTCGTCCACCACTTGCGTCCGTTCAACACGTATTCGTCGCCGTCGCGCTTGATCTCGAGCTCCATGTTGGTGGCGTCGGAGGAGGCGACCTGGGGCTCGGTCATCGCATAAGCGGAGCGGATTTCGCCGTCGAGGAGCGGCTGGAGCCACTGCTCCTGCTGCTCCTTGGTGCCGTATCTGGCGAGCACCTCCATGTTGCCGCGGTCCGGCGCATTGCAGTTGAAGATCGACTGCGCCCAGGTAACTCGCGACATCGTTTCGAACACGTGCGCGATCTCGACGTTCGTCAGCCCGGGGCTCCAAGGCTGGTACTCCTTCGGAAGAAAGAGGTTCCACAGACCCTGCTCGCGGGCCTTGGCGCGGAGCTCGCGGACGAAGGGGGGCGTCTTCCAGAGATTGTCCTGGTCGCTCACGAACTCTTCGTACTCGTGCTCGCGCGGGTAGACGTGCTGCTGCATGAACGCATCGATGCGTGCGCGAATCTCGAGAGCACGCTCGGTCGGCTCGATTCCCATCGGTGGATCTCCGCCTTTCCGGTTTCAGTGGCGACGCCTGACGATAGGGAACGGCGTCGCTTTCGTCGGGCGACGCTCACGCGGGGCGTCGTCCCGAACGCTCTCTGCCGGCCATGGCCGCCCAGGAAACCGCCCTACGCGCCCGTCCTTCCGGGCGCAGACGCCCGGCAGCCCTGCGCGAGGTGCTCGGCGTCGATCGTCCCGACGACCGCGCAGCTCACCCCCGGTAGGCCGAGCACGTCGCGAAGCGCCGCCTCGGGGTCGGGATCGTGCCCGCTCGCCAACGGCTTCTTCACGAGCACGCCCACTTGCGCCTCGCGGGCCGCTTCGACGACCGGCAGCTGGCTGCGATCGCGCCGATCGAGGGCCACCATGACGACGTCGCACAGCTCGACGGCCGCGAGCCCGCCCTCGACGGTCTTCGTCGAGGCCCCGAAGGCGCGGATCACGCCCGAGCGCTTCAGGGAGCGCAGCGCGTCGACGGCGCCGCTTTCGCGCAGGATCGGCAGGTCGTCGCCGCTGCAGTGCAGGAGCACCACGTCGATGCGATCGGTGCGCAGCCGCTCGAGGCTGCGGTGGACACTGTGCAGGATCGCATCCGGCGAGAAGTCGAAGTGCGAAACGCCGTCCGCGAACCCCTCGCCCGCCTTGGTGACGAGCACCCAACGGTCGCGATCGCCCAGCAGCTCGCCGAGCCGCGCCTCGCTCGACCCGTAGGCGGGCGCGGTGTCGATCAGGTTGACCCCGCAGCGACGCGCCGTCTCGAGCAGCCCCCGCACCTGCGCGTCCGAGGGCAGCTCGAACGGCTGCGGGTACTTGACCTGCTCGTTGCGGCCGAGCTTGGTGGTGCCGAGCCCGATCGCGCTCACCCGAAGACCCGTACCGCCGAGCGGTCTCAGCTCCACGAGACGACGTCCTCCCAGGGCGGACGCGCGACTTCGGCGGGCGGCAGCGCCGCCAGGGCTTCGGTGACCGATTCTCCGGCCCGCACCCCGCGCTTCCCGAGCCGAGCGACCACGGCGTCGGCCAGCGCGGGGGCGAGGGCGAGCTTGCTCGGCCACGCGGCGATGAAGTCGCCCTGCTCGCCGACCACCGGGCCCGCGAGCCGGCCCGCGGCCGGCGCCGCGCCCTCGGCGCGGTCGACCATCACAGTGGCGAAGCGGGCCTTCCCGAAGTCCGCCCCCGGAAACAGCCGCGGCAGCTCGCTCCGCGCCCGCTCGATCAGCTGCTCGCGGTTCTCGTGAACGCCGTCTTCGGCGATGCGTCCGCCCACGTACCACACGTACTCGTCGGGCGAGAGCGGATGCGCGGTCAGTGTGGCCAGCGGCAACGCGCTGCGGCCCGCGCAGTGCGCGTACAAGGGCTGCGTCATGCCCGCGACCATCAGCTGATGGAGCGGGCGGCGGCGGTGCGGGAGGTCGCCGAGCCCGACCCGTGCCAGCAGCTCTGCGTTTCCCGCGCCAGCGGCGAAGACCACACGTTGCGCGCGCACACGGACGTCGCCGATCTGCGCGATTGCTTCGCCTTCGGCGAACTCCGGCTCGGCCCCGGCCGGCAGGCGGCGGATACAGTCGCCGTGCGCCCCGCGCAGGGCCTCGAGGACGGACGGCACGTCGACCACGAAGTCGTCGAGCGCGTACACGCTGCCCGCGGCGCCGCCGAGCGCCGACGGCCACTCGGACGGCGGCAGCCGCCCGACCCGGCCATGCAGCATCGACCGCGAGAAGCCCGCGAGCAGACCGCCGCCGGGCTGCTTCGGGATCCACAGGTGAAAGGCGGCCGCCAGCTCGCGCGCCTTGCTGAGGTCGGGCCCTGCGACGCCCCGCAGCGAGCGCCGCCACGAGGCCGGCATCTCCCTCAGCGCCGCCACCGCACGGCTGCGCCGCAGGCCCAGCGTGTACTTCGCGCCGCCGTGCACGATGCCCTGCGAGGCCGCCGTCTGTCCCGCACCGAGACGATCGGCCTCGAAGAGCGCGGCCGAGTAGCCCGCGGCGCGCAATCGATCGAGCAGCCAGAGACCCGCGATGCCGCCGCCGAAGACGGCTACGTCGACGACGACGTCGGGCGAGCGGGTCGCCACGCGATCAGGCCGACGGGCGGGTGGACGCGCTCCGAAAGCCGTCACCCGCGTCCGGCGACATCCTCGCGATGACGTCGCTCGAGCTGTGGCCCGGCACGAGCGCCGCGAGCTTCACCTCGCCCCCGTAGGCGCGCACGACGTCGGCCCCCACCACCTCGTCGATCGCGTAGTCGGCGCCCTTCACGAGCACGTCGGGCCGAAGCTGCTCGAGCAGCGGGATCGGCGTGTCGTCCGAGAAGACGACCACCCGGTCCACCTGCGCGAGCGACGCCAGCACGATCGCGCGGGCAGCCTGCCCCTGCACGGGGCGACCTTCGCCCTTCAGCCGACGCACCGAGTCGTCACTGTTGATCGCGACGATCAAGCGGTCGCACGCAGCGCCAGCCTCCCCGAGCAGCGAGACGTGACCCGGATGGAGCAGGTCGAAGCAACCGTTCGTGAAGCCGACGCGCAGGCCGTCTGCGCGCCAGCGCTCGACCTCGGCAAGCGCCGCCCCGGTCGACACGATCTTGTCCTCGGAGGACGACACTTCCAGCTCGAGCCGCCGAGCGGCGAGCTCGTCGCGGCCCACCACGGCCGTCCCGACCTTGCCGACCACGATGCCCGCCGCCGTGTTGGCCAGCTCGGCGGCGGCTTCGAGCGAGCCGCCGGCCGCCAGCGCGACCGCCAGCGTCGCCACCACCGTGTCGCCGGCGCCCGAGACGTCGTAGACCTCGAGGGCGCGCGCCGTCACGTGGAGCGGCTCGGCGCCGGGCACGATCAGGCTGAGTCCGCGGCCCGCGCGGCTGACCAGCACGGACTCGACGCCGCAGGTTTCGAGCACCCGGCGTGCGGCCGCCGCCACCTCGGCGTCGGTCCGGCACGGAAGCCGGGCCGCCTGGGACAGCTCGCTCTGATTGGGCTTGAGGAGCGCCGCGCCCCGGTAGACCGAAAGGTCGTCCCGCTTCGGATCGGCGATCACCGGCACCCCGCAGGCCCGGGCCTCGCCGATGATCGCGGCAATCGTCTCGTCGGTCGCGACGCCCTTCAGGTAGTCGGACAGGACGACCGCGTCGACCTGCGGCAAGGCGTCGCGCACGGCGTCCATCAGCCGCTCGGCGCTCTCCGGGGTGACCGGATCGGTGCTCTCGTCGTCGGCTCGCAGGATCTGCTGGCCGGCGGCGACGTAACGCGTCTTGACGGTCGACCGGCGGCCGGGCTCGACGATCATGCGTGCGCCGAGCCGCGGCTCCATGGTGGCGAAGTCCGCGATCTCGGCTCCGGGGCGGTCGTCGCCGGTCACACCGACCAGCACCGCCCGCCCCCCCAGCGCACAGACGTTTCGCGCGACGTTCCCGCAGCCCCCCAGCATGCTGCGACGCGACTGCGTGCGGAAGACCGGGATCGGCGCTTCGGCCGACACGCGGTCGACCCGGCCGTACACGTAGCGATCGAGCATGACGTCGCCCACGCACAGGACGCTCGCGTCGGCAAAGCGCTCGAGCACCTCGCTGATCACGCCGCCGTCTCCGGGTGCTTCACGCCGAGCTGCGAGATCAGCAGCGCCGAGCCCGTCATCGTCACGCCCTTCAGGAAGAACGACATCTGGATGGCGCGCATCTGATCGGTGTCGGCGGTCACCATCGCGACGCCGTGCACCACGATCGTGACCGGCACGAGGAAGAGCACGATCAGCCAGGCGCCGGTTCGCGCCGAGCGGTCGAAGAGGATCATCGCGGCGCCGACCAGCTCGACGATTCCGGAGATCCACACCCAGAAGAGCCTCCACGGAAATTCCTCGGGCATGAGCGATACGTAGCCCTCGGCGTCGGTGAAGTGCGTCACGCCCGACAGAAAGAAGATGAGCGTGAAGAGCAGGCGCCCCGCCAGGGTGATGGCGCGGTGTTGGGGCAGTCGCGATTCGTCGAGCATGGCATTCCTCCCGGCTCGCGAGACGGTACCGCGCCCTGCGGGTCCGCGGCTCGTCGCCGTCATTTCGCCGCGAGAGCGCCTCCCGGAGCCTGCATTGCGGACCTCCCGGCCGCGTCATACTTTCGACCGGCGCCCCGCGAGCCCTCGGCCAGGAGACGAGCCGTGTCGGTCGACCTCAGAACCCGCAGCGATGCCGAGCAGCACGCGGTCGAGGCCGATGCCTTCTTCCGCACGACGCTGCCCGCGCTGCTCGACGCCCATCGGCCGCTGATCGCCCCCGGCGCCGCCGAGCGGCGGCTCGTCGACCTCTGCATCGAGACCGAAGGCGAGCCCTTCACCCTCGCCTGGACGAGCGACCGCGTCGAGGTCCGCGAGGGCCGCCACGGCGCGGCGCGGGTCAGGCTCACCGCCGAGCAGCTGACCGACATCGTGAACGACCAGAGCACGCCGATCGCCCTGATGAGCAACGCCGTGCTCGACATGCCCGAGGGCAACCTGCTCCAACTGCTCGACTGGTGGCTCGTCCTGCGCGCCGCGCTCGACGGATGCCGCATCTACGTAAACGGCGACGTGCGCTTCGACCACGAGATCGAGCACTCGTTCACGCCCGACGATTCGGACGAGGACATGCGCGCCTTCCTCGAGGACGTGGGCTACCTGCACATCCGCGGTCTCTTCACCGAAGACGAGATGGCGGCCGTCGAGGCCGACTTTCCGGTCGCCGCGCCCCACTACGAGCAGGGCGACCCGATGGCGTGGTTCGCCACCACGAAGGACGGGGCCGAGCAGCTCGTGCGCATGGAGGGCTTCGACCGCTACTCGGCGGCGACCACCGCGCTGCTCGACGGCGACCGCTTCCAACGCATCGGCCGCATCCCGGGCATCGGTCACGAGCACAAGCGAAGCTCCGGCTACCGGGCCAGCGCGCTCAGCAAGCCGATCGGCGTCGTCAAGGGCATCTCCGACCTGCCATGGCACAAGGACTGCAGCCTCGGCCGCCACTCCTACGAGTGCTGCTCGCTCACCGTCGGCATCTCGGTCACCGGCGCCGACGCCGCGTCGGGTCAGCTGCGCGTGCTGCCGGGGTCGCACCGGGCGCTCGTGTGGCCGGCGCCCTGCGTGCAGCCGGGCCTCGACCTCGCACCCGTCGACCTGCCGACCCGCACCGGCGACGTCACCGTGCACCTGAGCTGCACGCAGCACATGTCGCAGGCGCCCACCCAGCAGACCCGAAAGGTGATCTACACGGGCTTCCGGCAGCCGCCGGCCGACGCCAGGGCGGCGGCCGCACAGCGCACGCGCCTCGAGGAGGTGCGCAGCCGGACGCATACGAGCGTCTCCCAGGAGCCGGGCTACCTCGGCGACTGAGAGGTGGCTCGAAGATTGGGCCCAAGACCACTCGAAGTTGTCGATTCACGGTGGTTTTCGGCGCTTAGACGGCGAACCGTGCCGCGTGGACCCGGATCTGCGGCAACCGCCTCGTCGGGATCCGTCCCCAGTAGCACCGCTCGAGCCAGGGCGAGAGCTCCCGCTTCCGGGGAACCAATCGCGTCTTGAGGATCGCGCGTACCGAGAGCCGCCTCCCGATCACCCCGATCGTGACCCCCGGCGGCTCATCCCTCCGGTTCTCCGAGGTCGACTTCACGTAGTTGCGCCACACCGCAAAGATCGCCATCCGGTAGAGGGCCCCCTGCCGACGCTTCGAGAACGCGATCGTCTCCCGCTTGTGGTTCGCACTGC
>CAZETS010000053.1:0-36530 GCA_964515335.1 uncultured Spirochaetaceae bacterium
CGCGGATCCGGGTGCACGAGGCACGGTTCGCCGTCTAAGCTCCGAAAACCACCGCGAATCGACAACTTCGAGTCGCCTTGGGCCCAATCTTCGAGCCACCTCTGACGTATTGGAGTCCCGACGCCACCATGACGCGCCCCGGCCTCGCCGCCGCCTCCGAAATCCTGTTGCTGCTCGTCCTGGTCGGCTGCGACTCCGGGGGCGCCCGCGGCGTGCTGCGGCTCGGGCACGGCCTCGACGTCGGCCACCCGGTGCACCGGGCGATGGAGTTCATGGCCGAGCGGCTCGCCGAGCGCTCGGCGGGCGACCTGACGATCGAGCTGTATCCCGCCGAGCAGCTGGGCAGTGAGCGCGAGTGTCTCGAGCTGCTGCAGATCGGCAGCCTGGCCATGACGAAGGTGTCCGCGGCGGTTCTCGAGAACTTCGCGCCTTCTTTCCGCGTCTTCGGCATCCCCTATCTGTTTCGGGACGACGCGCATCGCTTCGCGGTGCTCGAGGGGCCGATCGGCAGCGAGCTCCTCGGCGATCTCGAGCGTTTCGGGCTGCTGGGTCTCGCCTTCTACGATGCTGGAGCCCGCAGCTTCTACACGCGCGATCGGCCGATCCGCACCCCCGACGATCTGCTGGGTCTGAAGATCCGAGTGCAGGAGAGCCCGAGTGCGGTCGCCTTCGTGCGCGCGCTCGGCGCCGGCGCCACGCCGATCGCCTGGGGCGAGTTGTACACGGCGCTCCAGCAGGGCGTGATCGACGGCGCCGAGAACAATCCGCCTTCCTTCCTGCTGTCGCGGCACTTCGAGGTTGCGCCGTACTACAGCCTGGACGAGCACACCGCGGTCCCCGACGTGCTGCTGGTGGCTCGCCGGGTCTGGGAGCGGCTCGACGAGCGCGAGCGGCGTTGGTTGCGTGCGGCCGCGAGCGAGTCGGCGACGCTGCAGAAGCGTCTCTGGAAAGAGGCGACCGAGGAGGCGCTGCGCGCGGCCGCCGACGCGGGCGTGACGATCGAGCGTCCCGACAAGTCGCGCTTCATCGAGCGCGTGGCGACGTTGCGGCGGGCTCCCGCCGTCGACCCGCAGATCGCCGCGCTCGCCGCCCGCATCGAGGCCCTGCGACCGTGAGTCGTGCGCGCGCGCGGCTCGACGCAGCGCTCGGCGCGGCACTCGCCGGGCTGATGGCGCTGGCGGTGCTGAACGTGCTCTGGCAGGTGGCCTCGCGCTACGTCCTGCAGAGCCCGAGCTCCTTCACCGACGAGCTCGCCCGCTACCTGCTGATGTGGATCGGGCTGCTCGGGGCGGCCTATGGCGTGGGGCAGCGCCTGCACGTCGCGATGGACCTGTGGCCGGCGCGGCTCGACGCCCGCGTCGGCGGCGCGCTCGCGCTCGTCGCCGACGCGGGCGTGCTGGGCTTCGCACTCGTCGTCTGGGTCGTCGGGGGAGGGCGACTGGTGGCGCTCGTCGCCTCGCTCGGGCAGACCTCCGCGGCGCTCGGCGTGCCGCTCGCGGCGGTCTACGCCGCGCTCCCGGTCTCGGGCCTGATCGTGGCCGCCTACGTGCTGCTCGGCATCGTCGAGCGGCGGCGCGAGCGCGCCGGGGAGACATCGTGACCGAGGCTTCGGTCCTGCTGGTGAGCGGCTTGCTGCTGCTCGTGGCTCGTGTGCCGGTCGGCTTCGCGATCGGCGCGGCCAGTGTGCTCGCGTTGCTGCCCAGCATGTCGCCCGAGCCCGCCCTGATGACGGTCGCGCAGCGCATCGCGATCAGCTTCGACTCCTTCGTGCTGCTCGCCATCCCCCTGTTCGTGCTCGCCGGCGAGTTGATGAACCGCGGCGGGCTCGCGCGTCGGCTGATCGAGCTGGCGCGACGTGGCGTGGGCGGGGTCTCGGGCGGGCTCCTCCAGGTGCACATCGTCGCCTCGATGCTGTTCGGGGCGATCGCGGGCTCGGCGGTGGCGACGGCTTCGGCGGTCGGTGGCGTCCTGCAGCCGCGGCTTCGGGAGGAGGGCTACGCGCCGGGCGTCGGCGCGGCGGTCAACGTGGCGTCGGCCACGACGGGCCTGGTGATCCCGCCGAGCAACGTGCTGATCGTCTACTCGCTGGCGAGCGGAGGCGTGTCGATCGCGGCGCTCTTCCTTGCGGGCTATGGGCCGGGTCTGTTGATGGGTGCGTCGTTGATGGCGGTGGCGGCCTGGCTCGCGAGGCGCGGGCGATTCGCTCCCGACCGTGAGGCGGCGGATCCGCCGGCGGCGGGACGGGTCCTGTCGGCACTGCCGAGCCTGTCGATTCCGGTGATCGTGATGGGCGGCATCGTGGGCGGCGTCTTCACCGCCACCGAGGCCGCAGCGGTCGCCGTGCTGCTCTCGCTCGTGCTCGGCCTCGCCTACCGCGAGATCCGTCTGCGTGACTTGCCGGCGATCCTGCGCGACAGCGCCGCGACCACCGGGAGCGTGCTTCTGCTCATCGGCACGTCGATGGCGCTCTCCTGGGTGATCGCCTACGGGCGCATCCCCCAGGAGGTCGCGTCGGCGCTGCTGTCCTTCGCGCACGACCCCTTGTGGGTGCTGCTGCTCCTGAACGTGACGCTGCTCGCCGTGGGGACGTTCATGGACATGACGCCCGCGATTCTGATCTTCACGCCGATCTTCCTGCCCGTTGCGACCGGGCTCGGCATCGATCCGGTCCACTTCGGCATCGTGATGGTGATGAATCTCTGTATCGGCGTGTGCACGCCTCCGGTCGGCACGGTGCTCTTCGTGGGCTGTAGCGTGGCGGGGGTGACGCTCGGACAGGCGGTACGTCCGCTGCTTCCCCTGTACGGCGCGATGCTGGTCACGCTGGCCGTCGTGACGCTCGCGCCCGACATCTCGCTCGCGCTGCCGCGGTGGCTCGGCTTCGTGCCCTGAGCGGTTCGTTGGCGCACCGTTCCGCGCGAGCACCGCTCGAAGCGCTGCTGGCGGCAAGGCGAGGGAAGGCGCCGGCCCTCCTGCCGCGATGGTCCGCCTAGGCTTCTTTCGTCGTGATGCAGAGATAGGCGCGTTGGCCGAATCGCCCGGTGAGCCGCGACCCCCAATCGGCCAGCAGCATCTGCCAGCCGTACTTCTTCCGAAGTGCCGCCAGGGCCCGCCCGATCTCGTCGCCGGAGGTCACGATGTGGGCCCGGCCGTCCACCCAGTCTCCCAGCAGCCGGCCCCGGACGTCACAGACGGCGACCTGTACCGCGTCGCCGTTGCGCAGGCGCTTCACCTTTCCGGCGTCGCCGGCGCTGAACGCGAACAGCCGATCGCCGACGGCGGCGCACCAGACCGGCGTGTCGACTCCGGCCCCCGATTTCCGGAACGTCCTGAGATTGATGTATCTCGGATCACCCAGTGTCATTGCAGGCTCCCCGCTCAGTCGAAGGAGGCGCCCGTGAGGCGCTCGGACTCGATCCAGAGACGCTCGGCACTCGCCTGGTCGTAGGCCCACGGCGCGTAGCCGCCGCTCGGGTCGTCGTCGGTGGCCGGCTCGGCAACCTGGCAGTCGAGCAGATAGGCGCCGCCATGATCGACCAGCTCGGCGGCCGTGGCGGCCCAGACCGACGTGGCGGCGCCCTGGGGCACCGTCTTGATCTGGATGCCGCGGCTCTCGTAGGTCTTGCGCATCGCATCGACGGCAGCCTGGGGGAGATGGCGTGCGAGGTCGGTCTGGATCACGCCAGGATGCACCGAGAGCGAGAGCAGCCGGTCCCCTTTGCGGCGCTGCAGCTCGGAGGCGAACCACAGGTTGGCGGTCTTCGCCTGCGCGTAGGCGAGGGTCGGGTCGTAGTCGCGATTCGTCCAGTCGAGGTCGTCCAGGTCGCACGAGCCGAAGCGGTGCGCGCCCGAGCTCAGCGTCACGACGCGGGCGTTTTGCGCCAGGATCGGCATCAGGCCGGCGGTCAGGACGAAGTGACCGAGGTGGTTCGTTCCGAACTGGGTCTCGAAGCCGTCCACGGTGCGTCCCTCCGGACACATCATGACGCCGGCGTTGTTGATCAGGAGGTCGATCGGTCGGCCCCGGTCGACGATCCGCTTCGCCGCCGCGCGAACGCTCGCGAGCGAGCCGAGGTCGAACTCCTCGGCGTCGATCTCGGCACCCGGCACCTGCTCGCGCAACGTGGCGAGGGCCGCGTCGATCTTCTCCGGGCTGCGCCCGGCGATCGTCACCGAGGCGCCCACCGAGGCGAGCGCGCGCGCCGTCTCGATCCCCAATCCCCCGGTCGCGCCGGTCACGAAGGCGTGGCGGCCGTCGAGCCGGATGCCCTGCAGAACCTCGTCGGTCGTCGATTCGCCGCTGAGCGTCATGTCGTCTTCTCCTTGCTTCCATTCGTTCTGGTCGTGGCCGGCCGGGTCCGGCCGGTCGGGCAGCGTACAGGATCCGGAGGCGGGCGCGCTTTGCCGGCGGGCCCGGTATCGTGACGGCGAAGCCCACGTCCGATCACGGCCCGCCCCGGCCCGACGGAGACCCTCATGCGGCGACTCTTCACCGTGCTCTCGCTGATCCTCTTCCTGATCGGATCGGCGAGCCTGGCGCTCACCGTCTACCTCTGGGTGGGCGACTGGCCCGAGCAGACCAGGGAGCTGGTCGACCACTACCGCTCGGTGGCCGAGAACACCGGGCAGGCCCCCGACCCGCTGCTGCCCGATCCGCGCAGCGCCCCGCACCAGAACCTCGGCGGCCGCTGGCAGGCCGTGATCGACCCGTACGATCGCGGCGACCTCGGGGGCATTGCGCCGCGCGCCCACGAGCCCCGGTCGCCGGCGGATCTGGCCGAGTTTTCGTTCGAGAACGGGCTCACCCTGGAGGTGCCCGGCGACTGGAACACCCAGGACCCGAGGCTCGTCTTCTATCAGGGCACGGTCTGGTACAAGCGCACCTTCGACTTCCAGCCCGGCGCGGCCGGCGAGCGCGCGTACCTGTACTTCGCTGCCGCCAACTACACGACGTCCGTGTACGTGAACGGCCGGCTCGTGGGCGGTCACGAGGGCGGGTTCACGCCGTTCAACTTCGACGTGACCGACGCGCTGCGAGCGGGGGAGAACCTGCTCGTCGTCAAGGTCGACAACAGAAGAACCGCCGACGACATCCCGACGCCCACGACCGACTGGCACAACTACGGCGGCCTGACGCGCGATGTGCTGCTCGTGCGGGTGCCGGAGACTCACGTGAGCCGCTGGGAGCTGAGGTTGCCGGGGGAGCCGGGCGATCGCATCGTGGGTTTCGTGGATGTGCGCGGCCCGGGTCTGCCGGCGCCGGTGGTGGTCGAGATCCCCGAACTCGGCGTCCGGGTCGAGGCGACCACCGATGCGAGCGGCCGCGCCGAGCTGTCGATCGACGCGCGCCCCGAGCGCTGGTCGCCGCGCTCGCCCCGGCTCTACGACGTGGCGGTCTCCACCGGGGCCCATCGCATCGAGGATGCGGTGGGCTTCCGCACGATCGCCACCTCGGGCGCCGACATCCTGCTCAATGGCGAGCCCATCTATCTGCGCGGCATTTCGATCCACGACGAGACCCTCGACGGCGGCGGCCGCGCCCACTCTGCCCTGCACGCCGAGCAGACCCTCGGCCTTGCGAAGGAGCTCGGCTGCAACTTCGTGCGCCTGGCCCACTACCCGCATCCCGACGCGATGGCGCGGGTGGCCGACCGCCTGGGCCTGCTGGTCTGGGCCGAGCTGCCCGTCTACTGGGCGGTCGACTTCGAGAGCGAGCAGACCCTCGAGCTGGGTCGGCGCATGTTCTCGGAGCTGATCGCCCGCGATCGCAACCGCGCCTCGGTGGTGCTCTGGAGCCTCGGCAACGAGACACCCGCCTCCGAGTCGCGTGATCGCTTCTTCGCCGCGCTGGCCGAGCACGTTCGCGCCGAGGACCCCAGCCGCTTACTCACGGCGGCCCTGCTCACCGGGCAGGAGGCCCTGACGCCGTTCCTGCTCGGCTACTACCTGCCCGCCGCGCTCGGCCTCACCCGCGACGAGTGGGTGTTCCGCATCGACGACGGTCTCGAGCGCATCGTCGACGTGGCGGCCATCAACCAGTACTTCGGCTGGTACTACAGCGGTGCGCTGGGGCTCCTGACGCCCCTCGACTCCGAGCGCGCACGAAGGCTCATGCTCGACAACATGGATCGCATCCGCTTCGAGACCAGCGAGGGCAAGCCGCTGATCGTGAGCGAGCTCGGAGCGGGCGCCCGCTACGGGCTGCGCGCCCCGCCCGGCGGGATCCACGTCTACAGCGAGGACTATCAGGTGCTCGTCTACGAGCGGCAGCTTTCGATGCTCGCCGACCAGTCGACCGTGCGCGGACTCAGCCCGTGGATCCTGAAGGACTTCCGCGCGCCCCTGCGTCTGTACCAGGGCGTTCAGGACTATTGGAATCGCAAGGGACTGGTCTCGGAGAACGGTCAGCGCAAGGCCGCCTTCGAGGTCCTGCAGTCGCACTATCGGCGGCTGGCCGCGGCCGGCTGACGCCGGCGGGTCGGGTCGCCACGGGGGTGGTCTTCGGCGATGACGAACACGAACGACGGCAGGTTCCGCGTCCTTCTGGGGCTCGCGGCCGTGTGTCTGCTGGTTGCGGGCGCCACCCCGGCGCTCGCCGAGTATCCGGTTCGGGCCGACGGCGGCGGTGTCGAACGGGGCGCCGAAGAAAGCTCTCGCGCCGCCCGTATGCGGAGGGCCCTGGGCCTCGTATACGGGCTGTATCGCGGATCGGCGTGGAACATCCTCTCGCATGCGTCGGACCAATGGCGCAGCAATTCGCTCAACGTCGCCATGCCGGATTTCAGCGTCGAGTACTGGCTGACGGCGTTCGAGAAGGGCAGTACGGCGAAGCTCACCGGAAGCTTCCCCACGTGGGCGCGGTATGCGGCCCTGACCGCCTACGGGACGGACGGTCTGCCCTTCGCGTCGGTCAACATGGCCGAAAAGGGTGTGGGGCGCACTTTCACCATGACCTTCACGTCGAGCGAGAGCGACTTCGTGGTGCTGGCCCGCATCTACCGCTCGAAGAGCCACCCGGGCGGCCTCACCCAGGCCGAGAAATTCGCAGTCACCGTAGACGGAGAGCCGTGGACGATCGCCAGTGAGTTCAAGGCGCGGCTCAACGGCAAGCTCCTCGAATGGCCGATCCAATACGCGGTGGGCCGCGCTCTCGCCGACAAGATGACGTCAGAGCGGGACATGCAGATGTTCCGTCCCGCGGATGCGAGCCTGCCCGGCGTCTTCCCCAACGAGGACGCCCGCTACATGATCACCTACCCGAGCCTCGAGGGCGGGCAGTGCGCGGTCTTTCGTGGCCGTGTGCCCGAGGCGGCGCCCGGCCGTGAGTTCTATGGCTTCATGGCGGTGGAGATGAAGACCACCGCGACGGTAGCCTCCCTGAGCGACGAGGATCTCGGCGGCTGGGGGAGCGCCTACGCGATATTTGCCTGCCGCGACGAGGCGAACGCGCGCAGAGCCGGCTACGACTCCACCGATGCGTCGCACCACTTGCTGCTCGCGGGCGATGTGAAGGTGCCCGGCGTCGTGCTGCGTGATCTCAACACGGTTGTCGGTCAGGGTCTCAGGGCGACCGATGGGTGGGCGGCGCGAGGCCGGGTCACGCCCGAGCAGTGCCGGTCCGTGCTCGGCGAGGCTTATCCGGTGATGAGCGTGCGGTAGCTCGGAGCGCCGTCTCCGGCGGCGGCTTCGCACGATCGGCTGCTGGCTCGCCGGTCGCCTACGGGCCCGACCCGTCCACCCGCACCACCGCCGACGCGAGCAGCCAGGCACTGCGGCCGTTGTGGAGTTCGACGTGCAGCCAGCCGCCGCGGTCTTCCAGCACCCGCACCTCCGTGCCGCCGGGCAGGGGCTCGGAGAAGCGGCGCGGGGCGTTCAGCGAGTCGGCAGCGCGAGCGGTCGCTTCGGGCGCGATCACCACGGCGGCGTCGCGCTCGGCGCGACGCGGATCGAACACGCTGGAGGCGAGCAGGGCCGCCCAGCAGGCGAGCGCGACGCCGGCGGCGAGCCGCAGGCCCGCGCGCGGACGCACGACCGCTGCGGCGATCAGCGCTGCGCCGATCGCGAAGCAGGCCGCGGCGATCACGCCGAGTCGCGCGGCCGACAGCTGCTCGCGCCAGAAGAAGAAGGTGTCGCCGAGTCCGCCCTCCGCCGGAGCCGGCACCCACGTGGGAAGCAGACCACGCGCGTGGGCGAGGTTCTGCCGGGCGCGCTCGTGGCCGGGGTCGTGCAGCAGGGCGCGCCGGTAGCCCAGGACGGCGGGGCCCGTCCGTTCGGCCTGCAGCGCCGCATTGGCGCGGTTGGTCTCGATGTCGGCGTTGCGGGCCCCTGCTGCGATTGCGGCGCCGAAGAGCCGCTCGGCCTCGTCGAAGAGCGCGAGGCGATCGTCGCGCGAGGCGCTCTCCATCGCGCGCGCGTAGGCGTCGACGGCCTGCTCGATGTGAGCGCTCGCCTGCGCGCCATCCGCCGGCTGCGCTGCGATCGGCCATGCGTGCAGGAAGACCGCGAGCGCTCCGAGAGCCGAGGCGGTGACCCCGGCGCGGCTCGTCCTCGAGCGGCGCCGCCGAGCGGCGAGGACGCGACCCGCGCTCATCGCGCTCCCCCGGCCATCTCGTCGGCGAGTGCCCTGGCGCGCACGATGCGCGCCTGCACGTCGGCGTCGGCTGCCTGACCCGGCGCGTAGAGGACCTCGTCGCACTCGCGCACGAAGGCGTCGACCTCGGGGCCGCGCCCCGCCGGATCGGCGGCGGCCAGCTCGCGCAAAGCGCTGGCGATCTCGGCGAGTGCCTCGCGCGGGGCCAGCCCCGCCGCGGCATCGATGCGCGCGCGCTGCCTCCGGTGCGCGTCGCGGAGGCGCGCGACGCCGGGATCGAGCGTGCCGCGCCGCCGCCGCAGCCAGGCGGCCGCCACCAGCGACACGCCGCCCGCATACAGGCCCACCTGGGCAGGCAGGGCGAGGCCCGGCGTCCTCGCGAGCCGATCGGTGCGGCGCTCGATCGACAGGTCGGCGCCGATCAGCGAGAGGCTGCCCTGCACGCCGTCCGGGTCGCCCGGTCGAGCGTCAGCCGCCTTGGCGGCGGCGTCTTGCTCCGCCGCAGAGCCGGGCTCGGGCGGCGCGGCGATCACGTCGGCGGCCGAGACCACCTCGGCCGGCCTCACCGACAACGCGATCGGCCGTGATCGCGTGGACTGGTACTCGCCGAGCCCGGGGTCGAACCACGCGTACTCGATCGCGGGAATCTCCCGCACCGCATCGTCGAGCACCCGCACCGACACCTCGAAGCGCTTCGCTCCGTCGGCGATCTCGCCGGACGGCTCGTCTCCCGAGAGCCGGAAGTGCTCGGGTACGAGCGCGTCCGGCCGATCGAGTCGCGGCAGTCCAACCGTCGCGAGATGTCCCTCACCGCGCACGGTGAGCGTCAGCGTGATGGGATCGCCCAGCTGGACCACGCTGCGGTCCGCGGCCACCTCGAGCGAGAAGCCCCGCCCGATTGCACCCCCGAAGCTCGGCGGCCGGTCGGCCGACGGGGCGGTGCCCACCGTCAGTCGGAGCGGCTCGCCCCGGGCGAAGAGGCGCCGCGTCGCCGCCGGCCGCCGCGAGCCGAACACGTCACGCTGCCAGCGGGTCACCTCTTCGACGGTGACGGTGGCCGCCGCCAGCTCCCAGAAGCCGGCGCGAAGCGGCACCATGCGCCGCTCGGCCGTCAGCACGAGATAGCGCCGGCCGCCCTTGCTGCGCGTCTCGAGCTGGGCGGCCAGGGCGATCTCGCCGGCGGTCGTGTGGATCTCGATGCTCTGATCGCCGCGCATCGCGACCGGGTCGTCGACGAAGCGAAAGGTGTCGGCATCGTCGAACAGCGCGCTGTGGATCGCGTAGTCGCGCACGCTCTGGTCGAGGGCCTCGTCGAGCCACCACTCGATCTGCACCGGCACCTGCTGGCCCACGTAGAGCTGGGTCGCCGCCGGCGCCACCCGCAGGCGCAGGCGCGCGTCGAGGGGGATCTCGGCCACCGTGAGCGCGTGGGGCTGCGAGGTCGCCGACACGCCGCCCTGTCGGATGACGAGAGGAGCAAGGCGGACCGGCCCGGCGCGGCTCGCCACCAGCACGTACTGACAGGTGAAGGTCACCGTTTCTTCTCGGCTGATCTTGCTGCCGACGATCCGGACCGAGCTGCTCACCGTCGGCACCACCGCCGACAGGCTCAGCGTGGTGTGCGGCGGGGCCGCCGCCTCGCAGGTCGGTTCGGGGCTGCGTTCGAAGCCGGTCGCCTGCAGGTGCAGCTCGATCTGATCGCCCACGTAGTAGGGGCCGCGCTCGATGCGCAGCTGGGCCTGGACCTCGGCGTGCGCGCCTGTCGCGACGCCCACCGAAGCGACCGTCGCGATCGCGGCGATCGCAAGGCGGGCAACCTCGCGGACGGACGGCTTGGCCCTGGTCGTCATGGCGCGAGAAGCTACCAATCCCGATCGACCGGTTCGTAGCGCGACGATCCGCTCTTCCGCTCGCGGTGTCGCTCGGCCTCGCGGTCGCGCACCGCCTGCAGGATCTGGCCGGGGTCGCGGCTCGGCTCGGGCGGCTGCTCGTCCGGGCCGTCCTGCTGCTGCTCGCCAGGCGAGGGCTGCTGCTGCTGCTGGTCGGATCCCTGCTCCTGCTGCTGCTCGTTCTCCTGCGGCGGCTCGAGCAGGGCGAGCGCCTCGCGGAGGCGCGCGTCGGCGTTGGTCTGGTGCTGGTGAGCCGCTTCGACGTCGACGTCCTCCGGCTCGAGTGTTGCTCCGGCGGCCTGCATCTGGCCCGACGCGTCGAGCACGAGTTCGGCGGCGCGGGTCAGCTGCTCGGCGGCCTGCTCGGCGACGGCCGGATCCTGGGCCGCCTCGGGGCCGACGACCGCGGCGGGATCGGCGAGGGCCTGCTCGTGGAGTGCTTCGGCGAGGCGCTCGGTGTCGCGGCCGAGTGCGTCCTGCCGGGACGCCACCGGCGAAAGCGCCTGTTGGCGCTCGTCCTCCGGGCGACCCGCGGCCGACTCGAGGGCGTCGGCTAGCTCCGACTGACGCCGAATGCTGTCGCGAAGGTGCTCGACGATCGAAAAGAAGAGGCGTCGCAGCGACTCGAGTCCCTTCACGGCCGCGGCGACCCGTGAGCGGACCTGGTCGGGCGCGCCTTCGTCGCGACCGAGCCCGTCCATCGCCTCGAGGGCTCCGCGCATCGCGGACTCGGTCAGTGCGAGCACGCCGTCGGCCACCCGCAGGCGTTCGCGCTCTTGCTCCTTCTCTTCGTCCGAGGTCGCGTCGTCGCCGGCTTCCAGCCGGGCGCCGGCCTCCTCGAGCATCGTGGCAACGCGCTCTGCGCGGTCGACGTTACGTTGCTGCAGCGCCATCAGGCTGGGCGCGTACTCCTCGAGCGGCGCTGCCGGAGCCGGGTCGCCCGTGGCAGACTGCTCGGGGGCGTCCGGCTCGTGGAGGACGCCGGCGATGCGTTGCTCGTCGCGGTACGCGAGCTCGATCAGCCCGCGCAGGTCGAGCAGCTGCTCACGGGCGAGGGCCAGCGCGGCGAGGGCGAAGAGCTGGGCATCGGCGGCGGGCGGCGGGTCGCTCCGCGCCAGCGCTTCGCCGGCCCGCGCAAAGTGTTCGTGGGCCTCGCTGAGGTGCGGCGAGGCGGCGGCCGCCTGCTCGAGGAGCGCGCGCTGCTCTTCGTCCTCGGCGGCCTGCGCTCCGGCGACGGCGGCGGCGAAGCGCCGGTCGAGCTCGGCGCTGCGTTCGGTGATCGATGCCTGCACGTCGCCGAGGTAGCGGGCATCGAGCCACTCGGGCGCCGCGCTCGCCCCGCGGCCTTCGCCCAGCGTCAGGCCGACCTCGCTCGTGGCGAGGGCAGCGGTCTCGCGCGCGAGCTCGGAGGCGTCGGCGATCAGGCCGTCGAGACTGCGCACGGGGTCCAGCAGCTGCTCGCGCGCGCGCTTCAGGTGTTCGAGCGCGACGGCGCTGCGGCGATGTGCGCGCGCGGCACTCTGTCGGCGCAGCTGGCTGCGCGTCTGACCGATGCGTTCGCGCGCGCGGTGTACGTGCGCCTGCACGCCCTCGAGCTGGGCGAGCCGCATGGCCTCCTCGGGCGTGCGCTCGCCGTCCGGCTTCGACTGCAGGGCGGCGAGCTCGGTCGAGGCGAGCTCCGTGAGGGCGCCGGTCTCGGCGAGCAGCCGCCGCTCCTCGACGGCCAGCGCCTTGAAGCGCGTGCGCAGCGCGTCGGCGGCGTTCGGATCGCCGCTCTGCTGCAGGATCTCGACGAGCGCCCGCGCGTTGCGGCCGACCGCGCGCTGGGCCTCGATGGCCTCGTCGAGCCGCTCCTCGAGGCTCTTCGGATCGCGCTGCGCGAGCGAGTCGGCGAGTATCAGCGCGCGGGCCAGCACGATCTCCAGGTTGCGGCGCGGCTCGTCGGCGGCGGGGCGCAGTGCGATGGCTTCGCGGAACCAGTCGGCGCTGCGCTCGAGTGCGGCCAGCGCCTGCTCGGGCTCGCCCTCGAGGAGGGCGTCCGAGCGGGCCACCTCCACGAAGCCCAGGTCGTAGCTGGCGCGGTAGCGCGTCTCCCCGTCGTGGCGGGCCGTGCGGCGCGCCGCCTCGAAGAGCCGCTCGGCGTCGTCCAGGGTGCCCGCTTCGAGGGCGTCGACGCCTGCGTTGAAGGCCTCGCGCGGGTCCTCCGGGATCTCGAGCCGCGGGGCGGCCGCGCCCCCCGAGTCGAGCGGGTCGGCGGTGGGTGCTTCACTGCCGGAGCCGTCCGACGGCGCGGCCACCGGCGCGGCGCCGGGGCCGGGTTGCGCGTGGGACGGAGCGGCCGGCACGCCCGCCGAGACGACGACGAGCGCCGCGAGCAGAGCGCCCGCCTGGCCGCCGCTGCCGAGCAGCACGGCGGCGACCAGCGCGAGCCAGGCGACGAGCAGCGCCCACTGGAAGCCGTCCTTGTGGATGGTGCGGCCGGTCTCGTCGCCCTCGGCGCGCATCAACGGCCGGATGTGGGCGCTGAAGATCGACTCGAGGTCGAGCACGCCGGTGCCCGCGGGCACGTAGGCGCCGTCTGTGACCAGCGCCAGCTCGCGCAGCAGGTCGCCGTCGAGGCGGCTGATCACCGGTCGGCCGTCGGCGTCGGCGACCCGGCCGCGCGCGCCGCTGACCGGGTCGGTCACCACGATCTCGCTGCCCGCCTCGTCGCCGAAGCCGATCGCCAGGACGCGGATGCCGCGCTCGGCCGCCTCCTTGGCGGCGTCGACGGGGAACGAGTCGTGGTCCTCGCCGTCGGTGATCAGCAGGATCACCCGCGCGAAGTCGCCGCTCGGCCCGAAGCCGGCGGTGGCCTTGCGGATGGGCTCTTCGAGGCGCGTACCGCCGCGTGTCACGCTGCTCGGGTCGACCCGGTCGAGCACGAGGCGCAGGAACCCGAAGTCGGGCGTGAGGGGGCAGAGCACGCTCGCGCGACCGGCGAAGGCGATCAGCCCGACCTGGTCGCCCTCGAGATACGGCAGCAGGTCGCGGATCTCGGCCTTGGCGCGCTCGAGGCGGTTCGGCACGACGTCCTCGGCGAGCATCGAGCGCGACACGTCGAGGGCGATCATGATCTCGGCGCCCACTGCCTTCGACTGCACGAACTCGAAGCCCCACTGCGGTCGCATCAGCGCGACGACGGTCGCGGTCAGGCACACGGCGATCGCCGCCAGTCGCGCGCGGCGCCGCCAGGTCTTCGTGCGCCGCACGATGCTCGCCTGCATGGGCGCGGCCACGAAGTCGCCGAGCAGGCGGCCGCCGTGGCCCTCCAGCCAGAAGAGCAGGGCGGTCGCCGCCGCCACCACCCACAGCCCGTGCACGAAGGCCGGCTCCGCGAAGCGCAGATCGCTCACGGCAGCCTCCGCAGCAGGCTCTGCGCGAGCAGTGCGGCGATCAGGACCAGCCCGGCCGCCGCGCCGGCGAGACTCGCGTAGTGCTCGTCGTACTGCAGGTAGCGGACCTCGACGATCTCGCTGCGCTCGAGGGCGTCGATCTCGTCGTAGACCTCGGCGAGCGCCTCGGCATCCTCGGCGTGGAAGTAGCGGCCGCCGGTGTGGTCCGCGATCTCCTGCAGGGTGCGCTCGTCGAGCTGCACGAAGGCCTGCCGCAGCACGGTCCGCCCGCCCCACTGCACGGGAAAGGGCGCGTGACCGGTGCGGCCCGCGCCGACCGAGTAGACCTTGATGTCGTGGGCGGCGGCGAGTTCGGCGGCCTGGGCGGGCGAGACGTCGCCGGTATTGTTGACGCCGTCGGTCAGCAGCACGATGACCCGGCTCTTCGCGGAATGGCGCCGCAGCCGCTCGACGGCGAGCGCGAGCCCCTCGCCGACCGCGGTGCCGTCCTCGCTGGGAACGCTGGCGATCGCCACGTCGTCGAGGATGGCGACGAGGTTGCCGTGGTCGAGGGTGAGCGGCGCCACGCTGTCCGCGTAGCGGGCAAAGGCGACGAGCCCGATCAGGTCGTCGGGACGGCCCGGGCCGCTTCCGTCCGTGCCGAGGAAACGGTGGAGGACCTGCTTGACGGCGGCGAGCCGATCGATGCTGCGGTCGCCCTCGACGAAGTCGCGGGCGTTCATCGAGCCCGAGCGGTCGACGACGAGCATCAGCGCGATGCCTTCCCGGTAGACCTGGGTGGTGGCGTCGCCGGTGCGCGGACCCGCGAGGGCGATCGCCAGGGCTGCGGTGGCCAGCGCGAGCAGCACGGCGGGAACCGGCAGCAAGGCGACCCGCCACGAGCCCGGCGCCGATGCGAGGAGCGACAGGCTCGAATAGCGGACCACCGAAGGCTGGCGGCGCGCCATCAGGTAGACGAGCGGCGCGAACAGCGCGAGCAGCAGGAAGATCGGATCGCGAAACTCGAGGCCGCTCACGCCGCTGCCTCCTCGGCCGCCGCGGCGTCGCGCGTCTCGTCGATGAACCGCTCGGCGGCGGCGACCGCCTGCCGCACCGCCTCCCGGCTCGGGATCGCGTGGGCGAACTTCACCAGGTCGCATTGGGTGAGGAAGTCGCGGAGCAAGGCCTGGTGGTCGTCGGAGAGGTCCGGCGAGCCGCTCACCAGGTCGATGAAGCGCTCGGTCGTCAGCTCTGGCGAGCGCACCGCGAAGCGGTCCTCGAGGTAGCGGCGCACGATGCCCGACAGCGAGACGAAGTAGGCGTCGACCGCGTCCGGTCCCGGGTGGGGCGAGGCGAGCAGGGCGTCGAGTTCGCCCCGGGCGATCTCCCATGCGGAGCGCACGGCGGCCTTCTCGCGCGCCCGCCGGATCGCACGCCAGACGAGCGGACCCACGGCGCCGAGCACCAGGGCCAGGCCGGCGAGCCAGGGCCACGGCGAGTCGCTTCCGGCGCCGAGTGGACCGAGTCGGCCGAGGGGCGGGCTGAGCTCGGCCTTGGCGCTGTCGGGCACGACGCTCTCCACCGTGAAGGCGATCGCCTCGCTGAGCAGCTCGTACGCGTCCTGTCCTTGCGGCGCGGGGTCGTGGCCCGGCCTGCGGTCCACGAACTCGACGAGGATCGACGGGATGCGGTGCTCGCCCGAGGCCGGCACCTGCAGGGTGTAGCGCTGCGAAGCGACGGTTCGGCCCTGGTCGTCGCTGCGTTCGCGCGGCACGAAGTCGACGATGCGGAAGCGGTCGAGCGCCTCGCCGAAGTCGGGCATGAGGAGCTCGACGCCCGGCTCGGCGACGGCCTCGACGTCGAGCACGACCGGGTCGCCGATTCGCGGGGCCTCGGGCGAGACGCTCACGCGCAGCTCGACCGGGCCGGAGCGCGCCGTCGTGTCGAGCGCCGAGGCGGGAGCGGTGAGCGAGGCGATCGTGGCGGCGATCAGCGCGACGCAGAGGCCGCTCGCGCGGCGTGCACCCGTCACCGGCGAACCCGCTTCTCGCGCGCCCGGAAGAAGCGCACGAGGGGATCCACCACCGAGCCCGCCGCGTCGACGTGGATCAGGTCGATGCCCGACGAGCCGAGGCGCGCCCGCAAGGCCTCGACCCGCGCGGCGCCGTCCCGGGAGACCGCGGCGCGGAAGGCGGGGGAGCCCGCGTCGACGACCCGCCGGGCGCCGGTCTCGGGATCCTCGAGGGCGATCAGGCCGACGTCGTCTATCTCGAGCTCGCGGCGGTCGGTGACGAGCACCGCCACCACGTCGTGCTTGCGATTGGCGGTGCGCAGCGCCTGCTCGTACGCGTCGTCGATGAAGTCGCTCACCACGAAGACCACGCACTTGCGCTTGTGGACCGAGAGGAAGAACTCGATCGCCCGGGCGATGCGGGTCGACTCGCGCGGCGCGCGCAGGCGGCCCCGGCCGCGGGCGGCGAGCCAGCGCCGCAGGCCGCCGGGGCGGCTCTTCCGGCCGGGCTCCTCGTCGCCGTGGCTCAGCACCTCGCGCACCACGCGCAGCGCGTGGCGCTGGCCCTTGCGGGCGGGGATGTACTGCTCGATGTGGCCGTGGAAGAGCAGCAGGCCGACCTTGTCGTCATTGCGGGTGGCCGAAAACGCCAGCAGCGCGCAGATCTCGGCCGCGCACTCGCGCTTCGAGCGACTCGCCGAGCCGAAGTCCTGGGAGGCCGACACGTCGGCCATCAGCATCAGCGTGAGCTGGCGCTCCTCGACGTAGCGCTTGACGTAGGCCTCGCCCATGCGCGCGGTGACGTTCCAGTCGATGCTGCGGATGTCGTCGCCCGGCGTGTAGGGGCGCACCTCGTCGAACTCGATGCCGCTGCCCTTGAAGACCGAGACGTACTCGCCCGCGAGCACGTCCGCGACGGTGCGGCCCGTGCGCACCTGGATCTCGCGGACCCGGCGCATGATCTCCTGCGGGAGCATGGGAAGTCTCGCGGGTCGCCGCTCAGGGAACGAGCAGGTTGTCCATGATCTTCTGGATCACGTCGGCCGACGTCAGGCCCTCGGCTTCGGCCTCGTAGCTCGTCGCCACGCGGTGGCGCATCACCGAGGGCGCCATGGTCTGGATGTCGTGCGGGGTCACGTAGCCGCGGCCCTGCAGGAAGGCGTGGGCCTTGGCGGCGTTCATCAGGGCAATGCTGGCCCGCGGGCTCGCGCCGTGCTCGATCAGGCCGTCGAGACCCGAGATGCCGGCGGCCCCGGGGTCGCGGGTGGCCTGCACGAGATCGACGATGTAGTCGCGCGCCTTGTCGTCGACGAAGAGCTGCTCGACCGCGCGCCTCGCCGCGAGGATGTCGTCGGCGTGGGCGACGACCGAGACGTCCGGCACCGGTCGTCCCCCCGCCATGCGGTCGAGGATGCGCCGCTCCTCCTCGGCGCTCGGGTAGCCGACCACGAGCTTGAGCATGAAGCGGTCGACCTGCGCCTCCGGGAGCGGATACGTGCCTTCCTGCTCGATCGGGTTCTGGGTGGCGAGCACGAGGAAGGGCTCGTTCATCTCGAAGCGCTCGCCGCCGATCGTGACCTGGCGCTCCTGCATGGCCTCGAGCAACGCCGCCTGCACCTTGGCCGGAGCGCGGTTGATCTCGTCGGCGAGGACGAGGTTCGAGAAGATCGGCCCCTGCTTGACGCTGAAGCTGCCGTCGCCCTGGTTGTAGATCTGGGTGCCGATCACGTCGGCCGGCAGCATGTCCGGCGTGAACTGGATGCGCGAGAAGCCGGTGTCGATCGCTCGTGCCAGCGCCCGCACGGTGAGCGTCTTCGCCAGGCCGGGCAGGCCCTCGAGCAGCACGTGTCCGCCGCAGAGCAGCCCGACGAGCAGGCCGCGGACCATTTCGTCCTGACCGACGAGGATCTTGCCGACCTCGCTCTGGATCCCCGCGCAGAGCCGCGCCTGCTCGGCGTCGACTCCGGTCGCTGCGACTTCGTCCGCCATCGTCTTCGTCTTGCCTCTTCTCTTCCGGTTCTCTTCGGGTGGGTGATCTGCTGCCGCGGCTCGCGGAGCCGGCTCGTCCGCCGCGCCGGGCGGGCCGCGCCTCGCCCGGCTCCGGGTCGGGCGATTCGACGTCGGCCGGTCCGCGGCGGTTCCGCGCCTGCGGGCCGGCGGCGCGTGATTCTAATCAGCGCCCCGCCGAGCGACCACCGCCGATCCGCCGTGATCGGCCACGGGTGTATGCTGGGTGGTCCAACGCCTGCCTCGAGGAGGGCCGATGCGACTCGACGAGCCCCGACTGGAGCCCCTTTCCGACGATCAGCTCGACCCGGAGGTCCGCGAGCGCTTCGGCTCGGGCCCGATTCTCAACATCTTCCGGACGCTGGCCCGGCACCCGGCGCTGATGAAGCGCTGGCTCGTGTTCGGCAACCACATCCTCGCCAAGAGCACCCTGCCGCCCCGGGAGCGCGAGCTGGTGATCCTGCGCGTCGGCTGGCTGTGTCAGGCCGGCTACGAGTGGGGACAGCACGTGGCGATCGGCCGCGAATGCGGACTCAGCGACGAGGAGATCGAGCGTATCGCCGATGGACCGGACGCGCCGGGCTGGAGCGACCTCGAGTCCACCCTGCTGCGCGCCGCGGACGAGCTGCACGGCGACGCCTTCGTGAGCGACGAGACCTGGCGCGCGCTGGCGGGCCACTACACGGTCGAGCAGTGCATGGATCTCGTCTTCACGGTCGGGCAGTACAACCTCGTCTCGATGGCGCTCAACACATTCGGGGTACAGCCCGAGGACGGTGTCGCGAAGCTGCCGGTCCGATGAGCGGGCGGCTCCAGGACAGGGTGGCGGTCGTGGTCGGCGCCGGACAGACGCCGGGCGACACGATCGGCAACGGGCGGGCCACCGCGTTCCTGTTCGCGCGGGAGGGCGCGCAGGTGGTCGCCGTCGACCGGCGGCTCGATTCGGCCGAGGAGACGGTCGCGATCATCGAGGCGGAGGGCGCGACGGCGCTCGCCCTCGAGGCGGATGCCACCGACGAGGACGACTGCCGCCGGCTGGTGGCCGCGTGCGTCGAGCGCTTCGGGCGCATCGACGTGCTGCACAACAACGTCGGCATCGGCGGCGGTGACGCCGGCCCGGCCCACATCGACCTGGAGGAGTGGGACCGCATCCTCGGGGTGAACCTCGCGAGCGTCATCCTCCCCTGCAAGCACGTGCTGCCCGTCATGCGCGAGCAGCAGGGCGGGTCGATCGTGAACGTGTCGTCGATCGCGGCGGTATGCGCCACGCCCACCGTCGCCTACAAGACGTCGAAGGCCGGTGTCAACGCCTACACGCAGACCCTCGCCATCGGAAACGCCAAGTACGGCATCCGCGCAAACGTCATCATGCCGGGGCTGATGAACACGCCGATGGCGATCGAGGGCATCTCCCGCGCGACGGGCCTGGCGAAGGACGAGTTGATCCGCCGCCGCGACGCCCAGGTGCCGCTGCGCGCCAAGATGGGCGACGCGTGGGACGTCGCGTACGCGGCGCTCTTCCTCGCGTCCGACGAGGCTCGCTTCGTCACCGGCGTGATGCTGCCGGTGGACGGCGGGCAGAGCGCGAGGGTGGGGTAGGGGCCGAGGCGGGCCTGGCGCAGGGCTTCTGGGTCCCGGCTCGTGGGGCCCGGCGAAGCGCGGGGAGGCGGGTCGGTGACCGCCTGGGCCGCGCCCGTTACGCTCCCGCCGTGACCCTCTTCCGGCCGTGCATCGATCTCCACGAGGGGCGCGTGAAGCAGATCGTCGGCGGCACGCTGTCGGATTCCGGCGCCGCGCCGACGACCAACTTCGTCGCCGATCGCGACGCCTCCTGGTACGCGGACCGCTATCGCGAGGACGGTCTCCTCGGTGGTCACGTGATCCGCCTCGGTCCCGGCAACGACGACGCGGCGCGCTCCGCCCTCGCTGCGTGGCCCGGCGGGCTGCGGATCGGGGGCGGGATCGACGACGGGAACGCGAGCGAGTGGATCGATGCCGGGGCGGCCGCGGTGATCGTCACGAGCTGGCTGTTCGTCGACGACCGGCTCTCGTTCGAGCGCGTGCGCGCGCTGGCCGAGCGGGTCGGCCGCGACCGGCTCGTGGTCGACCTGAGCTGTCGCCGGGTCGACGAGGCCTACCGCGTCGTGACGAATCGCTGGCAGACGGTGACCGGGACCGTGGTGGACCGCGACACACTCGAGCGGCTCGCCGACCACTGCAGCGGCTTCCTCGTGCACGCCGCCGAGCGCGAGGGGCTGCGTGGCGGCATCGACGAATCGCTGGTCGCGTTGCTCGGCGTGAGCGCGCCCTTGCCCTGCACCTACGCGGGCGGCGGGCGCTCGATCGAGGACCTCACCCGGGTGGCCGAGCTGAGCGCCGGCCGCGTCGACCTGACCTTCGGCAGCGCGCTCGACCTGTTCGGGGGGGACGGCGTCGCGTACGCGGACTGCGTGGCCTGGAATCGGGGGCAGGGCGCATCCGGCCCCTGACCGCTCCGCTCAGCTCGTCGCCAGCTCGCGATACGGGCCTTCGTGCGCGAGCAGCTCGGCGTGGGTGCCCGTGTCAGTCACGCGTCCGTCCTCGATCACCACGATCCGATCCGCATCCCGCACGCTGGCGAGCCGGTGCGAAACGATCACGATCAGCCGGTCGCCCCGCATCGCCTCGATGGCGTCGCGCACGATACGCTCGGTCTTCGGGTCGAGGGCGCTCGTCGCTTCGTCGAAGATCAGCACGTCGGGCTGGCGCAGCAGGGCGCGCGCGATCGCGATGCGCTGGCGCTGTCCTCCCGAGAGCCGCACGCCGAGCTCGCCGACGGGGGTGTCGAGCTGGTCCGGTAGTCCCGCGGCGAACTCGTCGACGTGGGCGCGGCGGGCGGCTTCGATCACTTCCTCGTCGCTTGCCGACGGGCGCCCGTAGCGGATGTTCTCGGCGATGCTGGCGTCGAAGAGGAACGCCTCCTGGGTGACGACGGCCATGCGGGCGCGTACGCTCGCCGGGTCGAGCTCGGCGAGCGGCCGCGTGTCGACGGTGATGCGTCCGGCGTCCGGCCGCTCGAGGCCGAGCAGCAGGTCGACGAGGCTCGTCTTGCCCGAGCCGCTGCGTCCGACGATCGCCACCACCTCGCCTGACTCGAGGCGCAGGTCGACGCCGTCGAGCACCCGTTGCGATCGCCCCTGCTCGTCCGCGTAGGCGAGGGCGACGTCCTCGAACGAGATGCTCTTCTCGATCCGCTCGATGCGGAGCGACCCGGCGGCGAGAGGCGGCTCCTCGTCGGCGTCGAGCACCGCGAAGGTGCGGTCCGCGGAGGCGAGGTGCTCCATCAGCCGCGCGTAGCCCTTGGAGAGGTTCTTGACCGGCTTGTAGGTGGTGGCGAGCACCGTCGCGAAGGCGGCGACGTCGCCGGTCGTCAGGCCGAAGCGGCCCTGCAGCACGAGGATCGCGCCCACGGCCAGCATCACGAAGCCGGCCGCGCTGTTCAGCGCTTCGACGGTCGCGCGCGAGAGCACGCGGTCCTGCACGACCCGCATGTCGGCGCGGAAGACGCGCCGGGCCTCGCGCCGGAAGGCCGCGCGCTCGGTCGGCTCGGCGCCGAACGCCTTGATGATCTTGATGCCCGAGAGGATGCCGACGAGCCTTGAGAGCATCTCGCCGACGTGCACCTGGCGGCGCGCGGCACGGCGCCGGATGCGGCGCCCGAAGCCGATCAGCACGCCGGCGATCACCGGTGCGGCCAGCAGCGACGCCAGCGTGAGCGGCACCGAGATGTAGAGCAGCGTCGCGAGGCCGATTGCGATCATGCTGATCGAGACGCCGAACTCCTGCAGGACGAGCTTGAGGGTCTCGCGCAGCGACTGCGCGTCGACCTGCAGCCGGGCGAGCAGGTCGCCGCTGCGCTGCCGTGCGTGGACCGAGAGCGGCAGCGCCAGCAGCTTGTCGGCGAGGCGCTGCTGCACGTCGAGGTGCACCCGGCCGAGCGCGTACTCGCCGAGGTACGCGCGGCCGAACAGCGCGATCGGTGTCACGACGACGATCAGCAGGGCCGCCAACAGGATCTGCGCGAGCGATTCGCGGATCGACCGGGCATGCGACGCCGCGACCGGCTGCTCGCCGCCGCGAGTCGCCTCGTCGGCCGTGTGGGGTGCAACGTCGTCCGGGATCAGCGGCGCCAGGGCGTCGCCGATCCGGCCGACGAGGCCGGTCGCCGGTCCGCTCGTCGCCTCCTCCTCCGCGACCGGCACCAGCACGCCGTCGAGCAGCGGCTTCATGAGGTACGCGCGGCCGTAGCGTCCCGCCGAGAAGACGATCGTGCAGACGGCCACGAGCACGACCAGGCCGAGGTGCGGCCGCGCCAGCGCCAGGATGCGCCGCAGCGTCGCGAGCGGGCTGGCGGCGCCCGCCGCAGCGACCCCGTCTCGCGGTTGCGCGTGGGAGGCGTCCACGGTCGTGGCTTCTCCTCGTCGGCGGGGCCGGCGGCTGCGCGCCCCCGGTCAGCCGAGTTCGGCCGAGATCGCGTCTCCCGCGCGCCAGCCGAGCAGCAGATCGCCCTCGAGGCCCAGACTGGCCACGCCGGCTCGATCGAGACGATACACCGGCACCCGTCCACCCACGCGGAGATCGGACTCGGCCGGCCAGCTGCGCCCCGCGACCGGGTCCTCGAGCCAGCCATCGTCGTCCCAGGCCGGGCGGCGTTGCTCGAGCAGGGCGATGCCGCCCTCCGAGAACGGCATCAGCTGCCCGACCCGGGCCAGCACCTCCTGCTCGGCGCTCGACTCCTCCTCGTCGTCGGCGATGCGGATGCGTCCCACCAGGTCGACCTCGCCGCCCCCCTGCGAGTCGGGGTAGGCGGTGAGGCTCACGGTGCGTCCCGGCAGCCCTTCGCACGCTGCCTCACCGGTCAGCACGAGCCGGGGGCACATGCCCGGCGGCACCACGTCGCGATGCGTCCGCAGGTGGACCGCCAGGCGCCGGCGCCGGGGACGGGCCTCGGCCAGGAAGTCGGGCGGGCGGTCGGCGGTGAGCACCGATGCCACAGCCGACGGGGCCGCCGCGACGAGCAGCGCCCGCCCGAGCCACAGCTCGCTGGTGTGCTCGATCGAGAGGCCCGGCTGCTGGTCGACCGAGACGATGTCGAAGCGGCCGGCCACCGTTCGAAACTCGCCGTAGACCGCCTCGACGCGGCGGCGCAGCAGGCCGTGCAGCCACGGCGGGCCGTCTCCGAAGCCGGCCCCGCCGGCCAGAGGCACACCGAGCAGGCGCGCCCGCGCCTCCGGGGGCGGCTGCGCGATTGCCAGGTTGGAGAGCGCGTCCACCTGGGCATCGAGCACCCTGGCGAGATCGGGTGCGGGCTCGCGAACCTCGGCGGGCAGGCCGCGCACGTGAGAGCCGGTCGAGGCAGCGCCGCGCGGGAGTCCGATGCGGCGTCCGACGCGCACGAAAGGCGACTCGAGCATCACCTTGCGCTCGGCCTCGGTGGCGTCGACGAGTGCGCGCACGAGCGGGCCGGCCTGCTCGTCGTCGCAGAGCCCCCAGGTCACGAGCTCTTCCGTCGTGATGCCGGGGCTCCCGACGTCCATGCGCAGCTTGGGGGTGATCACCTGGTAGGCGAGCCGCTCGGGAGCGATCCGGCGCTGGTCGATCAACGGGATGCTGAGTTCGCGCAGGCAGGCGTCGAGCGCACCGGCGTCACGCGCGCCCGAGAGGAAGAACGGCTCGCGCAGCGCGGCGTGCAGTCCGCGCGCGGCGTCCTCCTCGACGACGAGCACGCGGTGACCCGCCGCGCCGAGTCGGGCTGCGGCGACCAGGCCCGTGAGATTGCTGCCGAGGACGACCGCGTCCCAACGCCGCGCCCGGAGCCGCTCGGCGTCGGTGGCCGGGCGCAGTCCCGCCATCAGTCGGCCGAGCCGTCCGCCGGCGCCGGGGGCAGGCAGCCCGGGTCGAAGACCAGCGGCTCCTCGCCCTCTGCCTTTCGCTCGACGACGCCGATCCGGTACGCGCGCTCGCCGAGGCCGCCGAGGCGGTGGATGATGTCATCGGCCTGCTCTTCGGGCGCCACTACCAGCATGCCGATCCCGCAGTTGAAGACGCGCAGCAACTCGTCCTCGGGCAGCTCGGCCTGGCTCTGGATCCAGCCGTAGACGCCGGGTCGCGGCCAGGCGCCCGGATCGATGCGGGCCCGCACGCCGTTCGGTAGCACCCGCGGCACGTTTCCCACGAAGCCGCCGCCGGTGATGTGGCACAGGCCGTGCACCGTGAAGTCGCGCATGACGTTGAGCAGCGGCTTCACGTAGATGCGGGTCGGCGCGAGTAGTTCGCTCGCCAGGCTGCTCTTCAGCTCGGGGTACTCGCCGAAGAGATCGAGCCGGCCGGCGCGGATGCCCTCGTCGAGCACCTGCCGCACCAACGAGTAGCCGTTGCTGTGGAATCCGCTCGATGCGATGCCGATCAACGCGTTGCCCTCGCTGATCGTCGAGCCGTCGATGATGCCGTCGCGCTCGACCACGCCGACCGCGAAGCCGACCATCTCGAGCTCGCCCTCGGCGTACATGCCCGGCATGGTGGCCGTCTCGCCGCCGAGCAACGCGCAGCCCGCTCGCTTGCAGCCCTCCGCCAGCCCGAGCAGCGCGTCCGAGGCGAGCTTCTTGTCGAGCTTCGCCATGGCGAGGTAGTCGAGGAAGATCACCGGCTCGGCGCCCTGCACGACCAGGTCGTTGACCACCATGGCGACGCAGTCGATGCCGATCGTGTCGAAGCGGCCGATCTGCGCGGCGAGCTTGAGCTTGGTGCCGACGCCGTCGGTGGCGGCCACCAGCACCGGCTCGTCGTAGCGGTCGGGCGTCTTGAACAGGCCCGCGAAGCCGCCGATCGAGGACAGCACCTCCGGCCGGAAGGTGCTGCGGACGATGTCCTTCACGTCGTCGATGAAGGATTCGTCGTGATCGAGATCCACGCCCGCTTGCGCGTAGCTGGGGGCGGTGGGTGCGCGGTCTCGCGATTCGCCGTCGTCGGGAGGAGGACTCACGCGCGTTGAATAGGCGACCGGGAGAGGGGCTGTCAATCGGAGCGTCCGAGGCGCGCGAATGCGTCCGATGGGGGGCCGCTCGGTGGACGGCTCGGCGTCCGGGGCCGGGGGTGCGCGTGCTAATGTCCCCCGGGTGGAGATCGCGGTGGTGATACCCGCGCTCGACGAGGCCGACCGGATCGCGGACGTGGTGGAGGACGCGCGCCGGACCGCTGGCGGGCGGGGATCGCCGCGGGGTGCTTTCGCGACCCCGCGACCCACGGAAGGGCCCGATGTCGGGCGCGGGCGGGGCTTGCCCGATCCGCCCGGGAATCCGGTCGAGATCGTCGTCGTCGACGGCGGCAGCAGCGACGAGACCGTGGTGCGGGCGCGCGACGCGGGCGCTCGAGTGCTGGAGACGGAGCGCGGTCGCGCCCGCCAGCTCGACGCTGGCTGGCGAGCGACCCGCGGCGAGGTGGTGGTGTTCCTGCACGCGGATACACGCCTGGGAGAGGGCTGGGTGGCGGCGCTTCGGCGCGCACTGGCCGATCCGCGCGTGGTGGGCGGCGCCTTCCGGCTGCGCTTCGACCGGCAGGGCCTAGCGTGGCGAATCGTCGCAGAGACCGTTCGGTTGCGGGTCTGGCTGTTCGGGCTGCCCTACGGCGACCAGGCGATATTCGTTCGCCGCCGAATCCTCGAGGAGATGGGCGGCATCCCACCTGTTCCCCTGATGGAAGACCTCGACCTCGTCGCCGCCATGCGCGCCCGCGGCCGCGTGGCGGCCCTGGACGTGGTCGCGACGACGTCGGCTCGTCGCTATGTCGAGCAGGGGGCCGTGCGAACGGTCGCGCGTCACGCCGCGGCGCTGCTGATGTGGCGGGCGGGCGCCGATCGTGTGCGCATCGCGCGGTGGCTGGGCCGTTGAGCGCGGCGCCCGTCGTCTCCGCGGCCGAGACCGGAGACAGCCCGGTCCGCCACGCGCTGCGCCGGCTGTCCGTCTATCTGCGCCGCAACGCCCTCTACTACAGCGTCTGGACCGTGCTGACGCTGGCCTACGTGGCCGCCTTCATCGCCTTTCCGATCCTCGTCGGCTGGGCGGTGGCCGGCGGCTTCGAGGCCGATGTCTCGCGCGAGGAGTTCCTCCGGCGTTGCGGGATCCTCTTCGGCGTCGGGGTCGTGCGCGCCGTGCTCCGCTTCGCGTCGCGGCTGCTCGTCTTCAACGCCGCGCGCGAGATCGAGTACGAGATGCGCAACGACCTGTTCGCGCACCTGCAGCGGCTCCCGCAGTCGTTCTACTTCGACTGGCGGACCGGCGACCTGATGAGCCGCTGCGTGAACGACCTGAACGCGATCCGGCTGATGCTCGGGCCCGGCCTGCTCTCGATCGTGCAGTCGCCGGTGCTCTTCGTCGGCGTGCTCGTCGCGATGTTCTTCATGAACCCGACGCTCGCGTTCCTCGTGCTGCTGCCGTATCCGCTCTTCATCCTGATCGCCCGCGCATTCGGGCAGCAGATGCACGGCCGCAGCCTCGACTTCCAGGTCGGCCTCGCCGACATGTCGAACCAGGTGCAGGAGGTGGTGGCCGGGATCCCCGTCGTCAAGGCCTACGCGATGGAGGACGAGCAGGCCTCGCGCTTCGGCCGGGTCAACGACCAGCTGTACCGCCGCGCGCTCCGCCTCGTGCGCATCAACGGCGCGATGCCGGCGATCACCGGCATGCTGCCGAGCCTCGGCATGGCGATCGTGCTGTGGGTGGGCGGCAACGCGATCGCCCAGGGCGAGATGTCGAAGGCCGAGTTCTTCACGTTCGCGATGTACATCTGGGAGCTCACCTTCCCGACCTTCATCATGGGTTGGGTGTTCGCGCTGGTGCAGCGCGGCGCGGCCGCCATGCAGCGGATCGACGAAATCCTCTCCGTCGAACCGTCGATCCGCGATCACGACGACGCCGTGGACGTCTCGAGGCTCGCGGGCGAGATCGAGTTCCGGGGCCTCACGTTCCGCTATCACGAGTCCGATCGCGAGCCGGCCCTGCGCGACGTGCGACTGCAGGTGCCGGCGGGGTCGACGCTGGGCGTGGTGGGCCCGGTCGGCTCGGGCAAGACGACGCTCGCCTCGGTGATTCCGCGCCTGTTCGAGGTGGCGGACGGGCAGGTGTTCCTGGACGGGATAGACGTCAATCGCCTGCCCGTCGGTGTGCTGCGCGCGGGGATCGCGATGGTGCCCCAGGACTCCTTCCTCTTCTCGGTCTCGTTGGCCGAGAACATCGCCTACGGGCTGCCCGAGGAGGCGTCCCGGCAGGAGGTCGAGGAGGCGGCGCAGCGCGCGCAGCTCGCCAAGGACGTGGTCGACCTGCCGCTGGGCTACGACACCACGGTCGGCGAGCGGGGCGTGATGCTGTCGGGCGGCCAGCGGCAGCGGACGGCTCTGGCGCGGGCCCTCGCGTTGCGACCGAGCATCCTCATCCTCGACGACACGCTCTCGGCGGTCGACGCCGAGACCGAGGCCGCCATCCAGGAAGAGCTGGCGTCGGTGTTCGAGGGCCGCACGGTGGTCGTCGTCGCCTCGCGGGTGAGCACGGTGCGCGACTGCGATCAGATCGTCGTGCTCGACGGGGGCGAGGTCGTCGAGGCGGGCACGCACGCCTCGCTGCTCGCCGCCGGCGGTCTCTACGCACGGCTCACCGACGAGCAGGCCGAGCGCGACCGGCGCGCCCGCCTGTCGCAAGGGCTCGCCGGGGGAGGCGCCCCCGTAGCCGGAGGCGAGCGGTCGTGAGCGAGGCCTTCCACGAGGAAGAGGCCCTCGGAAAGGTCTACGACAGCCGGCTGATCCGGCTGCTCTGGCGCTACGTCTCGCCCTACCGCTGGCAGGTGGCGCTGACCCTCGCCATGGTGTTGCCGATCCTGCTGATCGAGCTGGCGCCGGCGTTCGTCATCAAGACGGCGCTCGACTACGTGCTCGCGCCCGACGGCGACCCGGTCGCTCCCGGGCGGCCGCTGGTCACGGACCCCGCGGCGGGCGTCGTCGCCCAGGGGATCGGGGCGGTCGGGGCGTGGCTCACGGCGGCGGTCGAACGACTGCGGGAGGCGCTCGTCTCACCACCCGGCGGGCTGCCGGCGATCGCCTGGCTGGCGCTCTTGTATCTGGTGTTGGCGGGCATGGGGGCGGGTCTGCACTTCGCTCACATGCTGCTGATGGCCACGACCGGCCAGTCGGCGATGCGTGACCTGCGGCGCGTCGTCTTCGACCGCATCCAGGCCCTCCACATGGGCTTCTTCGACCGGTACCCGGTCGGCCGCCTGGTGACGCGCGCCACCAACGACGTCGAGAACGTGTCGGAGATGTTCGCGGCGGGCGTGGTCGCGCTGATCACCGACGTGCTCAAGATGATCGTGCTCGCCGCGGTGCTCTTCGCGGTGAATCCAAAGCTCGCCGGCGTGACGTTCGGCGTGATCCCCCTCCTGGCCGTCGCTGCGATCGTCTTCCGCTGGAAGGTGCGCGAGGCGTTCCGCGACGTGCGCGTCCGGATCGCGCGCATCAACGCGCACATCCAGGAGACGATCACGGGCATGAAGGTGGTGCAGCTCTTCACCCGCGAGGCCCGCAACCTGCGCGAGTTCGACGAGATGAACGCCGGGCACCGCGA
Organism: uncultured Spirochaetaceae bacterium; assembly: GCA_964515335.1. Classification (GTDB taxonomy): domain Bacteria; phylum Myxococcota_A; class UBA9160; order UBA9160; family UBA4427; genus TMED88. Next base: position 28,518 of record CAZETS010000053.1, read on the forward strand.
CGCCTGGCGCAAGTCGATCCGCTACGACGCGCTGCTGTTCTCGGCCGTCGAGCTGGCCAGCGGAGTCTCGATCGCCGTGATCATCGCGTTCGGGACGGGCCTGGTGGAGGCGGGCACCCTCTATCTCTTCATGGACTACATGCGCCGGTTCTTCATGCCGCTGCGCGACCTCTCCGCCAAGTACTCGGTCATGCAGTCGTCGATGGCGAGCAGCGAGCGGATCTTTCAGCTGCTCGAGACCGAAGTGGGCGTGCGCGACCCGGCCGAGCCGAAGCGGCTTCCCGAGCCCGGCGCCGGGCGCGGCGAGGTGGTCTTCGAGAACGTGTGGTTCCGGTACGGAGAGGGAGAGACGGCGGGCGAACCGGTCATCGAGGACCTGTCGTTCCGGGTGGCGCCGGGCGAGCGCGTCGCCTTCGTCGGCGCGACCGGCGCCGGCAAGACCACCATCATCAAGCTGCTCTCCCGCTTCTACGACGTCACCCACGGCCGGATCCTCGTCGACGGTGTCGACATCCGCGACGTGCCGCAGGCCGAGCTGCGCCGCCGGGTGGCGACCGTCCTGCAGGACGTATTCCTCTTCAGCGGCTCGGTGGTCGACAACATCGCGCTCGGTCGCCAGGACGTGAGCCGCGACGCGGTCGAGCGCGCCGCCCGGGCCGTCGAGGCCCACCCCTTCATCGCGAGGCTTCCGGATGGGTACGATACGGAGGTGCGCGAGCGCGGCACGAACTTCTCCGCGGGCCAACGTCAGCTGCTGTCGTTCGCGCGCGCGCTGGCCCACGGCAGCGACATCCTGGTGCTCGACGAGGCCACGAGCTCGATCGACACGGAGACCGAGGCGATGATCCAACGCGGCATCCACAACCTGATGGAAGGCCGCACCGCCATCGCGATCGCCCACCGGCTGTCGACGATTCGCGACGTCGACCGGATCTACGTCATGCACCACGGCCGGCTCGTCGAGTCGGGCACCCACGAGGAGCTGCTCGCGAACGGAGGCGCCTACTACCGGCTCCACAACCTGCAGGTCGAGCTGGAGCACGACGCCGAGGCGGTGGTGGTGTGACGGCCGACGCTGCGGTTTCGCTGGGGGATTCGTCGGCTCGTTCCTACCGGGTGGAGCTCGCCCTCGTCTTCGTGGTCGCGCTTGCGACGCTCGTCTTCGAGGTCGCGATGACCCGCATCTTCTCCTTCAAGCTCTACTACTACTTCACGTACCTGATCCTCGGCATCGCGATGCTCGGCCTGGGGACGGGCGGCGTCGTCGTCGCGATGTCCCGCTCGCTTCGCGATCTCGAGGCCCGGACGCTGGCGGCGCGCTGTCTCGGCGCGGCTTCGCTGCTCGTGCCGATCGCGTACGTCGCGATCGCGCGGATCCAGCTCAACATCTCGGCGGGGCTGAGCGACTGGATCGAGCCGCTCAAGCTCCTGGTGCTGTGCCTCGCGCTCTTCGCGCCCTTCCTGCTGGTGGGGATCGTGCTGGCCGCCGTCTTCGGAGGCCGGCCGGAGCGGATCAACCAGCTGTACTTCTCGGATCTGATCGGCGCGGGGCTCGGATGCGCGCTCTGCATCCCGCTGTTCCTCTGGCTGACGCCGCCCGGCGCCGTCACCGCCGCCGGCGTGCTCCTGGGGGCCGGCGCACTGCTTGCGAGTCGAAGCGGTCAGCGGCCGACCCGGCTCGCCGCGACGCTCGGCGTCGCGATCGGCATCGTCCTCCAGCTCTTCGCGCTGCATCCGGACCCGATCACGGACCGCCACAAGTGGATGAACCCGGAGCGGATGGAGCGCACGATGAGCGAGGTCCGCTCCACGGCCTGGAGTTCGGTGTTCCGAGTGGACGTGCTCGCGCAGTGGGGCCAGGAGGACCAGCGGTTCCTGATGCACGACGGCAACATCGGCTCGTCGTTCCAGCGCTGGGACGGCCGGCTCGAATCCCTCGGCCGCTACGCGTCCAACTTCCGCGCCAAGCCGTTCAGCGTGATCGGCGAAGGTCCTCGCGTCCTGATCATCGGCGCGGCGGGCGGGCAGGAGATCATGGCCTCCCTTCATCTCGGGGCGAGCCACGTCACGGCCGTCGAGCTGAACCCGGCCACCGTGTCCCTGCTGGAGGGCGAGTACGCAGACTGGACGGGCCGGGTTGCCCACCACCCGCGCGTTGACCTCGTGAACGCCGAGGGGCGCTCTTTCATCGAGCGCACCGACGAGGAGTACGACCTCATCTGGATGGTGGCGCCGGACAGCTATGCGGCGATGAACGCCGCGAGCTCGGGCGCCTTCGTGCTCTCCGAGAGCTACCTCTACACGGTCGAGATGCTTCGCGCGGCCCTCGGGCGGCTGGCGGACGGCGGGGTGCTGTGCGCGCAGTTCGGCGAGCTGCGGCTGCACTCGCAGCCGAATCGCACGACACGATTCCTGATGACCGCTCGCGAGGCGATGCGCGGCATGGGGATCGACGACTTCCGCTCGCACGCGATCAGCAGCTTTGCCCCCGCCATCGTTCCCGGCTCGACGACGCTACTCAGCCGGACGCCGTTCACCCCCGACCAGATTCGTCGCTACCGGGCGGCGCTCGATCGGATCGAGAAGAGTCACGTCTACCACCCCAGGGAGCCCGGCGACTTCCGGTCGGCGCCGCACCCCGTCGAGATCGTCATCAACGCCGACGAGCAGCAGCTCGCGAGCTTCGTGCGCGGCTATCCGTTCGTGGTCTCGGCCATCTTCGACGACTCGCCGTTCTTCTGGCACTTCACGACGTTTCGGGACGCGCTGCTGGGCGCCGCGCCGGGTGACGGCGGCATCGTCGATCACGAGGTCGCGACGGGCGAGCGCACGCTGGTCGCGCTGCTCGTTTTCGCGACCGGCTTTGCGTTTGTCTTCATTCTGTTGCCGACCTGGCGGCTCCGGCACGTCTGGCGGGAGATCCCGCACAAGACGAACGTCGGCCTCTACTTCGGCTCGATCGGGCTGGCCTTCATGTTCATCGAGGTGTGCCTGATCCAGAAGCTGACGCTCTTCCTCGGTTATCCGAGCTACTCGCTGACCGTCACGCTGTTCGGTCTGCTGGTCTTCTCGGGCATCGGCAGCCTGCTGTCCGTGCGGCTCGGCCCGTCTCGCGACCGCGCCCTGATGATCCTGCTGGCTGCCCTCGTCGTCGTGACGCTCGCCCTGCAGCTCGGGCTGGGGCCGCTGATCGAGAGCCTCTGGAAGAGCACACTCGCCTCGCGCATCGTCGTCGCCACGCTGGTGACCGCGCCGATCGGTCTCTGCCTCGGCTGCTTCATGCCGATCGGCGTGGAGAGCGTGGCCTCGTTCAGCCGAGCCCACCAACGCGAGTACGTGGCCTGGGCCTGGGCGATCAACGGCTTCTTCTCGGTCGTCAGCTCGGTCCTCGCCACCATCCTCTCCATGACCTGGGGCTTCCGCTGGGTGCTCCTTGCGGCACTCGGCATCTACGCCGTCGGCACCCTCGCGCTGTCGCGGACTCCAGAACCGGACCCGATCGTCTCCTCCGGCACACCTGCCTCCTGACGCCTGCCCGTCGTCGGCCACGCCTCCTTGCCCCCGGGGAATCCGGCTTGCACCTACCCCCCGGGAGTGGTAATCAGTGGCTATTCCCCCCAAGGTAGACGCATGAGCAGTCACCCAACTCGACCTCCTCCGGGTCGACGTCTTGGGGGATCCTGTTGCGCATCAAGGCTTTTCAGGTCCACGGCTTCAAGTCGTTCGTAGACCGGACCACCTTCACGTTCAAAGACGGCGTGACGGCGGTCGTGGGTCCGAACGGCTGCGGGAAGTCCAACGTCGTCGACGCCGTCCGCTGGGTGATGGGCGAGCAGTCAGCCCGACGCCTGCGCGGCAAGGGGATGGACGACGTCATCTTCGCCGGGTCCGAGACGCGCCCGCCCATCGGCATGGCCGAGGTGGTGCTCACCTTCGACAACAGCGACGGATCGGCGCCCGCCGAGTACGCCTCCCTCAGCGAGATCGAGATCTGTCGCCGGCTGTACCGCTCGGGCGAGTCCGAGTACCTGATCAACAAGTCGCCGTCGCGCCTGAAGGACATTCAGGACTTCTTCCGCGACACCGGCATCGGGGCCAAGGGCTACACGATCGTCGAGCAGGGGCGCGTGGCCGAGATCGTGTCGGCCAAGCCCGAGGAGCGGCGCATCCTCATCGAGGAGGCCGCGGGCATCACGAAGTACAAGGCCCGGCGTCGCGAGGCCGAGAGCAAGATCAAGTCGACCGAGCAGAACCTCACTCGCGTGAACGACGTGCTCGGCGAGATCAAGCGACAGATCGGCTCGCTCGAGCGACAGGCCAGGAAGGCCGCGCGTTACAAGCGGCTGCGCGAGACGCAACGCATCCTCGAGCTCTCGCTCGCCCGCGACGAGCGGGCCGACCTGCTCGAGGGTGTCGAGACGGCGCGCGGGCGGCTCGTCGAGTTGAAGGATGCCGTGACGGCCCTGTCCACGCAGCTCGCCGAGCGCGAGCTGGCCGTCGAGGAGAAGCGCATCGCGCTCGCCGAGGCCGAGAAGGAGGTCGGTCGCGGAGCCGAGCGTCTGTATGCGCTGCGCAGCGAGATCAAGAACCTCGAGGGCCAGATCGAGCTGTCGCGACGCGAGTGCGAGAACATCGAAGAGAGCAACGCCGGCCGGCAGCAGGAGCTGACGCAGCTGCGCTCGCAGCTCACGCAGGCCGAGGCCGAGGCCGTGCAGGCGCGTCAGGAGCTGACGCAGCTCGAGGAGGCGGTCGCCGGACAGCAGAGCGCAGTCGATCGCGCCGAGTCCGAGGCGGGCACCGCCCGCGAGGAGCTTCGCGCGCGCGAGCGCGAGCGCGACGCGGCGAGCGAGACGCTCGTCGAGGTCCTCACCTCGATTGCGCGCACCGAAGACCGCATCGCCGCGGTCGCGGACCGGCGCGCCGAGATCGATCAGCGCCTGCGCGCCGCCGACCGCGACTACGAGGAGCGGCAGACGGCGGCGAGCGCGGCGGGGCTGGAGCAGACCGACCTCGAGGAAGGCCTGCGCAACCTGCTCGCCGAGCGGGACCGCTTCCAGGAGCAGCTGATCGTCGCCATGCGGACCCACGAGCGGGCGGGCGAGACGCTGCGCACCACCTCGGAGTCGCTGCGCGAGGCCCGCGAACGCTACGAGGCGCGACGCGCGCGGCTCGATTCGCTGCGCGAAGTGCTCGAGCGCGGAGAGGACCTCGGCGCCGGCACCCGGCACCTGATCGAGCAGGGCGAGTCCGCGGCCTCGCGCTTCGGTCTGCGCGGCCTCGTGCGAGAGCTGCTCGACATCGATCGCGAGGCCGAGAAGGCGGTGGCGGCGGTGCTGGCCGAGCGCGCCGATGCGCTGGTGGTGGCGGGGGCGAGCGGCGTGGTCGACGCGCTGGCAGCCCTGCGCGACGAGTCGGGTGGGCGCGGCGTCTTCCTCGTCGAGCCCAGCGCCGAGTCGCCGATCACGGGCATCGTCCCGCTCGGCACGCCGCTGCTGGATCACGTGCGACCGCTGCCCGGCCACGAGGTGCTGGCGCGGCGGCTGCTCGGTGACGTCTATGTCGTCGAGTCCATCCGCGAGCCCTTCGACGTGTACGGCGGCGGCGCGCTGCCCGCGACCTTCGTGACCCTCGACGGCGACGTCGCCACACCCGACGGCGTGGTGTCGGGCGGCGGTGAGGCGCGTGGCGCCGGCTCGCTCGCGCGTCTGCGCGAGGTGCGCGAACTCGAGGACGAGGTGACCGGCCTGGCCGGCGAGGTCGAGCGGCTGCAGGCCGCCCACGAGTCGGCCGAGCAGGCCCGGTTCGCAGCCACGCAGGACCTCGACAACCTGCGTAACCGCCACCACACGGCGGCGCTCGCGGTGGCCAACCACGAGAAGGATCTCGAGCGCTCCGCCGAGCGCGTGAAGACCCTCGGCGAGGCCCAGGAGTCGCGCGTCGCCGAGCGCGCCGACCTGCTCGCCGAGGCGGAGACGCTCGCCAGCGAGCACGCGCAGCTCGAGCAGCGGCTGACTGGCTCGCGCGAAGAGCGGGGGCAGCGGCAGACCGACCTCGATGCGCTCGGGCTGCGCATCGGCTCGAATTCGCGCGAGGTGTCCCGGCTCGAAACCCGGCTCGCCGAGCTGCGCGTCGCGCACGGGGCGCGGGTCGAGACGCGCGACCGCCTGCGCGACATGGTGTCGCGCGCCGACTCGTCGACGCGCGAGACCGCCGAGTGGATCACGCGCCGCGAGCAGGAGATCGAGGCCGGCAAGGCGCGCCGCGGCGAGCTCGTCTCGCAGCGCGAGTCCGCCGAGCGCTCGCTCGGCGAGCAGCTCGGCGCCGAGGAGGAGGCGCGCGTCAAGAGCGACTCACTGCGCGACGCCTACGAGCGGCAGGCGGCCGGCGTACGCGAGATCGACGACACGGTGCGCGAGCTGCGCGGCGAGGTCAGCGGCCGGCAGGAGGAGGCTTCGTCCGCCGAGCTCACCCTGCGCGAGAGCGAGATGCGTCTCGGCCACCAGGTCGAGAGCATCCAGGAGCGCTGGCAGGTCGACATCGCCTCCTGGGAGCTGCCGCCGCTCGAGCCCGACGACGACGAGCGGCCCGGCGAGGGCACCGCGAGTGCGGCCGACGAGGCCGAGGCCGCAGTGGCGGCGCGTCTGGCTGGTGACGCCGCCGGCGACGTCACCGAAGCCGGCGAAGAGCAAGAGGGCGTCGAGGTCGCGCCGGAGAGGACCTCGGGCGAGGTGGCGAGCGAGCGGCGCGAGGCGCGGCGCAACGCTCAGCTCGCCCGGGCCCCGCGCGACGAGCGCGAGGGCGAGCTCGAGGGGCTGCGCCGGTCACTGCAGTCGATGGGTGACGTGAACCTCGGCGCCATCGAAGAGCACGAAGAGCTCGCCGAGCGCTTCCGCTTCCTGTCCGAGCAGCGTGGCGATTTGCAGGAGACCATCGACTCGCTCCGCGAGGCGATCGCGCGCATCAACCGCACCAGCCGCAAGCGCTTCCGGGAGACCTTCGAGGAGGTCAGCAAGCGCTTCTCGGAGAACTTCCCCCGGCTCTTCGGCGGTGGCAAGGCGAGCCTGATGCTGACCGACTCGGATGACGTCCTCGAGGCGGGCATCGACATCATGGCCATGCCGCCCGGCAAGCGGCTGCAGAACGTGAACCTGCTCTCGGGCGGCGAGAAGACGATGACCGCGCTCGCGCTGTTGACCGCGGTCTTTCAGGTGCGACCTTCACCCTTCTTCCTGCTCGACGAGGTGGATGCGGCGCTCGACGACGCGAACGTCGGGCGCTTCAACCAGCTCATCACCGAAATGGCGGCCCACTCCCAGTTCCTGGTGATCACCCACAACAAGCGCACGATCGAGGTGGCCGACGTGCTGTACGGGGTGACGATGGAGCAGAAGGGCGTGAGCAAGCTCGTCGGGGTCGAGCTGACCTGAACCCGGCGCCCGCTGGTGCGGGTTCGGTCTCGACTTCCGACTCGTCGCCCCGGTGCGCGGAGTCGGTTGCCCGGTGCCCACGGCCCCGGCGTGCTCGCGCGGCGCGTCGGGGGGCCTGGCCGGCTGGGCGGTCGGGCTCGGGGCGAGAGCGCGTCTCGGGGGCGACGGAGCCTGCTCGCGGGGTGAGCGGTGGTAGGCGGGCGGGCGGGCTCTTATGCTCCGCGCGCTGCGGGATGCAGGGAGGTCGGGCGGGTGAGCGGGTCGTTGGCCTGGGTGGCCGAGAACATCGAGTGGGTGGTCGCGGTGGCGTTCACGGCGCCGCTCGTGTTCGCGTTGGTGGTGGAGCGGCTGACGCGGCGCGAGGCGGCGGAGGTCGCGCCGGAAGTAGAAGGCAAGGTCGAGGGCAGGGTCGAGGGCAAGGCCGAGGAGGGTGAGGTCGAGGCCATCGAGGCGTCCGCCGAGCCGATCGCCGTCGAGGAGCCCGTCGTCGCCGAGCCCCAGGTAGCGGCGGAGCCCGAGCCGGTCACGATTCCCGAGCCCGAGCCCGAGCCCGAGCCCGAGCCCGAGCCCGAGCCCGAGCCCGAGC
>CAZETS010000054.1:0-36000 GCA_964515335.1 uncultured Spirochaetaceae bacterium
TGCTGCGCCACAGCAGTGCGAACCACAAGCGGGAGACGATTGCGTTCTCGAAGCGGCGGCAGGGGGCGCTCTACCGGATGGCGATCTTTGCGGTGTGGCGCAACTACGTGAAGTCGACCTCGGAGAACCGGAGGGATGAGCCGCCGGGGGTGACGATCGGGGTGATCAAGAGGCGGCTCTCGGTCCGCAAGATCCTCAGGACCCGATTGGTTCCCCGGAAGCGGGAGCTCTCGCCCTGGCTCGAGCGGTGCTACTGGGGACGGATCCCGACGAGGCGGCTACCGCGGATCCGGGTCCACGCGGCACGGTTCGCCGTCTAAGCGCCGAAACCCACCGCGAATCGACAACTTCGAGTGGCCTTGGGCCCAATCTTCGAGCCACCTTTCAGTCGGTGAGCGGCGGTGCGGCGTCGAACCCCGCCTGCAGGTCGAGCAGCGCCTTCGGGATGGCGCCCGCGATGGCGCCGGGGTCGGGCACCAGACCCGGGTCGGCGGTGATGCCGAAGTGGAGGCCGCCGTCGTAGCCGATGACCGTGATGTTGAGGCCCTGAGTGGGCGCGAGCAGCGAGATCGGGACCACGTCGGCCACGCGCGCGCCGGCGATGTAGAGCGGCACCGGCGTCATCGGCACGTTCGAGACCACGGCGTTGGCGGGCAGCGGCATCGAGTCGGCGGCGGCCGCCGCGCCCCGCATGAAGAGCGTGACCGCGCCCGGCATCAGCGTCTCGGCGAAGAGCGTGACCGGATCGATGTTGCGGCCCTTGCGGACGCTCTGTTTGGCGGCGTTCGCGGCCTCGTGGATCGCGTAGGTGCGCTCGACCGGATCCTCGACGTCGGTCCCCCAGTAGACGTTGACCTCGGTGATCTGGTTGCCGAGCGTCTTGTCGTCCCGGTCGCGGGTCGAGACCGGCACCGCCGCGACCAGCGACTGCTCGGGCAATTCGCCGCGCTCGTCGAGGTAGTAGCGCACGGCGCCGCCGGTGATCGCGAGGACGACGTCGTTGAGCTTGACGCCGAGCGCCTCCTTCATCGTCTTGACGTCCTCGAGCGACACCGTCGACCACGCGAGGGCGCGCTGCGAGCCGACGCTTCCGTTGAACGACGCGCGCGGCGCCGTCGCCGGGGTGTCGTCGTCGTCCGGGTCGAAGAGTTCCTCGAGTGCGCCGAGCACCGCCGAGCCGATGTGGCGCACACCCGCCACGGGCAGCTCCACGCTGTTGCGCAGTGCGCTGCCGAGCATGTCGGTCAGCGAAGCGCGGCCGCCGGCCCTGGCGTCGTCGTCCACCGGCACTAGCGGACGCGCACCCGGCCGGGGCTCGATGTCGAACATCAGCTCGGCGAGTCCGGCCCCGGAGCCGCCGTCGATCAGGCAGTGGTGGACCTTCCAGAGCAGCGCGATGCGGCCGCCCTGGAGTCCCTCGATGAAGAACATCTCCCAGAGCGGCAGGCTGCGGTCGAGCGGTCGCTGGAACAGCAGGCCGGCGAGGTCGGCCAGCTCTTCCCGGCCGCCGGGTGACGGGACCGCGATGCGGTGCACGAGGTCGCGCGGCGCGACGTCGGCGCCCTCCACCCAGTAGGGCCGGTCGAGGCCGAACGGCACCTCCTGGACGGTCCACATGAAGCGCGGACACAGATCGATTCGCGACTCGAGGAAGTCGACGAAGCGCGTGTAGTCGAAGTCGTCGCCCGGGGCCGTGGAGGGGTCGAGGATGGCGAGGCCGCCTACGTGGGCGGGCGTTTCGGGGGTCTCCATGGCGAGGAAGACCGCGTCCATCGGGCTGAGCTGCTGCATCGTGATCGCTCCGGGTCCCCGCCGAGACTGGTCGGGGCCTTGTTCGATGAGGAAAATAAGCGTTTTCCAAAAAGTAACGTATGATACGCAAAATCGCACTAGCTATTTACACGCAAATCAGAGAAGATATTTCCGTACTCCATCGGCAATTGGTTGTTCCCGCGAGCACGGGCGGCAAATGCTTCCCGAGGGGACGCCGAGAGGGCCGAGAGGGCCGAGAGGGCCGAGAGGGCCGAGAGGGCCGAGAGGGCCGAGAGGGCCGAGCAGGGAGAGTCACCGGGTGGCCGCACAGGACAAGCCGACGACGACCCGCCTCGAGGACGCGCGGGCGCGGATGTACCGCGACCTCATCTTCGAAGCCGCCGAGTGCGTGTTCGGCGAGCGCGGGTTCGAAGGCGCCACCATGCAGGACATCGCGGGCGAGGCGGGGGTGTCGCTCAAGACCGTGTATGCCAGCTACCCGGGCAAGCGCGAGCTCTTCGACGCGATCATGCACGAGCGCGGCGCCGCCCTTTTCGCGCACGTGCGGGATGCCGTCGCGCGGACGTCGGAGCGCGGACCGCTCTCGCAGCTCGAAGCGCTCACCCACGCGTTCGTCGAGTTCCTCTTCGAGCACCGCGAGTGGCTCGCCATCCACCTGCGCAGTCGCATCGCCTGGTCGGTGCGTCCGAGCGACGACGTCGCCGCCGACCTCTGGCGTCAGGGGCTCGAGGACTACGAGCGCCTGATCGGCGAGGGCATCGAGCGGGGCGAGTTCGCTCCCGGCGATGCCTTCGAGCTGGCGGTGCTCGTGAGCACCCTCATGAAGGTGGCGGTGACGTTCGCGGCGGACCGCGGCGACACCGAGGCGGCGACGGTCGCCGCGCGCACCTTCACGCATCTCGAGCGTCTACTCTGCGCCAGCGGGGACGCCGGCCCGGCCTGAACAGGAAGGCGGCAGGCGCCTGCCATCGAACGGCCGGCGATCGCGTCACCCTCCGCGCGCTATGCTGGCCGTTCGCCCGCATGGAGGCCCGAGCATGCTCGAGACGCTCGACCACGTCGTGATCGCCGTCGACGACCTCGAAACCGCCGAGCGCAGCGCCGTCGCGCTGCTCGGCCGCACGCCGTCCTGGGCCGGCGCGCATCCCTCTTACGGGACGCGCAACGTCATCTTCAAGCTCGAGAACACCTACGTCGAGCTGCTCGCTCCCGACGACGACGGGCCCGTCGCCGATGGGCTGCGCGCCTGGATGGCGGACCACGGCGGTCCGGGCCTGTGGGCGCTGGCGCTCGGCACTTCGGACGCCCAGGCCGAGGTGGCGCGCCTGCGCGAGGCCGGGCTCTCGCCCACCGACCCGCAGCCGGGCGTCGCGCAGGACGAGGGCTCGGGCGCCTTCCGGCGTTTCCGCAATGCGTTCCTGCCCGCGAACGAGACCGGCGGCATCGGTCTCTTCGTCATCGAGCATCTTTCCGAGCCGGAGCTGTTGCCGCCGTCCCTGCCGGTCGCGGACGACGCCGGCGTGGTGAGCCGCATCGACCACGTGGTCGTGCAGACCGCCGACCCCGAGCGCGCGATCGGCTTCTACGGCGACAAGCTCGGCATCCGGCTGGCCCTCGACCGCAGCTTCGAGAAGCGCGGCGTACGGCTGCTGTTCTTCCGCGTCGGCGGCACGACGCTCGAGGTCGCGTCGCGACTGCGCGAGGGCACCGAACTCGGCGACCTCGACGCCGCCACCGACCACCTCTGGGGCATCGCCTACCAGGTGCCCGATATCGACAAGGCGCAGGCTCGCCTCGTCGAAGCGGGCGTCGCGGTGACCTCCGTGCGCGACGGCCACAAGCCGGGCACCCGCGTGTGCTCGGTGAAGGGCGATCCGCTCGGCATCCCCACTCTCATCATCGAGCCGGTGAAGGGCTGACGCAGGTCCGCCCGAGCCGACTCGTTTCCGTTCGTACCCCCCCAACCCCCAGGACGCCCATGACCGAGCCGGACTTCGCCCTCGATCCGATGCCCGGCGCCGAGATGCATCGCCGGCTTCACGGCCTGCGCGAACAGGGTCCGCTGGTCGGCGTGCGCTTCGGCGGCCAGCCGGCCTTTCTCGTCACCAGCTTCGAGGCTCTGCTCGAGGGTTTTCGAGACGTCGAAAAGCTGCCGCCCGCCAAGCTGTACCAGCGCAGCATCGCGGCCACCATCGGCGAGAACTTCCAGTCGATGGAGGGGGCGCGGCACCGGCTGTACCGGCGGCTCGCCACGCCTGCGTTCCGCTCGCGCGCCATCGAGCGTTTCGCGAGCGAGGAGATCGCCGCGCTCGCCCACGAGGTGATCGACCGCTTCGCGAGCGAGGCGCAGACCGACCTCGTCGCCACGTTCACGCGGATGTTGCCCTTCCTCGTGATCTCGCGAATGCTCGGCGTGCCGCGCGACGCCGAGGACGACTTCCACCGCTGGGCGTGGGAGATGCTCACGCCGCCCACCGTCGCGCGAGACGTCTCGCTGCGCGCCGACGCCGAGTTCACCCGCTACATCGGTCCCACCATCGCGGCTCGGCGCCGCGACCCCGCCGAGGACGTGATCTCGGCGCTGGTGCTCTCCGAGGTCGAGGGGCGCCGGCTGACCGACGCCGAGGTGCTCAGCCACGTGAAGCTGATGTTTGCGGCCGGCGCCACCACCACCCACGACTCGCTCGGCAGCCTGATCCACACGCTCCTCAGCCAGCCCGGCGCCTGGCGGCGCGTCGTCGACGAGCCGGGCCTCCGCCCGGGCGCCATCCACGAGCTGCTGCGCTGGGAGACACCGGTGCCGAACCTGCCGCGCATCTCGGCGGATCGGCCCGTCGAACTCTTCGGCGTCGAAGTGCCGCCCGAGAGCACCGTGCTGTTCAGCATGGCGGCCGCCAACCGCGATCCCGCCGTCTTCGACGACCCCGACCGCTACGACATGGCACGCCCGCCGAAGGACACCCTCACCTTCGGACGCGGCGAGCGCTCATGCCCCGGCATGCACCTGGCGCGCAAGAGCCTCGGCGTCGCCCTCGACGCGCTCACCGAGCGGCTGCCCGGGCTGCGGTTGCTGGGCGACCCGGTCGATTCGGCGCCGAGCGGCGCCACGGTGCGCGGGCCCGACCGCCTGCCCGTGGCGCTTCGTTGAACCTCGTTCGTCCCACGCAGCTCGTTCGTCCCACGCAGAAAGGACCCCCATGGCCGACCTGCTCGCGCTCTCCAGCCGGATCATCGACGAGGGCTTCGCGGACGAGCCCGTCAACCGCATCAGCCAGGAGCTGTCGGTGCTCGCCGACGACCTGGCCATCGTCGAGTCGTTCTCGCACGTCGTCACGCTGCGCACCGGGGACGGCCTGGTCTGCTTCGACACCAGCCTGCGGGCCACGGCGCCCGCCGTCATCGAGGCGATCCGCGGCTGGTCGGACGCTCGCTTCCACGCGCTCGTCTACACCCACGGCCACGTCGACCACGTGGGCGGCGCCGGGCTCTTCGTCGAGGAGGCCCTCGGCCGCGGTCACGCCCGGCCGAGAGTCGTGGGGCACGAGAACGTGGCGGCCCGCTTCGAGCGCTACCGCACCACGAACGGTTACAACCTCGCCATCAATGCGCGTCAGTTCGGCGGCTTGCGGGGCGTGATGGAAGGCGTGCGGCTCGGCGGTGGCAGCGAGTTCCTGCCCGGCGACACACCGTCGCCGGACGTCGCGTTCTGCGAGCGAACGCGGCTCGGCGTCGGCGGCGTCGACATCGAGCTGCGCCACGCCAAGGGCGAGACCGACGACCACGCCTGGGCGTGGATCCCAGAGCGGCGCGTCATCTGCGCCGGCGACTTCTTCATCTGGAACTTCCCGAACGCCGGCAATCCCCAGAAGGCGCAGCGCTATCCCGTCGAGTGGGCGGCGGCGCTGCGCGAGATGGCGTCGATGGGCGCCGAGCTCTTCGTGCCCGCGCACGGGCTGCCCATCGAGGGCGCGGCGCGCATCGGCCGCGTGCTCGACGAGGTGGCCGGGACCCTCGAGGACCTGGTGGCCCGGACCCTCGAGATGATGAACGCCGGCGAGCCCCTCGACTCGATCGTGGCCGCCGTACAGGTCGATCGGAAGGTCCTCGAGCGTCCGTACCTGCGCCCCCTCTACGACGAGCCCGAGTTCGTGGTGCGCAACGTCTGGCGGCTCTACGGCGGCTGGTACGACGGCAACCCCGCGAACCTGAAGCCCGCCCCCGAGTCACAGCTGGCCCGCGAGCTGTGCGCGCTGGCCGGGGGCGCCGGCTCGCTCGCCAAGCGCGCCCAGGAGCTCGCCGAGGCCGACGAGTGGCGGCTGTCCTGCCACCTCATCGAGCTGGCCGCCCGGGCCGTGCCGGACGACCGCGGCGTACACGCAGTGCGCGCCGACATCTACGCGCGCCGCCGCAAGCGCGAAACCTCGCTGATGGCCAAGGGCATCTACGGCCACGCCGCGCGCACCTCCGAGGCGGCCGCCGCGCGGGAGGGGTGACGACGGGGGGAGGGGAGGGGGGGAAGGGCGAAGGGCTCCTCTCCTGGCCGGCGTCCGATGACTCGCGCTGGGCCGAGCCGGGGCTGCCCCCGACTCGGCGGCCGAAGATCCCGGGGCGGTTCAGTGGTGCTCGTGGTGGGAAGATCCGTCTCCGTGGTGCGAGCTTGCGTGGTGCTCGGCGTGGTCGGCGTGGTCGTGGTGATGCTCGTGATCGCCCGTGCCCTCTTCGCCTGAATCGAAGCCCAAGCGCTTGTCCTGGATTCGAAGGTATTCGATGAGCTTGGAGATGTCCTGATTCGAGAGCTTCAGGTTGGGCATTCGGATCTGGTCGTAGCGTTCATAGAGTTCGAGCGCGGTGGGGTCGCCTGAGTCGATCATTGCGCTCGGGTCCGACAGCCACTTCTGCAGCCACGCGGTGGGGCGGGTGAAGGTCACGCCTGCGAGGTCCGGGCCCAGCTCGTGGTCGCCGGTGCCCAGGTTGTGGCACGAGTTGCATCTCGTGCGAAACAGGTAGGCGCCATCGTGCTCGGACAGAACGTCCGGCGCCATCGCGTAGCTCTTTCCGCGCCGGAGGATCGTGCCGTCGAAGAGGTCGTGCCCGATCAGGTTGGCCAGCACCTTGGGGTCGTCGAAGGGAGACCGTTTGATCCACTTGCCGGTGCGGTGGTTGCCCATGATGAAGCTCAGGTTGTGGTCCATGTCGTCTTCGGCGACGGCATCTTCCATGTAGAGCCCGAGGGCTCGGCGGAGGCGGTCCGTGTCCTCCCTGGGAGCCGTGTAGAAGCTCCATCCGGGCCCGATCTTGAACTTCGTCATGTACTCACGAAGCCGCTCGGGCGTGTCGAGCTCGGGATCGATGCTGATGGAGTACATCAGGATGTCCTTCCCGACGCGGCCATCGAGCTCCCGGTAGACCTGCTTCATCCTCGCCGTTTCCGCGGGGCAGGAGTTCTTGCACGCGGTGTAGATGAAGTTGATGACGACGACCTTGCCGTCGATCAGGTCATCTTGAAACCGGTAGACCTTGCCTTCGTGGCTGGTGAGCTCGACGTTCGGGAACTTGTGCCCCGCGAAGGCGGGCGCTGCGGCGACGAGCACGAGAAGCGCCGCCATCGCGAGCCCCCGAATCGCCGTACTGGTGAAAATCCGTCGTATCACGACACCATCTCCTCGAAGTTCAGAGCGTCGTCGCGCTGCCGACGGGCTTGTTGAAGTTGAGGATGAACAAGCTGAAGTCACCGAAGTTCAGCTGCCCGTCACCGTTCATGTCGCACTGCTCGGTGAATTCCTCGCCGTTGAAGTTCTTCGTCCAGGCGTCGTTGAAGACAGCGAAGTCTCCGAAGTTGACGACGCCGTTGTTGTCGAAGTCGCCGTCGCAGGCGTTCCCGAAGCCATCGCCGTCGCTGTCGACCTGCACGTCGTTCGCTATGCCTCGGCAGTTGTCCGCGAAGTCGAAGATTCCATCGGCGTCCTCGTCGGGCGCCGGATTGGCGTCCTTGGGGGCCCCCGGGCACTGGGCCCCTGTCGCCCCGGTCGGGCAGAGGGCCGTCGTCACGCCGACTTCAGCCTCGTACTGCGCCTTCACGCCGGGGCTGCCGACCACGGCGGCGTTCTGCGTGCTCGCCGTCGGGATCCACACGCTCTCCGTGAACGTGACGCCATTCCACTGCGGCTCGGGGGTGAGCAGCGGTTTGAGCTGGCCGGGGTTCTCGATGTCCCAGCGCACGAGCATCGCGTGGTCCTCGTGCTGGGTGTTGTGGCAGTGCTCCATGTAGCTGCCCCCGAACTCCCGGAAGCGGATCGCTAGAGCCAACTCCCGGCTGCTTTCCTCCATGGGACCGACCCGGTAGACGTCCTTCCGTGCCCACTTCTCCCACTCGGGCGGCGGTCCTCCGTCTCGCGTCAGGATGCGCCCCTCTTCGAAGTGGACGTGGACGTTGTGGCTCCAGCCGTTGCCTCCGTTCCGGAAATGCCAGACTTCGAGATCGCCGAGCTGGGGCGCCGCGGAGACGCGGTGCATGTCGGCTGCGAACATCTCCCCGCCATCCAAGGCCTGGCCCCATTCGATATCCGGGAACAGATCGTTCGCCTTGAGGTCCGCGACTTCGGCATGGACTGCACTCTCGCCGTTCCGGACCCAGCCGAACGAGCCGGTGCTGTTCGGCGCGGGGAACGCGTCGGGCGAATCGTCCGCGAACTCGGCCTGGGTGATGGTGAGCGGCTCGCTGTCGGTCGCCGCGCCGCGGCCGAACTCGAAGTGCCGGTGGACCGCGCCCGCGAGCTCGGCGGGGTCGATCTTCGGCATCGGGATCATGGTGGCGGCGACGCCACCGGGGCCGTTGGTGTTGCCCGGCCGGTACATGTTCGGGTCGACGCTCCTGTCCTGCTGATCGACGATGGCGTCACCGCCAGCCTGACAGCTCGCCGCCGGCGTGCCGTCCGGCTTGGTGCACGCGTGCACCCGCCACTCGACTGCCTTGCCGACTGCCCCGTCGCAGCCCGAGTAGGTGCCGCCGAGGATCGCAGCCAGCGGCACCTCGCGATTCGGCTTCCTTCCGTTCTGGTGCTCGAGCAGGTTGATGAGGTAGAGCCTGGACCCCGGCGCGTAGTTGGCAAAGTCGATGACGACGTCCCAGCGCTCCGCGATGGCCTGCAGCGGGACGATGCCGTGGTGGTCGCTGAGGTCGCCGTCGTTGTCCAGGTCCATCGTGCCGTCCAGGGGAATGGAGTGCTCCATGATGTTTCCGTCGTTGGCGATCAGCACCATGGGAACCCGGTCGTATGAGATGCCGGGCGTCTCTCCGCTGAATTCACCGAGCTCGTCCTGCCGCTGTACGACGACGGCGAGCTTCATGAAGCGGGAGACGTCTCCGTTCAGGATGCGGTAGCGATAGCGCCGCGCGCGAACGTCCTGGTAGGGCCGCCAGAGGAGGTTCGCAGTCATCACGTCGCCCACGAAGCCGCCGACGTTGAACTTGTTGAACCACAGCTGCCCCTCGGTCGAGGCGTTCCCGTTGCCGGGATAGGCGTCGGTGTCCTGCCCCCAGGCCTTCGTCGCCAGGATGACGTTGACGTCGTAGTCGCGGTTGCCCCAGCTCTGGGCGCCGATCCCGCAGCCGGACGGGAAGCGGATGTTCACGCCGTCGTCCACGCACTCGTTGGCTCGATCGATCGCGCTGTAGTAGTTCATCATCGCCGCGTTGCCCTTGTAGACGTTCTGCGCGGTGTGATCGAGCATGTGGTCGTGGAACCAGTGGGTGCTCATCGTCTCCATCGCGTCGCCCGGGATCGGCACGCGGCCGTTGACGCACTGGCGGGTCTCCGCCCGCCAGCCGCAGGCCGCCGGGTCTCCGGTCACGTTCTCCGCGAGGCGAGCGCCGAAATCACAGACGTTGCCGGCGCCATCCGCCGCCGGTGAAGGAACGGAGATGACCAGCTCCTCGCCGACATCGCAGGGCGTCGCCGACAGGGGGTCGTCGACCACCGTGTCCCGGCCCGCCAGCTGCATCGGCCAGTGGTAGTCGTAGAACTGACCCGGCAGGAAGAACGCCTCGGCGTAACCGTCGGACTCGGCGGGGTTGTGGCCGTTGTGCTCGTGGGTAGTGATGAAGTGGCTGCCGAAGCCGCGGTTCGCTTCGTACTTGATGGGCAGCCCGTTGTAGTGACGGAACAGGATCGGCTGCGCGTAGCGGGCCATCAGGAGCTTCGGCGGCAGCGTCCCGTCGAAGGTCCACAGGGCCTGCTCGGACTGCACCGGCATGTTGGGGTGGAACTTGATCGCAATCCCGTTCGTGGTGCCGTTGAATCTGGCCGAACAGGCTCCGGCCTCCCACTTGCACATCAGGTCGCCGCTGTTGGTGGCGGGGTTGGCGAGTGTCTCACAGGCGGCCTGCTCGGTGACCGCCGCGCAGGCCTCCTGCCCCAGGATGCCGTGAACCGTATTGTGATAGAGGCCACCCGGCGCCCATTCACCGCAGCCGTAGGTATGCAGCTGCTGGTCGTCGCGCACTCCGGTGTTCACGCGGCTGCCGGTCATCACCGTTACGAACTCGCGCTGTGGCCGGAACTCCTCCCAGCGCTGATGGGCGTAGAACTCGCCCGGCGGTCGGCCCTCCGCGTACGAGGTGAGCGCGCCCTCGTGAAGGGGAAGCAGCTCGCCCGTGTGGGTCTGCTCGATGGCGTCTTCCCAGGGGTTGGTGGACGTCGCGTTGGCCATCCGCGTGGGTGCCGGGTAGAGCGGTTGGAGGATCAGGTTGTCGACGATGTTCGCGTCCTGCTGGGTCGAGTACGCGTCGAAGCCGCCGAGTGCGTCGCTCGGCGGGTCGAAGCTCTGGAAGCAGTTCGGACCGGTGCAGCCGGGCATCTCCGAGGGCCGCCACGGCATGGTCCCGAAGGCTTCCTCGCGGAACATCATCTGCGTGAAGGGCTCGGCTCCGAAGAGCGGGCTCGGCGTACCGTCGGTGGGCACGTTGCAGAGGCCCGCACCGCCGCCGCCGCGAAGCCCCGCCTCGAGGACGCCGTTCGGGTTTTCGAGCGGGGGATGGACGGTGTTGACCTGGGCGGCGAGTGGCCCCGGAGCCAGCAGGCTGGCGGCCAGCAAGGGGGCCAGCCAGCTGCGCGCCGAAGTGAGAAGAGTAGAGGGCCGAGAGAGGGTCAGTCGCGCCAGCGGGGGCATCGGGGGGCTCCTGATTCTCCTCCGGGGTGGCATCCCCGCGAGGCTTTTAGGCAACTCTAGACACGTAGGAGTACTCGTTTGCGACGTGTCTATATGCAACCAGATTGAAACTTATGCCTACGTTGTACTCATGATGTGCTGGTTATTTCAATACACATTTCTTTATACTGAGTGTGTCAAATCGCCTCCGCGATATAAAAACGACGGCAATTAGGCCCACATGCGGGGCCTAGTTGCACATCGAAGAAAATGCAATTTTCAGGGGTGGCTACGCCAAAACCTGCGCATCGCATGGGGCCGGGCGCCCCGCCGATCGAGCGCGAGCGACCGGATCGCCGTCGGCGCGCTTCGGGTGGGGCGTTTCAGGACAACGCGACGATGGCTTCGAGAGCCTCGCGGTCCTCGAGGCGGACCCGACCTCGGTTGCCCTCGATGACGCCCTGCCTGGTCCACTCGGAAAGCACGCGGATGCAGGTCTCCGCCGTGATGCCGACCAGCTGGGCCAGCTCTTTCCGGGTGAAGAGGATGTCGCCGTGGCCGAACTGCTCGTCGAGCCTGAGCAGGACTGCGGCGAGGCGCTTGTCCGCGGCATCGGCGCTCAGCGCGCAGTTGCAGTGGCTCTCGCACAGTTCGGTGGCCATTTCCGTGACGAGCCGCCTGGCAAGGCCAGGGAACTCGTCGAACAGGGCCTTGAAGTGCGAGGCCGGGATCTCGATGACCGTCGAGTCGATGCCCGCGACCGCCATGCAGGGAAAGGGCCGGTCCATCAGGGCGGCCGCCAGGCAGAAGGTTTCGCCCGGCGTGTAGAAGGCAGCCATCACCTCGCGCCCGTTTGCGACCCTGTGAGTCGTGTTGATGCGGCCCTCGACCACGTACCAGAGGCTGTGCGGTTCGTCCCCGATCCGGTAGACGGGCTGCCCCTTGCCGACCCTGCGTTCGACGCCGTGCTCCAAGAGGCTTCGCAGGTCCTCGGGGGCGAGTGCGAATCCGGGTTCTTCGTTTCTTCCGGCCATGGTCGAATGGTATTGTAACCCTATCGGGTGTCGTCCCGCCGGCTGTCGATCTTCTCCGTTCGGCGCCAGCTCGATTTGGGCGTCAGTCGAGCTCGAGCGTCACGACGTCGCTCTCGGCGTCGCGACGCAGGCGCGGCGCGCCGCGCAGTCGCAGGCGCCGCCCGTCGCAGCTGTGGCCCGTCCGCACGTCGAACCGGTAGCCGTGCCACGGGCACTGCACCTCGCCCGATCCCTGGCCATCGGCGGGCTCGTCGACGAGTGGGCCGAGCTGGTGCGGGCAGCGCGCGTCGTGGACGAAGATCTCGTCGCCGAGCGCGACGAGTCGCCAGCGTGCTCCGCCGAGCTCGACGCACCTCGGCAGTTCGGCGCGCAGCGCCTCGAAGGGGCCCAGCTCGAGGCGCTCGGGCGCAGCGCCGTCCGATCCGCGCCCTCGCTCGACGAGGCGCTCGGTGCGCTCGCGCATCATCGCTTCGTCCTCGTCCCACAGGCGCTCGTAGAGGCGGAGGTACCCGGCGCCCAGCTCCTCGCGCGCCGCGGCCGGTCCGCCCGGCAGCCAGAACTCGACGTGGATGTCGGTCGCGTGCTCGGCGGTCGGCTCGAGTCGCGTCCAGATCTCGGCCGCTGCCGCGTCGCCGCTGCTCGTGCGACTCACGTAGCGCGAAGCCTTCCGGTCGACGAGCAGCTCGACGATGAATGGCGCTTCGGGGCGCGCCGTCGAGGCCGCACGGGCTCGCCACCCCCAGTCGCCGGCCTCGTGCAGCTCGATCGACGCGAAGTCGCGCCGATGCAGCCACGGCAGGTGCTCCCAGTCGAGCACGTTCTCCCAGACGCGCTCGATGGACGCGCCGATCGTGCGGTCGAGGACCGCGACCCGTTCGAGTCCGGAGCTCACGGGAAACGGCGACGCCTGCATGGCCCAAGCCTACCGCGTCGTCGGGCGCGGCCCGCCCTGCCCGCCGATCAGGGGCGGGCGGGACCGAATCGCTGGGCGACGACGCGCATCTCGACGCCGCCTTCCGGCCCGAGGGTCACGTGCCGCCGCACGGTGCGAAGCGGCCGCTTCCCGACCAGCGCCAGCTCGTAGCGGGGCAGCAGGGTGCCGATCACGATCGCCATCTCGGCCAGCGCGAACGCCGCGCCCAGGCAGTAGCGGTGTCCGCCGCCGAAGGCCGCGAACTCGTGCGGCGGGAAGCCGCGCTCGAGGAACCGCTGCGGCAGGAAGTGCTCGGGCCGCGGGTAGATGCCGGGGTCCTGGTGGAGCGAAAGGATCGAGCCGGCCAGCACCACGCCCGGTGGAATGTCCCAGCCCTGCAGTCGA
This sequence comes from uncultured Spirochaetaceae bacterium, assembly GCA_964515335.1. Classification (GTDB taxonomy): domain Bacteria; phylum Myxococcota_A; class UBA9160; order UBA9160; family UBA4427; genus TMED88. The sequence goes on from CAZETS010000054.1 coordinate 13,273, forward strand.
TAGCCGTGCTTCACCGTGCGGAAGAACTCGGCCACGATCGGGTGCAGGCGCAGGCTTTCCCGGGCGACTGCCTCGAGGGCTGGCAGCGCGGCGAGGTCGCCCGGGTCGGGATCGCCGCCGAGGCTGGCGATCTCGTCGAGCAGCCAGCGGTGGATCGCCGGATGGCGGGCGATCTCGTAGAACGCCCAGGCCAGCGCGGTCGAGGTGGTCTCGTGTCCGGCGATCAGCAGCGTGACGAGGTGGTCGCGGATGGCCTGGTCGGCGAGCGGGCGGCCCTCCTCGTCGACGCTGTGGACCAGCCGCGAGAGCACGTCTTCGCGCGGAGAGGAGAGCTTTCGCGCCGCCGCGATCTCGTCGTTCAGCATCACGTCGAAGGAGCGCTTGTGCCGCATGAAGCGCGCCCAGGGACCGAACCCGAGGAACTCGTGCCGCAGCGGCCCGAAGAAGAGGGGAAGCGGCGAGACCTCGGCGACGGCATTGCGGATGGCATCGCGAAACGGCACGAGCCGCTCGGGGTCGTCCACGCCGAGCACCGCCCGGATGATCACGTCGAGGGAGATCGCCTGCATCTCGTCCTGCATCACGATCCGCTCGCCCGGCAGCCAGCCGTCGCTGCGGTCGAGCGCAGCCTGGCGGATCGCCGGTCCGTAGGCTCGCATGCGGCTGCCGTGGAAGACCGGCGAGAGGGTCTTGCGCTCGCGCCGGTGAGCATCGCCCTCCAGCAGCAGGAGCGAGCCGCGCCCGATGATGGGCGCGATGGCGTCGACCCCGAAGCCGACTCCGAAGTCGGCCTCGCCGCCGGCGAGGATTTCGCGGGCCCCCTCGGCCGAGTTGGCGAGGACCAGGAAGCCGTTCAGCGACGGCATGCTGAACGGGTCGCCGTAGCGCGCGCGCATGCGTGCCATGTAGCCGTACGGGTCGCGCATGTAGAGCAGGCTCTGGAGAGCGGCCACGCGCGGACCGGGCGGCAGGCTGCTGCGATCGATGGGAGTTTGGCTGCCCAAGGTCAGACCCCGAGGTCGAGCAGGCGAGCAGGCGAGCATTGCACGGGTCCGCGGGCGTCGTTGCGCAACATACCGACGCGCAACAGATCGATGCGTCGTCTTCGGCTTATACTCACGTCTTTGGAGGATCCCATGACGATCGCCCAGGATCTCGGAGCCGATGCCAGAGCCCGACTACCCGAAATGGTGGGGCTGCGCCGCGATCTGCACGCCTGCCCCGAGCTCGGCAATCAGCTGCCGCGCACCCGTCAGCGCGTCCTGGATGCCCTGGCCCCGCTCGGGCTCGACGTCGAGCTGTCCGAGCAGACGAGCAGCTTCGTGGCGACGCTGCGGGGCGATCGCCCCGGCGGCTGCGTGCTGCTACGCGCCGACATGGATGCGCTTCCGATGCCCGAGGACACGGGCCTCGAGTTCGCCTCGCAGAATCAGGGCGCCATGCATGCCTGTGGGCACGACGCCCACACGGCCATGCTGGTCGGCGCGGCCCACATGCTGGCCGAGCGCCGCGCCGAGCTGGCCGGAGACGTGAAGCTCTTCTTCCAGACCGGCGAGGAGGGGCACTTCGGCGCGAAGATCTGCCTCGACGAAGGACTGCTCGACCGCGGCCGCGAGCCCGAGGCTGCGTTCGCGCTCCACGTCGACACCCGCATGCCCGTCGGTCGGCTCGCCTCACGGGGCGGCGCGCTGATGGCCTCGGCCGACGTCTGGAGCATCGAGATCGAGGGCCGCGGCGGACACGCCTCGATGCCCCACGACGCGGTCGATCCGATTCCGGCGCTCTGCGAGGTCGTGTCGGGGCTGCAGACCATGGTGACCCGCCGCATCCACGCCCACGATCCGGTCGTGATCACGACGACGAAGATCCGCGCCGGCACCACCAACAACGTGATCCCCGAGAAGGCGCACGTGCTCGGCACGATGCGCGCCACCTCCGAGCGCGGGCGTCAGGCCGCCGAGGAGGGAATACACCGCGTCGCATACGGGATCGCGCAGGCCCACGGCGTGGAGTCGAAGGTCGACATCGCGCACGGCTATCCGGTGACGATCAACCACGACCAGGTGGTGGATCTCGCGCGATCGGTGTCGGACGACGTGCTCGGGGAGAACGCTTTCGTGGAGATGCCGCACCCGGTGATGGGGGCGGAGGACTTTTCGTACGTGCTGCAGCGCTGGCCGGGGGCGATGCTCTTCCTCGGGGTCCGGCCGCCGGACACGGATCAGCCGGCGCCGGTCCATTCGAATCGGATGCTGCTGAACGAAGAGGGAATGGTGGCCGGGGCCGCGATGCACGCCGGGGTGGCACTGCGGGTGCTCGGCGACGCCTAGGCGCCCGGAACAGGCGCCGGGGCTAGTCGCTGGGCGGGCGGAGGTGCGCCTCGACGTCGTGGGGGTCGACGGGATCGTGGCAGTGGGGGCAGACCTGGACCGGGACCATGGTGTGGCCGCAGGGGCGGTGTGTCAGCTCGAGGGGCGGCCCGTCCTCGCCAGCCATCCAGCGGTCCCCCCAGGCCACCAGGGACGCGATGACCGGGTAGAGGTCGAGGCCCTTCTCGGTCAGGCGGTACTCGTCGCGCGGCGGCCGGTCCTGGTAGCGGACCCGGCGCAGCACGCCGTCCTCGACGAGCTTGTCGAGGCGCTCCTTGAGGAGCGGGCGCGAGATGCCGAGCGCGGCGAGGAAGTCGCCGAAGCGGCGAGTGCCGAGGAACGACTGGCGGAGCAGCAGCAGCGTCCACCGATCGCCGATCACGGACAGCGACCGCGCCACCGAGCAGTGCTGCTCTCTCAGCTCCGACCAGCGCATGCCCGCAGGATAGCAACTGATTTCAGCTTTTGAACCATCTGGGGGCGGGCGAGATCCGCGGCGGGTCTGCGAGTCTTGGGTCAGGCTTCCGGTGGGCCGGGGGAGGCAAGGATGGGGCAGGGCGCACAACGGATTGCTCCGGGCTTCGGGCTCGCCCGGATTCGCGACCCGATCGAGGCCGGGTTCGAGCGGTTCGGGCGCGTGCTGTATCGCAATGCCTGGAAGGTGATCGCCGTCTTCGTGTTGCTCGTGGCCGCGCTCGCCACCCAGCTGCCGAAGCTGCGCGTCGACACCTCGACCGAGGGCCTCCTCAAGCCCCACGATCCTGTGCGCGTCGCCTACGACGACTTTCGCGAGCGGTTCGGTCAGGACCGCGCGGTCCTGCTCGCAGTCGAGACCGACGACGTCTTCGAGATCGGCTTCCTCGAGCGGCTGCGTGCGTTCCACGAGGACATCGAGGACGAGGTCGACAACCTCCAGGAGGTGACGAGCCTCGTCAACGCCCGCGACACCCGCGGCGAGGGCGACTCGCTGCTGGTCGGCGATCTGCTCGACCCCTTCCCCGACTCCGCCGAGGCGCTGGCCGCGGTCCGCGCCCGTGTGCTCGAAAATCCGCTCTACGAGGACCAGCTGGTGTCCTCCGACGGCCGCTTCGCGGTGGTCGTCGTGCTGCCGAGTGCGTGGTCGGCCTACCAGGACGACGAGGAGGCGCTCGCCGGGTTCGAGGACGGCGACAGCGGATTCGACGATGCGGGCGACGACGGCGCCGGGAGCGGACCCGCTCGCCTGACCGGCGAGGAGAACACGGCCATCGTGAGCGCCCTCGAAGAAGTGGCCGATCGCCACCGGTCCGACGACTTCCGCGTCTACATGGCCGGCATGCCGATCATGAACGATTTCTTCATGCGCGCGATGGGCCAGGACCTCGCGCGCTTCGCGGCCCTGGCGCTCGCCACCATCAGCCTCGCGCTCGCCCTGCTCTTTCGGCGCGTCGCGGCGGTGGTGATCCCGCTCGTCGTGTCGGTGCTCGCCATGGTGGCGACGGTGTCCGTGATGGCGATGCTCGACATCCCCATGACGAGCATCATGCAGATCATCCCCTCGTTCCTGCTCGGGGTGGGGGTGGGCGGAGCCGTCCACCTGCTCGTGGTCTTCTACCAGGCCGCCGACGAGGGGCAGGCCAAGGAGGACGCCCTCGCGCACTCGCTGGGCCACTCGGGGCTCGCCGTCGTGATGACCAGCCTCACGACGGCCGGCGGGCTGGCGTCTTTCATCAGCGCAGACATCGCCCCGATCGTCGACCTCGGCATCGTGACGCCGATCGGCATCCTGTCTTCGCTGCTCCTGACGATCCTGCTGGTGCCGGCCCTGGTGGCGATCTTTCCGATGCGCCCGCCCGCGCGTGCGGGCAACAGCCGTCTCGGCGTCACCCGCACCGTGCTCGCCCGGTTCGGCGACTACGCGACCCGTCACGCCGGGGGCGTGGTGGCCGCCTGGGCGCTGCTGCTCGTCGTCGCCGCCGCCGGCGCCGCACGGCTCGAGCTCGCCCACGACCCCCTTCGCTGGTTCGCCGAGGACCATCCCCTCCGCGTCGCGACCGAGCTGATGAACGACGAGCTCGGCGGCGTCATGTTCCTCGAGGCCGTCGTGGACACCGGTCGCGACGACGCCTTTCGGCGCCCCGAGACGCTCCGCGACCTCGAGCGGATGCACGCCTTCGCGGAACGCGCGCGTGTGAACGGCATCCGGGTAAACAAGTCGACGTCGCTGGTGGACGTCGCCCGCGAGACCCACAGAGCGCTCAACGAAGACCGCGCCGACTTCTACGTCATTCCCGACGACCCCGACCTGCTCTCACAGGAGCTGCTGTTGTTCGAGAGCAGCGGCGCCGACGAGATCGAAAAGCTCGTCGACGCGAGGTTCAGTGAGGCGCGCCTGACCATGAAGCTGCCGTTCGTGGATGCGATCGACTACGAGGCGTTCATCTCGAAGCTCGACGAGGGGTTCGGCGGGATCGTGGACGGCCGCGCCAGCGTGGATCTCACCGGAGAGATCCGGGTCATCGTGCGCGTCATGCACGCGATCGTGACGAGCCTGGTTCGCACCTACCTGCTCGCCTTCCTCATCATCGCCCCGCTGATGATCCTGCTGCTCGGCAGCCTGCGGGTGGGGCTGCTCAGCATGATTCCGAATCTGGCGCCCGTGCTGCTGATCTTGGGCGTGATGGGCTGGTCGGGCATCCGGCTCGAGATGTTCACGCTGATGATCGGCAGCATCGCGCTCGGGCTCGCCGTCGACGACACCATCCACTTCATGCACAACTATCGCCGCTACTACGAGCACAGCGGCGACGTGCGCTACGCGGTGCGCCAGACGCTGACGACGACGGGGCAGGCGCTGCTCTTCACGACGATCGTGCTCTCTTGCGGGTTCTTCATCTACAGCGCGGCCTCGCTCAACAACCTGGTCACCTTCGGCGTGCTGACCGGCCTGACGATCATCTTCGCGTTTCTCGCCGATCTGCTGCTGGCGCCCGCCTTGATGGCGCTGCTCGCACGGCGCATGACGGCCCCCGGCGCGACCGCCACCTCGTCGAACGCGGACTGATCCGCCGACCCTGCGCGGGGCGGCGACGCAGGCGGCTCTCTTCAGGCTCCCAGCTCGCGGCGCAGCGTCGCCTTCAGCACGGCGAGCTCGGCGCTGGGCCGGCCGGCGCGGCGCCCGGCCACGATGAAGAGGCCCGCCAGGCCCGAAAGCGACGAGATCGTGAAGGACTGCAGGGCCAGCGAGGCGCGGCGGGGCTGGCGGACGTCGGCGAAGAGCCGGCTCCAGATGCCGTTCCACGCGGCGAACATCTGGTCCTGCCAGAGCGAGTCGTCCTCGAGCTCGCTCGAGCCCGCATGGCTCAGCAGGATCTCGAAGGTGCTGCGGTAGTGGGCGCTGCCGAAGTGATCCCAGGCGCGCTCGATGAACAGATCGATGCGCTCGTCGAGCGGGGTCGCCTCCACCTCGATGTCGGCGAGCTGGCTCGCGAAGCGGTCGAACGAGTCCTCGAGGACGGCGAACAGGATGCCGTCCTTGCCGCCGAAGTGGTGTTGGACGGCTCCCCACGTCACACCGGCCCGGCGCGTGATTTCCGCCGCCGTGGTGCGCTGGAAGCCGACCTCGGCGATCGACTCGACGACCGCTGCGATGATGCGCCCCCGCGTCTCGGCCGTGCGTTCGGCGTGCGAGCGCCGCACCCGACTCGGCGAGGAGGCGCGCGAGCCCGCGGTCATCGCCGGTCCTCGTCCTCCACGCCGTACAGACGCGCCATCAGCTGCGAGACGAGCCCGCCCACCGGAAGCGACGTTCCCGCCCGGCGCGCCAGCGTGAGCGCCCACGCGAGATCTTTCTCGGCCACGTTCATGTGTCCGCGCATCAGCGTCTGCACGGCATCGCTGCGGCGGACTTCGTCCGGCATCTTGACGCCCGCGAGATAGGCCTGCATGAGCGGCGTGATCTGACCGTTCGAGAGACCGGCCTCTTCGAGCACTTCGGCCGGAAGGCCCACCGCTCTGGCGAGCGCGTGCGACTCGTAGGCGGCTGCCCACTGGATGTAGGTGATGAGGTTGATGCAGAGCTTGAGCTTCGCGCCGTTGCCGAGCTCGCCGGCGTGGATGATCCGCTCGGCCGTGCACTCGAGCAGCGGCCGCGCCTTGTCGAGCGCCGCCTCGTCGCCGCCGACGAGATAGGTGAGCTGCTTGTTGGCGGCACGGGCCGCGCCGCCGGTCACGCAGGCGTCGAGCAGCGAGACCTCGCGGGCGGCGGAGTGCTCGGCCAGCTCGACCGCCGTATCGGGCAGGATCGTGCTGTGCACGGCGATCACCGCGCCCGGCGCCGCGCCGGCCAGCACGCCCTCGTCGCCGAGCAGGACGGCGCGCACGTGCGCGTCCTCGGGAACGCAGATGCCGATCACGTCGGCGCCGGCGCCGACCTCGCGCGGCGAGCTCGCGGCTCGCGCACCGCCGTCGACGAGCTCGGCGACCGGAGCGGGATCGATGTCATAGACGATCGTGTCGAAGCCGCTGGGCGCGAAGTGGGCCGCGATGGGCTTGCCCTGGTTGCCGAGGCCGATGAAGCCGGCGCGGATCGCCATGGCGCGTGTCCTCCAGACGGGCCGTCGAGCCTATCCCATTTCCATTGCACGCGCTATGTAAATGGGATAGGGTGCCCGGCTCGAGGAGCCGACGTGCCGGACTACGACCCCTACGCGTACGAGGTCCACGAGGACCCGTATCCGATCTACGCGCGGCTGCGCGGCGAGGCGCCCGTATACCGCAACGACGAGATCGGCTTCTGGGCGCTGTCCCGTTACGACGATGTGCTGGCCGCCTTCAAGGACACGCGCCGCTTCTCGAATCGTGAGGGCGTGTCGCTCGATCCGACGTCGCGTACGCCCGCCGCGTCGCGGCTCGGCATGTCGTTCCTCGGCCTCGATCCGCCCCAGCACACGCGCATGCGCGGCCTGGTCTCGCGTGGGTTCACGCCGCGGCGCGTGGCGGCCCTCGAGCCGCTCATCCGCAAGATGACGGTCGGGTATCTCGAAGCGCTCGTCGGTTCGGGCGGCTTCGACGTCATCGACGACTTCGCGGGGCGGTTGCCGATGGACGTGATCAGCGAGCTGCTCGGCGTGCCGGCGGCCGATCGCCAGACGCTGCGGCGCTGGGCCGACCTGCTGGTGCATCGCGAGGAGGGCATGCGCGACGTGCCGCCCGCGGGCAGCGAGGCCTTCGGGAAGATCCGCGCGTACTTCACCGAGCTGCTCGCCGAGCGGCGCAAGACGCCCCGGGACGATCTGCTGAGCGACCTCTCGACCGTCGAGCTCGACGGCGACCGCCTCGGCGGCGACGAGCTGCTGTCGTTCTGCAACCTGATGATCGTGGCCGGCAACGAGACCACGACGAAGCTCATCGGCAACGCGCTCTACTGGCTCTGGCGCCACCCCGAGCAGCGGGCGCTCGTCGCCGCCAGCGAGGAGGCGATTCCCGGCTGGGTCGAGGAGACGCTTCGCTACGACAACTCGACCCAGATGCTGGCGAGGCTCGTCACCGAGGACGTCGAGCTGCGCGGCACCACCCTCGAGGCGGGCGGCATCGCGCTGCTCCTCGTCGGCTCGGCGAACCGCGACGAGGACGTCTTCGAGCGCGCCGACGAGTTCGACATCCGCCGCGACGCCTCGTCGATGCTCTCCTTCGGCAAGGGGGCGCACTTTTGCATGGGCGCCTCGTTGGCGCGTCTCGAGGCTCGGGTCGCCCTCGAGGAGTGGTGGCGCCGATTCGGCGGCTACGAGATCGATCCGGGCGGCGCGGAGCGCGTGCACTCGATCAACGTCCGCGGCTTCGCCCGTCTGCCGGTCAAGGTCTGACGGCTCGTAAGGAGAAACGATGCAGTACGACGGAATCGACGGGAAGGTCGCGATCGTCACGGGCTCGGGCGGTGGCATCGGCGAGGCCTATGCGAAGGGTCTCGCCGCCCAGGGAGCGCGCGTGGTGGTGGCCGAGATCAAGAAGGAGCTCGGCGAGCGCGTCGTCGGCGAGATCCGCGACGCGGGCGGTGAGGCGTCGTTCGTGAAGGTCGACGTCGGCTCCGAAGAGTCGACCGCCGCCATGGTCGAGCAGGTCGTCGCCAGCTACGGCGGCGTCGACTTCCTGGTGAACAACGCGGCCATCTTCGGTGACATGAAGCTCGACTCGCTGCTGCGCGTCGACTGGGACTACTACCAGCACTTCATGAACGTCAACATGAACGGCGCGCTGCTCTGCACCCGCGCCTGCTTCCGCTCGATGCGCGAGCGCGGCGGCGGCGCGATCGTCAACCAGTCCTCCACCGCCGCCTGGATGGGCGTCGGCTACTACGGGCTGGCGAAGCTCGGCGTCAACGGACTTACCCACGCGCTCGCCCGCGAGCTGGGCGCCTACGGGATCCGCGTCAACGCGATCGCCCCGGGTCCGACCGACACCGAGGCCCTCGCGAAGACCGCGGGCGGGGCCGCTCAGCAGATCGTCGCGCAGCTGGCCATACAGCGGCTCGGCCAGCCGGCGGACCTGGTCGAGACGTGTCTCTTCCTGCTGTCGGATGCGTCGTCGTGGTTGACCGGTCAGATCGTCAACGTCGACGGCGGACAGATCACGCGGCCTTGATGGTCTTGGCGGCCTGAGCGGCCGGTCAGGCTTCCAGGCCGGCGCGCACCTCGTCGATCGAAACCACCTTGGCGGCCGGTTGCGGATGCGCGTCGGTTCGCACCCAGCGAAGTGCCATCACGCCGTGGTGGTGACCCGCGGTATCGATCCAGTTGGGCACGCCCGGATCCTCGTGGGCGACCACCAGCCGGAACGAGCCGTCGTCGCGGTAGGCGGCCGTGCCGCTGTTGACGTGCACCGGCCGCGTCTCGAAGTCGAGCGACTCCGCCCAGATGTTCGCGAGCTGGAAGTTCCAGTAGTCGCACTTCGGCGGCGTGGCGTCGATGACCAGGCACTCGTTCGGTCCGAGCTTCCACTGGCCGAGCCACATGCGGATGTTCGGGTCGCCGCCCATCACTCGGTGCTTCTCGATGTCGGGCAGGTGGAAGTCGTTCACCGGGGCGTGGTTCAGGAAGTCCATCACCCAATCCGCGAACCAGGACGCGCAGCCGATCGCATACATCGCGCTGCCGAGCAGGCGGCCGGGCATCTCGGCGGGGTCGAGGGGATCGGGCGGCGCCTCGGCCTCGAGACACTCGATCTCGACCTCGACGGGCAGCTCGCTGTTGCGATCGAGGTAGGTCTGTCGCAGCAGGATCTGCCTGGTGTGCTCGGTCATCTGCAGCCAGTTGCCGGGATGCTGCTTCTGGCTGGCGATGATCTCGAACGAACCGTCCGGCTCGAGCCGTAGCTCGGCGTCGTTCAGATGTCCGGCGCCGCCGGTGATCTTGTCGCGGGCCGCGAAGTTCTGGTTCTGCGCCGCGAAGCTCATGTAGTGGATCGTGCCCCGCGTGCCGCGGATCCGGTACGTGTAGGCGGGGTTCACCGCGGCGCTCACGTAGAAGTTGTCGGGATTGTCGAGCCCCATGCGGACGCCGTCGGGCATGGTGCGGAACCGCGGGTGCAACGCTCCCGGGTTCTCGACGAAAGAGAACAGCCCGGCGCGCACCAGGCGAGCCAGATACCGCAGGCCCTCGCCCTTGTCGAAGGTGGTCGGCTCGAGGTCTTCGCGCAGCAGGACGTCGCCGGCCTTCTTGAGCAGGTCGCAGAAATCGCTCCAGGCTTCCGCGCTGTCGACCTTGGCGAGGGGATCGTTCGACTGTTTCGGATTGGGCACGGCGCATCTCCGGGGTCGGTGGGAGACCGGAACGATATCGGCGCCGAAACGGCCCCACAATGCACCGGAGTCCGTATGACGTGTACGGTCCGCGCCGGTGTAGAATCCCGTACCGCAGGCCAGGAGGAGACACGATGGATCCCGCGAAGCTGCTGCAGGCCCTCACTCTCGACGAAAAGGCCCTGTTGACGGCGGGCGCCGACATGTGGTCGACGCCGGCGGTCGAGCGCGTGGGGCTGCCGTCGATCCGCGTCACCGACGGGCCGAACGGTGCGCGCGGCTCGTCGCTGCTCGGCCTCGGCGAGGCGAGCGCGGTCTGCGTGCCCTGCGGTTCGGCCCTCGGCGCCACCTTCTCGCCCGAGCTCGTCGAGCGCGTCGGGGTGATGCTCGGCGAGGAGGCGCGCACCAAGTCGTGTCGCGTGCTGCTCGCGCCGACCATCAACCTGCACCGCTCGCCTCTCGGCGGGCGGAGCTTCGAGTGCTACTCGGAGGATCCGCTGCTCTCGGGACGGATCGCGGCCGGCTTCATTCGCGGCGTGCAGTCGCAGGGCGTCGCCACCACCGCCAAGCACTTCGTGGCCAACGACGCCGAGTTCGAGCGGCACACGATCGACTCGGTGGTGGACGAGCGCACCCTGCGCGAGCTGTACCTGTTGCCCTTCGAGATCGCCGTCAAGGAGGGCGGCGCCCTCGGCATCATGACGGCCTACAACCGTCTGAACGGAACCTGGTGTGCCGAGCACGCCGAGCTGCTGAACGGCATCTTGCGCGGCGACTGGGGGTTCGACGGCTTCGTGGTCACCGATTGGTTCTCGGCGGGGTCGACGGTGGGATCGGCCGAAGCGGGCCTCGATCTGCAGATGCCCGGACCGGGCCGCTTCTTCGGGGCGCGTCTCGCTGACGCCGTGCGCTCCGGAGAGGTCGACGAGGAGGTGCTCGACGACATCGTGGGCCGCATGCTGTCGGTGTGGTCGCGCGTCGACGCCCTGAAACAGCCCGACGACGGCGAGGAGCGCAGCATCGACCGCCCGGAGCACCGCGAGCTCGCGCGCGAGGCGGCCGCCGAGTCGATGGTGCTGCTGCGCAACGACGGCGGGCTGCCGCTCGACCGTGGCAAGCTGCGCCGGGTGGCGGTGATCGGTCCCAACGCCGATCGCGCGCAGATCATGGGGGGCGGCTCAGCGGCCCTGCGGCCCCACTACCGGAAGACGCCCCTCGACGCCCTGCGCGAGGCGCTCGGCGACGACGTCGAGATCGTGCACGAGCGAGGCTGCTGGACCGAGATGACGACACCGGCGATCCCCGCCTCGGCGATCTCGGACGGCGAAGGCTTCGTGGTCGAGCTGTTCGCGGGTCTCGAAGGCGCCGGCGATCCCGTGCATCGCAAGACCGGGCAGGGGTCGCAGATGATGTACTTCGGGCGTCCGGCGGAGGGCCTCGACCCAGGCGCGTTCTCGCTGCGCGCCGCGGGTCGCTTCGTGCCGACCGAGAGCGGCGAGCACACCTTCACGTTGGTGCAGGCTGGTCGCGCGCGTCTGCTGGTCGACGGCCGCGTCGTGCTCGACGGCTTCGAGAGCCCGCCTCCCCGCGGCAAGGCGTTCTTCTCGATGGCGAGCCAGGAGATGGAGGCTGCCGTCACCCTGCACGCCGGCGAGCCGGTGGATCTCGAGATCCAGTACGCCGCCCAGGACGCCGTGGTGCTCGCCGGCGTCAAGATCGGGCTGCGCCCGCCGGTGGGGGAGGGGCTGCTCGACCGAGCCGTCGCGGCGGCGCGCGACGCCGACGTGGCGCTGCTGGTCGTCGGGACCAACGGCGACTGGGAATCGGAGGGCCACGACCGCACGAGCATGGACCTTCCGGGCGATCAGGACGAGCTGATCGAGCGCGTCTGCGCCGCCAACCCGGCCACCGTCGTCTGCGTCAACAGCGGTGCGCCGGTCACGATGGAGTGGTCGGAGCGCCCGAGCGCCATCCTGCAGATCTGGTTCGGCGGTCAGGAGATGGCGGGCGCGCTCGCCGACGTGCTGCTCGGCGTGCGCGATCCCGGCGGCAGGCTTCCCATCACGCACCCACTCCGGATCGAGCAGACGCCAGCCTACGGGAACTTTCCGGGCGAGAACTCCGAGCTTCGCTACGGCGAGGGGCTGCTGATGGGCTATCGCTGGTACGACTCGCGCCGGCTGCCGGTGCGCTTCCCGTTCGGCCACGGGCTCTCCTACACCTGCTTCGAGTTCGGCGCGCCGCAGCCTTCGTCGCCGGCCTTCCACGCCGGCGAAGTGCTGCGCGTCGAGGTGCCGGTGACGAACGTCGGCGATCGCCCCGGCACCGAGGTCGTGCAGTGCTACGTCGAGCCCGAGTCGCCTCGGCTCTTCCGCCCGCGACGCGAGCTTCGCCAGTTCGAGAAGGTCCACCTCGCCCCCGGCGAGTCGACGACCGTGGTCCTCGAGCTCGACGAGCGGGCGTTCGCCTACTGGGACGACGCGGATCCCGGCTTCCGAGAGCTTCGCGAGGGCGGCGGGGGCGTCGCGAACGCGGTGCCGGCCGGCCGGGGGCACGACCACCGCACCGAGGCGGGCTGGTACGTCGACGCGGGAGGCTACCTGCTGCACGTCGGCCGCTCGTCGGTCGAGATCGCCCACGCGGTGCGCGTGGAGATCGGCAAGGACGCCGGGCCGCTCGCGCGGTAGCGGTCGGCGACGAGCTCTGCTCGAGCTCTGGTCCGGACGCCTCAGGGAAGCTGCGCGAGGAAGAAGCGCACGGCGTTGTCGCCCATCACGGCCCGGATCTCCGCCTCGCTGAAGCCGGCTTCGAGCATCGTCTGCGTCAGGATCGCGAGCTCGGAGGCGTCGAAGTGCACCGTCGTGCCGCCGTCGTAGTCCGAGCCGAGGGCGATGTGCTCGACGCCGAGCAGGTCGATCCCGTAGCGGAGCGCGCGCACGACGCCCGCCGGCGAGGGATCGCAGACTGCGCCGTCCCAGAAGCCGACGCCCACCAGGCCGCCGTGCTCTGCGATTCGCCGCATCAGCGCGTCGTCGAGGTTGCGGGCGTTGTCGCAGACGCCCGCGAATCCGCCGTGGGAGAGGATCACGGGACGATCGATCAGCTCGAGGACGTCGTCGACCATGCGTGGCGAGGCGTGCGCGACGTCGATGATCATTCCGCGCCGGTCGGCCTCCAGGACGACCGCGCGGCCGAAGTCCGTCAGCCCCTGCCTCGAGACACCGTGGAGCGACCCGCCCAGCCGGTTGTCGAAGAAGTGGGTGAGGCCGACGACGCGAAGACCCAGCTCGTCGAGCGTGGCGAAGTTGGCGAGCTTGCCCTCGAGCGCGTGCGCCCCCTCGATGCCGAACACGCCGCCGACCACGTCGGCACCCTGTGCGCGCTCGTCGAGGAGGCGCTGCAGATCCTCCGCGCTGCGAACGACGCGGAACCGCGAGCCGGCCCGCCGATCGAGGTCGGCGAGGATCTGGCCCTGGTGGACTGCGCGCGCGAAGGGGCTGGTCCAGGTGGCGGGCGGCCAGAGCTGCGCGACCACCAGGTAGGTGAGCTGGTCGCTGTCGCCGGTGTTCCGCTCGTAGTTCTGCCCGCTCGGCGACTTCGTGACGGCGGTCAGCACCTGCAGGGCGACGCCGCCCTCGACGAGCCTCGGAAGATCGGTGTGCCCGCGACCCGACCGCTCGAGCCAATCGCGGCTCCAGAGCAGCGGGTCGGCGTGGAGGTCGACGACCGGAATCGAGTCGTGCAGCGCCCGCGCCTCGTCGCCGACCGGCCAGGGGTCGTGGGGCACCGTGAGGTTGATGAAGCGTTCGGGCAGGCCCGGTCCGAAGACGATCGCGACCGCGATCACGCCCCACAGCGTGGCCGCTCCGACCACGCAGGCTCTACGGAATCGTCCTCGCTGGCTCTTGCTCATGCGGCACTGCCCTCATGCCCGGTTGCGGAGCATCAGCTCCTTGGGGTGCGGCTCGAGGTAGACCTGTCCTTCGAGATAGACGACCTCGAGCCGACGCACGTGGTGACGGATCAGCGTGATGGGGACGACGAGGGGGACGAGTCCGGCGCGGTAGTCGTCGATCACGTCGACGAGCTCGCGGCGGCTGCCGCCGTCGAGACGCTCGCGCAGGTGGCCCGTCATGTGCTGCAGCACGTTGACGTGGCGTCGTCGCGTCGCCTGCGTGGCGAGGGCGCACATGAAGAGACGGCTGTACTCGTCGCGGAGGCTCGCGGGGGAGTGGTCCCGCGCACCGGCCACCAACCGTCCCAGCGCGCGGTAGTCGCGCTCGGCGTGCGCGAGCAGCTGCATCTTGTGGGCGGTGTGGAAGCGCACGAGCTCGCCGAGTGTCCAGCGCGTCTCGAACAGACTCTTCAGGCGGCGGTAGGCGAAGACCCGCTCGACGAAGCGCTCGCGCAGGGCGGGGTCTTCGAGCCGCCCCTCCTCCTCGACCGGCAGGTGGGGGAGCCGGTCGATCAGCGTTCGGGCGAAGAGCCCGCGACCCGTCCGGGTCGCGCCGCCCGACGGCGACTCGGACCAGACGCGAACCCGCTCCATCCCGCAGCTCGGCGAGTCCTTCTTGAGCACGAAGCCGCAGAGGTCCTCGCGGGCCAGCCGGGCGACGCGGCTGCGGGCCGTTCGCCGCAGCGCTGCGGTGTGGCGGCGCCCGGACGCCACCTCTTCGAGGCGCTGTGCGTCCTCGCCGTTGCTGCCCGCCGGCTGCACGATGCGGATTGCGGGACGCGGCACGCCCATGCCCGCTTCGACCTCCGGGCACACCGGCACCCAGGTGACGAAGGGCCCGAGGTCGTCGCTGACGAACCGGCTCCGCTTGTGGCCGCCGTCGTAGCGGACCGGGTCGCCGAGCAGGCAGCGCGACACACCGACGCGGATCGGCAGGTCGCTGCGCAGCCAACGCGGTGTCGTTCCACCTCGCCGCTGCACCGGCTGCTTCGATCGTGACGCAGAACGACCCACGCGCGAAGGGTAGCGGCCGCAGGCCAGACTGTGTGTCCCGGAGAGGCGCCGCATCGTCTTGACCGTCGTTTGCCTGCTTGCATGGCGTCGAGCGGCCAGCCGAAGGCGGCCGGCCGTTACGCGCAGTCGCTGCCCTCCGCCCAGTCGCGCGGTCGCAGGAAGTCGGTGTAGAGCGCGTCTTCGGGCGTGCCCGGCTCCGGCCGCCAGTCGTAACGCCAGGCCACGAGCGGCGGCATGGAGGCCAGCACCGACTCTACGCGCGTCGCGGCTTGCAGGCCGAAGCGCGTGCCGCGGTCCTGCAGCAGGTTGAACTCGACGTAGCGGCCGCGCCGGTACAGCTGGAAGCTGCGCTCGCGCTCGCCGTAGGGCGTGTCCTTGCGCCGCTCGAGGATCGGCAGGTAGGCGTCGAGGTAGGCGTCCCCCACGCTGCGCACGAACGCGAAGGCGGCTTCGAACCCGCCCTCGTCGAAGTCGTCGAAGAAGATTCCGCCGATGCCCCGCGGCTCGTGGCGGTGCTCGAGGAAGAAGTAGCCGTCGCAGGCCTTCTTGAAGCGCGGGTAGAGGTCGTCGCCGAAGGGCGCGCAGGCGTCCCGGGCCACGCGGTGCCACGCTACGGCGTCCTCCTCGAAGCCGTAGTAGGGCGTCAAGTCGAATCCGCCGCCGAACCACCAGGTGGGGTCCTGGCTCCCGGCGTCCTCGGGCGGCCGGGCGAAGAAGCAGCGGAAGTTGGCGTGGGAAGTGGGCGCATACGGGTTTCGCGGATGCACGATCAGCGAGACCGACGCGGCCTGGTAGGTGCCGCCGGCGAGGTCGGGGCGTCGCTCGGTGGCAGCGGGGGGCATGCGGTTGCCGAAGGTGTGGGTGAAGTTGACCGCGGCCTTTTCGATGCAGGGCCCGTCTTCGAGGACGCGCGGGCGCGATACACCACCACCCTCCCGCGGCAGCTCGTCGCGATGGAAGTGCGCCTCGCCGTCGGCGCCCTCGAGGCCGGCGCAGATCCGGTTCTGCAGATCCATCAGGTAGGCGGCTACCGCCTCGACGCTGGGTGCGCCCGACGACATGGTTGGCGTCCTCCGTGGGGTGGAGAGCATACCCCGGTGCGGCGGCCTTCACGGAATCGCGCTACCGAGAGCGACGTGGAAAGTGCGGACGATCCGATCGGGCGGCCCGGGGGCGCAGACGGGGGCTCTCGCAGGCTCGCGATGCAGGGTCTCGTCGCCCTGCTCATGCTGGTTCCGGTGACGCTGCCGGTGCCCGTGCTGCGCACGCTCGTTCACGAGCGCTTCGGTGTCTCGGAGCTGCTCACCTCGCTCTTTATGTCGATCAACATGGTGGGGGCGGTGGTGGCCGCCCCGCTGGCGGGCTCGCTCGCGGATCGCTTCGGCCGGCGAAAGACGATCGCGCTGACCGCGCTGTGCGTCGATGCGCTCTGCTTCTTCGGGATGGCCCTCCCGCTTCCCTTCGTGGCCTTCATGGGGCTGCGGCTGCTGGAGGGCGCGGCCCACATCGCGGCCCTCTCGATGCTGTTGTCGCTCGCGTCGACGAGCGTCCCGGACAGCCATCGCGGGCGGGCCCTCGGCCTCGTGGGGGCAGGGCTGCTGCTCGGTGTGGCGATCGGCGCACCGATCGGAGGCGTGGTGGGAGCGGGCGACCCGGTGCGTACGCTCTG
Source organism: uncultured Spirochaetaceae bacterium (assembly GCA_964515335.1). Lineage (GTDB taxonomy): Bacteria > Myxococcota_A > UBA9160 > UBA9160 > UBA4427 > TMED88. The sequence goes on from CAZETS010000054.1 coordinate 30,054, forward strand.
GCTCGGCGGCGCGGTGGTGCTCGTCGCCGCCTCGCTGGCCGCCGCGGTGCTTAGCGATTCGGAGGTGTCCGACACGGCGCGGGCGACGGCCGCCGGCCTGCTGGTCGCGCTGCGCGAGCAGGGCCGCCTGATCGTGCCCTGGCTCTTCGCCTTCGCGGACCGTTTCACGGTGGGCTTCTACACGACGACCTTCAGCCTGTACCTGAGCCGCGTGCACGACGCCGATCCGCCCCGGATCGGCCTGATGATCAGCGCCTTCATGTTGCCCTTCGCACTGCTCTCGTATCCGTTCGGATGGCTCTCCGAGCGGACGTCGCGCGTGGCGCTGCTCGGTGTGGGCAGCGTCGTCTACGGGGTCGGCACCGCCAGCCTGGTGCTGTGGCCGGCCGATGTGCTGCCCTTCGTGATGGCCGCGATCGGGATTTCGGCGGCGGTGATGTTCGTGCCGACGATGCTCCTCGCCACCGAGTACGCGTCGGACGCGCTGCGCTCCACGGCGCTCGCGGGCTTCAACGCGGCTGGCAGCCTCGGGTTCATCGTCGGGCCGCTCGTCGGAGGATTCGTGAGCGAGTCGATCGGGCGGGGCGGCGACTGGGAGGCGGGCTACGCGGCCGCCTTCGCGGTGGCGGGCGGCTCGGAGCTGCTGCTGGTCGCGCTCGCGCTGCCCTTCCTGCGCGGGTCGCGCTCGCGCGCGGGAGAGGCCGGCGCATAGCCGGCGGGCGGTCGGGCCGTCCGCGGCCCGGCTCGCTCGAGGCCGCGCAGTGCGCTCAGCGCTTCGGGAAGCCGAGTTCGCCGAGCTTGCGCACGACGTCCTGGCCGTGGGATTCGGGGTTCACGTCCTTGTCGATGTACTTCACGATGCCGTTCGCGTCGATGTAGTACGTCCAGCGGCGCGTATACAGCCCGCCGAGGGCGGTCACCCCGTAGCGATCGGCCACGCGATGGTCGGAGTCGCTCAGCAACACGAACTGCGCGCCGACCGACTCCGCGAAGGCGCGGTTCTTCTCGACGTCGTCGAGGCTGACCATGAAGTACGCCACGTCATAGGCGGCCAGCTGCTTCTCGCTGTCACGCAGCGAGGTGAGCTCGGTCGTTCAGCCAGGCGTGAACGCCTTGGGGAACCAGGCGACCACCAATCCGCCGTGCTCGGCCAGCAGGCCCTCGAGCGTGTAGGTGCGGCCGTCGGTGCCCGCGAGCGAAAAGGCCGGCGCCGCTTCGCCGACCGCGACACCACCTGCGCTCGCGGCGAACGCCGAGAGCCAGACGGCGAGGGCGGTCGCCGTGGCGGCGAGGGCCCGGCCCCGGTGTTGCCGCTGGAGCGATCCCAGACCCATCCCCGGCCCTCCTCTCTTTTCGAAGCCCATCAGCTCACCTGGTCGGGCGCGGCGCCTGTCTGCTCGCTCTGGGACGTGGCGTCCGCCTTGCTCCCGCGCTCGCTCAGCCGCTGGAACACCACGAAGAAAACGGGCACGAGCATCACGGCGATGATCGTCGCGCTGAGCTGACCGCCGAGCACCACCGTGCCGAGCGAGCGCCGGCTGGCCGCGCCGGCGCCGGTGGCGACGACGAGCGGCATCACGCCGAGCACGAAGCTGAACGAGGTCATCAGGATCGGCCGGAAGCGCAGCCGCGACGCCTCGACGGCCGCCTCGGCGATGCCGAGCCCCGTGCCGCGCTGCTCGCGGGCGAACTCGACGATCAGGATCGCGTTCTTGCTCGCCATTGCGACGAGCAGCACCACGCCGATCTGCATGTAGACGTCGTTCTCGAGCCCCCGCAGCGCCACCGCGGCCACCGCGCCGAGCAGCCCGAGCGGCACCGCGAAGATCACCGCGGCCGGCGTCGTCCAGCTCTCGTACTGTGCGGCCAGCACCAGGAACACCAGCAGCACCGCCAGGGCGAATATCAGGATCGTCTCACCGCCGGCCTGCTGCTCCTGAAAGGACATGCCGGTCCACTCGTACCCCATCGAGAGGGGCAGCATGGCGTCCGCCATCTGCTCCATCAGGTCGAGCGCCTGGCCCGAGCTGAATCCGGGCGCCGCCTCCCCGTTGATCGTGGCCGACGGGTAGAGGTTGTAGCGCTGCACGAGCTGCGGCCCGAAGGTTTCGCTCACCTCGACGATGCTGCCGAGGGGAATCATCGCGTTGCGGTTGTTGCGCACCTCGAGCTTGCCGATGTCACTGACTTTCTGCCGGAACGGCGAGTCGGCCTGCACGTTCACCTGGTAGGTGCGCCCGAAGCGGTTGAAGTCGTTCACGTAGGCCGAGCCCAGGGCCGCCTGCAGGGTGCCGAAGACGTCGTCGAGGGGGATGTCGAGGGTCTTCACCTTGGTGCGGTCGACGTCGGCGAAGAGCTGGGGGACGCGCGCGCGGAACGTCGTGTTGAGCGCGTGGAGGCCCGACTGGGCGTCGCCGTCGTGCACCATCTCGATGGCCATCTGCTGGAGCTCGTCGAAGCCGACCCCGCCGCGGTCCTGGAGCTGCATCTGGAAGCCGCCGGCCACGCCCAGGCCGTTGATGGCCGGCGGCACGAAGGCGAAAGAGATGGCGTCCTCGATGGCCCAGAGCCGGTGGCGGACGTTATGCAAGATGCCGTCCTGGCTGAGGGACGGGGTGGTGCGCTCGTCCCAGGGGTCCATCACGATGAAGGCCGTGGCCGTGTTCGACGAGTTCGACGAGTCGAGCAGCGAGTAGCCGGTGATCGTCACCGCGTCGCTCACGCCCGGCGTGTCGAGGAAGGCCTTCATCATGCGCGCGGCGACCTCGTCGCTCCGCTCGAGCGACGCGGCGTCGGGCAGCTGCGCGACGGCGAAGAAGTAGCCCTGGTCCTCGATGGGGATGAAGCCCGTCGGCAGCGCCTGGAACCCCCAGCCGGCCAGGCCGGTCAGCGCGGCGAAGATCAGCATGCCGAGGGCCGTGCGCCGGACGAGGGCCGCGACCACCCGCACGTAGCCCTTGCTGCTGCGCTCGAATACTGCGTTGAAGGCGCCGAAGAAGCCGGTGGTGCGCGCCTGGCTCGGCCGCAGCAGGATGGCGGAGAGCGCCGGGGACAGCGTCAAGGCGTTCAGCGAGCTGATCACCGTCGCGGCCGCGATGGTGAGCGCGAACTGCTGATTGAGGGCGCCGGTGATGCCGCCCATGAAGGCCGCCGGCACGAAGACGGCCAGCAGCACCAGCGTGGTCGCGACGACCGGCCCCGCCACCTCTTCCATGGCGCGGATCGCCGCCTCGCGGGCCGGCATGCCGCCGTCGACGAGCCGCGTCACGTTCTCGACCACCACGATCGCGTCGTCGACCACGATGCCGATTGCGAGCACCAGCCCGAAGAGCGTCAGCATGTTGATCGAGAACCCGAGCGCCGCCATCACGGCGAACGTGCCCACCAGCGAGACGGGGATCGTCACAGCGGGGATCAGCGTGGCCCGCCAGTCCTGCAGGAAGACGTAGATGGTGAGGAAGACCAGCGCGATCGCGATGAAGAGCGTCTGGTAGACCTCGCTGATGGACGCCTTGACGGCCTTCGTGGTGTCGAACGGGATGTCCCATTCGAGCCCCTCCGGAAAGCTCTTCGAGAGCCGATGCATGGTGGCGCGAATCTGCTCGGCGACGTCGAGGGCATTCGCGCCCGGGAGCTGGTAGACCGAGACCGCCGCGGCGGGCGCGCCGTTCAGGGCCGCGCTCTGATTGTAGTTCTGGCTGCCTAGCTCGACGCGCGCCACGTCCTTGATGCGCGTGATGCGGTTGCCGTCGGCCTTCAGGATGATGTTCGCGAACTGCTCCGAGTCGGTGAGGCGGCCGAGGGTGTTGATCGAGTACTGGAACGGCTGGCCCTTCGGCGCCGGCGGCTGCCCGATCTGGCCTGCTGCCACCTGGACGTTCTGCTCCTGGATGGCCGAAGTGACGTCCGCCATGGTGAGGCTACGCGCCTTCAGCTTGTTGGGATCGATCCAGATCCGCATGCTGTAGTCGGACCCGCCGAAGACGTTGACGTCGCCCACGCCAGGGATGCGCTTGATCTCGTCGAGGAGACGCAGGGTCGCGAAGTTGCTGAGGTAGAGGGTGTCGTAGCGGCCGTCGGGCGCGGTGAGCGTGATCAGCAGCACGATCGCGGTCGACTGCTTCTGGGTCGTGACGCCCTGCCGCTTGACCTCCTCGGGAAGCTTCGGCTCCGCGATGGCGACGCGGTTCTGGACCAGCACCTGAGCCATGTCGAGGTCGGTGCCCACCTCGAAGGTCACCGTCAGCGCGTACGAGCCGTCGTTGCCGCTGGTCGAGGACATGTAGATCATGTCCTCGACGCCGTTGACCTGCTGCTCGATCGGGGCCGCGACCGTATCGGCCACCACCCGGGCGTTGGCGCCGGGGTAGGTGGTGGAGACGCGCACCGTCGGTGGCGTGATGTCGGGGTACTGGGCGATCGGCAGCGTCGGCACGCTGACGAGGCCGGCGATGACGACGACGATCGCGAGCACCGTCGCGAAGATCGGCCGCTCGATGAAGAAGCGCGAGAACATCGGGCTAGGAGGCCTTCTTCGCCGGTGCGGTCTTGTCGCCGCCGCTTCCGCCCTTCGATGCGGGCGTCGTGGGAGTCGCGGGCGTCTTGGCCGCCTTGGCCGGCGCGGGCGCTCCACCCGGCTGGGTCTGTGTGGGTGTCACCTTCGCGCCCGGGCGGGCGCGCTGGAGCCCGTTCACGATCACCCGGTCGTTCTTGCTCAGGCCCTTGCTGATGACTCGCATTTCGCCGATCAGGGGACCGAGCTCGACCGAGCGCTGCTCGACGACGTTCTTGGAGTCGATCAAGAGCAAGAAGCGTCCGCTCTGGTCCGAACCGATGGCGCGTTCGCTGATGAGCAGCGCGTTCTGCTCTTCCTCGACGGGTGCACGCACCTCTACGAAGGTGCCGGGAATGATGACCTCGTCGAAGTCCCCCTTGTTGTGAAGGATGCCGCGCACCTCGAACGTGCCGGTGTCGGAGTCGATCTGCAGCGCCGCGTAGTCGATGTCGCCGCTGTGCGGATAGCCCTTCTCGTCGGCCGTGCGCACCTCGATGGTGCCGCGGTCGCGATCGTCGTAGACCGCGTCCGTACGATCGCGTTCTTCCTTCGAGCGGCGCTGCAGGGCCAGGATGTCGCCCTCGCTCACGTAGAAGTAGACGTAGAGGGGGTCGTAGCGGACGATGTCGGTCAGGTGGGTCGCCTCTCCGGCGCCCACCAGGTTGCCGATGTCGACCAGATGCCGGCCGATTCGGCCACTGACCGGCGCCTTCACGTGCGCGTAGTCGAGATCGAGCTTCGCCGAGTGGACGGCGGCTTCCGAGTAGGAGACGGCGGCGCGCGATCGGTCGCGCTGCGCTCGAGCGCGGATCAGGTCGAGCTCACTGGTGGCGCCGCTCTTGTACATGGTGCGCGTCCGCTCGTACTCGGTCTCCTTCAGGTCGCGCTCGGCCTTGTTGCTGTCGAGCTCCGCCTGGGCGGACTCGAGCGCCACCTCGAAGGGCTCGGGGTCGATGACGAAGAGCAGCTGGCCCTTCTCGACCGGCTCGCCGGGCTGAAAGTGCATGGAGTCGAGGAAGCCCTCCACGCGCGCGCGGACCTCGACCGACTCGACGGCGGTGGTCGTCCCCGTGAACTCCGCGTAGCGGACCACGTCCTTGACGAGCGGCTCGGCGACGGTGACTGGCGGCGGGGGCGGGGGCTCGTACTCGTTTCCACCGCAGGCCGCGAGCGCGAGTCCGCCCGCAGAGGCGGCTGCCACGGCCAGCGCACGAACCGAAGCGCCCGAGACTGGACCCACGAAAGCAAGGCTCTTCATGGCGCCGGATGCTAGCTCGCGATTCGACGCTGCGGCGGGGTGGGTGCGGGGCCGGGGCCGGTCAGCGGAGGGGTAGCGACGGACGTGCCCACGAGAATCGTGCCACTCACCTGGCAGAGCGAGCCCCGCGGCCT
>CAZETS010000055.1:0-35517 GCA_964515335.1 uncultured Spirochaetaceae bacterium
GGCCGCGGGGCTCGCTCTGCCAGGTGAGTGGCACGATTCTCGTGGGCACCTCAGAAGGCATACTGCAGCCCCGCCGTCAGCACCCAGCGCGTTCGTAGCTGCGGACCGTCGAGGTCCTGCAGGGCCGGCAGGCCGGCCTCGACGGATAGCCGGGTGCCCTCGAGAGGCTTCCCGAGAAAGAAGTCGACGCCGAAGAGCGCGTCGAGGCGGCGCCCGCCCTGCAGGTTCGGATTCTCGGCCGGTGAGCGATTCGCCATCATCAGCGGGTCGGCGCCGTCGGGGTCGAACCAGTGCCGCCAGTCCAGCCGAAAGGCGGTGGCCACCCAGTCGGCCCAACGGCGGCCCGCCCACCCGCTCACCTGGTAGGAGTTGCCGAGCCGGTAGCCGCGGGAGTTCGTGCCCGCGTGCAGGACGCCGAGCACCTGGCCACCCCAGTACATCTGCTTCCACGTCTCGTTGTAGGTGACGCCCGGCCGAAGGTCGACGGTGCCCGAGCCGAGCTGCATCGCGTAGGGGAGGCGCTCGAGTTCGCCGCCGCTCACGGGCGTGACCTGCGACTCGTTGGTCGACCCGGACGGCAGGCTCAGGCCCAGATTCAGGTGGACCCTGCGGCGCTCGCTCTCGACCACGCGGTACAGCACGGTGATCGTGAAATCTCCGAAGCCCTTCGACTGTGTGGTGTACGAACTGCCCGTACCCACCTCGACCTGGTCCATCTCCTTGTCGAGGTAGGGCAAGGCGAGGACGAAGGTGACCTCGTCGAGTGCGAGCGGCGCCCACAACACCTCGAGCAGGTGCGTGTCCTCGCGCATCGCCGTCGGAATCACCGTGAACCCGGGCGGCGGCGCGCTGAGCATCGTCGTGCCGCTCATCAAGCCGCCGAGATCCTTCCGGAAGTAGCGGTACGAGAACATCACGTCGCCCTGCGCATGGGCGATCTCACCGAGCACGCCGATCGGGGGGTGCACGTCGACGAGCTGGTCATCCGCCGGCTCCGCGAACCCGCGAAGCGGCCACAGCAGGGCGAGCAGCAGCAGCCCGGCGATCGACGCCTGCCGCCGAACCGGTCCGCGAAGCACGACGCGACGGCTCGCGGGACTCAGGCCCGCATGCCTCCGGCCTTTGCGGCCGGGTGGATGCTCGCTTCGCAGCTCGGCCGCGCGGCCATCCGGTCCATCCACTGCTTGATGTTCCCGAGCGCCGGGTCGACCGGCTGGCCTACGCCCGCGCCGAACTCGAGGAAGGCGAAGAGCACGATGTCGGCGAGCGTGAGCGAGTCGCCGGCGATGAAGTCGCGGCCGGCGATCTGGGCGTCGAGCGCGGCGAGGCCCTCGCGCGCCAGCTCCTTCAGGTCGTCGGCCGCCTGGGGGATCAGGTGGCGGCGGCCCTCGAACATCGCCTTGCCCTCGGCGTAGCGGAAGCCGTCGGTCAACGGGTTGGTGATGCCGTACTCGACGCGGCGGATCCACATGCGCGTGTTGGCGCGCTCCTCCGGCGTGCTGCCGATCAACGCCGGCTCGGGATGGAGCTCCTCGAGGTACTCGCAGATCGCCACGGTCTCGGCGATCAGGCGACCGTCGTCGAGTTCGAGGGCGGGCATCTCGCCGCGCGGGTTGCGGTCGACGTAGGGCGACTGACGGTTCTCGCCCTTCATGATGTCGATCTCGACCGTGTCGAGCTCGATGTCCTTCTCGGCCATGAACTGGCGAACGAGGCGGGGGTTGGGGCCGAGCGAGTTGTAGAGCTTCACGGGGATCTCCGGGTGCGCCAGGGGCTGGCTTCGGGGGTAGACGGCGGACAGCGGACGGCGATCCGCACGGGTCGCGCCCGAATACGATAGCCACGAATCGGCGCGCGGAGGAGCGCGCGACGAATGCAGGACCGGAGCGACCGGGGAGAACGCTCGTGATCGTGCCGTCGAGGTTTCCGCCCGGGTCGAGCCAGTTCTCGCCGCGAGGAAGCACGTCGGACAGAGGGAGCCCTCGGCGCGGTCTCGCGGCGCGCCGGGCGCGCGCTCGGCCGAACACCCTCGTGACCTCCGCCGTGTGCTTTTCTGCGATCGGTGCCAGCATATCAGCGAGCCCGGCACCAGCGCGCGGCGACGCTCCGACGGGGCCGGGAGCTGACCCCGTCGCGAATTCGCTGCGATTCGAGCCGAAGGAGGGAGCAGTCCTGAAACGCCCCAGCTCTCGCGCAGCCCTTGCGATCGTCTTCAGCGTGTCGTGTGCCGCAGTGGTGGCCTGCGGCCCCGAGCCGGACCCGTCCGCGAGCGCGCGGGCCACCCGCTGGTTCGCGAAGCACGTCGACGAGCCGCAGCCCGGCTGGGCCAGCCTGTTCGGCTACATGCACCGACGCTTCGGACTCGAGGCGCTGGACGCGCGCGGCCGGCCCCTCCACCGGGCCGTGCTCGCGGACGCGAGCGACGAGTGGGCGGCGCTCTACCGGAGGCTCGACGACCCGGCCGCCGCCGTCCCGGCCGCGCGGATCGCCGCCCTCGAGTCGCAGACCGACCGCATGACGGCGCTGGCCCTGCACTGCGACCGGCTCGGAGTGCCCGCGGCCTGGCCCGACGTGCTCGCCGCGGCCTCCGAAGCGGGCGGCTACGCGCTCACCCACGCCGCCCTGGCGACACGCTGGACGATCGAGAACGGCTGCGCTCCGGCCGAGCGGCTCGCCGAGATCGAGCAGCTTCAGCGCGACCGTTTGGCAGCCATGGCGGCATCGCGCGATGCTCTCGAAGACGCCTACCCGAACGGAACCGATCTGTGGCTCGAGTCGATTGCGATGCTGTACTACCTGGAGGGCGGGGACCGACTCGAGCCCGGGACGCTCGACGAGGTGCTCGTGCTGCAGCGCCCGGACGGCGGCTGGCCGGTCCACTCGAGCGCACGCCGATCCGACGCCCACGCGACGGCGCTCGCGCTCTGGGTGGTGCTCGAGCACGAACGGCCCGGCGCACGGCCTATCCGCTGGATCGCCGCGCCCGATTGATCGCCACGCGCCTCGGAGCGAGCGCCGCGCTGCTCCTCGGCGCGTTGCTGGGCGCGCCCGGCTGCGACGGGGCCGATCGGGCGGACAGCGGGCCGAAGGTGCGCGACGTGCTCGACGAAGCCCGGCCGGCTGCAGGCGAGGGCTCGCGGGAGGCGGCGGCCGCTACGGATCCGCCGGTCGACCGCTGGCGCGAAATGGTGGCGAGCGAGGAGCAGATCCACGAGCTGACGCCGAGCCTGCGCACACTGGCACGGTCGCTCGAGAACCTGCACCTGCCCGACCCGAAGGCGCGCCGGCTCTTCGACGTGGCGGTCACCACCACCGATCTGTCCACAGCGCCCGCGGTCACCGACCCGCTGCCCGGCTGGCCGGTCGAGACGCATCGCTACGCGGTCGCCGGGCCGGGCGAGCCCCGCGCCCCCGGCGACGTCGCCCTCTGGCGGCCGCTGCTCGATCGGCTGGCCTGGGTCGAGCACGCGTCGTTCGGCGTGGCGCGGGGACGCTTCGTAGACGGCGGCGAAGCGTTCGAGACGGATCTGCTCCTGCAGGCCACGGCCCGGCTCGACTCGGGCGCGATCGCCTCGATCGAGGCGCGCGTCGAGGCGCGCTGGCGGCGCCGCGCGCTGCTCGGCGAGGAGCACTGGCGGATCGACGCGTGGCATACGCGCTCACTCGACGTGCTGACCGCGCCAGCGCCGCTGTTTCGCGAGGTCCTCGAGCGGGCCCTGCCGGCGCCGGCCGAGCTCGCGGCCGCCCGCCGCTCGCGCCACGAGGCGCTCGTCGAGGCGAAGCTGCGAGATCCCGAGAGCTTCCGGCCGCCCCACCGGCACTTCTTCCAGGGCTCGCAGGACCGGCATCCCGGAGTATCCGTCGTCGACGTCGACCGCGACGGAGACGACGACGTCTACGTGATGCCGCGCTGGGGACCGAATCAGCTGCTCGTGAACCGCGGCGACGGGCGCTTCGACGAACGCGCCGCCGAGTTCGGACTCGACGTGATCGACCACTCGGCAGCGGCCGTCTTCGCCGACTTCGACAACGACGGCGATCCCGATCTCTTTCTCGGCCGCACCCTCGCGCCCTCGCGCTACCTCGAGAACCGCCTCGCCGAAGAAGGGCGCTTCGTCGACCGCAGCGGCACGGCGCTGGCGAGCGGTCCACTGCCCAGGCTCGTCAGCTCGATCTCCGCCGTCGACTTCGACGCGGACGGCTGGCTCGACGTGTACGTCTCGACCTACGCGGCCCAGATGATCGTCGTGGAGCGCACCGAGCAGGTCCGCCGGGCGCGAGCAGGTCGCCCCGTCCCGCGCCAGCTGCTCCCCGCCCACCTGCCCGACGCTCAGGCCCGCCGGCTCTACGAGCACGCCGTGGCGAGCGACGCGCACATGTACCTGTCGCTCCCCGGGCCGCCGAACGTGCTGCTCCGAAACACCGGCGGTGGCCGCTTCGAGCCGCTCGACGACACGCACCCGCTCTCGAGCTTTCGCAACACCTACCAGGCCACCTGGGCCGACTACGACGCCGACGGCGACGCGGACGTCTACCTCGCCCACGACTTCTCGCCCAACCAGCTGCTGCGCAACGAGGGCGGCGGACGCTTCGTCGACGTCACCGCCGACACGGGCACGGCAGACATCGGCTTCGGGATGGGGGCGTCGTGGGGCGACTACGACGGCGACGGGCGCGAGGACCTCTACGTCTCCAACATGTACAGCAAGGCCGGCAAGCGGGTGACGAGCTGGTTCGACCGCGTCGACCCGCGCTTCGAGAAGATGGCCCGCGGCAACTCGCTCTTCCGCAACGGCGACGCGCGCTTCGAGAAGGTCTCGGGCGAGGCGCCCCCGGCGCTCGCCGTGGAGATCGCCGGCTGGTCGTGGGGCGGTCAGTGGGGGGACGTCTCGAACGACGGCCTGCTCGACCTGTTCGTACTGAGCGGCTACTACTCGGCGCCGGCCTTCGTGCAATCGGACGTCGACATCTGAAGCGACTGGTGGCGCACGGTCGTGCGCAGCGATCGCGAGCTGGGACTCGAGCGGGTCGAGGACCTGCCGGGGCTGGCCGTGCCGGGTCGCTTCTTCGAGGACGGCGTCTCGCAAAGCGGCAACGAGCGCAACCACCTCTTCTCGCACGTCGCCGGGGGAGGCGGCGCCCGCGCCTTCCGCGACGTGTCGGGCGTGTCGGGGCTCGATCATCCGGCCGATGGACGCGCCTTTGCGTGGCTCGACTTCGATCGCGACGGCTGGCTCGACGTGGCGGCGGTGAACGCCAATGGCCCGCTCCTGCAGCTGTTCCGCAACGAGCTGGGCGAGCGGCCGAGCACGCGCGACCACGGCGCCCTCGTCGTCACGCTGCGGGGCGGCGCCCGGGCGCATCCCGACGAGCGGGGCTTCAGCAATCGCGACGGAATCGGAGCGCGCGTGCGCGTCGAGCACGCAGACGGACGGGTGCAGGTACGCGAGCTGCGGGGCGGCGAAGGGCTCGCGGCCCAGAACGCGGGCCGGCTGCACTTCGGGCTCGGATCCGACGCGCGCGTGCCGCGCGTCGAGATCGACTGGCCGTCGGGACGGCGCAGCGTCGCCACCGACGTCGAGGCCGGAGCGCTGCTGGTCGTCGACGAGCGCGAGGGCGCGTCGAAGGAGCGCTGGATACGGCCGGCCCCGGACCTGCCTCGGGCGCGGACCGCCCCGGGCGAGCCGCCGTTGGCCTTCGCGATCGACGACGCCGCGCCGCAGACGCCGAGCCTGCGCGTGTTCACCAGCTTCGCGACGTGGTGCGGCATCTGCCTGGGCGAGCTGCCCCAGGTCGACCTGCTGCGCGAGACGTTTCCGTCCGAGCTCGTCCGGCTCGACGGCATCCCCGTCGATCCCGAGGACACCGACGCCAAGCTCGCCTCGTGGTCGCGGAAGCACCGGCCGGCCTATCGCGTCCGCGACGATTGGGCGCCGGCTCGCCGAGCGCAGCTCGCGGCCTGGCTCGCAGACGAGTTGAGCAGCGAAGGCCTACCGGCCACGGTCGTCACCGATGCAGCGGGGCACGTCCTCCACACGCAGTGGGGAGTGCCTACGGTGTCGACGCTGCGGCGGCTGATCGCCGGGCAGCGCGACGCCTCGGGCTAGCGCCCGGCCTCGACCCGTACGAGCAGCGCCGAACCCACGAGCGCCATCCACAACAGCGCCCAACCCCACACCGTGAGTACGGGAACGGCCGGAGGAGGTCCCCCGCCCCCCATCTCGCAGTCACTCGGGCAGGTCTCGAAGACCTCGCTCGCGTCACAGACCAGGTCCCCGCAGACGGGCCCCGCCGCCGAGAGGCCTTGCGCGTTCGCGTTCCAGAGCGGCTGCCCTGCCCCGTTGTAGATCACGACGTTGCCGTCGGACTGGATACGCAGCTCGGCGCCGGCCGTCCCGGAGGTGCCTGACGCCCACAGCGGCTGCCCCGCGCCGTCGTAGACCACGAGGTTGCCGTCGGCCTGGAAGTCCACCGAGCAGCCGCTGCCCGCGCCAAACGTGCCGCTGTCCCACAAGGCGTCCAGCTTCTGCGCGTTCACGACGCGGTAGAGCACGAGGTTGCAGTCCTCGGTCATCTCGAGCAGGCGATACCGGCTGATGACGGACTGCCCCTCGCCGAGCAGGAAGTTCCCGGCAGTGAAGATGCGCTCGTCCAGCAGATTGCTGCTGGCCCCCCACAGCGGCTGCCCTGCGCCGTTGTGGACGACCATGTTTCCGTCGGCCTGCAGGCGCAGCTCGGCGCCCGCCGTACCCGATGTGCCCGCGGCCCAGAGCGGCTGGCCGCCGCCGTCGTAGAGAACGAAGTTGCCGTCCGTCTGAAAGTCGGCGTAGCAGTCGGACCCGGCCCCGGCGGTACCGCTGCTCCAGGTGACGCCGCCGATCGCCGCGTTCTCGAAGCTGTGAAGCACCAGGTTGCAGTCGTCCTGCAGCGTGAGCCGCCGGCTCTCGGTCTCGACCCACTGTCCTTCGCTCAAGAGGAGCTGGCCGGCGAAGAACGTGCTCTCGGCCGGAAGGTTCGACGACGCCGCCCACAACGACTGACCTGCGCCGTTGTAGACGACGAGATTCCCGTCGTCCTGCAGCCAGAGCTCGCCGTCGAAGGTTCCCGACGTGCCGGAATTCCAGAGCGCCGCGCCGCCGGCGTCGTAGACGACGAAGTTGCCGTCGGCCTGGAAGTCCGCGTAGCAGCCGGTGCCCGCGTCCCGGGTGTTGCTCTGCCAGACCACGCCGCCCGTGATGCCGTTCACGAAGCTGTGGAGCACCAGGTTGCAGTCGGTTCGCATCTCGAGCTTGCGGTTCGTGCTGTGGAGGATCTGGCCGGGCGACAGGCTGAAAGCGCCCGCGGCCAAGATGGACTGGGCCGGGTAATGGGTGAAGGTCTGCCACGACGCGCCGCCGCCCCCGTCGTAGATCACCGCGTTGCCGTCCGTCTGCACGCGCAGCTCGGCGCCGCTCGTGCTCGAGTTCCAGAGTGGCGCGCCCCCGCCGTCGTAGAGCACGAAGTTGCCGTCCGGCTGGAAGTCGGCGTAGCAGCCCGCGCCCGCGCCGGCGGTGCCCGTACTCCAGAGGCGCCCCCCCACGACGGCGCCGGCCAGGCTGTACAGCGCGAGGTCGCAGCTCCCCTCCATGCGGAGCAGGCGAATCTCGCCCGCGACGGCCTCGCCGGCACCGAGGAGCAGCCCGCCCGGGTCGAATACGACGTCCCGGGTGTAGGTGGTCTGCCAGCTGCCCTCGGAAGCACGGTCGTCGTGGTTGAGCCAGACGACGGACTGGCCCGCCGCAGCCTTCGCCGCCACCAGCGCCTCGTTGTCCTGGCTGTTGGTCGGGACGGAGAAGCGATACTGCGCGCCGAGCCCGGCACACGTGAGCCCGCCGACTCCCCACGAATCTGCGGTGAGGCTCACCGCCCAGCTTCCGTCGAGGGTGTTCTCGCAGGCAAAGCGGTAGGACGACGCGCAGTTCGCGTCGTTCCAGCGGCCGTTGCCCTGGTGGGACGCGCAGTCCTCACCGCCGAAGTCGTTGGGCTCGCCAACGTTCCAGCTCCAGATCGCCGCGGGCCAGCGACTGTCGTTCTCGTCGAGGAACTCGAGGTCGATGATGTTGGTACCCGTCTCGAAGAGGCCGATGACGTCGGCGTCTCCGATGGGGTTGCCGGGGTCCTCCCACACACGGCCCAGACCGCCGAGGCCCGTGTAGACGAGCCCGTTCCAGTTGGCGTCGCCCGAGCAGCCCCCCTGATTCCAGATCACCACGTTCTTGCCGGCGTTCAACACGTCGGCCTTCGTGAGGTTGCCGGGGATGTCGCCGCAGCCGCCGCTCGCGTAGACACGGGCGCCGATGGTGGACATCACCTGGCCGTAGGCCTCGCCGTGCTGGCCGTCCATGTGATCTTCGATGTGGAGAACGAGCACCTGATCGATGCTGTCGGACGTGCCCAGCCACGCGGAGATCTCGTCGAGACCTTCGGTGAAGTAACGATCGTCCAGACTGCAACCGACGTGGGCCGGCGTCCCGTGGCAGAGCAGCAGCCGGTCGGGGAAGTCGAAGAGGCCCTCGGTCTTCGGCGTCCAATGCACGTCGAGCTCGATCGACCTCACCCCCATGCGGAGCTGGTTGAAGATCGAGTGCACCTGGTCGGGGTCGGGGTAGCTCGTCAGCGTCGTGTAGACGCTCGAATTGAAGCTGTTGTGGGTGCCGACGATGTTGGTGTCGGCGAGCGGCTCGTCGAGGTCGATCAGACGCTGCGCGGTCAGCGACCGGCCCGCCCAGCTAGCGTTGAAGTCGTCGATGCCGTCGGCCCGAACGGGGGAGGCCGTGAAGATCGCCGCGGCAAGCAGAACGAGCAGCAAGCCGCCGGATGGAGCAGGCAGGCGAGGGTCCGGCCGCGTGCTTCGCTCAGCCCTCGCGCCGACGCAAGCCACCGAGGCCCGCCAGGCCGAGTCCGAACAGGAGCGCCGTGCCGGGTTCGGGAATCGCGAAGGTGGCGTCGAAATCGACGACGTCGTGGTTCTCGCCGAAGCCACCCGTCTGGGCCGACCAGCCGAAGGTGGCCGTATCGAGGGCCGAGAGGTCCACCGCATAGTTGAGCGCGCCCGTGGAAAGGCCCGAATTCGTTTCGGTGACCGTCACGGTCAGTGCGCCGGTGCTCGAGTCGTGGCTCATCGAGACCGCATAGGCCCAGGGATCCGGAGTGCCAATGCTGCTCAGGTCCACGCAGGAACCCACCTGGGAGCCGCTGTTGAAGATCGCCAGCCCGAAGTCGACGCTGCAGGCGTCGAAATTGTTGTAGGTGTCGAAGGTGACGGAGAGGTAGTCGGCGCCGAGCAGCGTGCCTTGGATGTTGGTGCTGGCGCCGGTCCCGATCTCCTGCATGTGGAACGCCATGCCGTCGGCACCCGCCCCGGTCGGGTAGGTGATCTGCATCGTGAAGTGGAACTGCCAGTCGCCACTGGCCACCACCGTGGTCGGGTCGTACCAGGCGTTGCCGAGCTGCCCGCCCGCATTGCTCGAGAGCCGGAGCCGTTGGTTCTGCCCGAACGGGGGGCTGATGCCCGGGTCGCTGATCCAGAAGGCACCGCTTCCGGCCCCGTTCACGAGCGACATGTCGGGGCTGAGGTAGTCGGCGCCCGAGAAATCGGCCGAAAGGTTGAGGGGCACGGCAAGACCCTGCCCCGCATGGCCGGCCAGCACCAGGGCGGCCAGGAGCCCCACGAATCTACGAGAAGAGCGCATATCCATCATCCGCCGAAGGCGCCGCAAACCGCTGCTACAAGCGGCCCTTCTTGCTGCGGGCCGCCGCCGAGAGGGCGGCCAGAGAGAAGCCGAAGAGCACTGCCGTTCCCGGCTCCGGCACCAGCGCAATCTGGAGGTCTGCGAGGATCTGAAGAGGCTCGGTCTCGCCGAAAGGCGTGCCGTCGATGGCCGCCAGTGTCACCCCGTTCATTTCGAGCGAGCCGTTCACGATGGCGAGTAGCAAGGGAACGCTGAACCCGATCGGAACGTTCGCGGCAGGCGGGTTCGTGCCCCCCGAATCGGTCGCCCCCCACGACCCGGCGACGTCGAGCGGACCCGCCGACACCTGGAAGGTCGAGCCAATGCTGCTCAATAGCGTGGACGTGTAGCCCGCCCCGTCGGACACCGAGACGTTCTCGATCACGACGTTGTCGTAACCGCCGTAGGGCGTGCTGAGCGAAAGCGGAATGTTGGGGCCGAGAGTGATGGCCACCGCGTCGAGGGACTGCGCGGTGTGGTCGATGACGACGCTGCCGCCCAGGAGCGTCGTGTTGGTCGAGCCGATCTCCGTCGCGCCCACGAACACTCGAATCTGGGCCGTGCCCGAGACCACCGGATGGGTGATCGGCACCGCGTGGGCGTCGACGGTCGTGAGCAGTAGAACCCCAGCCGCAGCCATCGCGCTCATCGCGCGGACAAGACTGCACCTTCCGTGCATCGCCAGCTCCCTTCCCAGGTAGAACTCGAGCGTCGGAACTTCAGGAGTACGCAAGTATCATACCGGGGCACTTCTATTCCGTAACCCTCTGATATTGAAACTTTTAATGCCCAACCGCCCTGTTCGCCGAGGGTCGCGTTCCCCCAAATCGTTTCCTTTATTGGGAAACCGCTTTCCCAATCCTCCTCACGACACGCCACCATCCCGGGGGGGCGATCGCAAGATTTCCGACGTGCCCACGATAATGGTGCCGACGGCCCGAGAGTCGGCCCCGGGACCTCCCTTCGCCCGGGCGCCCGTTTCGTGATCCCGAGAGCCCTGCCAGGCACCCGCCCGCGGGTCAGAGCGGGTCCGGGCGTTCGCGTCAGTGGGTGGCGAAGAAGGTTCGAGGGAGCCGCGGGCCAGAACCAATTTCGTGGGCACCTCCCAAGATTTCCGCGCCCCGTCTCGCGCCGCACTCCGCCTCGGACCGCGGGTGGCGGCCAGCAACGGACGCCCGCCATCGGGTAGGCTTGGCCCCCTTTTCGAGGATCCGCGAGGAGATCGGGACGTTGGCGGCGTACGCTGGGAAGACCGCGGTGGTGGGCATCGGGGCCACCGAATTCTCGAAGCAATCCGGGCGCAGCACGCTGCGGCTCGCCGTCGAGTGCAGCGACGCCGCCATCCGCGACGCCGGACTGCTGCCCGATCAGATCGACGGCATGGTGCTCTTCACCACCGAGGACAACCACGAGATCGACGTCGCCCGCAGCCTCGGCATCCCGATGCTCCGCCACTTCAGCCGCATCCACCACAGCGGCGGTGCGGCCTGCGCGACGATCGGCCAGGCCGCGATGGCGGTGCACAGCGGGGCCTGCGACTACTGCCTGGTGTTCCGCGCCTTCAACGAGCGCTCCGAGACGCGCTTCGGCGCCGGCGTGCAGGGCCGCAACCCTTCGCCGACGCCCACCGAGGTCGACTTCGGCTGGAGCTCGCCCTTCGGCCTGCTCACCCCGGCTTCGTGGGTCGCGATGTTCGCGCGCCGCTACATGCACGAGTACGGTGCGACCAGCGAGGACTTCGGCCACGTCGCCGTCGCCGACCGCAAGCACGCGGCCACCAACCCCGAGGCCTTCTTCTACCAGCAGCCCATCACGCTCGAGGACCACCAGCAGAGCCGCTGGATCGTGAAACCGCTGCACCTGCTCGACTGCTGCCAGGAGAGCGACGGCGGCCAGGCCTTCGTGGTGACCACCCTCGAGCGCGCCCGCGACCTGCCGAACCCGCCCGTGGTGATCGCCGCGGCCGCCCAGGGCAGCGGCCCCGACCAGCAGATGATGAAGAGCTACTACCGCGACGACATCACGAGCATCCCCGAGATGGGGATCGTCGCGCGGCAGCTCTGGAGCGACAGCGGGCTCACCCCCCGCGACATCCAGACCGCGGTCGTCTACGACCACTTCACGCCCCTGGTGCTGCCTCAGCTCGAAGAGCTCGGCTTCTGCGAGCGGGGCGAGGGCCGCTTCTTCGTGCGCGACGGCCGGATCGAGATCGGCGGCGAGCTGCCGATCAATACGAACGGCGGGCAGCTCGGCGAGGCGTACATCCACGGGATGAACGGCATCGCCGAGGGCGTGCGCCAGGTGCGAGGCACGGCGGCCAACCAGCTGCCCTCGGTCGAGAACGTGCTCGTGACGGCGGGCACCGCGGTGCCGACCAGCGCGCTGATCCTGCAGACGGCGGCCTGATGCGACGCCGCGCGGCGCTCTGGGTCCCGGCCTTCGGGTCGACGCTGCTCGCCGCCGCGGTGGCCGGCGGCGCCGACCCGCAGAAGCCGCATCCGCATCAGGGCATCGTGCCGCGGTTCGAGGGCGAGCCGCCGAAGGTCGAGCTCAGCGACGACGAGCGCGGGGTCCTCGCGCGCGGCAAGTCGATCGTCACGACGGTCCCGGGCGATGCAGGCGGGCGCGGCATGGCGGTGCAGGACGTGCACGCGCCGCCCGAGGTGGTGTGGGACCGCATCGGCGACTATCGCGACTATCCGCGGATGGTGGACGAAGTGGTCGAGTGCGAGCCCTACCTCGAGGACGGCGACGACGTGCGTGTGCGCTTCGAGATACGCGTGCTCGGCATTCCGTACGTCTACTACGTCCGCCACGTCTTTCGCCCGGAGGCGGGCTACATCACCTGGACCCTCGACTACACGCGCGAGAGCGACCTCGACGACTCGGTGGGCTACTGGGCGGTGGCGCCCCACCCCGATCGCGCGGGCTGGTCGCGCGTCTTCTACTCGATCGACATGCGCACCCGGGGCTTCATGCCGGGCTTCGTGCGCGGCTTCGTCACGCGGCGCGGCGTCAAGAGCGCCACGGCGTGGGTGAAGCGCGAGTCCGAGGCGCTCGCCGCCACGCAAGAAGCGGCGCGGGACGGCACCGAGACCGGCTCGTGAGCGAGGCGCCGGGTCCGCCCGGAGAGGATCGCTCGTGGCAGCCGGCGTGGCTCAAGCTGGCGCCCTTCCTGGGCCGCCCGCCCGCGCTCACCCGCCATCAGTGGCGCGTGATGGGGCTGATCGCGGTCGTCAACATCTTCGACCAGTACGACCTGATGCTCTTCTCGCTGGCCCTCAAGCAGATCCAGGCCGACCTGGCGATTCCCGAGGCGCAGCTCGGCGAGCTCGGCGCGATCATCCGGCTGGGCGCCCTGCCCGCCTTCCTCTTCGGCGTACTGGCCGACCGCATCGGGCGGCGGCGCGTGCTGCTGCTCACGATCGTCGCCTACACGGTGCTGACCGGCGCGACGGCCTTCGCGCCGAACGCGGCCACGTTCGTGGTGCTGCAGTTCGCGGCGCGCATCTTCGCGGTCGCCGAGGTGATGCTCGCCTACGTGGTGATCGCGGAAGAGCTCGACCCCGAGGCGCGCGGCTGGGGGGCCGGCGCCCTGGCGGCGCTCGGCGCCCTCGGCAGCGGGCTCGCGCTCGGGCTCTTCGCGGCCGTGGACGTGCTGCCGATGGGCTGGCGCTCGCTCTACCTGGTCGGCCTGATCCCCCTCGGCCTGATCGCCTGGCTGCGGCGCAGCCTGCCCGAGACGCGGCGCTATGCCGATCTCGCCGCCGCCCGCGACCGCGCGTCGATCTCGAGCGGCGCGCTCCGGCCGATCGTCGACCTGGTGCGCATGTACCCGGGCCGCTTCCTCATGATCGGCGCCGTGATCTTCCTGCTGAACTTCGCCGAGAACGCGGCGGGCTTCTTCGGGCCGAAGTACCTGCAGGAGGAGCACGGCTGGGCGCCGTACCACTACTCGATGCTCGGACTCGCCGGCGGCTTCGTCGGCGTCTTCGGCGGCGCCTTCGCGGGGCGGCTCTCCGATCGCTTCGGACGGCGGCGCGTCGCGACGGTCTTCCTGCTCGCGCACCCGGCGATGGTGCTGGCCTTCTATCAGGGATTCGGTTGGCCGCTGGTGCCGGTGTGGATCGCCATGGTCTTCTCGGGCATCGCTGGAGCCGTGGTGCTGGCGACCTTCGGGAACGAGCTGTTTCCGACGTCCTACCGGTCGACGGCTTCCGGGGCGCGGACGATCGTCGCCACGCTGGGGGGCGTGCTCGGCCTGGCCGTCGAGTCGGTCCTCTACGGCATCTTCCACTCGCACTGGACGGCCGTCTCGGTCCTGGTGGTCTTCGCCTTCGCGGCCCCGCTGATCGTCGCGATCTTCTTTCCCGAGACGAGCGGGCGCGCGCTCGAGGAGATCTCCCCCGAGCGCTGAAGCGACGTGCCGGGGGCCGCCCTCCCGCGGCTCCCGGCCCGCTACTCGCCGGCTTCCCGCTCGGCGCGTTGGCGCGCCTCGTAGGCCTCGCGGCGCGCGAGCAGCGGCGCCACCTTCGCCTCGTCGACGGCGATGAAGATGCCCTCGGCCTCGGCACAGAGCCCGACGCTGGCGGCGGTGAGCCGGCCCTCGGCGAAGATCTTGCGGCCGGCCACACGCACCAGCTCGGTCTCGATGCGCAGCTCTTCGTGGAGCGGCGTCGGCTTGCGGTAGCGGATGGTGAGCGTTCCCGTGAAGCCCGATTTGCCCGAGAGCGACTGCACGTAGCCGAGCACCTCGTCGAAGGCCGCGGCCACGAAGCCGCCGTGCACCGAACCCGGCGGCCCCTCGTAGGCCGAGCCGAACGTCACCGTGCCGGCGGCGGTGCGCGGCCCGGTCTGCCCGACGACGACCGGCGGCGCGAGCGGATTGGCGAGGCCGATCAACGGACTCTGATCGAAGAACGCCCCCACGTCCCCGGCGTTGGCCGACTCGGCGTGGCCGACCGCGCGCTTCAGGCGCGGGTGCGCGGACAACGCGTCGGCGTAGCGTTCGAGCCCCTCTGCGGCGCGACGCAGCTCGTCCTCGGGCGCATCGCTCGGGACGAGCCGCTCGACCACCAGGCGCATCGCGGCCGCGAGCCGGCGCTTCTGCGCCCATTTCTCCGCGCCGGAGGTCTTGGTGGCGTCGTAGTGCGGGACGATATCGGTCTGCGGGACGTCGGCGTCGCTCATCGGTCGTGGCTCTCCTCGGACGCAACGGTCGGTGAAGCGGCCGGCGACTTCAACTCCGCCGGAGCCCCGGGGCCCGCTTGAGATCCGCCGCGGCGCTTGCGACACTGGCCGCCCCGGACGGGCGGGCGGAGCGAGACCCAACCATGAGCCTCGAGCTGAAGCAACACCCGAGCTTCGCCGGCGTCGAAGGCCCGGTCGTCGTCTGCGTGATGGACGGGGTGGGAATCGGCCGGGAGGACGCCTCCGACGCGGTCTGGCTCGCCCGGACGCCTACGCTCGACGCCCTCGCCCGCACGACGCCGACGGCCCGCTTGGCCGCCCACGGTCGCGCGGTCGGCATGCCGAGCGACGCCGACATGGGCAACAGCGAGGTCGGCCACAACGCACTCGGCGCGGGGCGCATCTTCGACCAGGGCGCGAAGCTGGTCGCGAAGGCGATCGCCTCGGGGAGCCTCTTCGAAGGGGAGACCTGGCAGGCCGCCACCGAACGCGTGCGCGCCTCGGGCGAGCCGCTTCACTTCATCGGACTGCTCTCCGACGGCAACGTCCACAGCCACATCGAGCACCTCTTCGCGATGCTGCGCCGCTGTGACGCGGAAGAGGTTCGCGCCGTGCGGGTCCACGTGCTGCTCGACGGCCGGGACGTGCCCGAGACCAGCGGACTCGACTACGTCGATGCGCTCGAGGAGCTGCTCGAGACGCTGCGCCGCAACCCGGACCGCGACTACCGCATCGCCTCGGGCGGCGGGCGCATGCTGATCACCATGGACCGCTACGAGGCCGAGTGGGAGATGGTGGCGCGCGGCTGGCAGACGCACGTGCGGGGCGAGGGCCGCGGCTTTCGCAGCGCGCGCAAGGCCGTCGAGACGCTGCGCGGCGAGCACCCCGGCATCAGCGACCAGGTGCTGCCGCCGTTCGTGATCCTCGGAGAAGGCGGCGAGCCCGTCGGCCCGATTCGCGACGGGGCAGCGGTGGTGCTCTTCAACTTCCGCGGCGACCGGGCCATCGAGATCAGCCAGGCCTTCGAGGACGACGCCTTCCCCCACTTCGATCGCGGCGAGCGCCCCGACGTGCTCTATGCCGGCATGATGCAGTACGACGGCGACCTCCAGACGCCCAAGCGCTTCCTCGTCGCGCCCCCGGCCATCGACCGCACGCTCGGCGAGCATCTCGCCGCCAACGGCCTCGCCCAGCTCGCCATCAGCGAGACCCAGAAGTACGGCCACGTCACCTACTTCTGGAACGGCAACCGCAGCGGCCGCTTCGACGACGCCCTCGAGACCTACATCGAGGTGCCGGGCGACGTGCTCCCGTTCGAGGAGCGGCCCTGGATGAAGGCCGCGGAGATCACCGATCGGCTGATCGCCGAGCTTGCGACCGGCCGCTACCGCCACGCCCGGCTCAACTTCGCGAACGGCGACATGGTCGGCCACACCGGCCACCTCGACGCCTCGGTCCAGGCCGTCGAGGCGGTCGACCTGCAGCTCGCGAGGATCCTGCCCGTCATCGAAGGGCTGCGCGGCGCCTTGATCGTCACCGCCGACCACGGCAACGCCGACTGCATGTTCGACGTCGACGCGACGACCGGCGAGCCGAAGCGGACCGACGACGGCCGCCTCGCGCTGAAGACGAGCCACACCCTCAATCCGGTGCCGCTTCACGTCTTTGCGCCGGGTGTGCGGCTCGGCATGGACGAGGGCGTGCGCGCGCCCGGGCTCGCGAACCTGGCCGCCACGGTGCTGCACCTGCTCGGGCTGCAGGCGCCGGACGGCTACGCGCCCTCGCTGCTGGCCGACTGAGGCCCGTAGGCCGCGACGATCCCGGCGCCGCTCTCGGGCCCCGCGTTTCGCTCGTCGCTCCGCACGTGAGCGGAGCGTTCGCACTTTTACGGAAATTTCACACGGCCGCGGATCGCGTCTCCGTTTTACGAAAGTTTCACAGCGCCGCCCCTGCGGCCCGCCGAAGCAGTCCTTAGGGTCTCCGGCGTCGGTGATCCGGGAAGCACGAAGAGCGGAGACGCGCAGCCATGAGCAGCAGCAGCAGCCGAGCGACACAGGGAGATCTCGAGGACTCGTCGACCGGGCCCGAGAGCGTCTACCAACAGCGGCAGCCCAAGCTCGACCGCATCGGCAAGATCATCCCGACGATGTTCTACGTCGGCATCCACCTCTCGAGTCTGCTGGTGTTCTACACGGGCGCCACGGTCGAGGCGGTGGCGCTCTTCTTCGGGACGTTCTTGGTTCGGATCTTCGCGATCACCGGCGCCTACCACCGCTACTTCTCGCACCGCACGTACCGCACCAGCCGCTTCATGCAGTTCGTGCTCGGCTTCCTCGGCACCTCGGCCGTGCAGAAGGGCCCGCTCTGGTGGGCCGGCGTGCACCGCCTCCACCACCGCTACTCCGACACGCCGGACGACCCCCACAGCCCGCGCCGCAGCCTCTACTACGCCCACCAGGGCTGGATCTTCGACGGCCGTTGGGACGAGACCCGCACCGACCAGGTCAAGGATCTGATGCGCTATCCGGAGCTGGTGTGGCTGAACCGCTGGCACTTCGTCGCGCCCATCACGCTGGCCGTCTTCTGCTACGCGGTGGGCGGCTTCACCGGGCTGGTCTGGGGCTTCGGGCTGTCGACCACCGTCACCTGGCACGCGACCTACAGCATCAACTCGCTCACGCACCGCTTGGGCAGGGTCCGTTTCGACAGCGGCGACGACAGCAAGAACAGCTTCCTGCTGGCGCTGCTGACCCTGGGCGAGGGCTGGCACAACAACCACCACTACTACCAGTCCTCCGTCCGGCAGGGCTTCTACTGGTGGGAGATCGACATCACCTACTACGTGCTGCGCGCAATGGCGGCCGTCGGGCTGGTGTGGGACCTCAAGCAGCCGCCCGCCCGCGTCTACGAGGTGGCGCGGGCGCGGCGTCAGAGCCGCCAGGCGCCGGAGAGCATCGCAGCGCCGGCGGCGGGGCTCGAAGCGACCCGGTAGCGCGCCCGCACCGGTCCGCCGGGCACGCGGTGCTAGCCTGCGGCGAGCGACTCTCCGCCGGAGCTCCGCGCCGCGCCCATGCCGAATCGCCTGTCGAATCGCGCCGCCCTCGTCGCCGTGCTGACTGCGTTCTGCGTCGGGCTGCTGGCCTCGCTGGCGCTGCGTCCGGCCACCCGCGGCGCCGACTCCACGGGCGGCGAGCGCCTGGCGCACGTGCGCTGGCGGATGCCCTCGGCCTTCGGCACGAACCTGCCCGCCCTCGGCGACAACCCCGCCGAGGTGGTGCTGGCGATCCGCGCCGTCACCGACGATCGGCTGCGGATCGACCTCTTCGAGCCGGGCGAGCTGGTGCCTCCGTTCAGCATCACCGACGCCGTTCGCGAAGAGAAGGTGCAGGCCGGCTACACGTGGCTCGGCTACGACCACGGCAAGCTGCGCACCTCGGTGCTCTTCGGCTCCGTGCCGTTCGGCATGGTGCCGTGGGAGTACATGGCGTGGTGGTTCGAGGGCGGCGGCGAGGAGCTGGCCCGGGAGGTGTACACGCCGCTCGGCATGCGGCCGATCCTCTGCGGCCTGATCGGGCCCGAGACGGCCGGCTGGTTTCGCACGCCGATCGAGCGGCGTGAGGATCTGGTGGGGCTGAAGATCCGCTTCGCCGGTCTCGGTGGCGAGGTGATCCAGCGGCTCGGCGCCTCGGTCACCCTCCTGCCGGGAGGCGAGATCTTCCAGACCCTCGAACGCGGCGCGATCGACGCCACCGAGTTCTCGCTGCCGGTCGTCGACGAGCGGCTCGGCTTCGACCGGGTCGCGCGTTACAACTACTTTCCCGGTTGGCACCAGCCCTTCACCGCCTTCCACCTGGTGGTGGGCGAGCGCGCGTGGCGCGACCTCGACCCTCCCCTTCGGGCCGCCGTCGAGACGGCGTGCACGGCAGGCGTCGCCCGCAACCTGGGCCGCGCGGAGGCGATGCAGGGGCCGGTCCTGAGCTCGTTCGAGGACAAGGGCGTGATCACGCAGCTGCTTCCGCCGAGCGTCCTCGAGGCGCTGCGGACCGAGAGCGAAGCGCTGCTCGAGGAGCAGGCCGCCGCCGACCCGACCTTCGCCCGCGTGCTCGAGAGCCAGCGGCGCTTCTCGGCCGAGTACGCGCGCTGGCGCGGGCTCGCCTACCCCGATCCGCCGCCGCCGCCGGGCGGAGCGGACGGCGGCGGAACGTCCGAGCGATGAGCACGCCTCCCGAGGCCGACCTCGTCGAACGGGCCGCCCACCTCGCCGAGAGCGAACACACGGCCGCCGATCCCCTGCCTGCCCCGCCGATCGCCGCACGCATCGAGTCGCTCGTCGGCCGGGTCGGCGACGCGCTCTCGTGGATCTGGCTCGTGCTGCTCGGTGTGATCGTGCTGAACGTGGTGCTCCGCTACGTGTTCGCGAGCGGACGCATCGAGCTCGAAGAGCTGCAGTGGCACCTGTACGCGGTGGGGTTCCTGGTCGGGCTGTCGTACTGCGTGCCGAGCGACAGCCACATCCGCGTCGACTTCCTGCGCGATCGGATGACACCGCGCACCCGCGCCTGGATCGAGCTGTATGGATTGCTGCTGCTCGTCGCGCCGTTCGTGCTGCTCGTCTTGGCGTCTTCTTTTCCCTTCGTCGCCGAGGCCTGGCGGACCGGGGAGGTCTCGGCGGCAGCGGGCGGCCTGCCGGCGCGCTGGCTCATCAAGGCCGCCCTGCCGATCGGCATGGCGCTGCTCGGCGCCGCGGTGCTGGCGCGCATCGCGCGGGTGGGCGCCCTGCTCTTCGGGGCCAGCCAGACACCCGCCGACGGAGATCGCTAGCCCGTGGAAGTCCGCGAATGGCTCGCGATCGCGATGTTCGTGTCGTTCATCGGCCTGATCTTCACGGGCTTCCCGGTCGCGTGGGTGCTCGGCGGCCTGTCGGTTTTCTTCACGGCGCTCGCCATCGTGCTCGAGCAGGACATCGGCTTCTACACGGGCGTCGACTGGGCGTACGCGTCCCTCGCCGTCGATCGCATCTGGGACATCATGGACAACTGGGTGCTGGTCGCCCTGCCGATGTTCGTGCTGATGGGACTGCTGCTCGACCGCTCCGGCGTGGCGAGCGATCTGATGAGCAGCATCGCCCGGCTCTTCGGGCGCGTGCCCGGCGGCCTCGCCGTCACGATCGCGCTGATCGGGATCCTGCTGGCAGCAACGACGGGCATCATCGGCGCCTCGGTGGTGCTGCTCGCACTGCTCGGCCTGCCCATCATGCTGCAGGGGGGCTACAAGCCCGAGCTCGCCGCGGGAACGATCTGCGCGGTGGGGACGCTCGGCATCCTGATCCCGCCGAGCATCATGCTCGTCCTGATGGCGGACCGGCTGGCGATGTCGGTGGGCGACCTCTTCCTCGGCGCGCTGCTGCCCGGCGTGCTGCTGGGCGCTCTCTACACCACCTACATCCTCGTCTACGCGCGGCTCGTACCGGGTGTCGCCCCGGCGCCCGAGGACGCTCCCCCCGTCGACGCGGCGGTGGTGTGGGGCGTGCTGGTGGCCGCGCTGCCGGCGGCGGGCCTGATCCTCGCCGTGCTCGGCAGCATCTTCTTCGGCATCGCGACGCCCACCGAGGCGGCGGGCGTCGGCGCCCTCGGCGCGCTGCTGCTCGCGCGCGCCAAGCGCCGGCTGCCGCTTCCGGTGCTGCGCGAGGTGCTGCAGGAGACCACGCGGACGACGGGATACCTGTTCGCGATCTTCGTCGGCGCCACCGCGTACTCGCTGGTGCTGCGGGGCCTCGGCGGCGATGCGCTCATCTCGAGCGCGCTGCTCGGCCTGCCCTTCGGCCCGACGGGCACGGTGATCGCGATCCTCTTCGTCACGTTCCTGCTGGGATTCTTCCTCGACTGGATCGAGATCACGCTGATCGTACTGCCCCTGGTGGCGCCGGTGGTCGTCCACCTGGGCTTCGACCTGGTGTGGTTCACGGTGCTCTTCGCCGTGTGCCTGCAGACGTCGTTCCTGACGCCGCCGGTCGGCTTCGCGCTCTTCTACCTGAAGGGCGTCGCTCCGAAGCAGATCGACGTGCCCACCATCTACCGCGGCGCCGTGCCCTACATCGCCCTGCAGGTGGTGGGACTCGCGATGCTGTTCGCGTGGCCCGAGATCGTGACGTGGCTTCCGGCGATGGCGTACGAGCGGTAACGAGCGCCGTGACCGCTCGCGGGCGGAGCGATAGCATCACGCCATGGCGCTCGGCCCCGATGACCTCGTGCTCTGCGCGGGCACCCTCGCGAAGGCGTCTTTTCGCGCGCGCGTGGACGCGGCGGTGGCGGGCGGCTATCGAGGAATCTCGCTGTTTCCGTCGGATGTGCGCCGGGCGCGTGCCGAGGGGCTCGACGACGCGGCGATGCGCGCGCTGCTCGATGACAACGGCCTCGAGGTCGCCGAGATCGACCCGCTGATGAGCTGGCTGCCCGGCGTCGAGTCCGGCTCGGGCCAATTCGCCGCGACCGAGAACGAGTGCTACGAGATCGCGGCCTCGATCGGTGGACGCAGCATCAACTGCGTCGTGTTCCCGCCGCAACCCGTTCAGCACGAGGTGGTCGTCGAGTCGTTCGCGGCCCTCTGCGACCGCGCAGCCGAGCGCGGCCTGCTCGTACACCTCGAGTTCATGCCCTGGACGCAGATCGCGACGGTGCTCGACGCCTCGGCGGTCGTGGCCGCCGCCGATCGACCGAACGGCGGCATCATGCTCGACACCTGGCATCACTTCCGCGGTCCCGTCACCGACGCCGAGCTGGCCGAGAAGGTGCCGCTCGAGAAGATCCTCGCCGTCCAGCTGAACGATGCGCCGAGTCGACCCGAGGAGAACATCGTCGAGGAGACGCTGAATCGACGCCGCGTGCCGGGCGACGGCGACATCGACCTGCCGGGCATCCTGCGCCTGCTTGGCGAGGGAGGCTCCCCGGCGCCGCTCGGCGTGGAGGTCTTCTGCGAAGACCTGTTCGACCTGAGTCCCACCGAAGCCGCCGTGCGCTGCTCGCTCGGCGCGCGGCGGGCGCTGGCAGCGCGCCGAGACGGGAGCGGAGCGGACTCGTCGCACGGCTCGAGCGCGACATGAAACACCTGCGCGCATCCCGCACCGCCCGGCCGGACTCCGGCCTGGTCGCGCCGGTTGCGGAGTAGCGAGATGGCGCGTGTCTGGGTCGATCCCGAGCAGATCGCGAACAGCAGCGGCCTCGGCGCGTCGCAGATCAACTCTTGGCGCGAGCGTGGCTTCGCGCTGGTCGACGGTCTGCTGCCGCAGGAGCTCATCGAGGCGATCGCGTCCGAGGCCGGGGCGGCTTATCCGCCCGCCGGCAGCGCCGAGGCCGAGGCCTACCGCGACTTCGGAAGCGAGGGCCGCATGGCGTTTCCGAGCGAGTGCGAAGCCTTCAACGAGCTGACCCTGCACCCGAGCCTGCTCGCCGCCGTGACGGCGCTGCTCGGCGTCGGCGTACGCGACATCCGGCTCACCCAGTCCGACCTGTGGCCCAAGTACGGCCACGCGCGCCGCGGCGGCAACGACGACCAGCGCATCCACGTCGACTACCCGAACCACACCCTCGTGCACCCGCCGCGCTGGGACGCGCCGGAGGCCGTCGAGCTGATCCTCTACCTGAGCGACGTCGACGACTGCGGGGGCGCCACGGCGGTGGTGCCGCGCGAAGGTGCGGACGACCCGGCCTACCGCTGGCCGATCGTCGACACGCCGGGCGTCGGCCGCTTCGACTGGGTGAACGACCGCCGCCGCGCCGAGGCCCACGTGGCCAACCGGTCACCGGAGACGGCCCGCTTCCGCGCCGAGCACCTCTACGCGCGCGAGCAGCTGGCCCGCTTCAGCCGCGGCACCGTGCTGCTCTATCGCCACGACACCTGGCATCGCGGCACACCGCTCTACGAGGGCACCCGCCGGATCGCGTGGAACATGACCTTCCGCCTGGCGGCGAGCGAGTGGATCAACGTGCTGCAGCCCGGCTGGGCCTGGGCGATGTACCGGCGCTCGCAGGTGATGGAGAGACTGATCGCGACGGCGAGCGTCGATCAGCGCTGCGTGCTGGGCTTTCCCGCGCCCGGGCACGCCTACTGGAATCACGACACCGTCGCGGCCGTCGAGGCACGCTTCGGGCCGCTGGGCTTCGACGCGTCACCGTACAGAGCCGGCGTCGACGACTGACGCAGGCACCGCCCCGATCGCTCGCCGCTACTGCACGTACCAGATGGGTGACGTCCAGGCGCGCTCCTGGATGGTCCGCGCCAGCCGGTCGGACGTGCAGCCGTCCGGACGCTCGTCCTCGGGGAGGGAGAGGCAGAGTCGCGCCGACCAACGGCAGCTCGGGTTCTCGATCACCCGCGCGTAGTAGACCGCGTCGCGGCCGGCGTCGAAGTCGGGATCCTGCCAGACGGCGCACAGCGACCGCGCCCCCGGTCCCGTCGGCGCACACGTATCCGGGTCGACGGAAGCGCCGTTCGCCGCATCGCCCGCCACGTCGTGGACGGCCTGGTGGAACAGACCTTCGTCGTCGACCCAGCCCTTCACGATCTGGATGCGCTGCAGCAGCCCGCCGGGCGCGCTCGCCGTGCCCGGATCGGCGAGCGCAGACACGGCGAATCGCGGCGCCTGGCTGCCCGGCGGCCGGGAAGGAAGCTCCCCGCCCATCGGCACGCCCGCCGCATAGCCGGCCCGGGCGAATTCGGCGGCGTCGCACAGGCCCTCGTCGAGCTCCCAACCCGCGAAGAAGCGGGGCAGGATGCGCGGGCCGCTGGTCGAGAACGTCTCCCTGCGCTTCATCGCATCGAAGATCGAGTCGCGGCTGTTCTCTTCGGCCCATACACCGGCGAGGCCGCCGGGGTTCCAGAACGGCGGGCCCCGCTTCCGATCCCCCACCACGAGCAGCTCCGGCGTGGTGACGCCGAACTTGTAGGGCACGCCGTACTCGCTGACCGAACCCGGCGTGGCCATGTGGTTGTCGGTGCTGCCGATCATGCCGAACGCGTACGGGTTCACGCCGATCCGCGCCTTCTCGCGCAGCCCTTCGAGCAGCGCGTAGCGGACGAAGTCGGTGCGCGACGAGCAGCCGCGCGCGGCCTGGGCGCCGCTGCCCGCCCCTTCCTCGCAGTCCTCGAACTCCTGCCCGCCCATGTCGCGGATCTTCTCGAAGCCGCACAGCTCGTCCGGGGCGCCGACCACGCCGTACATGCCGTTGCGGCACTCGCTCTCGCCCTTGATCTGCATCATCTCGACGATGGGCTCGAGCCGGGCCCGGAGCGCCGCCGCCTGCTCCTGCTCGGCCTCGGGGAGGTCGGCGTACTCCACCCGGAACAGCTGCCCGTTCGAGAGGTTCGGGTTGTGGGGGATCGCGATGGCCTCGCAGCCGGTGCCGGTGTCGTTGCAGACCTCGAGCAGTTGACGTCGCAGGTCCATCTCGCGGGGCGTCTCGAGCGAGGAGATCGGCAGCTCGGGCACGATCTCGTTGCGCAGGATGACGTTGCGATGGACCTTGGTCGAGCGGGGCGAGTGGCTGTACTCCCAGCCGTGGAAGCTGGTGAACCTGCAGGCGCTCGTGCGGTCGTAGGCGGCCTCCGTGGCGACCTGGTTCTCACGCCAGACGACGCCCAGCTCGGCCCGGCAGATCGAGTCGTCTTCGCCGCAGACGTCGTCGCGGCGTCCGAAGAGACCGAGCAGGCCTCCGATTCGCGCGCGGAATCCGTCCAGGCCGAGCACCCAGGCGAGCAACGACCAGTCCTCGCCCCGATAGATCTGACACCCCACGCTCTCGTAGGTGGCCGACCCCGGCGTCGTACACAGCGAGACCTCCGCCATCCACTCGGCGTGGTCGGTCACCGCCGCGAAGTCGAGGGGCCGGACGATCTGCGCCGAACGCATCCCTCGAGCCGGGTCGCCCGAGTAGACATCGATCGCCTCGCCACGCGCATAGCGATATGCGTCGGCCGGCGTGGCGAGGGTGCCGAGCGCGTTCGCATCCATCGACACGCCGGTGTGGACGTGGAGATCGCCGAACAGCGCCTGGCGCTCGGGAACCTGCGACGCGCAGGGCTCACGCTCGGCGACGGGCTTCGCCCGGGCGGGCCCGGCAGGCGGCGACCAGGGCTCGCTGGTCGGCTCGAACCCGCAGGCCGCCAGCAGGAGTGAGCCCGCGACCGCAAGTACTCTGGGTAGCAGCATCGGCATCGGTGCTCCATGCGAAGGGGAGGCCCGGCGAGTCGGGGGCTCACTGTACTCCATGTCGCTGCCGCTCACGCGGGCTCCGCCGCGGATCTGCTCGAGCAGACGGCTGGCGCGAGGCGGACCGCTCGATACGCTATGCGTGCTCATGACGCACCCGTCTGCTCCTCCCCGCGCCCACGTCGTCGCCGGCGGTTTCCCCCGCAGCTCGGCGGCCGGCCACGACATCGACCACGCGCGCCTGCGCATCCTCGAGCTCCTGCAGGAGAACGGGCGGGCCACGGCCAGCGTCGCGCCCGACTTCGCCGACCTCGACGAGTGGCTGCCTCGGAGCGACCTGCTCGTCACGTACGTCGCGGGGCCGTTTCCGGACGACGACCGGTGCAAGCTCCTCGAGGACTGGCTCGAAGGCGGCGGGCGCTGGCTGGCGCTGCACGGAACGAGCGGGGGCAAGGCCGTCCCGCTTCCCGACGGCCGTCCGGGACGCACCATGAAGCGGCTGCCCCATCACGACGTGCTCGGCGGCTTCTTCCTCAACCATCCGCCGATCCGGGCCTTCACGGTCGATGTCTGCGATGCCGACCACCCGTTGACCCGCGGCCTGCCCGACTCGTTCGAGGTGATGGACGAGCTGTACCTGCTCGAGCTGCTCTCACCCGAAGCCACGCACGTCCTGCTCACGACGAAGGATCTCGGCGCCGACGACCCGGCGCCGCGGAAGTTCGGCTTCACGTACGACGACGACACCTCGGTCGGCGCCGACGGCGCGACGCGCGCCCTCGGCTACGTGTGCGAGCGCGGCCGCGGGGCGGTCGCCTACTTCGCGCTCGGCCACTGTCACACGCCTTCCACGAACATCCAGCCCTTCGTGGACGCCAGCGTCGACCCGGAGGGCACGACGCCGCTCTCGTTCCGCGGATCCTGGGAGACCGAGGCCTTCGGCCGCCTGCTGCGCAACGGGATCGAGTGGGGCCTGCTGGCGGATCGGGGATAGGCGGGAAGCGAACCGCCCCGCAGTCCGCTGGCGGGTGTCGCTGCCTCGAACGTCCAAGCCCCGAACGGAGCGGCTTCCCCTGCCGCGGCGCCCCGCGTATGCTTCGTTCATGGACGCCCCCACGAGCCACCGCACCTTCGTCTCCTACATCGATCGCACGCGTGAATTCTACGCCGCGCAGGGCTACGAGCGGCCCTACCGGTGGGCGCGGCACGACGACGCGCCCTTCGCGTCACTCGCGAAGCCGCTCGCCGAGAGCCGCGTCACGCTCGTCACCACCGCGAGTCCCCGCGTCGAGCGGAACGCCGGGGAGGCTGTGCTGCGCGGAGGCAAGGCGGTGTGGAGCGCCGGGACGGGCGAGACGCCGAAGCGGCTCTACACCGACGACCTGGCGTGGGACAAGGAGTCGACCCACACCGACGACGTCGACTCGTTCCTGCCGCTCACGCACCTGCGCGCCGCCGCCGAGAAGAAGCGGATCGGCGCCCTGGCGCCGCGCTTCCATGGCGTGCCCACCGACTACAGTCAGCGCCGGACGATCGAGCAGGACGCGCCCGAGGTGCTCGCACGCTGTCGCGAGGATGCCGCTGACGTCGCGCTCCTGGTGCCGTTGTGACCCGTCTGCCACCAGACCGTGAGTCTGGTCGCGAGACACCTCGAGGCGAACGGCATTCCCACCGTGGTGATCGGCTCGGCGCGCGACATAGTCGAGGAGTGCGGCGTCGCGCGCTTCCTCTTCAACGACTTCCCGCTCGGCAACCCCTGCGGCAAGCCGTACGACGCCGCCATGCAGCAGGCCACCCTCGGCTTCGCGTTCGACCTGCTCGAGAGCGCGACGCTGCCGCGCACCACCGTGCAGACGCCGTTTCGCTGGAGCGACGACGCCAGCTGGAAGGACCGCTACGGACGCGTCGATGCCGAGCGCCTCGAGGCGCTGCGGCGAGCCGGCGAGGCGCGCCGGACCTCGCAGGAGAAGGCGAAGGCGGACGGACGCGCGCGCACGAGCTGATCGACGCTTGCGCGGCGACTTGCCGCGTGCGGCTCGAGTCGTGCGCCCGGGCCGGACCGCCGTCGATCAGAGCGGGGCCACCCGATCGAACCAGGGCTGCGCGACCTCGAGTTGGCTCGCCAGGCGGAAGAGCGTCGCCTCGTCGCCAAAGCGACCCGCGATCATCACGCCGACCGGCAGGCCCTCCGCGGTCCAGTGGAGCGGGACCGAGGCGGCCGGCTGTCCCGTCATGTTGAAGAGCGCGGTGAACGCGGAGGCCGCCGCCGCCGGGCCGATGAATTCCTCGTAGGGCTGCGAGAGGTCGAGTGTTCCGATCGGCGGCGGCACGAGCGCCATCGTCGGGCTCAGGATCACGTCGTGGTCCTGCATGAAGCGGCCGAGCGTGCGACTGGCGGCGTGCAACGTGGTGCGTGCCCGGGCGTGGTCGACTGCGGAGACCGCGCGGCCGTTCGCGACGTTGCGCGCATTGATCCGCTCGAGGTCGTCCGGACCGGCCGGCCGCCCCAACTCGGCCTCTCGCCTGCTGACCTTGACGGCCACACCTACGGAGGTGGTCGCGCCGAAGTCGGCCCAGAGGGCCTCGGCGTCGAGGCTCGGACGTGCGGGCTCGACGTGATGGCCGAGCGACGCGCAGAGCTTCGCGGCGGCCTCCGCCGCGGCGGTGCACTCGGGCGCCACCGGGATCGGCAGCAGCGGCGTCGTCATCAGTGCGATGCGCAGCTTGCCGGGCGGCCGCGCGACCTCTTCGGCGTACGGACGCTCGCGGGGCGCCGTCGCGTAGGCGTCACCGACCGCCGGCCCCTGCGTGGCATCGAGCAGCACGGCGCTGTCACGAACGCTTCGGCTCACTGCGTGCGCGCAGGAGAGCCCTCCCCACCCCTCGTAGACGTCCGGTCCCATCGGGACCCGCCCGCGCGTCGGCTTCATGCCGAACAGGCCGCACGACGAAGCCGGGATACGGATCGAGCCACCGCCGTCGGTGGCATGCGCGGCCGGAACGATGCCCGCGGCCACCGCGGCCGCCGCGCCACCCGACGAGCCGCCCGCACTGCGCGCGAGGTCCCAGGGGTTGCGCGTGGCGCCGTGCAACGCCGACTCGCTGCTCGGCGAGCTGCCGAACTCGGGGCTGTGGGTCTTGCCGAAGAGCACGAGGCCCGAGGCGCGTAGTCGCTCGACGAGCGTGCTGTCGCGATCGTGGCTCGCATCGCGGAAGAAGCGCGACCCTTCGGTGGTGACCGTGCCGCGCAGCATGATGCCGAGATCCTTCAGCAGGTACGGCACGCCGCGCAGCGGTCCGTCGGGCAATCTCCCCTTCGCGGCGCGTCGCGCGAGGTCGAAGTGCTCGACGGTGATCGCGTGGATCTCGGGGTTCACCGCCTCGGCCCGGGCGATCGCGATCTCGAGCAGCTCGCTCGGGCTGGCCTCGCCGCGGCGAACGAGATCGGCCAGACCGACCGCATCGTGACGGCGATACTCGTCGAAGCGCAGGGCCGAACGGGCGAGTGCCGCGGGCGCGGCGCCGAGCAGCGCCGCGGCGGCCGCCGTCCCTTCGATGAACCTTCTTCGGGTGAGACCGGTCTTCAATCGAGCTCCTAGCAGCAGGGGCGGACCCCTCGGTTCGCGAACCTACTTCCTCACCACCCGCTTCTCGCCCCGCCGGTGGCCCAGCGTCGCCTCGTGGGCCACGTAGGCCTGGATGGCCTCGAGCTCGTCCGGGGTGATGTACTCGTTCCAGGCCGGCATCCCGTTGGCCGCGAAAGCGCCCTCGAGCACGATCGACGGCCAGGCCGGCGCGAGCTCGTCGAGCCGGTAGCGCAGGTCGGGCACGATGCCGCCGCTGATCGCGTTGCCGCCATGACACACCGAGCAGTAGGCGTTGTAGAGGTCGCGCCCCTGCTCGACGCGCTCGGGCGACGCTGCGGCCAGGCCGTGGGCGGGCAGCGCCTGCTCCTCGGTCTCGATCACCGGCAGCACGCCCCCGGCGCCCAGCGCGAAGACGAGCAGGCGGCTGATGTTCACCATGCCCTGCGGACCGCTGACCGCGCCGAAGGGCAGGCTGCTCTCTCCCCCCCAACCCGAGGCGACGGCCACGTACTGCTCGCCGTCGAGCTCGTAGGTGATCGGCGAGCCCATGATCCCGCCCTGCACGGGATACGACCACAGGAGCTCGCCGGTGTCGGCCGCGTAGGCGTTGAAGTTGCCCGCGAGGTCGCCCTGGAAGACGAGGTTGCCGTGGGTCGAGAGCAGCCCGCTTCCCGAGTAGAAGCCGACGTCGACCTGCCAGACCTCGCGCTGGGCGGCCGGGTCCCAGGCCATCAGCACACCGCCGACCAGCGCCCGCGCCGTCGGGGCCCGGTCCTCGACCGGCATCTCGTCGGGCAGCGTGATCATCTTGTGGACCTCGTAGTTGACGGTCCAGATCATCTTCTCCCGGCGCTCGGTCATGAAGTCGTCGCGGTAGACACCGCTCGAGATCTTGGCCGGGATGTAGACGTATCCCGTGTCCGGGCTGTAGGACATCGGATGCCAGTTGTGCGCGCCGCTCGGGCCGGGGACGATCAGCTGATCCTCCTCGGTGTCGCGTACGCCGGGCGCCTCGACCGGGCGGCCGGTCTCGAGGTCGACGTGGGTCGCCCAGGTGACGGGCATGAACTTGTCGGCGGCCAGCAGCTCGCCCGTCTTGCGGTCGAGCACGTAGAAGAAGCCGTTCTTCGGCGCCTGCATCAACACGTCGCGCTTCGCGCCGCCGATCTCGATGTCGGCAAGGATCATGTGCTGGGTGGCCGTGTAGTCCCAGTTGTCGCCGGGCGTCGTCTGGTAGTGCCAGCGGTAGGCGCCCGTGTCGGCGTCGACGGCGACGATCGACGACACGAAGAGGTTGTCTCCGCCTTCCGGGCTGCGGGTCTTGCGGTTCCAGCTCGCCGCGTTGCCGACGCCGATGTAGAGCAGGTTCAGCTCGGGATCGAACGCGAACGAGTCCCAGGCCGTGCCGCCGCCCTTGCCGTTCTTCCACCACTCGCCGGTCCAGGTGGTGGCGATCCACTCCTGGGTCTCGTCCTCGAAACCGTCGGCGGGGTTGCCGGGCACGGTGAAGAAGCGCCAGACCTGCTGGCCGCTGCCGGCGTCGTAGGCCGTCACGTAGCCGCGCACCGACATCTCGGCGCCGCCGTTGCCGATGATCACCTTGCCGTTGACGACGCGCGGCGCGCCGGTGATCGAGTACGAGTCGACGTCGTTCAGCCGGGTGTCGACCTCCCACACCACGGCGCCGGTATCGCGGTCGAGCGCCCGCAGCCGGCCGTCGATGCTCGCCGCGTACACGCGATCGCCCCACAGCGCGACGCCCCGATTGACGACGTCACAGCAGGTGTGCGCCGCGTAGGCCTTGTCGACCTGCGGATCGAAGTGCCACAGCAGCGCGCCGGTGCGGGCGTCGTAGGCGAGCACGTGGCCCCACGAGGCCGTCACGTAGAGGCGCCCGCCTGCCATCAGCGGCGTCGTCTCGATCCCGCGCCGGGTCGGCAGATCCGCGTACCAGGCGAGGCCGAGCTGATCGACGTTGCCGGCGTCGATCTGGTCGAGCGGGCTGAAGCGCTGCTCGCCGTAGGTGCGTCCGTGCGTCAGCCACTCGCCCGGCGTCGCGTCGGCCGCGGCGATGCGGGCGCCGTCGACGAGGCCGGAGGCCGAGGCCTCGGCTCCCCCTGCCTCGCCGCCGGTCTGCGGTGCGGTTCCCGAGCAGCCCGCCAAGGCCACGGTCGATGCGGCGACGAATGAAAGCAGTCCGAGTCTGCGCTTCACGCTGTTCCCCCGTTCGGACGGCGGGACGCTCGCCTGCGGCGAGCTCCGCCGGGTCCGCCGGCGCGGAGTATGGCAGAGCGAAGCCGCTCGCGGTGCGGCGGCTTCCGGCAGCCGCCAACCGTGCATCGAGCGCCCTGCACTGCCGGCGTGGAGCCCCGGCGCTACGCTGCCTCCGTGGAACCCGACCCGAGTCCGGGCGAGCGCAACGGCGGGCCCTCCTCCCCTGCCCCCGACGCGCCGCAGAAGCGTCCCCGGCGCCCCTGGTGGCTGCCCCACTTCCTCGGCTCGATTCCGCCGGTCGAGCGATCGCACCTCGACCTGCTCGGTGCGATCGCCCTCGCACTCCTCTTCGAGGAGTACGACCTCGCCATGCTCACGGCCGCGCTGCCGCAGATCGCCGCCACGCTCGGCATGGCGGAGACCGACTTCGGCCTGTATCTCGGCGTCATCCGGCTCGGCGCCCTGCCTGCGTTCGCGCTG
Organism: uncultured Spirochaetaceae bacterium; assembly: GCA_964515335.1. GTDB lineage: Bacteria > Myxococcota_A > UBA9160 > UBA9160 > UBA4427 > TMED88. The sequence goes on from CAZETS010000055.1 coordinate 31,446, forward strand.
ATTCCGTTCGCCGATCGCATCGGCCGGCGGCGCGTCTTCCTGCTCTCGATCGTCTGCACGGCGTTGGCGACCGCCGCCACCGGCTTCTCCCAGACGGCGCTGCAGTTCGTGATCTGCCAGATGATCACGCGCACGTTCTTCGTGGCCGGCTCGGCGATCGCCTTCGTGATGATCGCGGAGGAGTTTCCGGCCCAGCACCGTGGCTGGGGGATCGGCACCCTCGGCGCGCTCGGCGCCACCGGCCACGGCATCGCGATGGGCTTCTTCTCGCAGATCGACCGCCTGCCCTACGGCTGGCGCAGCCTCTACTGGATGGGCGTGGTGCCGCTGCTGCTGCTGCCCTTCTTCCGGCGCCGGGTGCCCGAGACCGATCGCTTCGAGGCCCATCGGGCGGGGCAGACCGCCGGCGAGGCGGCGGGCTTCTCGATGGGTCCGCTGGCGGCCCTCGCCCGCCACTACCCCGCGCGGACGTTCGGCATAGCGATGGCGGGCTTCCTGCCGTCGGTCGGACTGGTCTCGGCCTTCCAGTTCACGGGCTACTTCACGCAGACCGTGCACGGCTGGTCGCCCGGGCAGTACGCCGCCATGGTGTTCATCGGCGGCGGCCTCGGCATAGTGGGCAACATCGTGGGCGGCCGGCTGGCCGACCGCTTCGGGCGGCGCATCGTGGGCTTTACGCTGCTCGGCTCGTTTCCGTTCTGGGTGGCCCTCTTCTACAACGGGCCGGGCTGGACGTTGCCGATCGCGTGGGTGGGCTTTCTCTTCGGCTCGCAGGGCGGGCGCGTGATACTCCGCGCGCTGGCCACCGAGCTGTTTCCCACCGCACAGCGCGCCTCGGCGGCGGGCCTCTACACGATCCTCGATGCGCTCGGCGCGGCCGCCGGGCTCTTCCTGCTCTACTTCGGAAGTCTCGACGAGGGCGACTTCGCGCCGCTCACCACCGCGCTCGGCTTTGCGGTGCTGCTCGGCGCGTTCGTGCTGCTCTTCTTCCCCGAGACGACACAGCGCGAGCTCGAGGCGATCAGCGAGTAGCGCCGAGCAGCCAGTCGTAACCCTTCGCGAGCGCCTCGCGGCCGCCCGTCTCCACGACGTCTCCATGGGCGACGATCACCCGCTCGAACGGCCACTCGAGCACCCGCTCGAGCGACCCACGAAACGCCGCGCGGTCGCGGATCAGCGCCCGCTCGATCAGGGTCGGCGCCAGCTCCCCGAGGCGGCCGCTGAAGCGCATCACGAGGCGCGTCAACGCCGGGCAGTCGTCGCCCAGGTTGAAGGCCAGGTCGGAGGCGATCAGCGTGGCGCTCGGGCGGTGGAAGAACACGCACTCGTTCGCGAACGGAAAGCCCTCGATGGGCAGCACGTCGATCGCATCGCCCCACTCCCCGGGCGCGCCCGCGGCCAACGTGTCCGCGCCCGCGAGATCGGGGCGCTTCTCTCCCAGGCCCGGCGCCACGAGCACGAGCGAGCCCGGCGAGGCGTCGTGCCAGGCCGTGACGAAGAGGTGGTGCAGCCGGTTCGGCGCGACGATCCAGCGCGCCGTGCCCAGCCCGGCGACCTCGCGGCCGAGCTCGTCCGTGTAGCCGATCGGCGAGTGGACGACGAGCCGCCCATCGGGCAGGCGCACCACCGTCATGCGCGCGCCGATCTCCAGACCGACGAAGCGAAGCGGCTGCTCGGCGACCCACAAGTCGCGATCGAGCTGTCGGAGCATCCCGGGCCCCTCCCCACCGGCGCGCCGCGGGCCGTGTGGCTCGCTGGGCGCTGGCCTGTCAGCGGGTGGATCCGCTCATTGATCGAGTGATAGCCGAACCCCTGCTCGACGCACATGACCGCACTGGAGCCGGCGTGGAGGTCGAGTCCGCGCGCCTCCGCGCGGGCGAGTGCTCCGCCCCCTCCCCCCCCCTCAAACTAACGCCGTTCTGATCTCGACTGAACATCGACGACCGATTTCTCCGAGGATCCGTCACAATCCCCACGCATTCGTCACACGGGAGACCTGCAGCTGGAGATCCTCACCGACCTGCCGCCCGCCGTCCTCATCGGGGCGGTGCTCGCGCTCTACATGGCCTGGGCGATCGGGGCCAACGACGTCGCCAACGCGATGGGGACCAGTGTCGGGTCGGGCGCCCTGACGATCCGGCGCGCGATCATCGTCGCGGCGCTGCTCGAGTTCCTGGGCGCGTACCTGGCGGGCAGCCACGTCACCAACACGGTGCGCAAGGGCATGCTCGACATGACCCTCGTCGCCGACCAGCCCGAGCTGCTGCTGTACGGGATGCTCGGCGCGCTGGCGAGCGCCGCGACGCTGCTGCTCGTGGCGACCCGATTCGGCCTGCCCGTCTCGACCACGCACTCCATCGTCGGCGCGATCGTGGGCTTCGGCGCGGTCGGACTCGGCATGGAGGCCGTCGCGTGGGGCAAGGTCGGACAGATCGTGCTCTCCTGGCTGACGTCGCCGGTGATCGGCGGCGCCCTCGCCTTCGTGATCTTCCTGATCACGCGGCGGCTCGTGCTGGATCACGCCGAGCCGCGCCGCCAGCTGATCCGCGTGGGCCCCTTCTTCTTCTTCTACGTGCTCTTCATCATCGGCCTGGTCACGCTCTTCAAGGGGCTCAAGAACCTCAAACTCGACCTCGGGCTGGGCGAGGCCTTGATGGGCGCCGCCGCACTGGGCCTGGTCGGCGCGGTGTTCGGGCACTTCCTGCTGGTCTGGGCCGACCGCAGGGCACCGGATGGCGAAGAGGGACGACGCTTCTCGCACGTCGAGCAAGTGTTCGTCGTCCTGCAAGTGCTGACCGCATGTGCGGTCGCCTTCGCGCACGGCTCGAACGACGTGGCCAACTCGATCGGGCCGCTGGCCGCCGTGGTGCAGGTGGGGCAGGGGCTGCCGATCGAGAGCAAGGCGGCCGTCTCGCCGTGGATGCTCGCCGTCGGCGGCGTCGGCATCGTGGTCGGGCTGGCGACCTGGGGCTACCGCGTGATGGAGACCGTCGGCAAGAAGATCACCGAGCTCACGCCGAGCCGCGGCTTCGCGGCCGAGCTGGCTGCCGCGACCACCATCGTGCTGGCCTCGCGGCTCGGCATTCCGGTCTCGACCACGCACATCCTGGTGGGCTCGGTGCTCGGCGTCGGGCTCGCGCGGGGCATCGGCGCGCTCGATCTCGGCGTCGTCGGCCGGATCCTGGTCTCGTGGGTCCTGACGGTGCCCATCGCCGCCGTGATGTCGGTATTCTTCTTCTACTTCTTCAAGGGCCTGCTTGGTCCCTAGGAGCGTCTCTTTGTCCCTGATCGGCAATCTGTTCGGCCGTTCGCCGGTGCGCCCCATGCAGGAGCACATGAGCGCCGCGGTGGCCTGTGTGCGCGTCGTGCAGCCCCTCGTGGACGCGATGGTGGCCGGTGACCTGGCCGCCATCGCGGAGCATCGTGCCGAGATCGATCGGCTCGAGCACGAGGCAGACACCATCAAGCACGACATCCGCAGCCACATGCCCCGGCGCTTCATGATGGCGATGGAGCGGCGCGACATGCTCGAGATCCTCGACTGCCAGGACTCGATGGCGGACACGGCCCAGGACATCGCCGAGCTCGCCGACCTGCGCGGAATGCAGGTGCCGCCGGCGTTGACCGATCCGCTGCAGGCCCTGGTCCGCTCCGTGATCACCGCCTGCGAGCAGGCCAAGCGCATCATCGACGAACTCGACGAGCTGGTCGAGACCGGCTTCGGCGATCGCGAGGTGGGGCGGGTCGGGGAGATGCTCGGCGAGCTCGGGCGCGTCGAGAGCGAGACCGACGAGCAGGCCCGCGCGGCCCTCAAGGTGCTGTTCTCCATCGAGAACGAGCTCGGCGTCGCGACCTACTTCTGGTACCGCCTGATCGTGTGGACCGCCGACCTGGCCGACTTCGCCGAGCGGACGGGGAACCGGCTCAGGCTGCTGATCGCCCAGTAGCGCGCCCTCCCGAACGTCTCCCAGAGGCGCGGGCCGCGGCCGTGGTACTTTGCGCCCCGATGAGCGAGCAGCCGCCGATCGTCGACGTCACGGGCCTCGTCGAGCACGAGGCGTCCTGCATCGAG
>CAZETS010000056.1:0-35247 GCA_964515335.1 uncultured Spirochaetaceae bacterium
ACCGCGAATCGACAACTTCGAGTGGTCTTGGGCCCAATCTTCGAGCCACCTCTGAGCCTATGAGGACAGGTCGGGCGTCTCGCCGGGGGGGCCGTTCGACAGCATGGCCTGCAGCGATCGGCCGAGGCGACCCTCGGCGTCGGAGAGATCGACCTCGGCGAGCCCGATGCCCTCGTGGTCGGTCAGCAGTGCGTTGCGGAAGCCGAACCACTCGCCGACCGGCGGCCGTTCCCAGTAGATCGTCGTGTCCGTGTTGATCATCGGCGCCCGCCAGGTATCGACGTCGACGATCCGCTCGCGCAACAGCGAGCGTCCCGACAGCCCGAAGGTCAGGTCGGCCACCGCGGCGCAACGTTGGTAGGGCGACATCGGTGTGTTGGGCAGCAGATCGAGGGGGGTGGTGATCCAGGCCGCCGGGCCGTGCTCGTCCGCGCCCATCCGCACCGAAAAGCTCAGGTGGAAGCCCGGTGGCACCGCATCGCGGTAGGCCTTCGGCATGAACTCGACGGGCTCGAGCCGGCTCCAGTCGGGAGGCGGCGGCGGCGCCTGCTGCCACGACCGCGGCAGTGTCTCGCTCGGCCGCAGCAGCACGGCGGTGGCGCGGCTGACCGCCTCGTTCGCGCCGGGCTTCGAGAGCGTCGCCTCGACGTTCGCGAGCCGACGGCCCCGGCGCACGAAACGCCACGAAAGCGCGAGGGGGGCGCGCGGGACCGGGCGCATCAGGTCGACCGTCAGCCGCACCACGCGCAGCCCCGACTCGCTCGCCGCCTCCTCGGCGGCCAGCGCGAACAGCGCGTTCACCGGACCGCCGTGCTGCAGTCCTTCCGACCACGGGCTGCCCGCAAAGGGGGTGGGGGCGAAGATCTCGCCGTCCCGCTCGTACACGTACTCGGCCATCGCGGCACGGTAGCAGTGGATCGCTGCGGATTACTTGGCGCGCAGCGTTCCGAGCAGGTCGCTGTAGTCGTCGGTCCAGAGCGGAACGTCGGCGACCTCGTCAGGCAGGTTCTCGATCAGCTCGAGGTGCCGCCGCGGCAGGCCCATCGCGACGAGTCGGCGCCGCAGTTGGTCGACGAGGCGGTCGACGTGCTCGGCGCCGGGCGCCATCAGGATCCAGACACTCTGCTGACTGCGGTAGGCGCCGAGCGCGCTCGAGCCGACCAGCAGGCTGTGCAGGCCCGTCTCGAAGCCCTGCCGGGCCACCTGCGGCATCAGGTCGAAGTGGCGGTTCGAGACGTGGGCGGCCAGCACGCCGTCGGGCGCGAGCGCCCGGCGGTAGACCGCGAAGGCCTCGCGGGTGAGCAGGTGAACGGGGATCGCGTCGCTGCTGAAGGCGTCGAGGACGAGCCAGTCGAACGACTGCTCGACGCCGCGGCTCTGCTCGTCGGCGAGCAGGAGCCGCCCGTCGCCGACGACGACGTCCACCGTGGCGGGGCTTTCGTCGAGGAACGAGAAGTGGCCGCTGTCGCGCGCGATGTCGACGATGGCCGGGTCGATCTCGTAGAAGCGGAAGACTTCGCCGGGCCGGCCGTAGGCGGCCAGGGTCCCCACGCCGAGGCCGATCACCCCGACACGCAGCGGCCGCTCGTGCGCGCGCGGGGCGAGCAGCATGCCGATCGCCGTGGCGTGGCCGTAGTAGGAGGTGGGCGCCCGGCCGGCTCCCTCCCCGATGAGCTGCACGCCGTGCACCGTCGAGCCGCTGATCAGCACGCGCTCCGCTGCCTCGCCCTCGCGCAGCTCGTCGACGCGGACGACGCCGAAGAAGCTCCGCTCCTGGTGGATGCGTTCGGGCTTGCTGCGCGCCGCCGTCACGCCGGCATACAGCAGCACGCCCGCGGTGACGGGCGCGACCACGGCCCAGCGCCAGCGCGGCGCGCCGCGGTGCAGCGTGCTCGAGGGATCGTTAGCGCACGCCGCGAGCAGTAGCACGAGCGCAGTCGCGAGTCCGAGCGGCAGCTCGAGGTAGTCGTCGAAGACGAGCGGGGCGAGCAGTCCGACGAAGAGCCCGCCGAGCGCGCCGCCCGCCGAAACGAACAGGTAGTAGGCGGTCAGCTTCGAGGGCGCCGGGCGCATCCGGTAGAGTTCGCCGTGCAGCACCATGCAGGTCGAGAAGAGCAGCACGCAGTACGCGGGCACCTGCACGGCGAACGAGAGCACGAAGGCGCCCTGCTCGACGCCGGCGGCCTCGCGCCAGAGCGAGCGGCCTTCGGTGAGCACCCAGGCGGCGACGGCGAGGGCGACATACGGGGCGCGCCGGTAGGCGCGGTCGCTCGAGAAGCACACGATGAACGAGAGCAGGTAGGCGCCGAGCGGCAGCACCCACAAGAAAGGAACGCTTGCCACGTCCAGGCAGACGCGATTGGTCACGCCCATCAGCACTACCACCGCGCAGCCCGCGAAGAGCAGCCAGCTGGCGGCGCGAAGCGGGCCGACCGGTTCGGGTGAGCGGGGGCCGGGAGCGGCGCTTCGATCCGGGGCGGCGCGGCCTCGCGTCGCCCGCCAGGCCAGGGCCGCGCAGCCGACGACGGCGGCGGCGGTCAGCGCGAAGCCGAGCGACCACGCGTCGCCGGTGGGCGTCAGGGCAAAGCGCGGCTCCAGGACGAACGGGTAGGCGACGAGCGCGATCAGCGAACCGGCGTTGGACACCGCGTACAGCGGATAGGGCGAGCGATCCGGCTGCCGGATCGCGAACCACGCCTGCACGAGCGGGCCCGTGGCGGCGAGCACGAGAAAGGGCAGGGCGACGGTGGCGACGAGCATCTCGAGGATGTCCGCGGCGGGCCGCTCCACGCCGGCCGGTCGCCAGACTTCACCCGGCAGCACGGGCAGCACCGCGAGCGCGGCCAGCACGAGCCCGGCGTGAACCGCGAGCTGCGCGAGCGGCGTCGCGTAGCGGATCAGCAGGTGGGCGTACGCGTAGCCGCAGAAGAGGGTGGTCTGGTAGAAGGCCAGGCAGAGCGACCAGACCGAAGGCGCCCCGCCGAACCAGGGCAGGATGCGCTTGCCCACCATCGGCTGGACGAGGAAGACGAGAAAAGCCGACGCGAAGATCGCGACGGCGAACAGCACTCGCTCCGGCTCGCCGCCCCGCCGTCCCTCTGCTCCCGCCGCCACGGGGCCATGGTACCAGCGCCGTGCAGGCCATCGGCGCATCTCCTTCGGCCGCCGTGGCTTGCGCCGCCCGCACCGACCGGTGGAGCGCTTCGAGCCCGAAGAGATGGACGGGGGAGGATCCCCCCGGCGACGTCCCGGGGCTTGGGCCAGGACCACGAACGTCCGATGGTTGGGGGGCGTGGTGCTAGGGTTGGCCCGCGCCGCCAGGGGGGAGGGCGCCGTGTGCAACTCCCCCGCCCAGCCGAGGCTTCGAGGGATGATGCTCCGCCTGACGTGCACGATTGCCGCGCTTCTGTTGGCGGCGAGCGGCGATGCGCTGGCGCGCGACGAGGTGATCCCGCTCGAGACGCCGCCGTACTTCGCCCAGCTGGATGGCGGCTACCTGTATCGCACCACCGACCAGGCCACGGCCTCGCTGTCGGGCCAGCAGCTCACGATCTTCGAGCAGACCGTGCGGTCGTGGCAGGTGGGTGGCCACGCGACCGTGCCGATCGCCTTCGGTCTCGGTGCGCGCGTCCGGGTGCAGGGCGGCTCGAGCCGCACCACGCAGAACGGGTTCGGCAGCGAGTCCGGCGGTGTCATCGGGCAGGGCGAGGTCTTCTGGCGCGACCCGGCCCGTGGCCAGATCGGCGTGGGCTACGGCTATGGGTGGTCGTCGCCGCGCACGCCGTCCTCCGTGCAGTCGACGCAGACGCACCGGCTCCCGGTGTTCGCCTCGCTCTACATGCCCGATCTCGACGGCAGCACCGTCGACTGGAACGCCTCGTTCACCTACGACTTCCAGTCGCTTCGCGGTGACACCGGCACCACGAGCCAATGGGCCTACGAGGTTCGCGGCTCTTCGATCTGGTACGTCAACCGCCTGGCGGCTTTCGAGGGCGGCGTGCGCTACCAGCGGCTGCTCGCCTCGCAGCAGTCCGACGTGCTCGAGGGCACCTTCGCGCTCGAGCTGCTCGTGCCGAGCGGTCGGGCGCGCAGCTACGCGACGGTGTCGGCGGTGGGCGCCGTCGGGCGCGCGGAGGCCAAGGACCTGGCGGCGCCGTTCTCGTCTCTCTCGCGCATGACGTGGCAGGTCGGCGGCGAGGTGACGGTGTTCTTCCCCGGCGTCGACTCGCTCGTCGAGCTGAACCGCGCCTATCGCTAGAGCGGGTGCGCTAGCGCGATTCGAGGCCGGAATCGAGCCCCAGGTCATCTCCCTCCGAGCAGGCGACGAGCAGCTGGCGGGCCAGCCCCGCCGCGCGGTGCACGGAGAACCCGGCCACCTCGGGCGCGCTGGCGATCGCCACGAAGGCCTCCTTGGAGGGGTACTCCATGATGGCGACCGCATCCCACTCGAGCTCACCGTCACCGATCACCAGGCGTCGCGGCACCGACGAGTGCAGCAGCCGTCCGCCCTTCGACGCGACGAACGGCGCCATCTGTCGGCCGTAGAGCGCGTAGGCCTCGCGGCCACTGAGGTCCGTCTCGCGGCCGTCCTCGTACTCGGCCCGCTCCTTGAATTCGAGCAGGTTCAGCATGGCAACGGGGCCCTCGAAGTCGGATTCGAGCAGGGCCTTGATCTGGTCGGGACGGGGGTAGATGGGCATGCGAGCTCCTGGTGCCGTTCGGGGATCGCGCGCAGGGGCGCGCCGCTGCGTTCGTCGCAACGCGCCAGGGGAGCGTCTCGCCCCGCCTTCCGCGCACCGACGACGGCGAGTATGGGCGCCTTCGCCCCCGCGCGCATGGGGCCGTTCGGCGGTGCTGTCCCGGTCACCGCTGCTGGCCGCATCGCGTTGGCGTTTCTCCGCCCCGCGTGGTATTCGGCACAGGGCGGGTGAGCGGTGGGGGGCGCCGCATGGACCCGCTCGTCGAGGCGACACCGTGGAGGCGCGCGCCGTGCCAGGTCTGATTCGCACGCCGCAGGTGGTTGGAGTCGCAGCGCTCGTCTTTTTGCTGACCGCGATTCCGGTCGTCCTCTCCGGGTGTGCGCCGACGCGCCCGCCGCCGGCCGCCGGGGCGCCCACCCTCTACGACCGGCTCGAGACGAATCCCGTCGACGCGAGCGGCTTCGAGGCCACCATCGACGTCGATCCCGAGGGCTTCCTGCCGCCGGAGCTCGTCTCGGGGCCGCACCACGTCGTGGCCGGCGTCTGGAACGACGGCTTCACGAATCGTTACCTGCTCGTCACCGAGTTCGGCTCGTTCGAGATCGAGACCACCGGACTGCTGCGCAAGCGCATCCACGAGGTCGAGGTGATCTCCTCGCTCGACGCCGAGAACGTTTCGGCCAACAAGGTCTATCTGCTGTCGACCGCCAACGCGGCCCGGGGGCCGGTGGAGGGCGCCGCGCAGTGGATCTTCCATCCGGTGAAGAGCGCGAAGGACGTGCCGTCGGGCATGTGGTCGTACGCGCGCCGGCTGGTGGCCCTGGCCGAGCGGGATCGCACCTTTCAGGAGGATCACTACACCGAGGAGCTGATCGGCTTCTCGGACGCCAAGCGCGAGTGGGCGTACCGGCTCGGCGTGGACGTCTACAGCGAGAACGCGCTGCTGCAGCAGCGGCTCGATCGCTATGCCTGGCTCTCTCTGAGTGGTGGGCTCACGGTGCGGGTGCCGCTGATGGCCGTCAGCGGGCCGGCCGGCTACGCGCTGACCGCCAGCGGCACCACCGACCAGATGCGGCGCGAGCTGCGCGACCGCTCGCCCGAGGAGATCCGGCTCGACGTGCGCCGCCGGCTCGAGGCCATGGAGGTCGACGAGGAGCTCGCCGAGCGCTTCGTCGCCCACCCCTGGTATCCCCCTACCCGGCTGCTCGTCATCACCGAGTCCCTCTCGCTCCTCGACGGCGCGCGCGGCCGCGACCGCTTCATCGAGGCAGCCGTGCAGGCCGACGAGCCGCAGGAGACCTACCTGTTCACGCGCCTGGCGATCATGCTCGCCATCTACGCCGAGCAGGAGGCGGAGGTCGCCGAGGTGTCGTCGGCGCACGGTCTGGTGATGGCGCGCACCAGCGACGGGGGGCTGGTGGTACCGCTCTATCTCGATTGGGCGATGTGGACCGAGCCGATGGGCTTGTTCGTCGAGGCCATCGAGGAGAGCGCGCCCGCCGACGTCTCGAGCAAGCGCTTGCTGGTCTCGGGGTGGCTGTCGCCGCTCGTGCACGAGCGGCTCGAAGATCGCGGCTGGCAGGTGCTCGAGGGGGTCGAGACGAGCTGGCTCGCCGACATCGACCGGGCGGCCCGGCAGCCCGGTCAGCCGGATCCGAACCGCGTGCTGCCCGAGTTCGGCGAGCAGTAGCGGGCGCTGCGACCGTTCAGGCCCCGCCGTCGCCCGCCGGCGCCGGCCTGCCCGAAACCGCCGCGCGCAGCCCGCGCATGACGTCCTCGCGGGCCACGATACCGACGAGCCGATCGTCCGGGTCGAGCACCGGCAGGCTCTTGAAGCCGGTCTTGAGCAGCCGCGTGAGCACCCGGGTCAGCGGCGTCCGCGGCGTCACGGTATGCACCTCGCGGTGCATCACTTTTGCGATCGGCGTCTTCATGATCTCGTCGTAGGGCGGAAAGACGTGCTCGTCGTCGAACTCGAAGGCGCGCAGCAGGTCGAGCTTCGTCACGAACCCCACCAAATCGCCGGCTTCGTCGACGACGGGCAGCCCGTTCCAGTCGTGACGTTCGAAGATCGCCTCGGCCTCGGCGAGCGTGGTCTGCGGGCCGACCGTCGTCGGGCCTGCGGTCATGACGTCGTGGGTCTGGTAGTCGAGGAACTCGTACACGTTGATCTACTCCGCTCCATTGCCGCCGGGTCAGCCGGCCGTCGGGTCGAGGAGCCTCAGGAAGTCGCTCTCGGTCACGATGCCCACGAGGCCCGACTCGTCCACCACCGGCAGGCAGCCGATCTTGTGGTCCGCCATGCGCCGGGCGGCCTCGCCGATCGCATCGTCGGGCGCGATCGTCACGATGTTCGCCTGCATCAGGTCCTTGGCGAGCGCCGACCCGAGCATCCGCTCGTGGAGGTGACGCCCCTGGCCCAGGTGCCAGGACAGCGCGTTCAGCATCATGTCGCGCTGGCTGAGCACGCCCTCGACCTCGCCCTCGTCGTCCACCACGACCACGTGCCGGAAGCGCCCGACGCGCATCAGCTCGTCGCCCACCGAGAGCCGGTCGTTGCGGTGGATGGTGCGGACCTCGCGCGTCATCACGTCGCGCACCCGAAGGTCCGACTCGAGGCGCGGGCGCGGCAGCGAGATCGCGGCCGCCTCGGCCGGATCGCCGGTGGCCGGCCGGGTGGCCGTCTCGTTCAGTCGTTCGGACGCGTCACGGACGGCCAGCTCGAGGTCGTCCACGAGCAGCGACACGGCCCGCTCGAGATCCTCGATGCGCTCGCAGTCCGGAGTCAGGGTGGGGTCGCCGTCGTGGGTGTAGCCCATCGCGTATCGCACGCTGACGCGCGCGACGGGGCGTCCGCTGCGCGGCGACTCGACGAAGTCGAGGCCAAGGTTTGCTTCTCGGGGCAAGCCGGATTCTCCTCTTTCGGTGCTCGTGTGCGGGCTCGTTGCGGCGCCCGGTCGGTCACAGGTACAGGCCGATGCCGTCTCCACCCTGAGTCTCGCCGGGCTTGACGGGGGGCGACTCGGGGCCGACCCGGCCCCTCGAGACCTCCTGGTGGCTGAGGCCGCCGAACATCTGCTTGAGCCGGTCGTCCCAGTCGTCGGCGGTGGTCGACACCACCTTGATGGCGAAGCGCAGCGCCTCCTCGTTGAGTTCGTCCCCGAGCAGGGTCTCGTCGAACCAGATCGAGCGGTGCTCGGTGTCGAGCGCGAAGCGGCCGAACATCAGGCCGAAGTTCAGCCTCGCGAGGAACAGGCCGAGCTCGGGCGTGACGTTCACGCCGACGTTGGTGACGGCGAAGACGCGCACCAGCGCCGGGCCGCCGGGAACGGCCCGCGGTGCAACGACGACCTGCACGTCGCCGATCGGCAGCAAGTAGTCCTCGTCGACGTCCTGCTCGGGCACCTTGCCCATCACTTCGACCAGCACGGACTCGACGCGTCGGCGCAGGTCGTCGAGCTTGAGCCTGGCCTGGTGCTGGGCCAGGCGGCTGCCGTGGACGATGTCGAGCGGGCCGCCCGGCTTCTCGTCGAAGACCTCGTGCAGAACGCGCTCCGCCAGCCCGATCGCCGCGTTCGCGTCGGCGGCGGGCGCCGTCCACGCCAGCGTGCGATCGGCGGGATCCAGGCTCGCGAAGCCCCTCTCGCGCAGGGCGCTGCGCACCGACACCTCGAGCTCGGGCAGGATGGGCGGTCGTCCCGGCACCACGACGCGCAGCGAGCGGTCTTCCTCGCGCGCGATCTCGATGCGGCTGAGTGGGTGCTCGGGGGGGCCGACCACGAGGAACTCGAAGGCATCGAGCGCCTCGACTTCGCCGCGCAGGAACTCCCGGGTGCTCGTCTGGTCTCTCATCTTCCATCCTTTCTCGCTCGTCGCTGGCCGCACCGAGATCGTGGCAGGGGCGGCACGCCGCCGATCAGTCTACGGCGTCCCAGTAGTCGTCCACGTGCTGCTGGATCTCGGCGATCGTCGCCTCGTCGCGCTCGGGCTCGAAGAGGTGGCGGAAGCGCCCCTGCAGCTCGAGATAGCGCTCGACCGGCTCGCGCCGGCGTGGAGGCTTCGTGTGCACGATGCGCCCGTCCACGTACTCCTTCAAGGGCCACACGCCGCAGCGTACCGCCATTCGCCCGACTTCGACCATGTCGGCCGGATCGAACCCCCAGCCGGTCGGGCAGGGGGCCAGCGCGAGCACCAGCTTGGGGCCGCGAATGTCCCTGGCGGTCGCGATCTTGCGCGCGAGGTCGAGCGGCTCGACACCGATCACCGTCGCCGCCCAGGCCGGCCGGTTCGCGACCCACAGCGCGAACAGGTCCTTCTTGTGGCCGGGGTGGCCCGCCGCCGCCGGGTCGGTCGCCGTGCGAGCGCCGTGAGGCGTGGCGGGCGAGGACTGCTGGCCGGTGTTCGCGTAGCCCTCGTTGTCGTAGCAGAGGTAGAGGAAGTCGAGGCCGCGGTCGATCGCCGCCGATGTGGCCGACAGCCCCATCCCCGACGCGGAGCCGTCTCCCGTCAGCACCACGACGTCGAGGTCCTCCTCGGGTGCCATGCGCCCCGTGGCGACGAGCAGATCGAGCGCGTCGCGCACGCCCTGGGCGCCGGCGGGCGCCGAGGCCATCGCGGTGTAGAGCCACGATCCCCGAAACGGCGTGAACGGATACACGGACAGCAGCGTCATGCAGCCGGCCGCGTTGACGAAGACGGTGTTCTCGCCGAGCACGTCGTAGACCTGATGGATTGCCTGCAGGCCGCCGCAGCCGGCGCACATGGCGGTGCCGGTACCGAGCAGGTGCGTGGACGGCAGGTCCTGGATGCGTTCGAAGTCGGGGTGCGTCATGGCGTCCTCGCTGCTGGGGGGGCGCCCTGCTCGGCCGTGGCGATACGCTGCAGTCGGCGCATCTCGCGCAGCTCGGCGTCGGTGTAGAGCAGTCGCGGGGGCGGCACTATGCCCGTGTCGGCGGCCGCGAGCGCCGCCTCGGCGATCGCGAAGAACTCGGCGGCGGGGATGTCGCGCCCGCCGAGCGCGCCGACGAACGAGGTCAGCACCGGAGCGTTCGCGAGGCCCGCGAGCGTCGAGGCCAGCTCGGCGTGCAGGACGCCGCCAAGCCCCATCGAGAGGTTCTGGTCGATCACCGCCACCGCGCGGCGCCCGGCCAGCGCGCCGCGCAGCGCTTCGTCGGGCAGGGGGCGGAGCAGGCGCGGCCGCACCAGGCCGACTGGCCGGCCGGCGGCTCGCAGCTGGTCGACGGCGTCACGGGCCTTCGAGGCGAACGAGCCGAGCATCACGAAGACCACCTCGGCGTCGTCGCAGCAGTACTGTTCGAGCGGCGCGTACTCGCGCCCCAGCGCGCCGGCGAACTCCGCGGCCGCGTCGTCGAAGACGGTCAGCCCGTTTCGGGCGGCCAGGTGCATCTCGTAACGGAAGTACGAGTACGCGCTGCCGCCGAGCACCGCCACGGCCTGGCTGCTGGGTTGGCCGGCCCGGAAGCCGTGGCCGCCTGGCTCGAAGGCCGGCAGGAACGAGTCGACGGCGGCCGGCTCGGGGATCTGCACCGGCTCGCGGGTGAAAGAGAGGTGGAAGCCGTCGAGGTTGACGAGGACGGGCAGGCGCACGCGTTCGTCCTCGCCGATCCGGCTGGCGAGCAGCACGAAGTCGAGCACCTCCTGGGCGCTCGCTGCGTGCAGCTGCAGGAAGCCGCTGTCCCGTGCGGCGAGCACGTCGTTGTGATCGGGCTCGAGGCTGATGGGGGCCGACACGGCCCGCGAGACGTTCGCCAGCACGAACGGCGCCCGCCAGCCGGCCACCGTGTAGAGCATCTCCATCGCGTAGAGGAGGCCCTGGCTCGAGGTGGCCGTGAAGGTGCGAACGCCCGTGGCCGCCGCGGCGCCGGCCGCGGTCAACATGGAGTGCTCGGACTCGAAGGTGACGAGCCGTGCGTCGAGACTGCCGGCGTCGATCCAGTCCGCGAGCGTCTCGATGATCTCGGTCTGGGGCGTGATCGGGAAGGCCGGCACGTAGTCGCTGCGTGCCAGCCTTGCGCCCCAGGCCGCCGCGCCGTTGCCCGTGAGCAGGGTGCGCGTCATGGGCTCGCCTTGGTTGCCGCGGCGTCGCGCTCGGGGACGGCTTCGATGGCGTGGGAGGGGCAGACCGCTACGCAGACCATGCAGCCCTTGCAGTGATCGAGGTCGATGGTGGGCGGAGCGCCGGCCGTCACGTCGATCGCGCCGTCCGGGCAGAGCGGCGCGCAGATCCAGGTGCAGTGGTGGCAGCGCGACCCGTCGACGACCGGGCGAAGCGTGCGCCAGAGGCCCGTGCGGACCTCGACGCTGGTGGCGCCGGCGCGGATGTCGGGCGCCGAGACGTGCGCCGGGTCGAACGGAAGCTCGATCCACTCGGGCCGCTCGGCGACGTCGACCGGGGCGTCCGGACCCTCGGTGACGAGACCCGACCGACCGGCGAAGGCGTCCCAGGCGGCGGCGGCGCCTCGACGGCCTGAGAGGACGGCCTCGCGGCCGAGCGGTGTCAGTTCGGTATTCAAGGCGTCGTCCAGGGCATCCTTGCCGATCACGCCGCTGAGGCGTGCTGCGGCCGCCGCGCAGGCGACGCCGATCGGCCCCGCCCCCGAGCCTTCGTCGGGCCCGGTCTCGAGCCGCAGCACCTCGCGCGCCCGCGGCAGCCGCGTACGCCAGGTGGCGGCGGGCTCGTCGCTCGCGATCAGCACGACGGTGCTTTCGTCCACACCCGCGGTCACGCCCGCCGCGGGAATCGCCACCAGTGTGTCGTCGGCGACGACGACGAGGACCGGATGCGTGATGACGCCCCGTTCGTGGATCGGCTTGCGCGCTGCGCGCACGCCCGCCGACATCGGTGCGCCCCGGCGCTCGGCGCCGTAGCGCGGCGCGTCCTGGACCTCGAATCCGCTCGCGAAGAACGCCGAGCCGAGGATGCGGCCCGCGGTCTTCATCCCCTGGCCGCCCCGGCCGTGGAAGCGCACGCGGTACATGTCGGTTCTCCGAGTGATCGGTGATCAGAAGATCGAGAAGCGCCGCAGCGCCATCGCGCCGCGCACGCGCTCGCCGGCGAGATCTTGCGCAGCCTGCCTGGGCAGCACCTTCTCGTCGCGCGAACGCTCGAGCACGGTGGCGGTGTTCTCGCGGACCCGCTCGGCGATCGCGTCGAAGGCCGCCGAGCGGGTGGCGCCCCGGTACTCCATCGCGGCGCAGATCACGCCGCCGGCGTTGGCGATGAAGTCGGGCACGTAGACGACGTTGCGCTCGTGGAGCGTGCGCTCGGCGGTGGCCGTGATCGGGATGTTGGCACCCGGAACCACGAGGCGCGCCTTCAGCCGGTCGACGTTGCCGTCGTGGATGACGTCCGGACGAGCGGCGGGAATCCAGATCTCGCAGTCGACGGCGACGAGATCCTCGGGATCGACCGGCTCGCCGCCCGCGAAGTCGCCCACCCCGCGCCCGTCGCGCTTGTGGGCGATCAGCTCGTAGACGCGAAGCCCCTTGTCGTTGCGGATGGCGCCGCGCGAGTCGCTCACCGCCACGATCAGGCAGCCGAGCTCGGAAAGGAAGCGGGCCGCATGGGTGCCGACGGCGCCGAAGCCCTGTATGACCACCTTCGCCCCGTCGAGCTCGAGCCCGACGTGCCGGGCGGCCACCTCGGTGGCATGCCGCAGCCCGAAGCCCGTCGCTCCGAGTTCGTCGAGCGGAATGCCGCCGATCACGCTCGGCAGCCCGACGGCCCGCCCCGCCTCCTCGCGCACCCACGCCATGCAAATCTCGTCTGTCCCCATGTCGGGACCGAACACGTAGTCGCGCTCGCCACGCAGCGCGTGCGCGAAGGCCCGGACGAGGGCTTCCTTCTGATCGATCGGCATCGTCGGTTCGCCGTAGACGACCGACTTGCCCCCGCCGTGGGGCAGACCGGCCGCGGCGTTCTTGAGCGTCATCGCGCGCGCGAGCCGAAAACACTCGTCGGTGCTGACGTCCGGCGCCATGCGCAGCCCGCCGATCGCCGGCCCGCGCGCCACGTTGTCTACGACCAGCGTGCCGCGCAGGTCGATGCCGGGCTCGTGGACGTGGATGATCTTTGCCGGACCCAACTCGTCGGCGAACCGGAAGGCGTCTTCCATGTGACCTCCTGGGGTCGAACATCCGCTACAGACAATCGTGGGTGTTTCGAGGATTGGGCCGGCCCGCGGCGGCCGCCGAGCCGCGAATTCTCCGCCACTATGATGCGGACCCGCGTCCTCAAGGATCCGCGGGCCCAATCCTCGGGACACCTCGCAGAGAATGAATGCGTCCAGGACCACCCCGGCGCAAGGGCCGGTAAGGGCTTTCGGGGCAATTGGGTACAGTATCAGGAGGGTTCGAGTGGGTCCGGGGCGGTGTGTCGCCTTCGTCGCCGCAACACTTTGCTGCGGCACCGTGTGGGCCGAGACCACCCCAGCGGGCCGGTCGCTCGCCGACCATCTGGCCCGGGGCGACGAGCTGCTCGGCGACCCGGGTGGAGCGCGCAGCGCGCTCGAACTCGTCGGCGTCGACCTGCGGCTCTTCTACAACCAGTACCTGTCCGTCAAGCCTTCGGGTGGCGGCGCGAATCCGTCCCGGGTGTTCGGGCACAGCGGCAGCTACGACCTCTTTGCCCGGGTCGACGCCGAGGAGCTGCTGGGCTGGCCCGGCGGCAGCCTGCTGTTCCACGCGAAGGGGCAGTACGACCGCGGCCTCAACGCCGACGTCGGAGCGCTCTCGGATCCCATCGACGACGCCGACTTCGACTCGCCGATCTACGTCGACGAGCTCTGGCTCCAGCAGGCGTTTCTCGCCGGGCGAATCCGGCTGCGCGCCGGCTTCAGCGAGCAGCAGACCGCTTTCGACCGAAACGCCTACGCGAACAGCGAGGACCGCCAGTTCCTGTCGGCGTTCCTCGACAACAACGCCGTGCTGCCCCTGCCGAACGGTCTCGCGGCGACGTTGATGGTGACGCCGACGCGCTGGCTCGGCATCGCTCTCGGCGTGTCGGACGCTGATAATTCCCCACGCAGCTCCGGCCTCGACACGATTTTCGACGGAGTCGACAGTCTGACGGGGCACCTCGAGGCCACGCTGCGGAGCCCCCTCGAGTCGCGCGGGCTGCCGGGCGACTATCGGCTGGGTGGCTTCCTGGACGGCCGCGCGAGGCGCGAGTTCGCGACCGGCCGGCTCTTGCGGGGCCACTTCGGTGCGTACATCAGTCTCGACCAGAGGTTGTGGGGAGCGGAGGGAAGGGCGAGCCCGAGTGTCGGCGCCTTTGCGCGCCTCGGCTGGGCGGACCCGGACGTGAATCGCGTCGAGTGGTTCTGGTCGTTAGGCTTCGAGTGGAGGGGCCCGCTGCCGGGACGAACGCGTGACGTGATCGGAGTGGGCACGTACCAGACGATCGGCTCGGAAGCGTATCGCGCGGCGGTCGATCCGCGCTTCGGGCGGGAGACGGGCATCGAGTTCTACTATGCGATTCGAGCGCTCGGCTGGCTGGTGGTGACGCCGGACCTGCAGGTGGTGATCGATCCCGGTGCGACCGGGGCCGCCGCCGACGCGGTGGTGGGCACGTTGCGCGTGCGGGTGATCTTCTGATGCGCGCGCCGACCGTGCTCGCGCTCGCGGCCCTCGCGCTCGTCGCCTGTCGCGTCCCGGCGGCTTCGCGCTACGAGGCGTCCGTCGAGGCCGCTCCCGCCCCGGCCGCCCACGCCGTTCACGAGCAGCGCCTGGCGGCCCTGATGCGCGGCCTCGAGCAGCTGCGCGACGGGCGGCTCCCCAAGGCGCTCGATCCGCTCGAAGAGGAGCGTCGTCAGGCGCGCGAACTCGCCCGGGTGGCCGATGCCATGGCGAGCTCGGCGGTGTGGATCGCGAGGGCGCCGCCGGCCGACCTCGACGCCGAGCAGCGCGCCGACTTCGAGGCGCTGGCGCGGCGCCTCGAGGTGCAGTGCGCGAACCTCGGCGACGATGCGGTCGGGCTCGACGACGCGGGCCGCCGGCAGCGCGTGTCGGAGATCGACTCCACCTGTGACGCCTGCCACGTCCGTTTCCGCATTCCGCGGCGGTCGCGTGCAGACGACTGACGCGCGGCGCCGCGGCCAGGATGTCGGCCTCGCTCTCGGGCCCTTGCTCGCGATCGGGCTCGGCCTGTTGCTGCCCGAAGCCTACGCGGGCCCGGACGGAGCACTCGTGCCCTTCACCCCGGCCGGCCGGGCAACGGTTCAGGTGGCGGCCTGGATGGCGGCCTGGTGGCTCACCGAGGCGATCCCGGTCTACGCGACCGCCCTGCTGCCGCTGGTTCTATTGCCGATCCTGGGCGCGATGCCGATCCACCAGGCGGCCGCCCCGTACGCCCACGAGCTGATCTTCCTCTTCATGGGCGGTTTCCTGATCGCCCTCGCGATGGAGCGCTGGGGCCTGCATCGCCGCATCGCGCTGAGCGTCCTGAGGCTGGTGGGCGACCGGGCGTCGCGCATCGTCGGCGGCTTCATGCTGGTCTCCGCCGTGCTCAGCATGTGGGTCTCGAACACCGCCACCGCCATCATGCTGCTGCCCGTCGCGACGAGCGTGATCGGCCTGGCGGCGCGCCAGCAGGCTGGCGCGGAGGCCGACGCCGGCGCGGTGATGGCCCGCGAAGACTCGCCGCTGCGCCCGTTCGCACTCTGCCTGCTGCTCGGCATCGCGTACGCGGCCTCGATCGGCGGCATGGGGACGCCGATCGGCACGCCGCCGAACGTGCTGCTGCTTTCGTACGTGCACACCCATCTCGATCGCGAGATCGCCTTCGTGCGGTGGATGGCAATGGCGCTGCCTCTGGTGGTGGTCTTCCTGCCGATCACCTGGTGGCTGCTCACCCGCGTCCTGCATCCCGTCGGCAGCGACCGCATCGAGGGCGGCGCGAAGCTGGTGGCCGACTCGCTCGCGTCGCTCGGGGCGATGAGCCGGGCCGAGCGGGTCGTGCTCGCGGTCTTCGTCTCTGCGGCCATGCTGTGGGTGACGCGTCCGCTGCTGGTCGGGCTGGAGATCGGCGGCCATCGGCCGCTCGCGGGACTCAGCGACGCGGGCATCGCGATGCTGGCCGCGATGGTGCTCTTCGTCGCGCCGGCCGAGCGCGCGCCGCGCCGCTTCGTGCTCGACTGGGAGACCGCGCTCCGCCTGCCCTGGGGCATCCTCGTGCTCTTCGGCGGCGGTCTGAGCCTGGCCGGCGCCATCCGGGCGAACGGCGTCGGCGAGCTGCTCGCGAGCCAGGTCGCCGACCTCGCCGGCGTGCCCGCCATCGTGATCGTGCTGGCGGTCGTCGGCGGGATCGTGTTCTTGACCGAGATGACGAGCAACACCGCCACGACCGCGACGCTGGTGCCGCTGCTCGCCGCGCTCGCGCCGGGCCTCGGCCTCGAGCCGCTCCGACTCATCGTGCCCGCCGCCCTTGCGGCGAGCTGCGCCTTCATGCTGCCGGTCGCGACGCCGCCGAACGCGATCGTCTTCGGCTCGGGGCTGATCCGCATCACCGAGATGAGCCGAGCCGGCTTCTGGCTCAACTGGATCGGCATCGTGCTGATCGCCCTCGCCGGACAGACGTGGGTGATGTGGATGCTGGGGGGGTAGGGCGGGGCGGACTGGCGCCTGCCCGTACCCGGTTGCGGCTGATCAGCCCGCTCGACCCGGCGGCTCGACGGGCTGTGCGCCCGCCGTGATCGGCGTGGTGCCGTGCTCGCGCTTGTAGAAGTCGAGGATGTCCGCGTAGCGGACGTGGCCGAGGAGCTTGCGGCGGCCGTTCACCGTGTCGACGATGGGGATCTTGTCGAACTCGCGGTCGCTGAAGAACTCGAGCGCGCTGATCAGGTTGTCGCGGGGTGTGAGGAAGACCGATCGCCGGTTCACCAGATCGTGGGCCAGCACGAAGCTGCCCAGATCCTCGAGCTCCTCGCGGTCCTCCAGGTCGCGCAGCGACACCAGCCCCGCGAGGTCGCCTTCCTGGTTGCGCAGCACCATGTCGGTCTCGCCGTGCTCGTGGGCGAGGGCCTCGATCCGGTCCAGCGGCGTGTCGTTCGAGATGATCGCGAACTGATCGTAGATGCCGTGGGTCATCTCGCCGACCGTCATGCGCTTGAGGACGTTCGGGTTCATCTCCCAGAGGTGGGCGCGCGAGAAGAACTTGTTGTCGACCTGGTTGGTGTAGATCGACCAGCGGCGCGAGGTGACCAGCGCCACCGTGGCCACCACCATCAACGGGGGCAGCAGCTCGTAGGCGCCAGTCAGCTCGCAGACCATCATCAGCGAGGCGATCGGCGCGTTGGCGACGCCGGCGAAGAACGCCCCCATGCCCACCACGATGAACGGGCCGACGTCGGGCACCAGGGTTGGGAAGAGCTCGTGGCTGAGCGTGCCCACGCAGCCGCCCAGCATGGCGCCGATGAAAAGGCTCGGCGCGAAGACGCCGCCCGAGCCGCCGGACGAGATCGTGAACGAAGTGGTCACGATCTTCAGTCCGGCAAGCAGCGCGAGCGCACCCACCGTGGCGCGCATGCCGCCGACGGGATCGCCGCTGATCAGCTGCTGGACGTAGCCGAGCCCCTGGCCGATTACCTCGGGACGAAAGTACCCGATGGATCCAACCAGCAGCCCGCCGATCGGCGGCAGCATGTACGGGCTAAGCGGGAGCCGATCGAAGAAGTAGCGCTTCGAACCGTGGAGGAAGCGGATGTAGAGGTAGCCCGCGCCGGAGCACACGAGCCCGAGTACCGCGTAGAAGATCAGCTCGATCGGCGAGTGGAACATGTCGTGCTCGAACGAGAAGACGTGGCTGAAGCCCTCGATCGAGCAGAAGACCGTGTATGCGGTCACCGAGCCGAGGATCGCCGGGGTGAGGGCGTCGGTCTCGAGGTCCTCCTTGTAGAGCACCTCGACGGCGGTCAGGGCTCCGCCGAGCGGGGCGCGGAAGATCGCACCGAGTCCCGCCGCGGCCCCCGCCACCATCAGGGTGCGCCGGGCCCGGGCGCCCATCTGGATGAAGCCGCCGAGCGCCGAGCCGATGCCCGCTCCGATCTGCGCGACCGGTCCCTCCTTGCCGGCGCTGCCCCCCGAAGAGAGCGTCGCGATCGTCGCCAGCGACTTCACGAGCGGCACCCGGCTGCGCATCGCGCCGGCTTTGTTGTGGAAGGCGTCGATGTAGCTGTCGGTGCCGGTGCCCTCGGCCTCGGGCGCGAAAGTCTTGACCAGGAAGCCGGCGACCACGCCGCCGAGGACGGGGAGGGCGGCGATCAGCCAGCGGCGGGGCTCGCCGGTGGGCCCCGCCCACAGGCTCGACTCGCCGGCGGGCTGCGGCACATCGAGCTGCGCGATGACGCCCATCGTCAGGTGACTGGCGGCGTCGAGCAGCGTGTCGAACAGCACGGCACCGAGTCCGGCGAGCAAGCCGATCAGGATCGAGTAGAGATAGATGGTGCGGGTGTTGACGTTGCCGAAGATGCCCCGGAAGTCGAAGATGTCGCGCCAGCCCACTCGTCCGTCCCACTCGAATCGCGACGGCCAACACTAGGGGAGGCGTGCCGGACGTGCCCACGAGAATCGTGCCACTCACCTGGCAGAGCGAGCCCCGCGGCCTCTCTTCGCCGCCGCTCCCCCGCCCCTAGTAGGCGTACCGCAGCCCGTGTGCCCTCGCGTTCGGGATCTGCCGGGTCGGCTCCCGCCCCCAGTAGTAACGATCCAGCGGGGCCGGCAACCGCCACCGCGTCACGAACAGCCTCCGCCCCAGCACCTCCCCCCAGCCGAGCGCCCGTTTCGTCACCCCGAGCCGCATCGCCGGGGTCTCCCGGAAGGGGGGCGTGAAGGGGGCAGCGGGCTCGAGCGGCTCGGACATGGCCCGAGGTAATGCGAGATGTGGGCCAGGACCAATCTCGTGGGCACGTCCTATGGATTCACGGCGCGCTGCACCGTTCGGCCGCGATCTACGAAGCCATCCAGGGCGGCGTCGGCAGACCCTTCGATCTCAGGAACTCGGGGTTGAACATCTTGCTCTGGTAGCGCGTGCCGCTGTCGCAAAGCAGGGTCACGATGGTCTTGCCCGGTCCCAGCTCGCGCGCCAGGCGGATGGCGCCCGCCACGTTGATGCCCGACGAGCCGCCGACGCAGAGGCCCTCGTGCTGCAGCAGGTCGAAGGCGACCGGGAGCCAATCCTTGTCGGCGATGCGGTACGGGTGGTCGATCACCGTGCCTTCGATGTTGCTCGTGATGCGGCCCTGGCCGATGCCCTCGGTGATGCTGCTGCCTTCGCTCTCGAGCCTGCCTTCCTTGTAGTAGCTGTAGATCGCCGCACCCTCCGGATCGGCGAGCCCGATGGCGATGTCGGGGTTCTGCTCCTTCAGGTAGCTCGACACGCCGTGCAGGGTGCCTCCGGTGCCGACCGCGCAGACGAAGCCGTCGACCCGGCCGTCGGTCTGCTGCCAGATCTCGGGGCCCGTCGTCGCGTGGTGGCCGCGCCAGTTGGCCTCGTTGTCGAACTGGTTGGCCCAGATCGCGCCGTTCGCTTCGCTCGCGGACAGCTCCTCGGCGAGGCGGCGCGAGACGTGGACGTAGTTGTCGGGGTTCTTGAACGGGACCGCGGGCACCTCCCGCAGGTCGGCCCCGCAGAGCCGCAGCATGTCCTTCTTTTCCTGACTCTGCGTGTCGGGGATGACGATCACCGTCCGGTACCCGCAGGCGTTGCCGACGAGCGCGAGGCCGATGCCCGTGTTGCCGGCGGTGCCCTCGACGATCACGCCGCCGGGGCGCAGCTGCCCGCGCTTCTCGGCGTCGCGCACGATGAAGAGCGCCGCGCGGTCCTTCACCGAGCCGCCCGGATTGAGGAACTCGGCCTTGGCGAGTATCTCGCAGCCGGTCTCTTCCGAGGCGCGCCGCAGGCGGATGAGCGGCGTGTTGCCGATGGCGCCGATGAAGCCGTCGCGGATGTCCATGGGTGGGGTGCTCCTCGGGCTTGCTGATGCGGGCGAGCCGGAGCCACCAGCCTGGCCGCGCGACGCGGTCCGGGGCGGCTCGTGCCCTCAGCCGTGTCGTCGCTGGATGGCGGTGGGGCGCCCGTCGGCGGTCGGCTGGTACCAGACCGTGAGGTCCGATTCGGCGATCTGCCAGTCGCGCTCGGGATCGTCGCTGTCGATCTCGAACGCATCGAAGCCGCAGCGGTGCATGAAGTGCAGGTGCTCGAGGTCCACGTCGCCCACCGCGCGCAGCTCGCCCGAGAAGCCGTGGCGCTCGCGCAGCACGCGGGCGCTGCTGTAGGCCCGGCCGTCCTTGAACTCGGGGAAGTCGAGGGCGACGAGGGCCAGCTGGCCGAGGTCGTCGGCGATCGACTCGGGCGGCTCGTTGCTGCGCAGCAGCACCCCGACCGGCGCGCCGCGGCCGAGCAGCGCCTCGCTGTCGGCCTGCCAACGCGCCAGCGGAACGATCACCGGGCCGTCGGCGGGCAGCGCGTCGTCGCCCGAAACGTGCACCCAGGCGTCGTCGACCAGCTTACCCGCCTTGAGCAGTGCCACTGTACGCCGCCTCCTTGAACGGGTCCGCTCCGACGCGCCGATACGTCTCGATGAAGCGCTCGCCGTCCTTCCGGATCTTCAGATACGCGTCGACGACCCGCTCGATCGCGTCCACGATGCCGTCCTCGTCGAAGCCGGGGCCGAGGATCTTGCCGAGCGAGGCGTCCTCTTCGGCGTTGCCGCCGAGCATCAGCTGGTAGAGCTCGGAGTTCTTCTTGTCGACGCCCACGATGCCGATGTTGCCCACGTGGTGGTGGCCGCAGGCGTTGATGCAGCCCGACATGTTGACGTAGATCTCGCCGATCTCCTCCTGCCGCGCCTGGTCGGCGAAGCGGCTCGAGAGCTTCTCGGCCAGCGGAATCGAGCGCGCGTTGGCGAGCGAGCAGTAGTCGAGGCCGGGGCAGCAGATCGTGTCGCTGATGAGCGCGTGGTTGGGCGTTGCGAGGCCGTTCGTCACCAGTGCCTGCCACAGCGCGTAGAGGTCCTGCTTGCGGACGTCCGTGAGCACCACGTTCTGATTGTGGGTGACGCGCAGCTCGCCGAAGTTGAACTCGTCGGCCAGGTCGGCCAATGCGTCCATCTGCGCCGACGAGACGTCGCCCGGCGGGCGGCCGATCGGCGTGCACGAGACGTTCACGATCGCGTAGCCGGGCTGCTTGTGGCTGGCGAGTTGGTGGCGCACCCAGGTCGCGAACGCCGCGTCTTCGGCGACCTTCGCCTCGAGTTCGGGGCACGCGTCCGGCAGCGTCTCGTACGCGGGCGGCGCGAAGCAGGCGAGGATGCGCGCGACCTCGGCTTCGGGCAACGCGAGGGCTCCGTCGCGGATGCGCTGCCACTCCTCCTCGACACGCTTGCCGAATTCGTCGAGGCCCATCTCGTGCACCAGGATCTTGATGCGCGCCTTGTACTTGTTGTCGCGGCGGCCGAGCTGGTTGTAGACGCGCAGGATCGCCTCGCAGTACGACAGCACGTGCTCGGTGGGCAGGAAGCCGCGGATCGACTGGCCGACGAAGGGCGTGCGCCCGAGTCCACCCCCCACGAACACCTCGAAGCCCGGCTCGCCGGCCGCGTTGCGGTGCAGCCGCAGTCCGATGTCGTGCACCTTCACGGCCGCGCGGTCGTGCGCCGACCCCGTCACCGCGATCTTGAACTTGCGCGGCAGGTAGCTGAACTCGGGGTGCAGGCTCGACCACTGGCGCAGGATCTCGCACCAGACACGCGGGTCCTCCACCTCGTCGGCCGCCACCCCCGCATACTCGTCGGCGGTGATGTTGCGGATGCAGTTGCCGCTGGACTGGATGCCGTGCATCTCCACCGACGCCAGCTCGAGCAGGATCTCGGGCATGTCCTCGAGCTTGATCCAGTTGAACTGCATGTTCTGGCGCGTCGTCCAGTGCCCGTAGTCCTTGTCGTAGGTGCGCGCGATGTGGGCGAGCTTGCGCAGCTGGACGCTCGACAGGACGCCGTAGGGAACGTTGATGCGCAGCATGTAGGCGTGGAGCTGGAGGTAGAGGCCGTTCTTGAGCCGCAGGGGCAGGAACTGCTCCTCGGTCATCTCGCCGGCCAGGCGCCGCTGCACCTGGCGCGCGAACTGCTTGGCGCGCTGGGTGACCAGGTCGCGGTCGAATTCGTCGTAGCGGTACATCGCGTCAGCTTCCTGGCTGCTCGGCCTGCTTGCCGAGGTCGGTGCGGACCGTCGGGCCCCTGGCCCGGATGGCTTCGCGCATCTTCACCGGGGTGAGCGCGCCGTCGCACTCCTCGACGTCGATCAGCTCGGGGCCGACCACGCGCTGCTCCGCCGCGGCCTGCTCGCCGGCCGCGAGCAGCCGGGCGCCGCCCTCGGCGTCGGCTGCCGGCGCGCACTCCTCCACGCGCTCGACCCACTCCCCGCCGGTGCCGAGAAAGACGACGATGCCGTCACGCAGGCGATTGGCGACGACGACCTGGGGCGGCATGGGGGTCACCTCGTTTCAGATGCCGGGCGGGTGTGCGGGGATGCGGGGATGGCCGAGCGCGGCGATTTCTGCGAGATCCCGCCGCGGCGGCTACGCGGCGGCCACAGCAGAGCGGCTCGCGCGGTCCGGGAGCAATCTACGGTATTCCGATCGGATGATGTGCCCGACGGCGATCGGAGAGGGTACGGAGCGCTGGGCGGCCTCGCAACGCTGGGGGCGGTCCCAAGGGGAGGCAGGATGCCGGCGGCGGCGCTCCCGGGCATCGATCGGGCCGCCCCGGGACGCCCGGGCGCCTGTCACCCGGGCGTGCTCTCTACTTTCTACTTTCTCTGCTCTGCTCTGCTCGCTCTTCTCCGGCTCTACTCGCCGGGCGCGTACCCCAGGTTCGGCGCCAGCCAGCGCTCGGCTTCGCTCACCGCGACCCCCCGCCGCCCCGCGTAGTCCTCGACCTGATCCCGCCCGATCCGCCCCACCGTGAAGTACCGCGCCTCGGGATGCGCGAAGTAGAGCCCGCTCACGCTCGCTGCCGGATGCATCGCGCACGACTCGGTCAGCGTGATCCCCAGTGCCGGTGCGCCGAGCAGATCGAAGAGCTCCCGCTTCGGCGAGTGGTCGGGACACGCCGGATAACCGAGGGCCGGCCGGATCCCCCGGAAGTCCTCGGCGATCAGTGCGTCGAAGTCGGTCGCGCTCTCGCTCTCGTACCCCCACTCGCGCCGCACGCGCTCGTGCAGCCACTCGGCCAGCGCCTCGGCGAGCCGGTCGGCGAGCGCCTTGACCATGATGGCGTGGTAGTCGTCCGCATCCTTCTCGTAGTGGGCCGCCAGCTCGTCGGCGCCGATGCCCGCGGTCACGGCGAACGCGCCGACGTGGTCCGCGATCCCCGAATCCCGCGGCGCCACGAAGTCCGCGAGGCTCCGATTCGGTGCGCCGCCCGGCGACACGGCCTGCTGGCGGAGCATCGGGAAGCGCATCCGCTCGCTCGCGCGTGACGCGTCGTCGAACAGCACCACGTCGTCACCGTCCGAGCACGCGGGCCAGAAGCCGTACACGCAGCGCGCCTCGAGCTGCTGCGCGGCGATGATCTCGTCGAGCAGCTTGGTGCCGTTGTCGTACAGCTCACGGGCGGACGGGCCCACCCTGGGATCGTCGAAGATCTTCGGATAGCGCCCCTTGAGGTCCCAGGCCGAGAAGAAGAACGTCCAGTCGATGTACTGGCGGATCTCCTCGAGGTCGACGTCCTCGAGCACCCGTGCGCCGAGGAAGCTCGGCGTCGGCGCGTCGTCTGCCCGCCACGGGGTCTGCGGCGCGTTCGCGCGAGCTTCGGCGAGCGAGAGCAGCGGCTTCTGCTGCTTCGCGCCGTGCAGAGCGCGCAGCTTCTCCTGCTCGGCGCGATTGGCCGTGTCGAACTCGGCCCGGCCGTCCTCGTCGAGCAGCTTCGCGACGACGTTCACCGCGCGCGAGGCGTCCGCGACGTGCACGACGCTCTCGCCGTACGCCGGCGCGATCTTCACGGCCGTGTGCTGCCGGCTCGTCGTCGCGCCGCCGATCAGCAGCGGCAGCTTCAGGCCCCGCCGCTCCATCTCCGACGCCACCGACACCATCTCGTCGAGCGAGGGCGTGATCAGCCCCGAGAGTCCGATCGCGTCGGCGTCCGCCTCGACCGCGGCGTCGAGGATCTTCGCGGCGGGCACCATCACGCCGAGGTCGGTGATCTCGTAGTTGTTGCAGCCGAGCACAACGCCCACGATGTTCTTGCCGATGTCGTGGACGTCGCCCTTGACGGTGGCCATCACGATGCGGCCCCGGGAGCTGCCCTCTGCCTTCTCGGCCTCGAGGTAGGGCTCGAGGTAGGCGACGGCCTTCTTCATCACGCGCGCGCTCTTGACC
Organism: uncultured Spirochaetaceae bacterium; assembly: GCA_964515335.1. Lineage (GTDB taxonomy): Bacteria > Myxococcota_A > UBA9160 > UBA9160 > UBA4427 > TMED88. The sequence continues at coordinate 24,091 of CAZETS010000056.1, forward strand.
ACCTGGGGCAGGAACATCTTGCCCGCGCCGAAGAGGTCGCCGACGACGCTCATGCCGTCCATCAGCGGGCCCTCGATGACGTGCAGCGGGCGGTCGAGCTTCTGGCGCGCTTCTTCGGTGTCTGCCTCGATGAAGTCGGTGATGCCCCGGACGAGGGCGTGCGAGAGCCGTTCCTCGACGCCGGCCTCGCGCCAGGAGAGGTCGATCTCGGTCTTGCGGCCCTCGCCCTTCACCTGCTCGGCGAAGCCGATCATCCGCTCGGTGGCGTCTTCGCGCCGGTTGAAGAGGATGTCCTCGACGTGCTCGAGCAGGTCCTGCGGGATGTCCTCGTAGACGCCGAGCTGGCCGGCGTTGACGATGCCCATGTCCATGCCGGCCTGCTGGGCGTGGTAGAGGAAGGCGGTGTGGATGGCCTCGCGGACGTGGTCGTTGCCGCGGAAGGAGAACGACAGGTTGGAGACGCCGCCCGAGACGTGGACGCCGGGGCAACGCTCGCGGATGATGCGGGTGGCTTCGATGAAGTAGTTCGCGTAGTCGGCGTGCTCCTCCATGCCGGTCGCGATGGCGAGGATGTTCGGGTCGAAGATGATGTCCTCGGGCGGGAAGCCCGCCTCGTCGACGAGCAGCCGGTACGAGCGCTCGCAGATCTCCACCTTTCGCTCGGCGGTGTCGGCCTGACCGGTCTCGTCGAAGGCCATCACCACCACGCCGGCCCCGTAACGGCGGATCAGCCGGGCCTTGGCGAGGAAGTCGGCCTCGCCTTCCTTGAGCGAGATCGAGTTGACGACGCCCTTGCCCTGCACGCATTTCAGCCCCGCCTCGATGACGCTCCACTTCGAGCTGTCGATCATGATCGGGATGCGGGCCACGTCGGGCTCGGAGGCGATCAGGTTCAGGAAGCGGGTCATCGCCGCCTCGCTGTCGAGCATGCCCTCGTCCATGTTCACGTCGAGCAGGTTGGCGCCGCCGCGCGTCTGCCCGATCGCCACGTCGAGGGCGGTCTCGTAGTCGTCGGCCTTGATGAGCTTGCGGAAGCGCGCCGAGCCGGTGACGTTGGTGCGCTCGCCGATCATCTGGAAGTTCGATTCGGGGGTGATGGTCAGGGTCTCGAGGCCCGAGAAGTGGGTGACGGGCTCGGCGGCGGGTCCGGGCAGGGGACGGCCCGCCACGCCGGCCACGCGCTCCGCGATGGCGCGGATGTGGTCGGGGGTGGTGCCGCAGCAGCCGCCCACGACGTTGACGAGGCCGCTGGTGGCGAATTCGGCGACCAGGTCACCGGTGGTTTCCGGCGCCTCGTCGTACTCGCCGAAGGCGTTCGGCAGGCCGGCGTTCGGGTAGGCGGTTACGCCGCAGGTCGCGATCCTCGCGAGCTCGGCCACGTACTGCCGCATCTCGGTGGCGCCGAGCGAGCAGTTGACGCCCACCGAGATCGGGTTCGCGTGGGCGACCGAGTGCCAGAACGCGTCGACGGTCTGGCCCGAGAGCACGCGGCCGCTGGCGTCGGTGATGGCCACCGAGATCATCAGCGGCCAGCGCCGGCCGCGGGCCTCGAAGATCTCGTCGATGGCCACCAGGGCCGCCTTGGCGTTCAGCGTGTCGAAGATGGTCTCGACCAGCAGCACGTCGGCGCCGCCGTCGAGCAGACCCTCGGCGGCCTCGCGGTAGGCGTCGCGCAGCTCGTCGAAGGTGAGGTTGCGGGCCGCGGGGTCGTTGACGTCCGGCGAGATCGAGAGGGTCTTCGGCGTGGGGCCGAGCGCGCCGGCGACCAGGCGCGGCTTTTCGGGATTCTCGGCCGTGAAGCGGTCGGCGACGCGGCGGGCGAGCCGGGCCGATTCGAGGTTCAGCTCGTAGCTGATCGCCTCGAGCCCGTAGTCGGCCTGCGCGACGCGGTTCGCGCCGAAGGTGTTGGTCTCGAGGATGTCGGCGCCGGCCTCGAGGAAGGCGGCGTGGATCCGCTCGATGACGTCGGGCCGGGTGAGGGTGAGCAGCTCGTTGTCGCCGGCGAGGTCGCCCGGGTGGTCGGGGAAGCGGTCGCCGCGGAAGTCGGCCTCGCCGAGCCCGAACGACTGCACCATCGTGCCCATCGCCCCGTCGATCACGAGCACGCGCTCGGCGAAGAGGCGCTCGATCAGCGAGGGATCGTGGGGGGGCGGGGCGGATTCGCTCATGAAGACGGGTCCTTGGCGGGGCCGGGCGGGGCCTGGCCCGGGTAGCGGCCGATCCTATCCAATGGATCAGCTTATCTCAATGCAGGGATCAATCAGCCGGGCCTGTTTTCCGCTCCATCCCCCACGGGATGCCCCGAGGGGGGGGATCCGCTGGGTGGGAATTTGCGAACACGATCGCTCGTCCCGAATCGTCGTTGCCGGTTGATCGACCGGCCCCGAGTGTCCAAGATCTCCCGCGCTCGCACCACCAAGCCGCGGAGAAGTCGCATGTCGAGCCAGACCCACGAGTTCCAGGCCGAGGTCAAGAAGCTCCTCGACCTGATGATCCATTCCCTGTACTCCAACAAGGACGTCTTCCTGCGCGAGCTCGTCTCGAACGCCTCGGACGCGCTCGACCGGCGCCGCTTCGAGGGGTTGACCGATGCGAGCCTGCAGTCGGAGGACGCGCTCGCCATCGAGCTGATCGCCGACGCCGAGGCGCGCACGCTCGTCGTCTCCGACAACGGCATCGGGATGACCGCCGACGAGCTGCAGGGCAACCTCGGCACGATCGCCCACTCGGGCACGCTCGACTTCCTGCGCAAGGTCGAGGAGGGCAAGGACGCCACCCCCGAGCTGATCGGGCAGTTCGGCGTCGGCTTCTACTCGTGCTTCATGGTGGCCGAGCGCGTCGAGGTGGTGAGCCGGCGCGCCGGGCACGACGCGGCGACTTGCTGGCGCACCGACGGCACGGGGACCTACACGATCGAGGAGGCCGAGCGTGACGCCCCCGGCACCACGATCACGCTGCACCTCAACCCGGTCGACGGCGACGCGGGCATCTCGGACTACACCGACGAGTGGGTGCTGCGATCGATCGTCAAGCGATTCTCCGACTTCGTCGCCTACCCGATTCATCTCACCACGATGAAGAAGGAGGGTGAAGAGCTCGTCGCGAAGCCCGTGAAGGCCGACGAGCCCCTCAACTCGATGAAGGCGATCTGGACCCGTCCACCCGCCGACGTGAGCGACGACGACTTCGGCGATTTCTACACACACATCACCCACGACCACAGTCCGCCGCTGCTGCGCGTCTCGACCGTGCTCGAGGGCACCTTCGAGGCGAAGGCGCTCCTCTACGTGCCGTCGACGGCGCCCTTCGACCTCTATCACCGCGAGATGGCCCACCGCGGCATCCAGCTCTACGTGCGGCGCGTCTTCATCATGGACGAGTGCCGCGACCTGATGCCCGACTACCTGCGCTTCGTGAAGGGCGTGGTCGACGCCGAGGACCTGTCGCTGAACGTCTCGCGCGAAATGCTGCAGCAGAGCAAGCCGATCCAGGTGATCCGCAACCACCTGGTCAAGAAGGTGCTCGAAGAGCTGGGCCGGCTGATGCGCGACGACGAGGAGAAGTACCTCGGCTTCTGGGCGCAGTTCGGGCCGGTGCTGAAGGAGGGGCTGCTGCTCTTCGACGAGAAGCGCGAGCGCATCCTCGACCTGGTGTGGGCCTGGTCGACGGCCGACGACGAGAAGCTCGTCTCGCTCTCTTCATACGTCGAGCGCATGAAGGACGACCAGGAGGCCATCTACTACATGGCCGGTCCCTCGCGCGAGGTGCTGGCCAGCTCGCCGCACCTCGAGGGCTTCCGAGAGAAGGGCATCGAGGTGCTGCTCTTCACCGATCCGGTCGACGACGTCTGGCTCGAGCAGATGCCGCCCGAGTACGCGGGCAAGCCCTTCCGCTCGGTGGGGCGCGGCGAGATCGACCTGACGACCGACGAGGAGAAGGAGCAGCAGGAGGCCGAGCGAAAGGAGCAGGAAGACAGCTTCGGCGGCCTGCTGCAGTGTCTGCGAAGCGCCGTGCAGGACGACGTGAAGGAGGTGCGCCTCTCGTCACGGCTGACGTCGTCGCCGTCGTGCCTGGTGCGCGACGACGGCGATCTGTCGCCCCAGCTCGAGGCGATGCTGCGCCAGGCCGGGCAGGAGGTGCCGGTCCGCAAGCCGATTCTCGAGATCAACCCCGAGCACGCGATCGTGGTGCGCCTGCGCGAGATCTTCGAGCAGAACGGCACCGATCCGCGCCTCGCCGACCATGCGGGCCTCCTCTACGCTCAGGCGATTCTCGCCGAGGGCGGGCAGCTCGCCCATCCACGCGCGTTCAACGAGAAGGTCGCCGAGCTGATGGAGAAGGCGCTCGAGTAGAGGCCGTCCCTTCCGCGGCCGCCGCCCGCCGATCGAGGATCCCCACGCATGAAGATCTCCACCATGCTCAGCTACGCGGGCGGCTTCGAGGAGTCGGTCGCCGAGATCGTGCGCATGGAGCGCGAAGGCCTCGACACGGTCTGGGTCGCCGAGGCGTGGGGCTTCGATGCGCCGAGCCTGATGGGCTACATCGCGGCGCGCACCGAGCGCGTCCGGATCGCGTCCGGCATCCTGCCCATCTATTCGCGCACGCCCTCGCTGCTGGCGATGACGGCGGCCGGGGTAGACGCGCTCTCGGGCGGCCGGGCGATGCTCGGTCTCGGCGCGTCGGGGCCGCAGGTGATCGAGGGCTGGCATGGCGTGCCCTACGACGCGCCGGTCACGCGGCTGCGCGAGATCATCGAGGTGTGCCGCAAGATCTGGCGCCGCGAGCGACTCGTCCACCACGGCCGCAAGTACCACATGCCGCTGCCGGAGGGGCAGGGCACCGGTCTCGGCAAGCCGCTCAAGATGATCACGCACCCGGTGCGCGACGACATCCCGATCGCGGTGGCGTCGCTCGGCAAGAAGAGCGTCGAGGCCACGGCCGAGCTCGCCGATGCGTGGCTGCCGGTCTTCTGGCTGGCCAGCAAGGCGCCCGAGCGCTGGGGCGACGCGCTGCGCGCCGGCGCCGCCCGCCGCGATCCGGGCCGCGGGCCGCTCGACATCTACGTGGGCGGGATGGTCGGCATCGGTGAGGGGCTCGAGCACCTGCGCGATCTCGGCCGGCCGCAGATGGCGCTCTACGTCGGCGGCATGGGGGCGCGCGAGAAGAACTTCTACAACGACGTGTTCGCGAGCTACGGCTACGAGCGCGAGGCGAAGCTGATCCAGGACCTCTTCCTGTCCGGAAAGAAGCACGAGGCGGCGGCCGCGATTCCCGACTCGTTCATCGAGCAGACGACGCTGGTGGGCCCCGAAGGCTTCGTGCGCGATCGGCTGCTCGAGCTGCGCGAGTCGGGCGTGACGAGCCTCAACGTGAGCTTCGTCGGAAGCGACGCCGACGAGCGCGTCGCGATGCTCGGGAAGCTGCAGGACCTGATCGCCTCGCTCTAGCCCCGCGCCCGGCCACCGGCCTCGCGCACCGCGACGAGGCCGTCCACGATGCGGCGGAACTCGTCTGCCCGGTCGTAGCGGCCACCGGTGATGAGGCGGGTCACACCGACCTCGGCGAGCCGGGCGAGCTGCTCGGCGCCTCGTTCCGGCTCGTCGAGGGCGATTCCGCCGAGACAGAGGATCTCGGGCGCCTCGCGTCCGGCGGCCTCGGCCAGTTCGCGCAGCCGCGCGATGTCGGGCGCCAGCTTCGCCGGGTCCGACTGCATGGGCATCCAGCCGTCGCCGTAGCGCACGGTGCGCTCGAGCGCGTGCCGGCCGGACCCGCCGACGAAGATGGGCGGCGCGGGCGGGCGCGGGCGGAAGAGGAAGGGCTGCCCGTGCTCGACCACGACGTCGTCCTCGGCCTCGAAGCAGCGGCGCAGCAGATCGAGGGTGTCGTCGGCAAGGCGCCCGCGCCGCTCGCTGGGCACCCCGAGCGCCCGGAACTCGGGCTTCATCCAGCCGACCCCCACGCCGAGCTGCACGCGTCCGCCGGACAGCTCCTGGATGGTGGCCACCCACTTGGCGGTCGGCAGGGCGGGCCGATACGGCAGCACCAGCACGCCGGTGCCGAGGCCGATCCGCTCGGTCACGGCCGCCAGCCAGGCCAGGCTGGCGAGCGGATCGAGGTAGCGGCCGTTCGAGCCCTCGGCGTCGTCGGGCGGGATTGCGATGTGGTCCGGCACCCAGAGGTCGTCGAGCCCTGCCGACTCGGCGGCCTGCGCGCAGGTTCGCACCGTGTCACGGGTGGCGGCGGCGCCCATCAGTCGGATCGACACGCCTAGCTTCATCGTCTTCGTCTCCGTAGTTGCGCGCTGCGGCGCGGCCCTTGCGGCATCCGCGAGCTTCGATGCCGCTCTTGATCGTGACGTCGCCGGCCGATCTTGGCACGCGGCCGGGCTGCTAAGCTGACCGCGCCGCCCGGTTGCGTGAAGGGGGTGCCCGACCTGGCGGCGTCGGGGGGGATTGCAGCCGTTGACGGCGGGAGGGGCAGACGAGAGCCACGTGGCGCTCTCCGGGGTCGGACTCGCGTTCGGCCGCCGCGCCGTGTTCGACGACCTCTCTTGTGAGTTCCCACGCGGGCGCATCAGCGTCATCATGGGCGCGAGCGGGATGGGCAAGAGCACCATCCTGCGCATGATCGGCGGGCTGCAGCGGCCCGATCGCGGGACGATCACGGTGGCGGGCCGCGAGATCACGAGCCTCGGCGAGATCGAGCTCGGCCGTGTGCGACAGCGGCTGGGGATGCTCTTCCAGAACGGCGCACTGCTCGACTCGATGACGGTCTTCGAGAACATCGCGCTGCCCCTGCGCGAGCACACCCGGCAGACCGAGGACGACATTCGCGACCTCGTGCACGAGCGCCTCGAGTCGGTCGGTCTGCCGGACGTCGAGGACCTGTTGCCCGGGGAGCTGTCGGGCGGCATGCTGCGCCGCGCCGCCTTCGCGCGGGCGATCGTGATGGCGCCCGAGATCCTGCTCTGCGACGAGCCGTTCTCGGGCCTCGATCCGCCCAATGTCTCGCGCATCGAGTCGCTGCTCATGCACCTGAATCGCGACCTCGGGCTCACCGTCGTCGTCACGTCGCACCACACGGCGACCAGCCTGCGCCTGGCCGATCAGCTGGTGCTGCTGCAGGAAGGCCGCGCCGTGACCGGTACGCCCGCCGAGCTGGCCGCGAGCGGCGAGTCGGAGATCAGCGAGTTCATCGGCGAGGATGGGGCGACCTTCCTGGCACGGCTCCATCAGTCGGCGCCCGGCGCGCAGGGCGGGCCTTCGTCGTGACCGGGCTGGTGCGCGCACTCGGTCGGCAGGCCAGCTCGGGGATCGAGGGGGTCGGGCGCATCACGCGCTTCGGCGGGCTGATCGTGCGCGCAGTGGTGGTGCCGCCCACCCGCACGCGGTTCGTGCTGTCGGCGGTGTACGACTCGGGGGTGCTGTCGCTGGCCCTCGTGTGCGCGTCGGGCCTGACGGTGGGCTTCGTGCTCGGGCTTCAGCTCTACAACACGCTGAGCCGCTTCGGGGCCGAGGAGTCGCTCGGCACCGCGGTGGGCCTGTCGCTGATCCGCGAGCTCGGTCCCGTGCTCACCGGCCTGCTCGTGACCGGCCGCGCGGGATCGGCGACGACCGCCGAGATCGGCGCCATGAAGGCGACCGAGCAGCTCGACGGCCTGCGCATGATGGCCATCGACCCGATCCACTTCGTCGCCATGCCGCGAGCGGTGGCGCTCGCCCTGGTCATGCCGCTGCTCTCGGCGCTGTTCGTGATCTTCGGCGTGGTGGGCGCCTACCTGATCGGCGTCGATCTCCTGGGGCTCGACTCGGGAAGCTACATCGCCAACCTCGAGGAAGCGGTCGAGTTTCGCGAGGACGTGCTGCAGAGCCTCGTCAAGTCACTGGTATTCGGCATGTTGCTCGGGTTGATCGCGACCTGGCGGGGCTATGCGTGCGAGCCCCACGCCTCGGGGGTGTCGCGGGCGACGACCTCGACGGTGGTGACGGCGTCGGTGTGCATCCTGCTGGCCGACTACGCGCTGACGGCGCTCTGGGGCGTCTGAGGCGCTCGGGTGGGATAGGGAGAGACCATGCAGAGTTCATCCACAGGCGACTCATCGCGGGATCTGGCCGTCGGCTCGTTCGTGCTGCTCGGGCTGCTGGCCATCGCGTACCTGTCGCTGCAGGTCGGCGGCCTCTCGATGGTCGGCGAAGGAGGCTTGACGCTGTACGCGAGCTTCGACGACATCGGCGGGCTCACGTCGCGCTCGGCGGTGCGCATCGCCGGCGTGAAGGTAGGGCGCGTCGAGGCCATCCTCCTCGACGACGACCTGCGCGCCCGCGTCACGATGGACGTCGATCCCGCCCTCGAGCTGTCGGTCGACACCGCCGCGGCGATCCGCACGGCGGGGCTGCTCGGCGATCAGTACATCGCCCTCGAGCCCGGCGCCGAGGACGCCCTGCTCGAGCCCGGCGACGTGTTCTCCTTCACCGAGAGCGCGTGGAACGTCGACGCCCTCGTGGGCGCGCTGGTGCACGGCGACGCATCCGGCGAGGACGACTGAGCCCGAAGTGCCGCCCTCCACCCGCCCGCAGACCACGGTGGCGCCGCTTCTGGCCGGCGCGCTCGCGCTGGCCGCGCTGGCCGCGCCGCACCCGGGGTACGCCTCCGACGCGGAGTCCGCGGTTGCCCAGCCCGAAGCCGAGCGGCCGAACCCCGATCCCTGGGAGGGCTTCAACCGCGGGATCTTCTGGTTCAACGAGAAGGCCGACATCTACGCGGTCGCCCCCGTGGCCCGGGGCTGGCGCTACGTGGTGCCGGGCTTCGCCCGCAAGGGGGTGGAGAACTTCAACGGCCTGCTGCTGATGCCGGTGGTGCTCGGCAACGGCATCCTGCAGCTCAAGCCGAAGAACGCCGTCCAGGACCTGGGGCGCATCATCTACAACGTGACGTTCGGCATCGCGGGCTTCATCGACGTGGCCACGATGATCGACATTCCCCAGAACGACGAGGACTTCGGGCAGACGCTGGGCTTCTGGGGCGTTCCCTCCGGCCCCTACCTGGTGTTGCCGATCTTCGGCCCTTCGACGATTCGCGGCGGGGTGGGGCGTCTGGGCGACGCGGCGGGCACCTACTATTTCTCGCTGCTGCCGATCTGGGCGACCTTCCTGGTGCGCGGCGTCGAGCTGATCAACCTGCGCGCGCGCTTCCTCGAGGAGGTCGACGAGAACCGGCGCGAATCCTTCGACTATTATGTGTTCCTGCGCGACGCCTACCTGCAGAACCGAGCTTCACGCATCGGCCGTGCCCGGGGCGAGGAGGAGGCAGGCCCGGCGCCGGGCGACGACCTCTACTACTTCGAGGACGACGAGTACCTCGACGAGGGACAAGAGTGGCTCGAGGAAGAAGAGCGGCCCGAGAGCGCCGGGAGCGGCGGCCCGCCGGGCGCGCCGGCAGACGGTCTCGAAGAGTCAGCGGCGGGTGCTTCGACCGATGACGAATAGCCTCGCACGGCGCGATGCTTGGCGGCGCCGCCGCCTGATCGGGTGGGCGGCCGGCGCGGTCGCCTCGCTGGCGGGGCTCGCCCTCGCCGCCGGGCCGATCGCCGCTGCCAGGCCCGCGCCGCCGGAGGACCCGGAGGCCTTCCTCGCCGAGCCGACGGCCCTGGTGGCCGACATCGTCGGCGAGGTGATCGTCATCCTGCAGAATTCCGACCTGTCCACCCGCGAGCGCAGGCAACGCATCGAGAATCTCGCGTTCGACGTCTTCGACTTCCGGACGATGGGCAAGCTGGTGCTCGCGCGGAACTGGAAGAAGTTCGACGACGCGCAGCGGCGCGAGTTCATCGAGCAGTTCAAGCTGTACCTCTCGCGCAACTACGGCAGTCGACTCGACCGCTATCGGCAGACCGACGTGGTCATCGTGGGCGCGCGCATCGAGCCCCGAAACGACGTCACCGTGTACTCGAAGGTCGCCGGCGGCGAGTTCGACGGCGTCAAGCTCGACTATCGCCTCAGGCAGCGCAGCGCCGAGTGGAAGGTGATCGACGTGGTCATCGAGGGCGTGAGCCTCGTCGGCAACTTCCGCTCGCAGTTCCGCGAGGTCGTCAGCCAGAAGGGCCCCGAGGCGCTGCTCGAGCAGATGCGCGCCAAGAACGCGCGCCCCGAGCCGGACCAGGCCGACGCCGAGACGGCCGAAGCGTCCTCCTGAGCCGGCGCGGGCGAAGCGCACCCGGAGGTCTTCGTGCTCGGTGAGCTGGTCGCGATCGTGCTGCCCGTCTACGTCTGTGCGGGCATCGGCTTCGCCTGGGTGCGCAGCGGGCGGCGCTACGACACCGAGTTGATGACCGACCTGGTCTTCTACGTCGGGGCGCCGTGCCTCGTGTTCACCAGCCTCGTCTCGCACTCGATCGGCAACGAGGTGCTCGAGGAGATGTTCGTTGCGGCCCTCGTTTCAGTGGCGTCGCTGGCCGCGCTCGCCAGCGTGGTGCTGTGGATCACCGGGCAGCCGCTCCGGACCTATCTCGCGCCGATGACGTTCGGCAACGCGGGTAACATGGGCCTGCCGCTCTGCTACTTCGCGTTCGGCGACGCGGGGCTCGCCCTCGGCGTCTGCTACTTCGTGACCGGCGCGCTGCTGCACTTCACCGTCGGGCAGGCGATCTGGAGCGGCCGGGCCTCGCCCGGCGATCTGGTCCGCTCGCCACTGGTCTGGACGGTCGCCCTGGCCGCGGCCGTGCTGGCCTTCGACGTCACGGTGCCGCGCTGGCTCTTGCGGACGACCACCCTGCTGGGCGACTTCACGATCCCGGTCATGCAGCTCACCCTGGGCGTGTCGCTCGCCGGGCTCGAGGTCGGCCACGTGCGCCGGAGCGTGCTGCTGTCGGCGCTGAAGATCGGGGGCGGCATCGCGATCGGCTTCGCGGTCGCCAACCTGCTCGGCCTGGACGGTCTGGCCCGCGGTGTGCTCGTGCTGCAGTGCGCGATGCCCGTTGCCGTCTTCAACTACATGTTCGCGGTGCGCTACGAGCGCGCGCCGAGCGAGGTGGCGAGCGTGATCGTGGCCTCGACCCTGATCGCGTTGCTGACCACGCCGCTGCTGATCGCCGTGCTGATTGGATGAAGGTGTCTCGACAAATGGGCTTGTGAGGATCCGAAATGGTCGATCCGAGCACGC
>CAZETS010000057.1:0-35171 GCA_964515335.1 uncultured Spirochaetaceae bacterium
TGCGAGAGATCGAGGTCACGACGATGACGCTCGACACCCTCCTCGAGGAGAACGGTGTGGAAGCGGTCGACTTTCTATCGATGGATATCGAGGGCGCCGAGCCCGCGGCCCTCGAAGGCTTCGACATCGAACGCTACCGGCCTGAACTCGCTTGCATCGAAGCCACGAAAGAGGGTGCGGTGACAGAGTATTTCCTGTCTCACGGCTACGAGCTGATCGAGAAGTATCGGAAAGCCGACAGGATCAACCTGTACTTTCGGCCGTCCAGCAAGCGCCCGCCCAGGTAAGCGCCAGGCCCTCTCTCCGGGGCCGATCTGAGACGCGATCCACGCGGCTTTCAGCCGCCCCTCATTTTCCCGCGGCGAGCCCGCCGCCATGCGGCGGGCTCGCCGCGCGTAGAGCGTGATGGCGCGCGCGGCGGCGAGCCGCCGGTGTTGCTGGCCGCCACGCGCCCCACGAATCTTCCCTGGCCCGGCAGGCAGCGCGGCATTCCCTCCCTGAGCGCGCCATCTTCAGCGCCGAAGCGTGTGCATGGTGCGCCGTGTCGGGGGCGGAGAGCGGAGTGGGGGCGATCGAGTACCGGACGATGCGGGCCGGCGAGCGCGACTCGTTCCTCGCGCTGATGGAGGCCGCGTTCGTCGACGAGGACGTCGCCCACTTCGCCCGCGCCCTCGACGAAGACCCGCAGCTCACCCACGACGATACGCTGGTGGCGGTCGACGGCGGGCGGGTCGTGTCGGCGGTGCAGATCTTCACGCGCCGGATCGGGCTGCGCGGCGCGTCGGTCGCCCTCGGCGGCATCGGCAGCGTGGCCACCCATCCCCGCTACGAGGGCCGCGGTCAGGCCAGCGAGCTGCTGCGGCGGGCGATCGTCGAGATGCGCGCGCGCGCGCTGCCGCTGTCGCTGCTGTTCACGGGGCGCATCGGCTTCTACGAGCGGCTCGGCTGGGTGTCGGTCCCCCACCCGCTGCTCCTGGTGCGGCGCGGCGCGGCGACGCCCGCGCCGGCAGGCCGGCCCTTCGAGGCGTCCGACCTCCGCGCGGTGAAGGGGGTCTACGCCGGCTACTCGGCGCGGCGCGACGGCGCCACGCGACGCGACGACGCGTACTGGGCCGCGCAGCTGCGCTTCGCCGGCAATCCCGACGAGCGCTTCGTGGTGGGCGAACGCGGCGGCCGCGTGGTCGCGTACGCGCGGCTCATCCGCTTCTTGACGCTCGAGCGGATCATCGAGCACGCCTGCGAGCCCGGCGCGGAGCCCGACCTCGCCGCCCTGTTGCTCGGTCTCGCCCCGGCTGACGCTCCGCTCTACCTGCCGCGCTGCGACGACGCGCTCGAGGGCGCGCTGGCCAAGCGCGGGGCATCGCTGGAGGGGGTGGCCTTTCCCGATCAGATGTGGCGCGTGCTCGATCGCGGCCGGCTGCTCGGGCTAGCGGGTGCGGGGCCGGGCGTTTCGGACGAGGATCTGCTGACCTCGCTGATCGGCGGAGCCGACAGCGTGTTCTGGCCCTCGGATCGATTCTGATCCGGCAGCGGGCGGACGGAGGAGCGATGGAACGCGAAGAGGCGCCCTGGTGGCAGACCGCCGTCGTGTACCAGATCTATCCGCGCTCTTTTGCCGACGGTTCGGGCCGGGGCGTCGGCGACCTGGCCGGCATCACCGAGCGACTCGATCACCTCGTCTGGCTCGGTGTCGACGCCGTCTGGCTCTCGCCGTTCTTCCGCTCGCCGATGCACGACTTCGGCTACGACGTCTCCGACTACTGCGACGTCGACCCCGTCTTCGGCACGCTGGCCGACTTCGACCGGCTGGTCGCCGCCGCCCACGCGCGGGGCATCCGGGTGATGATCGACTGGGTGCCCGCCCACACCTCGATCGAGCACCCCTGGTTCCGCGAGGCGCGCGCCTCACGCGAGTCGGCCCGGCGCGACTGGTACGTGTGGCGCGACCCGGGGCCCAACGGCGAGATGCCCAACAACTGGCGCGCGGCCTTCGCGCCGGCGCCCACCTGGACGCTCGACGAGACGACCGGGCAGCTCTACCTGCACAGCTTCCTGCCCGAGCAGCCCGACCTCGACTGGTCGAATCCCGCGGTCCGGAGCGCAATGCACGACACGCTGCGCTTCTGGCTCGATCGCGGCGTCGACGGCTTCCGCGCGGACGTGGTGCACAACATCGGCAAGGATCCCGCGCTGGCCGACGTCGAGGAGCGTCTCGCCAGGATTCCCCACTGTGCGCTCAACGACGAGGCGGTCACCCACGAGTACCTGCGCGAGATCCGGCGCCTGCTCGACGGCTACCCCGGCGACCGGGCGATGGTGGGCGAGGTGTTCCTGCTCAGCACCGATCAGGTGGCGCCCTACTACGGCGCGGGCGACGAGCTGCACTTGAGCTTCAACTTTCCTCCGCTCTTCGCGCCCTGGGAGGCGGCGGCCTGGCGCGAGCAGATCGAGATTGCCGAGCGGGTGATCGGCGGCGCCGGGGCGTGGCCGACCTGGGTGCTCTCGAACCACGATCAGGTCCGCCACCGTTCGCGCTATGGCAGCGAGGAGCGCGCGCGGGCCGCCGCGGTGCTGCTGCTGACCCTGCGCGGCACGCCCTTTCTCTACATGGGAGAAGAGCTCGGGCTCGAGAACGCCGAGGTGCCGGACGAGCGCGTCGTCGATCCGGGCGGGCGGGACGGCTGCCGGGCGCCGCTTCCGTGGGCGGCCGGGGCGGGCCACGGCTGGGGGGCGGATCCGTGGCTCCCGTGGCCGCCGGACGCAGAGGCCCGCTCGGTCGAGCGGCAGCGAGACGATCCGGATTCGGTCCTGCACCTCTATCGCCGCCTGTTGGCCGCGCGTCGCGGCTCGGCGGCGCTGCGGCTCGGGTCGCTGCGGCTGCTCGACGCACCCGAAGGCGTGCTGCTCTACGAGCGGCGCCACGCCGGCGACTGCCGGCGCGTGGTGCTCGGCTTCGGTTCTGGGGGTTCGCGGGGTTCGGCGGATTCGACCGGCGCGCTCGTCGCGATGGACGGCGACTGGCGGGTCGAGGTGGCGAGCGACGGGGTGGGCGAGGGCGCGGCCTTCGACGGGCGGCTCGCCGGCGATCGCGCGTTGCTGCTCCGGCCGTCGGGTTAGCGCTGCAGCGGGCTCGGCCGGTCGACACGTCTGCGCGCGTCGGCGAAGCTCGGACGCGGGAGAGGGCCGATGCTCGGGCGCGAGGCAAGACGGTGGCGGGCGACGGCCTGGCCTTCGGCTACGGGGCACGTCCGAGCGGGCCGGCTGTTCGTCTTCGACTACGCGATCCGCGGCCTGCGCGCCGCCGCATCCTCACCTTTCTCGGACGCATCGACGCCGAGCGCGGCGCCGCTCGCCGAGGCGGCCGCCGATCTCTACGAGCGCGGGCAGTGCGGCCGGGAGGCGCATTGAGGCGCCGCCTGCTTTCCTACGGGCTCGCGGTCGTCTCGCTGGCCGTGCTGGCCTGGATCGCGCGCAGCCACCTCGGCGAGCTCGGCCGCCTGAGCGAGGTGCCCGCGGCCGGCGTGGCCGGCCTCGCCGCTCTATTCCTCGTCGGACGCGGTCTCGGCGGCCTGCTGATCCGCATCGGCCTGTCGGCGCTCGGCCATCGCGTCGCGCTGCGCACCTGCGTGATGCTCACGATCGTTCAGAGCTACACCAATCTCGCCGTGCCGCGCACCGGCCTCGCGCCCGGCGCCGTGTATCTGCGCATGCGCCACGGCGTCCCCTACGCGAGCTACATCTCGTTCGCCGTCGCCTCCCTGCTGATCGCCACGAGCCTCGTCGGCGCCACCGGGAGCGTGCTGTGGTGGGGGCTGCGCGACGCGATCGTTCCTGCGCTTCGCCCGGAGCTCGGCGCGGCCTTCGCGGCGATCTCGCTGCTCGCCGCGAGCGGGGTGCTGGCTCCGGCGCGGCTCTACGCCCTGCTGCCGGTGCGGCTTCGCGAGACGCTCTCGGCCGCCCACGACGCCTGGCTGCGCCTGGCGCGGCAGCCGCTCGTGCTGCTGCGCATCGTGCTCGTGCAGCTCGTCACGATCTTCCTGCGGGCCGTCAAGGTGAAGGTCGCCTTTGCGGCGGCGGGCGCCGAGTTGCCGTTCGGTCTGGCGATGCTGGTCTCGGTGTGCGCCGACGTGGCTACGCTGATCAGCATCACGCCCGCGGCGCTCGGGTTTCGCGAGGGGGGCCTGCTGTTCGGGGCGGCGCTCGTCGGCATCGAGCCGGGGACGGCCCTGCTCGCCGCGGTGGTCGAGCGCATCACCACCACCGCGACCACCCTCGTCGCCGGACAGCTGGTGCTGTGGCGCGGCCTGCACGACTACTGGCGCGGCGTCGACGAAGAAGAGGCCGCGCCCGCTCCGGGCGGCGCGCCGCGCTAGCAGGCCGACCCGCCACTCGGCGCGCGCCGCGCGGCGAGGAGATCGCAGTGCCGAGGTGGATTCGGGGGCTCGGCGCCCGGTATCATCGGGCGGTTCTCGCTCGATCCGGGGGGCCGTCGCCAGGTGCGTTGCATCGTCTCGTTCGCCGCATCGCTGCGCGCGCTTCCTTTGCTGCTTGCGGCGCTCGCTTGCGGCGAGCCGGTGGTGCCGTCCACGGACGTCGTCGCCGGCTGGTCCCACTACGGGGCGGACACCCGCGGCACCCGCTACTCGCCGGCCGATCAGATCACGCCGGAGAACGTCGCGCACCTCGAGGTGGCGTGGACGTACCACACCGGCGACGTCGACGACGGCAGCGAGACCGACTACGGGACGTCCTTCCAGAACACGCCGATCGTCGTCGGCGACACCCTCTACCTGTGCACGCCGCGCAACAAGGCGATCGCCCTCGACGCCGAGACGGGCGCCGAGCGCTGGGTGTTCGACGCCGGGACGGACACCACCGGTGCGGCCGTGCTCGCGTGTCGGGGCGTCTCGTACTGGAAGGATCCCGCGGCCGGGCCCGGCGCCGCGTGCGCGGAGCGCGTCTTCATGGGCACGATCGACGCGCGCATGATCGCGCTGGACGCGAGGTCGGGGCGGCCGTGCGCGGGCTTCGGCGAGCGGGGCGTGGTCGACCTGAGCGAAGGCATCGGCAATCGCATTCCGGGCGAGTACGGCGTCACGTCGCCGCCGCTGATCCTCGGCGATCTGCTGGTGACGGGGGCGCTCGTGCTCGACAACATCCGCGTCGACGCGCCGGGCGGCGTGGTGCGGGGCTACGACGCGAGGACCGGTGAGCTGCGTTGGAGCTGGGACCCGCTGCCGCCCGGGCAGACGTTCATCGAGACGGTGGACGAGACCGGGCAGGCCGTCCGCTACCGGCGCGGCACCGCGAACGCCTGGTCGATCCTGTCGGGTGACGCCGAGCTGGGCCTGGTGTTCGTGCCCACCGGCAACACCGCGCCCGACTACTACGGCGGCGATCGCGACGGGCTCGACTACTACTCGAGCTCGATCGTGGCGCTCGACGCCGCCACCGGCGAGCCGCGCTGGCGGTTCCAGACCGTGCATCACGACGTCTGGGACTACGACGTCCCGAGCCAGCCCGCGCTGTTCGACTTTCCCGGGCCGGACGGCGGCACGATCCCGGCCGTCGCGCAGGCCACCAAGCTGGGCCACGTGTTCTTCCTCGACCGGCGCAGCGGCGAGCCGCTGTTCCCCGTCGAAGAGCGCCCTGTGCCGCAGGGCGGCGTGAAGGGCGAGCTGCTGTCGCCCACGCAGCCCTTCCCCACGAAGCCCGCGCCCATCCACCCAGGGTCGTTCGACGAAGACGACGTCTTCGGCGTCACGCCCTGGGAGCGCGAGGCGTGTCGCGAGAAGATCGCCTCGCTGCGCTTCGAGGGCATCTTCACTCCGCCGGCCGTCGAGGGCTGGATCCAGTACCCGGGCTACTTCGGCGGCACCAACTGGGGCAGCGTCGCGATCGACGCCGAGCGCGGCCTGCTCGTCACCAACACCACCCGCATGGCGACCGAGCTGCGCATGATTCCGCGGGCCGACTACGAGGCCGGGATGCAGCGCGCGGCCGAGCGCGGCGACGAGCCGCCGAACTGGGAGCCCCAGATGGGCACGCCCTTCGCGATGACGCGCGACTTTCTGGTCTCGCCGTGGGGCTTTCCATGCCTCCGGCCGCCGTGGGGCACCCTGGTCGGGATCGACCTCGCCACCGGCGACCTGCGCTTCGAGGTCCCGCTCGGCACCACGCGCGACCTCGCCCCGGTGCCGATCGCGCTCGAGCTCGGCGTGCCGAGCCAGGGCGGGCCGATCGTCACGGCTCCGGGCCTGATCTTCATCGCCGGCGCAATGGACGACTACCTGCGCGCATTCTCCACCGAAACGGGCGAAGAGCTGTGGCGCGGGCGGCTGCCCGCGGGAGGTCAGGCGACGCCGATGACCTACCGCGTGCGGCCGGACGGCCGGCAGTACGTCGTGATCGCCGCCGGCGGACACGCCCTCATGCAGACCCGCCTCGGCGATGCCGTGGTGGCGTTCGCGCTGCCCTGAACGCCCCGGTCAGCGCAGCCAGCCGAGGCAGCCGGTCTGCTCCAGCACCGGATCGACGGCGCTCGTATCAGCCAGCCCGGCGTAGCGTTGGCGCAGGGCCGCCAAGGAGCGCGCGTGGTACTTCTGCGGCTTCTGCTCGTAGGGGCGGCCGTGGAGACCGACGCTGAAAGTCTCGTCGCCGTTCGCGATGGCCTTCGCGTTCGCATCCGACCAGGGCAGGAAGTAGCCGCCGATCATCTCCGACACGAAGGGGGCGAGTGTCGGCGCCAGGTCGCTCCAGGCCTCGAACCCGCCCTCGGCCTTGGGGGCGAGCATGCGCTCGATCCACGGCACGATCGACGGCGCGTGCGCGCCGATCAGCGCGCCGCAGGTCGGATCGGTCCATGCATTGTAGAGCTGTCCCCAGAGTCCGAAGTCTCCGAAGGCGGGCCGGCCGCCGAACAGGTAGGGCCGCCCGGCGAGATGCGGCTCGAGCAGCTCGAGGCCGCGCACGAAGCTGTCCTCGATGATCGGCGCGGTCGACTCGGAAGAGCCCACGAACCAGACGCGCCCCACCATGCGGTCCTGGATGCCGGCGACCACGCCGGCGAGCTGATCGCCCGTTGCGCCGGGCGCCATCACGGCGGCGAGCCGCTCGGCGGCGGCGATCTGATCGGCCTCGCGCGCCCAGCGGTAGTGGAACATCCACTTGTTGCCCCACTCGTCCCCGAACTCCTCGACGAGGGCCGAGACGAACGCGGCGGCCGGATCGTCCGGGTGGATGGAGGGCTCGGGGATCTGCGCCTCCATCGTCTCGATGATCGGCGTCGAGTCCTGGATGCCCTCGTCGTCGGGCGTGACCACGAGCGGAATCAGCGGGAGCTTCGCGTAGCGGCTGAAGGTTTCCATCTCGGCGGGGCCGCGGACGATCCACTCGTGGGGGATGCCCTTGTAGCGGAAGTACGAACGGACCTTGACCGAGTACGGGGACAGCTCGGCGCCGAAGATGCGGTAGGCGGTGTCGGACACGGGGGCTCCTGGTCGTCGCGGAGGCGGTGGGGGAGGTGGTGGCGGAGGCGGTGGGGGAAACGGTGGGGTGGCGACCCTCATCGTAGCTACCATCGGCCGGGATGACCGGCTTCCGCTACTGCGGCCACGGCGCGACGTGATCGCCCGGCTCGTCGGATCGATGGGCGCGTGGCTCGGCGTCGCCGGACTCCTCGCGAGTGTGCTCGCGGGCACGGGCTGCGGCCCGTCCGACCCGCCCACGCGGGCCGGGGCCGCGCCCACGCGCCCGCCCAACGTCGTCATCGTGATCGCCGACGACCAGAGCTGGCGCGACTACGGCTTCATGGGATCGCCGGTTGCCCGGACACCGGCGCTCGACCGGCTCGCCGAGTCGGGCACGGTCTTCACGCACGCCTTCACGACGGCGAGCGCTTGCCGCCCGTCGCTCCGCTCGCTGCTGACCGGCCTCGAGCCCCAGCGCCTCGACGCCCTGCGCGACCGGCTCCACGAGCGGCGGGTGCCGTTTCCCGAGCTCGCGGCGATGCGCCGGGTCGACACCCTGCCGCGGCTGCTCGGCGAGCACGGATACGTGTCGTTCCAGGGCGGCAAGCACTGGGAGGGCCGCTACCAGCTGACCGGCTTCAGCGAGGGTACGGCGCTCGGCTTCGATGCCGCCCGCGGCGGCCGGGACGGCCTGCTGCGCGAGATGTCGGGCGGCGAGGGCAACGAGCTCGGCCGCACCACGATGGCGCCCTTGCTCGACTTCGTGTCCGCGCACCGCGCCGAGCCGTTTCTGCTCTGGTTCGCCCCCATGCTGCCCCACACCCCCCACGACCCGCCGCCCGAGTACCTGGCGCGCTACGAAGAGGGGCCGGCCGCCGCCCTGTCAGCGGCCGAGCGGCGCTACCTCGGCAACGTGAGCCGGCTCGACGATCGCGTGGGCGAGCTGCTCGACCACCTCGCGTTCCTCGGCCTGCGTGAGCACACGCTGGTGGTCTTCGTCGCCGACAACGGCTGGGACCACACCGGCGAGGGCGGTCCGGTCCATCCGCATCTCGGCGGTCCGCGCGGCAAGTTCAGCGTCTACGAGAACGGCTTCCGAACGCCGATGATCCTGAGCTGGCCCGGTGTGGTGCCCGCCGGCCTTCGCAGCGACGCGCTCGTCTCGACCCTCGACGTGCTGCCGACCGTGCTCGACTACACGGGGGTGGCCGACCCGCCCGGCGATCGCAGCGGCGTGAGCCTGCGCGCGCTCGTCGAGGGCAGCGCAGCGCCGCCGCGCGAGCAGCTGATTGGCGCCATGGTGCGGCTGCGCGAGCCCACCGGCGAAGGCGCGCCCGAGAGCCTGCTGCCGGTGCGCAGCGAGCAGGGCTTCTTCCTGCGCGCGCCGGGCTGGCACTACGTCTGGATGCCCGAGCGCGGCGTCGAGTCGCTGTACGCGATCGACGACGACCCCTGGCAGCTCGACGACCGGGCGTTCGAGCATCCCGATCGCGCGGCCGCCTACCGGGCCGCCGTCGAGGCGTGGCGCACGCGCATGCGCGAGCCTGCGCGGACGCGGCCGACGCACGCGCCGGCGCGCGATCACTCGCCCTCGTCGATGTAGCCGAGGGCGCGCAGGCTCTCGCGCAGCGCGTCGGATGGCCGGGCCGCTGCGCCGGCGCCGGCACCCGCCGACGCGCGCACGCCGGCGGCGGGCTCGCGGGTGCGGGGCGCGGGCGCCGCGAGCCCGCCGATCGCCGTGCCCCGCACGTCGGCGGGAGGCTCGACGCCGAAGAAGCCCGAAACCGTCGGCGCCACGTCCTCGATGCGGGCGTCGGGTCCGCGTCCCGGCGCGATGCCGGGTCCGACGAGCAGGTACAGCCCGCCGACGTCGTGGTGCTCGGGCACGATGTCGGGCCACACCTCGTCGCCCTGCGCCTTGGCGGCGGCGTGGTAACCCGGTTCGAGCTCGACGAAGGCGCGCAGCATGGACTGCTCGCCGAACGGACCGGGCAAAGCCTCGGAGAAGCGCAGCACCCGCGCCACGACCGGCTCGCCGGTCGCGGGGTCGCGCAGCTCGGCGAGGGCCGCGCGCAGCTCGCCGATCGCCCGCGTCTCGGCGGCGGCGTCGAGGGGCTCGGCCGGGCGCAGGGCGACCCGGTGTCCGCCATAGATGTGCGTCAGCCAGTGCGCGAAGCCGTTTGCGCGCAGCCACGCGCGGGGCGAGAAGGCGCGGCGAAAGCGCTTCCAGCCGTGATCCGAGACCACGAGCAGCGTGACGTCCGCAGGCAGCCCCGCGAGCAATCGGCCGAGCTCGTGATCGAGCAGCGCGTAGGCTTCGCGCCAGCCGTCGGTGTGCAGGCCGAAGCGGTGGCCGGCCGTGTCCGTGTACTCGTAGACGACGAACGCGTGGTCCCAGTCGAGGTCGTCGAGCAGCGCGAGCGCGAGATCGGTGCGGTCCCGCATGCGCTCGGCGTACCGCGTGGTGTCGGCGACGTTGGCTATGCCGGGCCGGTAGCCGGCCTTCGCGAGGTGCTCGGCCAGCACCGCGGGCCGCGTGTAGCGCTGCTCGGTGCTCATGTTCCAGCCGCCGACCAGCACGCCGCTCCACGGCTCCTCGGGCGACGACTTGGGGACGCCGATCACTACTCCGCGCAGTCCGGCGTCGTCGAGCCACGACCAGTACGAGCGGCGGGTGTGATCGGGCGACATGAAGTGCAGGACGCCGTGCTCGCCGGCCGTCACGCCGGTGCGGAGCGTCGTCCACGCCATCGCGGACTCGGGCACGAAACTCGACTCGAGTCGGCCGCGCAGGCCCCGCTCGCTCAGCGCCGCGAGGTTCGGCACCACGCCCTCGGCGATCAGCTCGTCGACCAGCGGCCAGCTCGCCCCGTCCACGCCGACGACGAGCAACCGCCGCCCGCCCGGCGCGCGTGCCGGCCAGGCGAGCTGCTCGGTGAACGGCCGCAGGGCGTCGCGGAACGACATCCGCCAGCCCTCCGGTGCTGGCGACGTCGTGTCGAGCTCGGCGCCGAGCCGGGCGTCGAGCC
This sequence comes from uncultured Spirochaetaceae bacterium, assembly GCA_964515335.1. GTDB lineage: Bacteria > Myxococcota_A > UBA9160 > UBA9160 > UBA4427 > TMED88. Next base: position 10,499 of record CAZETS010000057.1, read on the forward strand.
ACACCACGTCGGGTGCGTCCGGCGGGCCCGTGTGACGCAGCTCGATGGCCGAAGCGCCCCGCTGGCCGGGCGTCAGCTCGAGGTCATCGACGACGACGGCCGCAGCGGCGGCAACCTCGCGTTCGAAGACGAGCCGCGCGTCGCCCCCTTCGCGCGCGACCGCGATGGCGACGTGCGCCTCGTTGGCCCGGGGCCGCAGCGCCTCGGCGGCGCGCACCGTGAGCGAGAGCCGCGCGCCCGGCGGCACCTCGATCGACAGCCGGCACACGCTGCCGCTCGCTTGGCGCAGCCCGGTGGCGTGTCCGCCGCCCGGGGCCTCGTGCAGCTGCCAGCGGGGCTTGGCTGCCGGCTGGCAGGCGACGCGAACGCTCTCGCCGTCGAGCCGGGCCGTCCAGCGGGGCGGTCCCGGCGCATCCGCTCCACACGCAAACAGCGGCAGGAGCAGCGCCGCGGTCAGGCAGGTCTGGCCAGCCAGCCGGCAAATCGCGCTCCGAATCGCCGCCGGCCGCGCGCGCGGGTGGAAATCCACGACCGGGGCATCGTACCATAAGCCTTCGATTCCAGTGGCTTGCGGGCATTCGAAGCGGCCGCCACGAGGGCCACGGTCAGCAGGAACCGAAGCGAACCGAAGCGAACCGAAACGAACGAGGAGCCGCGTGCTCGGAGACCCGCCGTCGAGATCCGCGACCGCCAGCGCTCACGGCCGGCGGCCGGCCATCCTGGGCGGTGATCCGGTCTTCGCCGAGGACGTGTTCGTGACGTATCCGGTGATGCCCGACCGGCAGGCCTTCGCGCGGCGCACCGCCGAGCTCTTCGACACGCATTGGCTCACCAACGCGGGCCCGCTGGTGCTGGAGCTCGAGCGGCGGCTGGCCGAGCGTCTCGGCGTACCGGGATGCGTCGCCTTCTGTAGCGGCACGGCCGCGCTGCTGATCGCGCTGCGTGCGCTCGACCTGCAGGGCGAGGTGATCACCACGCCCTTCACGTTTCCCGCGACGCCGCACTGCATCGAGTGGAACGGCCTCGTGCCGGTCTTCGCCGACGTCGACCGGGAGACCTACTGCCTCGATCCGGCGCGGGTCGAGGAGCGGATCGGGCCGAACACGAGCGCCATCCTGCCCGTCCACGTCTTCGGCAATCCGTGCGACGTGGAGGCCTTCGAGTGCATCGCCGAGCGCCACGGGCTGCGCGTGGTTTACGACGCGGCGCACTGCTTCGGGGTGCGGCACCGGGGCCGGCCGATCGGTGACTTCGGCGACTGCTCGGCGCTGAGCTTCCACGCCACCAAGGTCTTCCACACCTCCGAGGGAGGCGCGGTGCTGGCCTCGGATCCGGCGCTGCGCGAGCGCCTCGGGCTGCTTCGCAACTTCGGCATCGTGAACGAGAACGAGGTGCGGGGGGTGGGGCTCAACGGCAAGCTCTCCGAGCTGCACGCCGCCCTCGGGCTGCTCGTCCTCGACCTGATCGACGACGAGATCGCGCGTCGAGGCCGGCTCGCGGCGCTCTACCGCGAAGGCCTCGCCGGGCTGCCCGGGCTGCGCTTCCAACGCCTGGCCGAGGACACCGAGCCGAACCACTTCAACATGACGATCGAGATCGACCCGCAGGACTTCGGGCTGTCGCGGGACGCCGTGCACGCTGCGCTGCGCGCCGACCACGTGGTGACCCGCAAGTACTTCCACCCGCTCTGCAGTGAGAACGAGTGCTATCGCGAGCTGCCCTCCGCGGCGCCGGGCGAGCTGCCCAACGCCGAGCGGATCGCCGCGCGCGTGCTCTCGCTGCCGCTCTACGGCGAGCTCGGCGAAGACGCCGTGCAGGGCATCGTCGACGTGCTGCACACTCTTCACCACGAGGCGCCCGCGGTTTCGCGCGCGCTCCCGGAGGCGGTGACTTGAGCGGATCGCGCGCGCGGCTCGTCTCCCTCGTGATTCCCGTCTACTACAACGAGGGCAACATCCCGGTCACCTGGCGGGCCCTGTCTGCGGCGCTCGGCGAGCTGCCGGCCGGCATCGACTGGGAGGTCGTGTTTGTCGACGACGGCTCGGGCGACGAGTCGTGGGCGCGGCTGCTCGAGGTGCGCGCCGAGGCGCCGGCGCGGGTGCGTATCCTCAAGCTCACCCGCAACTTCGGCCAGGTGGCCGCCATCCTGGCCGGGTTTCGCCACGCGGCGGGCGACTGCTGCGTGGTGATGTCGGCGGACCTGCAGGATCCGCCCGAGCTGATCGCCGAGATGGTCCGGTGCTGGGCGGACGGGGAGAGCAGGATCGTGCTGGCGACGCGCGAGCGGCGCGAGGACGGCTGGCTGGCGCGCCTGACGTCGCGCACCTTCTACCGGCTGATGCGCCGCTATGCGATTCCCAACATGCCCGACGGAGGCTTCGACTTCTTCCTGGTGGATCGCGCCGTCGTCGATCTGATCAACGATGCGGACGAGAAGAACTCCTTCCTCCAGGGGCAGGTGCTCTGGACCGGCTACGAGCCGGCCATCATCCCCTACACGAGACGGCGTCGAGAGATCGGCGAGTCGCGTTGGACGCTATCGAAGAAGCTCAAGTACTTCGTCGACGGCTTCGTGAGCTACACGGAGACGCCGGTGCGCATGATCACGGTGCTCGGTCTGGTCGTCTCGGCCCTCAGCTTCGCGTACGCGACGCTGATCTTCGTGCTCAAGATCTTCTGGCGGATCCCGCTCGAGGGCTGGGCGCCGATCATGATCACGGTGCTCGGCCTCGGCGGCATCCAGCTCGTGATGCTCGGCGTCATCGGCGAGTACCTCTGGCGCAACAACCACGAGAGCCGCCGCCGCCCGAGCTTCGTCGTGGAGGCGATCGTGGAGGCGGTCGTGGAGCCCGAGTCCGCCGCCACCGCGAGCGGGTCGAGCGCCGCAAGCGGGTCGAGCGCCGCGAGCGGGTCGAGCGCCGCGAGCGGGTCGAGCGCCGCGAGCGGATCGAGCGCCGCGAGCGGGTGGAAGGACTAGCCGGGTGGCGGGCGCAGCGGCACTGCGGCGGGTCGCGATCATCGGCTGCGGGGGACACGCGCGCGAGCAGGTCGAGCTGATCGCGGCCGTGAACGCCGTGCAGCCGGAGTTCGTCGTCGAGGGATTCCTGGCCGATCCCGACTTCGCTCCTTCGGCCGACCCGGTGTGCGGGCTTCCCGTGCTCGGCCAGCCCGAGTGGCTCGCCGAGCAGGCCGGGGCCGTGCTGGGCGTGTGTGCGATGGGCGACCCGGACGAGCGCGTTCGGATGGTGGCGCGTCTCGCTTCGGCGGGCGTGCGCTTCGCCACGCTGGTGCATCCAACCGCCGTGGTAGGGGGCAGCGTCACCCTCGGCGAGGGGGCGATCGTGTGCGCGGGATCGGTGCTCACGTCGGAGGTGAGCCTCGGCGACCACGTCCACGTGGGCGTCGGCTCGATCGTCTCCCACGACTGCGCGCTCGGCGCGTACGCTTCGCTGGCGCCGGGCTGCCGGCTGGCGGGGGTGGTTACCGTGGAGCAGGGCGCGCAGCTCGGGGTGGGCACGGTCGTGCGCGACCGCGTGCGCGTGGGCGAGTGGTCGCGCACCGGCGCCGGGGCGGTGGTGGTCGGCGACGTGCCCGCCAACGCCACGGTGGTCGGTGTGCCGGCGCGCGTCATCGACACCCGGCTCCCGGGCTGGCAGCGCGAGGCTCCTTCGTTCGAGCCGCGCGAGTCCGGCCGGTGATGCGCGCCGCCCGGGCGGGGCCGGGCGGGGGCCGGTGAGCGTCGCGAACGAAGAGCGGCTGCGCGCCCTCTCGTCGGCGGCGCCCTGGGTGCTGGGGCTGCTCTTCCTGTCGGTGCTCTTCTGGAAGCTGCGCATCTTCGACGCGGCGACGAGCGCCGACATGACGCTCGGCGCCTTCGACATCTACACCGAGCACTACCCGATGACGCGCTACGGCTTCGAAGAGCTGTCGTCGGGGCGCATCCCGCACTGGAACCCCTACCAGCTCGGCGGCATGCCGTTTCTCGCGGTTCCCCACGTCGGGCTGCTCTATCCGGGCAACTGGATCTACGCCCTCTTCGACACCGCGGCGGCGACCGAGCTGAGCTACGTGCTGCACCTCTTCTGGGGCGGGCTCGGCTGCATGCTCTTGTGGCGCACGCTCGGGCTCTCGTGGCTGGCGGGCCTCGCGGCGGCGCTGACCTTCATGTGGTCGGGCTGGATGGGCTTCTACGCCAACCAGGCTTCGCTGGTGTCGGGCATGAGCTGGCTGCCGATGACCATCTACCTGATCGAGCGCACGCTGCGCGGCAATCGTCTGGCGGGCATCGGGGTCGCGCTGGCGGTGGGATGTCAGCTGCTGAACGGAGCCACCGAGTTCTTCGTCCACAACATGTACGCGAGCGGCGCGTGGAGCGCGCTGCGACTCGCTCAGCTCGGCCTGGGCGGCGAATGGCGGACGGCGTTCTGGCGCGGCGCAGGGTTGCTCGGCGCCGTGGTGGCGGGCGTCGGCCTGGCGCTGCCGCAGCTGCTGCCGAGCCTCGAGCTGGCCGCGTCGAGTGTTCGCGGCGAGTCCGCTCTCACCATCGAGCAGGCGATCGGCTTCGACGGCGCGATCGCGCCGGCCGACTTCTTCGAGCAGGCGTTGCGGGCGACCGGCATGGTGACCGTCGGCGTGCTGCCGCTGGCGGGGCTGCTGCTCGGCTTCGGGACGCGCTGGCGTCCGTTGTGGGCGCTGCTGGTGGCGATCGGCGGGCTCGCGATGCTGCTCAGCTTTGGCGGCAGCGTGTACGCCTGGTACTTCGAGACACCCTTCGGAGGCCTCTTCCGCCGCCCCCACAAGTTCTTGCACCTGTACGCGTTCGCGCAGTCGGGGCTGGCCGCGTTGGCGGTTGCCTGGCTCGAGGCGCACGTCGCGACCGGGCGGTCGGCGCTCTGGCGCCGCGCGCCGTGGGGGGCGGCGCTCGGGCTGCTCGTCGGTGCCGGGCTGTGGCTCGCGCTGAGGCCCGGCTTCGGGCCCGGGCTGCTGGCGCTGACTGCCGGGCTCGTCGTGTTCGGTTCGCTCGCGCCGGGTCGCGGGCGTCGCGGGCTGATCGTTGGCCTGGTGGTCGTGCAGGGCGTGGTGCTGTTTCTGGGCGTCGAGCAGCGGTACCTGCGCCCGGCCGCGCGCCCGGAGGCGTTGGACGCCTACCCGGAGCTGGTCTCGCAGCTGTCGCGTTCGGCCCGCAGCGACCGTGTCCACATCGAGCCCGACATCTACATGCTGCCGGCCCTGATGCAGAAGGCGGGCACCCTGCACCGGCTGCGCGTGATCGGCGACTACGAGCCGCTCGTCTCGCAGCGCGCCGCCGACTACTTCCGCCGCGTCGCGCCGCCCCGCCACCCCGATCAGCCGTTTACCGGCTCGCTCCACCTGAGTCGCGGCTCGCGCTGGCAACTGATGGATCTGGCGGCCGTCCGCTTCTACGTGGTGAGGGGCGGCAGCTCGACCGACCGCGCGCTCGCCGAGATGGTGGAGTGGAGCGATGCCGCGTCGGTCCGCCTGGTGGACGGGCAGGGCTTTCCCAGGATCTACGAGCGCGAGGCGCTCGCGCGTGTGCGCTTCGTCTCCGGGGCGCGGGCGTTCGAGGCTGCGGAAGAGCTGCTCGACGCACTCGTGGCGGCCGACTTCGATCCCACCCGCGAGGTGCTGCTCGAAGGCGATCCCGCGGACCTGCTCGGGGACCGGTCGCGCTCGAGGAGCGCCGGTGGCTCGGGAAGGGGCTCGGCAACCGTCGAGGTCGCCGTCGACGAGCCCGAGCGGATGGTGGTGCGGGTGACGGCCTCGGCGGCCGGCTGGCTGGTGGTGGCGGACGCCTGGCACCCGCGCTGGCGAGCGACCGTCAACGGGGTCGAGATGCCGGTGCTGCCCGCCAACCACCTGTTCCGAGCGGTCGAGGTGGACGCGGGGGAGAGCGAGGTCGAGCTGCGATTTCTGCCCGCGCCGTTTCGGGCGGGGCTGGCGGTCTCGGCGGCGAGCGGCGTGGTGCTGGCGACGCTCGGGATCGCCTGGTGTCGCGAGCGACGACCCGACGACGGTGCGATCGGGTAGGATCGCGGGATGGTCGCGCCGAGCTGCGTCGCCTGGCCGCGTGCCCGCACGGGTGTCTCCCCGCGTGATCGTATCGCGCGTTGCGTGCGCGCGGCTCTCGGATTGCTCGGCGCATCGGCGCTGCTCGCGGGTGCGGCCTGCTCGCCCCGCGACACGCGGCCCGTCGACCCGCTCTGCGGCGACGTCTCGCTGGCGCTCGCGCAGAGCGGTCTTCGTCTCGCGCGGCCCGAGCAGCAGGTGGTGCTCTTCGAGCCGGTCCCCGATCGCCGTCACGTCTTGGGCGGCCGACCGCGCGACGCCGTCACGGGATTTCGCGAGCAACCGATCTTCGAGCGCGAGACCGAGATCGCTGCCGGCACCTCGCGGCACGTCGAGCGGGTGGACGGAGACACCACCTTCGCGTACGAGCGCGAGCTGCTCTTCGCGCCGCGGGTACGCGGCCGCGGCGCGGCCCGGTGGACGCAGCTTCCGTGGCTGCGAGTCGATCCGCTCCGCGAGAACGGCCGCCGCTTCTACGACGTTCCTTTCGATCTGGGTGCGCTCGGCGAGGAGGGCGGGGCGATCGAGATCGGGCTGACCGCCTACGTGTCGTCGAGCCGCCGGACCCACGCGTGGGAGACCGACTCGATCCGGCCCGGCGCCGACACCGTTCTGATGGCGAGCCTCGGTGCGCTGGCGGGAGGCTTCGCGGAGGGGCCGGTGGCGTGGCGGGTGCTTGCCTGCGAGGCCGAGAGCTGCGAGTGCCTCCACGCCGAGGTCGCAGACGCCGCCGAGGTCGCAGACGCTGCCGACGTCGCAGACGCTGCCGACGTCGCGCAGGACGGCTGGCGGGAGCGACGGATCTCGCTCGCGGCGGTCGCCGGTCGCGAAGTCACCCTGCGCTTCGAGACCGAGGCGCTGTCCGAAGCCCCGGCGGCCGCCGACCCGGGCCTGTGGGCGGAGCCGATGCTGTTCGAGCGTGCGGGCGAGAACGCTCCGCGCCGCCCCAACCTGCTGCTCGTCTCCCTCGACACCCTCGGCGCGGACCACCTCGGCCTCTACGGCTATCCGCGCGACACCAGCCCCTTCATCGACGACGTGCTCGCCCCCCGCGCGACCGTCTTCATGAACGCGCTCGCGCCCGCCACCACGACGGGGCCCTCGCACATGACGCTCTTCACGTCGCTTCCGCCCTCTGTACACGGTGCGGTGTCGAACCTGGGCGGCCGGCCGCTCCCCGGCAGCGTGCCGACCCTGGCCGAGATCCTGCGCGAGGCCGGCTACGCGACCGGAGCGGTCACCGAGAACGGCGCGATCACCCAGGCGATGGGCTTCGGCCGCGGCTTCGACCGCTACGAGGAGAACCAGTCAGCGCGCATGGTGCGGCCCGAGGGTCACATCGAAGCCACCTTCGCGGCCGGCCGAGAGTTTGCGGAAAGGATGCGTGGCCTGCCCTGGTTCGTCTTCGTGCAGACCTATCAAGTCCACTACCCCTACAGTCCGCCCCCCGCCTACGCGACGCTCTTCCGAGACGACGGCCTGGACGGACCGGGCGTGGAAGCTCTCTTCGCGGGCGGGCGAAGCCACTACCACCCGGTCCTCTACGACCGCGAGATCCGCTACGCGGACGATCAGCTGCGCGTCCTGCTCGACGGGCTGGAAGCCAGCGGACTGCTCGACGGCACGCTCGTGGTGGTGCTCTCCGATCATGGTGAGGCGTTCTTCGAGCACGCCTACCTGGGGCACGGCGCCGACCTGCATCGGGAGACGGTGCGCGTTCCGCTGATCCTGGCGGGGCCGGGCGTGCCCGCCGGCCGGCGGGTGGTCGATCGCGTGGGGCTGGCGGACGTGATGCCGACGCTGCTCGAGCTGCTGGGTGTGCCGGCGCCCCCCGGACTCGAGGGCAGCAGTCTCGTCCCGCTGTTCGCCGCCGCCGAACCGGACGGAGCGGCGGGCGACGATCGGCCGATCTTCAGTGAGGCCTGGCAGGTCACCGGCGTCACCCGGCGCGGCGGCGTCGAGGTCGATCAGCCGACGCTCGCCGTCGAGCAAGGCAGCTACAAGCTGATCCGCTACCGCAGCGCGAACCGCCGGCGGCACGCGCTCTTCGACCTGACCGCCGACCCCCACGAGCAGATCGACTTGCTCGCCCGCGGCGCGCAGCTGGACCCCGCCGCCGCCGCACGGCTCGCCGCGCTCTCCGACCTGCTCGACGCCTACGAGGCGCGGACGGCCCGGCTCGCGACCGAGCTCGGCGTGGTGCCCGACACCTCGCCGGAGTCGGCGATCGACCCCGACCGCCTCGAGAAGCTGCGCGCCCTCGGTTACGTCGAGTAGCCGGCACGCCCGCGCGCGTCTAGCGGGGCCGTTTCAGGGACAGCTCCCGCTCCGCACCGCGTACTGCTCGTACACGTCGAAGATTGCATCGGCGGTGGTGGCGGGTGTGGCGGGCAGGGTCTTGCCGCCGAGCTCGACGAGCACGGGGCCGGGCTGCTCGGCCTGGGTGGTGAGCACGTGGCGCTCGAGGGCCACGTGGGCGGCGGGGATCAGCCGCAGCTCGAAGGTGCGCCGCGTCGAGCACTCGGTCACGAAGTAGTGGGCGCCCCGCCGCTCGATCTCGCCGCGCAGCTGCGTTGGCGTCTGCTCGTGGAGGCAGCCGGTCAGCAGGGCGAGCAGGACCAGCGCGAGGAGTGTGCGGCGCATCGGGTAGCCGGGCTCCGTTGTGACGGAGGCCACGATACCACACGGCGGCGCTTCGACTTTGCGGGCAGCGTCGCTTGGCTGCGCCTCGCCGCCGTTGGTAGTCTCTCGTCTTCCGATGTTCCGCGATGACGCCCGCCGTTCCGGCTCGCCGATCGCGCCGCGTCTCTTGCTGCTCGCCGCCGGCGTCCTCGTCGCGTTCGTGGTCGGCGAGATCGGCGCGCGTTGGCTGCTGCCCGCGCCGCAGGTGGTTCGCATCGCATCCGCCGCCGACGCCGAGCGCCGCGCCGCGGAGAGCGCCGAGCCGTCGTCGGTCCGCGTGCCCCGCCATCCCGAGCAGGCGGCGGGCAGCCTCTACGTCGATACGCCGCGCGGCAGGCGGTTGCGCGCCGATGCGCGGGTGGTCATCGACAACCACGCGCTGAGCCAACAGCGCATCGAGATCCGCACCAACGCACAGGGCTATCGAAACCGCCCGCTCGGGCCGAAGGCCGGCCGGCGCATCCTCTTCCTCGGCGATTCGATCACCTTCGGCGACTACGTGCCCGAGGCAATGACCTTCGTCCGCCGCGTCGAGCAGCTCGCCCGCGCCAACGGACGCGACTGGGAGACCATCAACGCCGGCGTCGGCGGAGTGGGGCTCGACGAGCAGATCGCGATCCTGCACGAGACGGGGCTCGACAGCGATCCCGACGTCGTGGTGCTCGACTTCTATCTCAACGACTTCGAGGCGTCGCCGGGGGTGCGCGTCGTCGAGCTGCCCGGCCCGCTCGCCCGCAGCGCGCTGCTCCATCACACCGCGCACGCGGTCGCAGCAGGCTGGGCGTCCTTGCGGCTGGCGCTGGGTGGTCGGCCCGCGGACGAGATCGACTGGGAGGCCTGGGCCGATGCACTGGAGGCGTCGTGGTCCACGTCGGGGCCGGAGTCGGACGAGATGCGCCGTCGCGCGCTCGGCAGGATCTACGACTGGGGGGGCGCATTCAGCCCGCTTGCCTGGGAGCGGCTGCGTCCGCGGCTTCGCGAGCTGGCCTCCGCGGCCGACGCCCGCGGCATCCAGCTCGTCGTGGTGGGCTTCCCGGTGCGCGACCAGGTGGTCGCGCAAGGCGTCTACGCCGCCCCGCAGCGTGCGCTCGCCGCCGAGCTCGACGCGCTCGGCGTGCCGCTGCTCGACCTGCTGCCGCTGCTGCGCGCCGCCCACCGCCGCGAACGGCGTCCGCTCTTCTACGATCACTGCCACCCGACGCCCCTCGGCAACGCGTTCGTCGCCGAGGCCGTCTATCGCTTCCTGGTCCTCCACGAGACCGGCCAGCGCCCCGAGAAGGCGCCGCCAGCGTCCCGGGCGACCGGCGCGCGCTGATGGCGTCGCGCCGGCCGGGCGCGTCTGCTATCGCCGGGGGGAGGCAGGGAGGAGCGAGCATGGAGCCGAAGTGCGTTCTGGGTGTCGACGAGATCGATCTGTCCACGGCCGAGTTCTGGCTGCAGCCGCAGGCAGAGCGCGAGGGCGCTTTCCTGACGCTGCGCCGCGAGCGGCCGATGTCCTTCTACGCGGAGCCCGACACGGGCGGCCTCGTCGAGCCGGGGCCGGGCTACTGGGCGGTCACGCGGCATGCGGACATCCTCGAAGCGAGCCGCACCCCCGAGCTGTTCTGCTCTTCGAAGGGTGCGACGTCCATTCCCGACATGCCCGAGATGTTCCGTGACTTCTTCGGCGGCATGATCAACAAGGACGATCCCGATCACAAGCGCCTGCGCAAGCTGGTTTCCTCCGGCTTCACGCCGCGGCAGCTCGCTCGCATCGATGTCGACGTGAAGCGCGCTGCCACCTGGGCGCTCGACCGGGTGATCGAGTCGGGCTGCTGCGACTTCGTCACGGAGCTGTCGTCGCCGTTTCCGATCCGCATCATCTGCGACATGATGGGCATTCCCGAGAGTCAGCATCAGTTCGTCTTCGACCGCACCAACGTGATCCTCGGTGCCGGCGATCCCGAGTACGTGGCCGACATCAGCAACATCGCGACGGCCTTGATGGCGGCGGGCGGTGATCTGCGCGACCTGATGAACGACCTCGCCGCGCACCGAATGAAGAACCCGACCGAAGACCTCACCTCGACGCTCCTGCACGCCGAGCTCGACGGCGAGAAGCTCTCCGACGCCGAGCTCGCCTCGTTCTTCATCCTGCTCGTCGCCGCCGGCAACGAGACGACGCGCAACAGCATCAATCACGGCATGAAGGCCCTCTGCGACCATCCCGACCAGCGCGCGGCCTGGCAGGCCGACTTCGAGGGCGTCGCGCCGACCGCCGTGGAGGAGATCGTTCGCTGGGCGTCGCCGGTGATCTTCATGCGCCGCACCACCACCCAGCCGTGCGAGCTCGGCGGCCAGAAGCTCGACGCGAACGAGAAGCTCGTGCTCTTCTACGCGTCGGGCAATCGGGACGAGGCCGTCTTCGACGAGCCCTTCCGCTTCGACGTGCGGCGCACGCCGAACGAGCACGTGGGCTTCGGCGGCCCCGGCCCGCACTTCTGCCTGGGCGCGAACCTCGCGCGGCGCGAGATCCGGGTGTTCTTCAGCGAGATCTTCCGGCGCGCGCCGGATCTCACCATCACCAGCGAGCCCGAGCGGCTGGCGTCGAACTTCATCCACGGCATCAAACACATGCAGTGCGAGTTCACGCCGGGGGCGCGCATCCTCTAGCGGCGCCCGTGCTGCGTTCGCGCGTCGGGCTCAGATCTTCTCGGGCGGGCCGAAACGCGCCGACATGTGCTCGGTCCACGTGGTCATCACCGCGCGTCGCGGCAAGCCGAGGCTGCGAAGCTCGTCGGCGATCGGTCCCGTGCCGAGCTCGACGCTGGCGCCGCCGAGCTTCATCCCCATGCCCTCCATGCGCTGTGCGGCGCGTGTGAGGTGGGGGGCGCCCTCGATCATCGAGAGCGTGGAGATCTCGGCCTCGGGCACCGTGCGCGTGCCTCCGCGCGGAACGGTCAGCGTGAAGGCGTGCTCGCCGTCGTAGACCAGCCGGCCCCGCACGTGGTCGTCCGCGTAGTCGATGTCGATTTGCTGCACGGTCTTGGGGTAGCCCCAGATCTGCTCCCCCGCGTCGCGGGTGAACGACTGATCGACCGGCATGTGGGTGATGCAGCTGGCGAGCCGGCCGCCCACCATGTCGAGCCAGCTGCCCAGCCACGGCACGCTCGGGCGCTCTCCCTTCGGCCGCACCATGAAGCCCACCGCCATCTCGTTGTAGTCGCCGAGGTCGTTGTCGCGGTAGTCGACGACGACGAGGTTGCAGAGCGCTCGGCCGGGCAGGAACTCGGCCACCTCGAACGCGTCGGGCACCAGGCGGGCTGCCGCGGCGCTCGGCACCAGAAAGCCCGCCGATCCCGAAGCTGCGTCGCGCACCTCGACGGGAAAGCCGACGGTGCGGTCCTGGATCTCGTAGGTCGGTGCCGTGGCGGCCACTCTGACTCCTCTCTGTCTCGTTCTCTCTCGTTCTCGTTCCACCAGCGGGGTCGTGCCGCCGTGTCGGGGCGTCGCCGGGCGACGGCCGGACGCTCAGAATACGGCGTTTCCGAGCTCGAAGTCGGCTCGCTCCCAGACCTCGCGAAGCTGCGCCTCGCTGGCGCTGGCCGCGCCGGTCTTGCCCTGTGCGTGCTGGCTCGCCACCAGGCCCGTCAGCGACCAACCGTTGCGCGGCGTGTACTCGAGCTGGCGCGTGAACACCTCCTCGGCCTCGGCGGGCCGGCCCGCCGCGAGCAGCGCGGCGCCGAGGGCCTCGCGATTGGGCAAGTACCAGGGCGGGGGCTCGGTGTAGGGCAGCGCGTCCTGCTCGGCGACGGCCTGGCGCAGCAACGCGATGGCCCGTTCGTGGTCGTCTTCTGCGCCGGCGATGCGCGCCTCGAGGACGTCTCCCCCGATCGTGAGCAGCTGCACCGGCGTCGAGCCCGACGCGAAGGTGACGCCGGCCAACGCCGGGTCGGCGGCGAGGGCGCGCACCCGGGCCAGCTCTTCCCGCGCCGCGTCGAGCCGGCCCGTGGCCGCGAGCGCCATGCCCCGCGTGTAGTGCCAGACGCCGGTCGCGTAGCGCCAGTCGGCGTGCGGGGCCGGCGCCGCCAGCAGCTCGTCCCAGCGGCCGAAGCGCGCGAGCGCGTAGAGCTCCATCGGCGCGAACTCCTCGCTGATCGGCACGGCGGCCACGATCTCCGGCGTCATGTTCGCACCGAGCTTGCGCGCGGCCTCGATCGACACGGCGCTGCGTCCCTCGAAGGCCGCCGAGGCGTAGAGGAAGTGGATGTTGTGGGGGTAGTAGGCGGCGGGGTAGAAGCCCTGGGCGCGACACTGCGTGATGTACGACTCGTCGGCGGCGGCCGCCTTCTCGTTTGCCACCGAGGCGTCGTGATAACGGCCGATGCGCAGGTAGACGTGCGAAGGCATGTGGACGAGGTGGCCCGCGCCCGGCGACAGCGGCCCCAGCTGGTCGGCGGCCGCCTCGGCGCGCCCCGGCGTGCTCGACGGTTCGACGGCGTGGATGTAGAGGTGCAGCGCGCCGACGTGCTCGGGGTCCTGCGCGATCACGGCCTCGAGGGCAGCGATCAGCTCCTGAGCCTCGGGCTTCGGGGTGTGGGGGTCGACGTAGTAGTTCCAGGGCATCGTGTCCATCAACGCCTCGGCGAAGAGCGTTTGCACGTCGACGTCGTCGGGGAAGCGGGCCGCGACCTCGCGCATCGCGTTCGCGTACGCGAGGTCGAGGGGGGCGCGGTCCGGGACCGGCGCCTCCGCGTAGCGCTGCGCGAGCGCGCCGATCAGCGCCTGCTCGACGGGGGTGGCGTGGCGGGCGAGCTCTCCGGCGCGCCGGGCCGCCTCGAAAGCCGCCGGCACGTCGGCATCGTCCATCGGCTTGTTGATGTTCGGTCCAAGCACGTACGCCTCGCCCCAGGCGCACATCGCGCAGCCCGGGTCCTGGGCGCTCGCCTCCTGGAAGGCGCGGTACGACTCGGCGTGGTTGAACCCGTACGCGAGCACGAGGCCCTGGTCGAAGTAGCGCTGGGCGAGCTCGGAGTCGGTCGTGACGGTGCGATGGAAATCGCCGAGATCGTTGAAGAGCGGCGCACCGGCGCCGTCCGGTACGACGCGACGCGGAAGGTGGGTGTGGGCGTGGTCGTCGTCGCCTTGCGCATGGCCGGCCGGGGCGCGCGATTCGCCCGCACAGCCGAGGGCGGTGAGGGTGAGGACTACGAGGATCGCGATCGTACGGGTCGAGGCCACCTTCATCCCCCTTGCCCCCCTGCGAGCGGGCGCGTGGGCGCCCGGGAGCGCGGGAGGCTGCGGACTTCGGTCCGCGGACGACTATTCTAGGCCGGGACGAAGCGGCCGACGACACGTTCGCCGGGCGACGGCCGCGGCGCGGCCGGCCGAGGAGTGGCACCCATGCAGTCGCCCAGCTACGAGCAGTCCAGCAAGTCCGGCGCCGCGGCGCGCTCGCGCGAGCGGGGCAGCGTGGTCACGTACTCGGTCGCCGCCTTCATGCTGGTGGCGCTGCTCGTCTACCTGAGCGTCGCCTACCTGGCCGACGAGAGCCCGCCGAGCGATGCCCCCGAGCGGGGCGCCCACCCGGAGGAGCCCCACTGACGCGCCTCACTCCTGCGCGTCCCTCCGCGGCACCGTCAGCACCGGGCAGCTTGCATGGCGCACGGTTCGATCCGCGACGCTTCCCTGCACGATGCGCTTGAGCCCCGTCAATCCGCGCGTCCCCATCGCGATCATCGACGCCTCGCAGTCGCGCGCGGTGTCGGCCAGCATGCCGGCGGGATCGCCCTCGAAGACGCGCGTCTTCACCTCGTGGCCCTCGGCCCGTAACTGCTCGGCCAGCTCTTCGAGTCCTTCGGTGGCCTTCTCCCGCGCCTGGTCGACGAAGACCTGCCGCATCGCGATGTCACCGACCATCGGCGCGAGCAGCGCCGGGGTGTGGAGCACGTGCACGAGCACCAGCTCGCACTCCGACGGCTCCCCGGACAGCAGCTCGACGGCGTGTTCGAGGGCGAGGGTGGCGTCGTCCGAGAAGTCGGTGGGCAGCACGATGCGGATCCGGCCGCCGGCGGGCACCTCGTCGCCCGGGTGGATCGAGAGCACGGGACAGCGCGCCGTGCGGACGATCTCTTCGGCGGTGCTGCCGAGCAGCAGGTGCTTGAATCCGGTGTGGCCCCGGGTCCCGGTAACGATCAGGTCGGCGTCGGTCTCCTTGGCGACGTACAGCGTGGCCTCGGTGCCGGAGGCCGAGACGAGGCGCGTGTCCACCTCGACGCCTTCCTCGCGCAGGCGAGCGGCCAGCGCATCGAGCTGCTCGCGGGTATCGCGCAGCACCGACTCCTCGTAGCTGCTCGGAATCGTCAGCGGCTTGGCGGGTCCGACCCAGTAGACCCCCATCGTGTGGCCGTGGACGAGGATCAGACGGGCGGCCTGGCGCCGCGCCAGCGCTGCGGCGTGCTCGACGGCGAGGTGGGCGGTGTCCGAGAAGTCGGTGGCGGCGAGCACGGTGTCGAGGGGCGTCGTGCGGGCGCCGGATTCGGCCATCGGGATCTCCTCCTGGATCGGGCCAGTCACCAGAAGCTATCTCAAAAGCGCTGGGTCGAGCCCGCAGCGGGTGACGGCGAGCACCGTCGCCGGCGCGGTTGACGCGGCCGATCAGGCATCCATCATTTCGGGATGGCGAGCGACCTGCAGATGCGGCTCGATTTTCTGGCGCTGGACGAGCAGGACATCGCTCGGCTCGGGGAGCTGCGGCCCGTCTTCGAGGCCGAGGCAGACCGGCTGGTAGCGGCCTTCTACGAGCACCTGCTCTCCTTCGAGGCGACTCGGTCGCTGCTCGCCGACGCCAAGGTGCGCGACCGGCTGCTGCTCCTCCAGCGCGCCTACCTGCTGAGTCTCTGCGACGCGCAGCTCGACGAGGCGTACGTGGAGGACCGCCGGCGCATCGGCGAGGCCCACGTCCGCGTCGGTCTCGAGCCACGGTGGTATCTGGGCACCTACGCGCTCTACCACGGCCTGCTGATTCCCCGAATCCTGGCCCACTACGAGGGCGCGCCGGAGCGCGCCGAGGCGGCGATCGCCTCGATCAACAAGGTGCTGATGCTCGACGCCCAACTCGCCATGGAGTCCTACATGGAAGGCCGGGAGGAAAAGCTCGGCACGCTGGCGCGCGACCTCGCCGAATCGGGGCGCGGCCTCGCGCGAAAGGTCGACGAGCAGCGGGCGGCGCTCGTCAAGTCGCACGCCCGGGCGCGCGCCGCCGAGCAGCTGGCCTCGGTGGGCACGCTGGCGGCCGGCCTCGCCCACGAGATCGGCACGCCGATGAGCGTGATCCGGGGACACGCGGAGCTGCTCGGGAGCGCCGTCGAGGAGGGCTCGCGGGCGCGCTTGCAGATCATCGTCGAGCAGATCGATCGCATCGCCAACATCATGCAGGGACTGCTCAACCTCGCGCGGCCCCACGAGCCGCAGCGGGTCGCGATGGTGCTCGCCGACGTGCTCGACACGTCGCTGTCGTTTCTTTCGGAGAAGATCCGCAAGCGCGGCATCGAGGTGCAGCGCGACTACGCGGAGCAGGTGCCCGCGATCGCCGGCGACCCCGACAAGCTGCAGCAGCTGTTCCTCAATCTCATCCTCAACGCGGTGGATGCGATGGAGGGGGGCGGGCGGCTGCGGGTGCGCGTCGGGCGGGCGGATCCGCGCCACGTCGAGGCCTGCGTGGCGGACGACGGGGTGGGGATCCCCGCCGAAGACCTGCCCCACGTCTTCGAGCCGTTCTTCACCAGCAAGGTCGCCGGTCAGGGCAACGGGCTCGGCCTGGTGGTCGCGCAGGGCATAGCGGGCGACCACGGGGGGCGGCTCGAGGTGTCGAGCAGCGAGGGGCACGGGACCGAGTTCCGCGTCGTCCTGCCGCTGTGAGCCAAGGCCGCCAACTGTGCCTATAATACACACTTGTCCAGATAGATGAGACTATTTGGCACACCAGGTGTAGTCGATTGTCGCTGAGGCGCGTCTGAGGGCGCTTTCAGGTCGGCATCGGGCATGCAATAGGGTCCAGTATGGCCGAATCCAATCCGTACGTGCTGATCGTCGACGATGACCCCGCCATGGGAGAAATGCTGGCCTCCATGCTCGGCGAGGCCGGCTATCGAACCGCTACCGCGCGAAGCGCGCCCGAGGCGACCGACGTCGCGTCGGGCGACGATTTCGACGTCGTGCTCTCCGACATCAAGATGCCGGGCATGAGCGGCATCGATCTCGTCGGTCGTATGCGCGACTTGCGTCCCGAGACGCCGGTCGTGTTGATGACTGCCTTCGGCAGCATCGACTCCGCGGTCGAGGCCATGCGGGCCGGCGCCTTCGACTACGTGACCAAGCCGTTCAAGCGCGACGAGATCCTCGTCGTGATGGAGCGGGCGGCCGAGCGCCGGGCGCTCATCACCGAGAACAGCCGCCTGCGGGCCGCCGTCGACCGCACGCGGTCGCTGGGCGAGATGGTGGGCGACAGCCAGGCGATGCGCGAGATCTACGCGCTGGTCCGCCGGGTCGCCGACTCCTCGAGCAGCGTGCTGATCACGGGCGCGAGCGGAACCGGCAAGGAGGTGGTGGCGCGAACGCTCCACTTCTCGGGCGCGCGCGGTCAGGGGCCCTTCGTTCCGGTCAACTGCACGGCAATTCCCGAGGGCCTGCTCGAGAGCGAGCTGTTCGGCCACGTGAAGGGGGCGTTCACGGGCGCGACGACGTCCAAGACGGGACTCTTCGTCAAGGCCAACCACGGCACGCTGTTCCTGGACGAGATCGGAGACATGCCCGGCTCTCTGCAGAGCAAGCTGCTGCGCGTCCTGCAGGACCAGGAGATCCGGCCGGTCGGCAGCACCGAGTCGGTCAAGGTGGACGTACGGATCGTCTCGGCCAGCCACCAGGACCTGCGCAAGAAGATCACGGACGGCAACTTCCGGCAGGATCTCTACTACCGCCTCAACGTGATCCCGGTCCACATTCCGCCGCTTCGCGAGCGGCCGGAGGACGTGGCCCGGCTCGCCCACGTGTTCGTCGAGCGCCATACCAACGGACGGACCACCCAGCTCTCCGACGCCGCCGTGCGGCGGCTGATGCAGTGCCACTGGGAGGGCAACGCGCGCGAGCTCGAGAACGTGATCGAGCGGTCGCTGGCCCTCTGCGACAAGCCGGTGCTCGGCCCGGAGGCGCTGATGCTGCCCGATGGCGAGGGCCCGGCGCCGATGCCCGCCTCCGCGGACGATCCGCTGGCCTTCGCGCTCGACAAGGGCCTGACGGTTCGCGACCTGCAGGATCTGTACACCGCCCGCGTGCTCGAGCACACGGGGGGCAACAAGCTTCAGGCCGCTCGGCTACTTGGTATCAACCGCCGCACGCTGTACCGACGCGAAGGCCGCTGACACCGATCCCGGGAGGCCCGCCCCCCCGCTGCCGCCGTGGCGGGCGGGCGTCGTCGCGCCTCGGGAGGGGGTGATGTCGGCCAGCAGCGCGTCCTCCTTCTCCTCGTGGGCCACCAGGCCCGCCACGAGCCGGTCGAGCAGGCGTTGTGACTCCTCGATCTCGTGGGCGTCGAGCAGCCGGTGGATCGCGACCAGCTCCTTGCGGAAGATGACGTGGTCCGCCGAGAGGCTGTCGAGCAGCGGCGAGCAGTCGGGCCGGAAGCCGCGGACCGCCGGAAAGTAGAGGCGGTCCTCGACCTCGAAGTGCGCTTCGAGGGCGTCGCGCAGCCGGCCGAAGCACACGAACGCGCTGTGGCGGGCGTGACGATCGAGCTCGCGGCGGACGTCCGCGTACAGCTGGTTGAGCTTCTCGTGTTGGCTCGAGATGCGCTCGGACTCGTAGCGCAGTCGTTGCCCCAGACCGGGTCCGTCTTCAGTCATCAGGTCGTCTCCCGCCCGTCGCGTGAGGTCCGACGGTAGAGCCCGAAGGCTGGCGGACCGTCGGACCACACCCCCGCCCGGGTGTTCGCGGCGCTCTCAGGGCCGCGCAGGCGTCTGGTACTCGATGCCGATTCGCGTGAGGCGCTCGCGGAACTCCTTCAGCACCGTGTCGGCCAGCAGGGCCTCCAGCTCCGCGGGCTCGGCGGACACCAGGTCGACCCCCTGCCACTCGGCCCTGGCCCTGGTCTCGCCCGACGCTTCGGCGATCTCCTGGGCGCGCCTGCGCTCCTCCATCGCCTCTTCGCTGCGCATCCGGTCCGCGAAGGTCGCGAGCATGTAGTAGGACATCTCCTTCTGCATCTGCTCGATCTCGGGCTTCTTCTCGGGATGCTGCTGGATCAGCTTGCCGATGTAGTTCTCGCCAAAGCCCACGTGCCGGCGCTCGTCGGCGATGGTTCCGGTCAGCGTGTCGGCGAACTTCGGATTGAGGCCCCGCGTGCCGGCCTCGAGCATCTCGAAGACGCTGAACGCCATGCCCTCGAGGACGATGTTCTGGCCCACCACGCCGCTCACGAAGTCGCCCTTGTCGACCTTCTCGAGCAGGATCTCGGCGAAGCGGACGAGATTGGGGTTCGCCAATTCCGCGACGACGTCGTCGACCTCGTTCTTCTTCACGCCGAGGTCGATCATGCGCTCGGTGAAGATCTCGACGTGCCGGGCCTCGTCGAGGGTCTGGGTGGCCAGGAAGCGCTTGGCCGCGAAGTCGGGCGCCGAGTTGATCAGCCCCGACGAGGCGGCCAGCGCGGCGCGCTCGCCGGCGATCAGCTGCGCGGTGAGGCCCATCGCCTGGTGCCTGAGCAGAGGGTCCTGCAGGAGCATCTCGGGCTCCTTGGCGCCGGGCTCGTGGCCCTGCTCGGTATTCGCCAGATACCCCTGCGGGCACGACTCCAGCCAGTACTGGATCGAGTAGGCGTCGAGAAATTGCGACATCGTGTTGGGCTCCTCTTCCTATCTCTTCTGTGTGTCTCTTGTTCTCGTGTCCGGCTCGTCCAGGAGGATCTCACCCGAGTCAGCGCGGTCTACCGAGAGTTCGTTGCTGGGCGCGCATTGGCTTTCGGCTGCACTGCTCTGCGGCTGCAAGCTGCGTGCCCCGGGCCTCGCGTCCCTGAATGCGCCTGAGCGCCGCGACACGCCGCCGCCGGCGGCGCCCGTGAGGCCGATCGACACACTCACGGTGGGCCGTGCGACCGAAGGTCGCGTGAGGAGCCTCTCACCGCGCCGGGAGGAGGTGCGACCGCTGGCACAGCACGTGCAGTTCGTTCGATGGCAGGCGGAAGGCCGGACGCGGAGCGGTCCGGGCCGTGACTGCTGGAGAACGAGGAGCCCACTGAAGATGATCAGCGACGGCAAGCTGCCGGACGTCCACGATCTCGACCCCGCCGACTTCAGGCGCCAGGTCCACTCCTTCGAGCACTGGCTCGGAGCCGTCGAGGGATACCTCGTCGGCACCGAGCACGGTCACTTGCCCGAGCTGCGCGGGGGCCCCGAGACCGACGACGAGCGCGAGCAGCTGCTCAACATCCTCAGCCAGTACGCGGTGGCGGAGAATGCCGCACTCGAGGCTTCGAGCGGCCTGGTGCGCATCGCCCCTAACTCCGAGGCCAAGCTCTTTCTCGCCACCCAGGTGATGGACGAGGGCCGCCACGTCGAGGTCATGCTGCAGCGCATGGCCGAGCTCGGCGTCGAGGATCCGGCTGCCGAGGTCGAGCGTCGCGCCTCGCCGAGCATCCGGAAGTTCGCCGATCGCCTGATCGGCCTCGTCGACGCCCGCGAGTGGGACAGCGCGATCTTCGCCCAGAACGTCGTCCTCGAGGCCATGGAATACAGCGTCTTCCACACCCACGGGCAAGTCGCCGATCCGGTTACCGCCGACATGCTCGAGCGGGTCATCAAGGACGAGCGGCGGCACATCGGCTTCGGCGAGAACGAGATCGGCCGGCGGCTGGCCGAGGACCCGGCGCGGCGCCAGTGGGTGCAGGCCGTCAAGCAGGAGCTGGACGGCCTGGTGCTCGAGACCTTCGAGACGGTGCTCGGCGAGCTCGGCGTGCCGCGCAGCGAGCGGCCCGACCTGGGTCGGGACTACCTCGAGGCCGTAGACAGGCTGGCGCTCTGATGGCCAGCCCCGAACGCAAGGTGAGCGAGATGAAGCAAGGCGTCGCCGCTGTCGCCCAGGAGCGCAGCGCGCCGCGCAAGCGCTACGAGTTGGACGACCGCGGCTTCGACGAGGTGCCCCAGAAGTACCGCAAGTTCTACCGCCGCTGGGACGGGCCCGACGACGAGCTGGCGCCCAACGAGGCTTTCTGCCCGGTGTGCAAGATCGTCGTGCGATCGCCGCGCGAGCTGCGCGTGGGCGATCGCGTGTACTGCATGGCCTGCATGACGCGGCTGACGATCGTCGAGGGCGAGGGGGGCCGGCTCGAGGCCCTCGTGGTCTACTGAGGCGCACGCCGGAACCCGGTTCCGACGAAGGGGGGCAGAACGACGGCACGTTACGCCTACGAGCGGCTCTCGGCACAGGATGCATCCTTCCTGGCCGGCGAGGGGCCGACCACGCCGATGCACGTCTCGGCGGTGCAGATCTTCGAGTCGGGTCCGCTCCGTGAAGACGGGGGCGTCGACATCGAACGGATCCGGCGCGGCTACGAGTCGGTGCTGCACCTGGTGCCGCGTTATCGCCAGAAGCTCGCGTGGATCCCCGTCGAGAGCTGGCCGGTTTGGGTCGACGACCCTCACTTCCAGCTCGATTACCACATCCGCCACGTCGCGCTGCCGCACCCCGGCGGGCTCGAGGAGCTGAAGCGGGTGGCGTCGCGCGTCTTCGAGCACCCGCTCGACCGCAACCGCCCGCTCTGGGAGCTGTGGGTCGTGGAGGGGCTGCAGGACGACCGCTTCGCGACGCTCACCAAGATGCACCACTGCATGGTGGACGGCTCGTCGGGTCTCGAGCTGGTGCAGCGGCTGCTCTCGCCGTCTCCGGAGGCGGAGATCGCCAGGCCGCTGCCCTTCCACCCCCGCCCGATGCCGTCGGGCGCCGAGCTCCTGCGTGACGAGCTGCTGCGCCGGGCCACGATGCCCCTGCGCGCCGTGCAGGGCCTGCAGGCCCTCCGCGACGAAGTGGGCGATCTCGGCGCCGAGATCTCGACGCGCGCCCGGGCACTGGCCGATCTGGTGGGCACGGCGATCTCGCCCGTCTCCGAGACGCCGCTCGGCGGTGATCTCACACCGCACCGGCGCTTCGACTGGCACGTGATGTCGCTCGCCGAGGTGCGGGCGGTGCGGCGCGCGCTCGATTGCACGGTGAACGACGTCGTGCTCGCGATCGTCGCCGAGGCCGTGCGCCGGTACATGCTCGCGCGGCGGGTCGACCCGAAGGAGATCCGCTTTCGCGTGGCGGCGCCGGTGAGCGTGCGCTCCGATGGCGAGCGCCACGCGATGGGCAATCGCGTGTCGAGCTGGCTGGTCGAGCTGCCGATCGGCGAGCCCGATCGCCTGAAGCAGGTCGAGCTGCTGCGCGAGCAGACACGTCGCCTCAAGGAGACGCGTCAGGCGCTCGGCATCGAAATGCTGATGTCGGCCGCGGACGCCGTGCCGATGCCGAAGTTCGTGCTGGGCGCCCAGTTCACCGCGGGCCCGGTCAACACGATCGTGACCAACGTGCCGGGGCCGCAGTTTCCGCTGTACATGCTGGGGGCGAAGATGCTCGCCATGACGCCGCACGTGCCGCTGCTCCCGGGCATGGGGCTCGGCATCGGGCTGATGAGCTACGATGGCCGCATCTTCTGGGGTTTCAGCGCCGACTACGAGATCGTTCCCGATCTCGACGCATTCGTGAAGGACATCGTCGGCTCGTTCACCGAGCTGGCGGCGGCGGCGGGCGTCGATCTCGGCGACCCCGACCGGCGGTTGTCGGACGGAGCGGCGGATCCGGCTGCGGCTGCGGCCGCGAGCCGCGCCGTGCCGACGGCCATGGGCGGGTAGCAGGGGGGGCGACGTGAGCCTGCACGCGCGATCCATCTACCATCTGGTGACGGCCTCGGAGCTGCGCGCGGGTGTCGCCGGCCGCGTGTATCGACCGCTGAGCCTCGAGAGCGAGGGCTTCGTGCACTGTTCGCTCGAGCGCGCGGTGCTCGCGTTGGCGAACGACTACTTCGCCGAGGCCGGCGAGCCGCTGATCGTCCTCGCGATCGACCCCACGCGGCTCTCGGCGGAGGTGCGCTACGAGGCCCCCGCGCCGATCGCCGGGGGCGGAACACAGCACCTTCAGGAGGCGCCGGTGTTTCCGCACGTGTACGGGCCGATCGACCTCGACTCGGTCAGCGGCGCCGGTGTGCTCGAGCCGTCGGACGCAGGTTACGCGTGGCCCAGGCAGCTCGTGAAGCTCGACGAGCTGCTCGTGCGGCCCGTCGGCGGCCGGAGCTGACGCCGCCGGGGCGGCTGCGGGCCGGGGCTACAGGTAGCGCTTGCGCAGGCCGGCGGCGTCCATTCCGGTGACGCGCGAGAGCGAGTCCGCGACGCCGGGTGTATCGAGGTCGTCCGGCTCGACGCGAACCTGCAGCATGCGCGCCGTCGCGTAGGACGGGCTGCCGACGTCGAGCATGCGCACGCGAGTGCGCCCGGTCTCGGCGTCGAGGATCTCCTCGAACGGAATCGGCACGACCCGCCCGCCCTGGCGCGTCACCATGACGTTGCTCTGTCCGCCGAGCAGAAGCTCGACCGCGCCCACGCCGAGATCGCGGGTGTACTCCTGGTCGAAGGCGTTCGGCGCCGCGCAACGCAGCTCGTAGCCGATGTCCTTGGCGACGATCGTCGTCTCGACGCCAACTTCGGCGAGCCGTTGCTGGACGCGATCGCGCACGAGTCGGCCGAGCGGCAGCTCGGCGAGGCGGACGTGGCCGTGGTCGTCGCGGGGCAGATCGGGCAGCTCGGCGAGGTCTTTCTCGTCGAGCCGGTCGCCGATGCCCTCGGCGAGCACCACGACCCCGTGCGGCTGCCCGGTGGCGGCGCGCTTCACCATGCTGCCCTCGATGGTGCGCGCAACGGCGTCGAGCGAGATGGGGCCGTCGGGGAACTCCTCGGCGACGAGCGTGAGCGTGGCGCCCGCCGACTTGCCCGAGCCGAGAGCGAGGTGGCCTGCGTTGCGGCCCATCAGCACCGTGAAGTACCAGCGGCCCGTCGTGCGCGCGTCCTCGAGCAGCGTCGCGAGCAGCGTGCCCGCCACCGAGCGGGCCGTCTCGTAGCCGAACGTCGGGATCTCTTCGGGAAGGGGCAGGTCGTTGTCGATCGTCTTCGGCACGTGGGCGACGCGCACGCGGCCCTTCGCGGCCTCGCCGACGCGCCGCGCGCTCGAGCAGGTGTCGTCGCCGCCGATCGAGATCAGGTGATCGACGCCGAGCCGCTCGAGCGAGTCGACGACTGCCTCGAGGTGCTCGAGCTGCCGCGTCGGGTTGGCGCGCGAGGTCTCCAGCACCGAGCCGCCCTGCTGGTGGATTCGCGAGACGTCGTCCATCTGCAGCTCGCTGGTGTGATCGACGTCGCCCTCCATCAGCCACTGGAAGCCCTGGTGGATGCCGATCACGTTCGCGCCGCGCCTTCGCGCCGCGATCGTGGCGGCTCCGATCACGCCGTTGATGCCGGGCGCCGGTCCGCCGCCGACGAGAATCCCGAAGGTCGTCACGCTGCGTCTCCCTTCTTCGAGCTTCGAGCGAGGTCGCCGAAGGATGAGGCGTCCCCCTGCCGGTCGCAAGCGCGCGGTCGCCGGCGTCGGCCGCCCGCCGCCGCCCGCCTCGCCCGTCTCTCCTCTCCGGTCAATCCGGGTCGGTCATCCGTTCGGCCCACCAGTGGTTGAACGGTGGATCGAGGATTGTGCCTGGCATGATTTCTGCTTGATCTCGGTTCATGGCAAGAAAACGATCGGGACGCACACGCTTCTTCTGCCCCAACCCGGACTGTGATTCCAGAGCCGATCC
>CAZETS010000058.1:0-18026 GCA_964515335.1 uncultured Spirochaetaceae bacterium
GCCGCCGATCGTCGACGTCACGGGCCTCGTCGAGCACGAGGCGTCCTGCATCGAGCGGGTCGCCGGCGATCTGGTCGCCCCTTGCCGGGACTGGGGGGCGTTCCACATCGTCGGCCACGGCATCGGCCTCGACCGCTTCGAGGCCGCCATGCGGTCGCTCTTCGAGCTGCCGGCGGAGCACAAGCGCGGTCTGCGCCGCACCCGCGACAACGCGCGCGGCTACTACGACGAGGAGCTCACCAAGAACCGGCCCGACTGGAAGGAGGTGTTCGACTACGGGACCGAGCGCGACGTAGCCCGGCACAGCGACGGCGTGAACCAGTGGCCCGAGGACGAACCCGAGCTGCGCGAGACGCTGCTCGCCCACTACAACGACTGCGAGCGCTTGGGGCTCGCGCTGCTCCATGCGATCTGCGTGAGCCTCGGCCTCGAGCCAGGCGCGCTCGACGACGCCTTCGCGGACCACTCGAGCTTCGTGCGCCTGAACCGCTACGCGCCCTCGCCCGATCCGGCGCCGCCCGACGCCCCGCTCTTTCCCGAGCGCGGCCACCTCGGCGTCCATCACCACACCGACGCCGGCGCCGTCACGCTGCTCTTCCAGGACGACGTGGCCGGCCTGCAGGTGCTCCACGACGGGCGCTTCGTGCTCGTCGAGCCGGTCTCGGGCGCCCTCACCGTCAACGTCGGCGACATGCTGCAGATCTGGAGCAACGACCGCTACGTGGCCCCGCTGCACCGCGTACTCGCCAACGCGAAGCGCGCGCGTCACAGCGCCCCGTTCTTCCTGAACCCCGCCTACGACACGGTCTGCGCGCCGCTGCCCGGCCTGCTCGGTGCGGACGAGCCGGCGCGCTTCGGGCCGATCGCCTGGTCGAAGTTCCGCGACGAGCGCTCGGCCGGCGACTACGCGGACTACGGGCAGGAGATCCAGATCGAGGACTTCCGCATCGAGGAAGCGGGACAGGCCCGGTGAGCCTGCGGACGGCCGCGATGAGGCGCGCGACGAGACGGAAGCAGAGTCGCGGCGGAGGGCGCGCGGGCGCGCTGCTCGTGCTCGTCGCCCTCGTGGCGGGCGCAACGCCGTCGAGCGCCGAGCCGTACGCGATCGCACCCGCACCACGCGACGAGGAGGGACGCTTCCAGAACCCGGGCGGCCCGCTCGAGCGCGCCGGCCCGCGCGTCACGTTGCCCTTCTTCGTACGTCGATTCATCGGCTCGTTCCGCGAGCGCGAGGGCCTGCCCCGACGCGTGGCGAACGACGGCGCCTGGCTGCGGGAGAACGCACGACACAGCGTGCCGAGCGTCACCTGGATCGGCCACGCGACGCTGCTCGTGCAGATGGGTCACCTCACGTTCCTCACTGATCCGATCTGGTCCGACAACCCGAGCCCCGTCTCGTTCGCAGGCCCTCGCCGCCACGTGCCACCGGGCGTCGCGCTCGACGAACTGCCACCCGTCGACTTCGTGGTGGTCTCACACAACCACTACGACCACCTCGATCTACCGACCCTGGTGGCGCTCGCGGCCCGCAACCCCGACGCCCGCTTCTACGTGCCGCTCGGCAACGGCGCGCTGCTCGGCGACGAGGGCATCGCCAACGTCGTCGAACTCGACTGGGGGGAGCGCGTCGAGCACGCCGGTGCGGAGGTGATCTGTCTGCCGGCGCGTCACTGGAGCCAGCGTGGCATCGGTGATCAGCGGCGCGGCCTCTGGTCGTCGTGGGGCGTGTTCAGCGACGAGCGCCGCTTCTACTTCGCGGGCGACAGCGGCGCGTTCGCCGGCTTCGAGGCGATCGGCGCCGAGCACGGCCCGTTCGATCTCGCCGCGGTGCCGATCGGCGCCTACCAGCCGGTGGAAATGATGAAGCCCTCGCACCTGAATCCCGAAGAAGCCGCCGAGGCGGGGCGCGCCCTGCGCGCTCGGCGGATCGTCGGAATGCACTACGGCACGTTCGACCTGTCCGACGAGCCCCTCGACGAGCCGCCCCGCCGTTTCAGGGAAGCCGGGCGCGCGCAGGGCTACGAGGACGACCAGATCTGGTTGCTCGGAGTGGGCGAGACCCGGCCCTTCTGACACCCGAGAGGCGGTGCCGCGCCGACGACACTCGTTGCTAGGGCGTCGCGGCGAGCTTCACGACGCCGTGCACCCAGAACGGAATCAACGTGGCCCAGTAGGCCGTCATCCAGGTGAGCCCGATCAGCCCGCCCCACGAGGCGGCGTCGGTGGCGCGGTTCCACTCGAAGAGGGATCCGCGCAGGTGGCTCGCAAAGAGCCGCGGGGTCACACGGGGGGGCGGAGGCGTCGTCTCGTCGTGCACCCGGGCCTCTGCGCGCAGGGCGCGCAGGTGGAAGATCTGCCAGGGCAGGTACACGAGGCCGAAGAGCAGGTTCGCCTGCAGGAGCACCTCGCTGCCTCCGGGCACGTCGACGTTCAGGTAGAGCCAGGCGCTCGCGATGCTGTTCGCGAGGAAGATCACTGCCCAGCCGAATTCTTCGTAGACGTACAGCCAGAGCCGACCGGTGACGATCGCCCCCCAGACGAAGAGCTGGGAAACGACGACCTGCACGACCATCAGCCACGAGAGGGCTTCGACCCAAGCGACCTGCTCGACGTTGAGCAGACGGATGACGTGCGAGAACTGATAGATCCAGGCCACCTCGGCGAAGGTGGCGAGCACCCGGGTCACCAGCGCCGAGGAGAGCGGCGAAGCGTGGAGGACGACGTTGTTCTCGTAGCGATTGGGAAGCAGGCAGCGATAGCCGCAGACGACGAAGAGGATCTGCGCGGGTACGACGATGTGCGGGTCGGCCTCGCCCGGCCGAAAGCCGAGGGTGCCGGCCAGAAAGTACAGGTTCACCAGGGCGCCGAGCTTCAGCAGCCAGAGGAAGAGCGTGAAGTCTTTGATCATCGGACGCGAGCGGTCCTCGGCGCACACCGGAAGCCGGATCGGGTGCAACGCAACCCTCGACCGCTTCCCGGGCGCCTCGAGGAGGTCACTCTAGCCGCGAATCTCCGGGACCTCGACCCGAGCCTCGCGGTGAGTTGTGCGAAGATATCTTCTCCGCGTCCCGGGGCGCGCCCCGTCCTCTCGTCTTCGCCAGGGAGATACAGATTGAGATTCGGAGTCTTCTACGAGCTGCAGCTCCCCAAGCCGTGGAACGAAGGCGACGAGCACCGCCTGTTCCACGAGGCCCTCGACCAGGTGGTGCTCGCCGACCGGCTCGGCTTCGACTACGCGTGGGAGGTGGAGCACCACTTCCTCGACGAGTACTCGCACTCGTCCTCGCCCGAGGTCTTCCTGGCCTGCGCGGCGGGGCGAACCGAACGGATACGGCTCGGCCATGGCATCCGACAGGTCATCCCCAACTACAACCACCCCGCCCGCACCGCCGAGAGCCTGGCGACCCTCGACCTGCTCTCCAACGGACGCGTCGACTTCGGGATCGGCGAGGGGGCGACACGCCTCGAGCTCGGCGGCTTCGGAATCCCCGCCAAGGAGAAGCGGGCAATGAGCCTCGAGGCGGGCGAGCAGATCGCCAACATGATGACGCTCGACCCCTACCCGGGATTCGAGGGCCGCTACTTCTCGATGCCCTGCCGCAACGTGCTGCCGAAGCCCCTGCAGAAGCCCCACCCGCCGATGTGGATTGCCTGCACGAACCGCGACACCATCCGCGTCGCCGCGCGACACGGCCTGGGCGCCCTCGCCTTCTCGTTCGTCGATCCCGAGGAGGCGCGGACCTGGTCGCAGATCTACTACGACATCATCAAGTCGGACGAGTGCGTGCCCATCGGTCACACGGTGAACGCCAACATCGCCATGGTCTCGAGCTTCTCACTCCACCACGACCGCGCGGAGGCCATTCGCCGCGGCCACGAGGGCTTCGAGTTCTTCGGCTACGCGCTGCGCGCCCTGGTGACGCACGACACGGTTCCCGGCCGAACGAAGCTGTGGGACGAGTACCAGGCGCTGCGCGGAAACCGCACCGCAGAGATCATCGAGGCGTCGCGCAACCCGAGCTATCAGGGCGCCGGCATCGGAACGCCGGATGACATGCGTGGCCACCTTCGAGACTTCCAGGCGGCGGGCGTGGACCAGGTCATCTTCATGCAGCAGGCCGGCCGAAACCGCCACGAGCACATCTGCGAGTCGCTCGAGCTCTTCGCCGACGAAGTAATGGAGCCGTTCGCCAGCGAGGCGGAAGAGCGGGAGCGGCGAAAGTCCGAGGAGCTCGCCCCCTACGTCGAGGCGGCACTCGCGCGAAAGCAGTGGATGCAGCCCCTCGCCGACGAGGACATCCCCGTCGTGCGCGCCTCGGTGAAGCAGGTCGAGGTGAACCGGCAGGAGGCCCGGGGCTGATCGGCGGGCCTGCCGCGGGGCTCACTCTTCCTGCCCGTCACCAATCACGAAGACCTCGCACGCCCCCTTGTCCCCACCGGTCAGCCGGAGCATCCGCCCCCACGTGATGTAATGGCCGATCATCATCCCCAGCTCGACGATCTCGGCGGCGCTGAAGTGTGCCGCGAGCTCTTCCTTGAAGGCCGGATCGAGAGCGCTCTGATCCGTCGCCATTCTCTCGGCAAATCGGACGGCAAGCCCGTCTCGAGCGTCGAGATTGCGCTCGCACTCCGGGAGGTGGATCTGGGCGATGACCTCTTCGTTCAATCCCTGACGCGTCGCCGACGCGAATCGAGCGAAGAGTCAGGTGTCACATTCGTTGATCGCCGCGATCTTCAAGCGTGCGAGTTCCTTGATTCGAGAAGGAACGACCCCCTGTTCGTGGGCCGGCACGAAGAACGCGAAGAAACGATCGAAGAAGCTCGGAAGGAGCGCGACCATCTCCGTTTCGGACATCTCGAGGCTGTCGGGGCTCCGAGTCCGGTCACTCCGTTTCTGCACCACCATCTCCCCCAGGCCCCTCGGGGCAATGCGCCACTATCGGGTACGGCGGAAGACCCTCACACCGCTTCCCGCTCGATGACTGCCCAAGAACACTGCCACCCGCCTATTGTGCTCTGGTAAAAAAAGGCCGCTGGCCTAAACTTACCACAGCGAGGGGTGCGGCGCTCCGGCAACCGGACCAGCCGGCTTCAGATCTCGCCGATGGGTGATTGCTCTCCATGCCCATGGTTCCCAGACAGAGACCCCACCTCGGGGTCCTGGCCACTTCGAAGGGGTGGAAATCGAATGGCAGAAATCACCGCCGACAAGCCGAATCTCAGACTCGATCACATTGCGGTCTGGACCGGAGATCTCGACAAGGCTTCGAAGTTCTTCACCGACATAGTGGGCTGGAAGCGCCACCCGATGGAGTTCGGAGTCAGCCCCGAAGACGAGACGACCGGCGGCATGGAAGGCGTGTTCTTCGATGCCAACGGGTTCTGGCTGGAGTTGATCCTTCCGACCTCACCGGGGCCGGGCATGGACATCCTGAACGAGAAGGGCTCGGGCGCAATCATCGAGATCAACTTCGAGCCCGCCGACTACAGCGCGACCCTCGCCGAGATGAAGGCGAAGGGAATCACGATGGAGAACATGGACGGATCTCCGCTCGATGCCGACGGCGGCACGATCAAGGAAGGCATGCACGACGGCGATGGCATCGATGAACAAGGGCAGCGCATCGCCTATTGGCCGAAGGATCTGGCCTGCGGATCGAGCGTCGAGATCTACGAGATGAACGAGCACGACGAGAATGCCCTCCTGACGATCCGCGATCGGATGTGGGAAGGCGAGAAGCCTGATCCGAGCACACCGCGGCCCGACCACATCTCGGTCTTCGTGAAGGATCTCGAGAAGGCAGCGAGCTTCTACACCGGCGTGATGGGGCTCGAGCGAAGTTCGATTCTCACCGAAATCGACGGGAGCGCCAACGGGGACATCGGCGGATTGAAGTTGGCATTCATCGACACGAACGGCCCCTGGCTCGAGTTGGTGCAGCCGACCGGACCCGGTCCGTTCATGGACCTGCTCGAGGAGAAGGGCGACGGCTACCTCGCCGAACTGGTCTGCGAAGTCGACGACATCGAGGCCTACTACGACGAAATGAAGGCCAAGGGCGTCGAACTCGTCGACGCCGAGGGACGGCCTTTCCCGGCTGGAACGAAGTGCTTCGTCATCGAACCCTTCGGAACCCGTGGCGCCTATTTCCCCACGGAAGCAACGGGTGGAATGTCAATCGAGGTCTACCAGCGCGGCCCGCGCGAGACCGACATCATCCACCAGCGCGACGGTGCCAAGCGCACCTGAGTAGGGGCGCACCGCTCCTCGAAAGGGCCAAGATTGGACATCGGCCTGTTGATACCCCTGAGCACGCCCTACGCGACTCGCAGCTTCGTACACGAGCTCGGGACGATGGCGGAAGAAGGGGGGTTCCACTCCTTGTGGGTGGGCGAGCACGTCGTCGTGCCGGAGGAGTCCGTCTCGGAGTATCCCGCCTCCGATGACGGACAGATGCCCTCGGCGGTTCGAAACGGAGAGCTCGACCCGTACGGGACGCTGGCGTACCTGGCCGGGATCACGCAGACGATTCGATTGGGCGCCTGCACGACCGTGCCACAACGGAACCCCGTCTACACCGCCAAGGAGATTGCGAACGCCGACTGGCTGTCCGGGGGCCGAATAGACGTCGGTGTCGGCGTGGGCTGGTCCAAGGAGGAGTACGAAGCGGTCGCTGCAGCGTTCGGGCACCGGGGCACGCGCTGCGACTCGTACGTCGGGGTCATGAAGGCCTGTTGGACGGAAGAGACCTCCGAGTACCATGACGAGTTCTATGACCTGCTGCCCAGCCGGGTCTATCCGAAGCCCATCCAGACCCCGCATCCACCGCTTCACATCCTTGGATCGACCCCGCCGGCCCTTCACCGCGTTGCCCGCTACGGCGATGGATTCTTCCCGCTCGACGAGAGCCCCGACGAGCTGGCCGCCCTCGTAGACCAGCTCATCGGATTGCTGGAGCGAGAAGGCCGTTCCAGAGAGGACGTACGCGTCACGGCGACTCCGTATGAGCGCCAGGCCGACATGGATCTCGTCGCGCGGTATCGAGATGCAGGGGCCGATCAGATCGTACTGTTCGAGTTCGTCGAAGACCTGGACTCGATGCGGAGAGCGGTCGACCGCTTTACGGAGAAGATCGTCGCGGACGCGGCGAAGCTCTGAGATCGCAGCCGCTTCTAGGGAAGCTCGACTTCGTTGTCTTCGGAGGACCCGTCGGCAGGGCTGGGGGCCGGGGCCATTCGAGCGGCTCGCTGCCTCTTGAAGAGGCGATCGCTGCGGAGTCGACGATTTCGATCGAAGATCTCCCGCTGCTCGGGGTCGAGCAGCTCGGCGATCGCATCGATTCTATGAACCGGGTTGAGTCGTGGGCGAAGCTCCTGCAGCTCGGCGCGCGCTGCCTGCTCGCGTTCCGGATTCACTCCGTTTCGCGAGCGCACCACCAGCTCGCGGAGCTTTCGGGCGCGCGCCCGATCTAGGGCGGCCTCCTCGAGGATCGAGTCGACGCCCGCTTGCTGACTCGCCGAGAGATCGATCCCGCGAAAGAGGTTCTCGAGTGTCGCCGACCACCAGGCAAGGGGAGACTGATCGATCGCAGGTCCCCCCGTCCTGGAGTCGACTTCACCAGCGGCTCCAGGCGCGGGCTCTGCGTGGGCGGCGAATGTCGCCCAGGCGACGAAGAGCAGTGCAGCGACTGCAACGAGGATACGGCGTGCGGCGGTGGCGTAGGACATGCTTGGCGAACCCCATCGGCCTCGAGTAGCGGGGCGCCTGTCTCCGGTCGGGCAAATGCAACGACGGAGACGGCCCCGTCGCTCCACCGAATTCGGTGGAGCGACGGGGCGTTCCCACGAGGCGCCATCTCTCGTAGAGCTCGGCGCCCCACCTGGAGCACCCGGCTATACGGGATGGAGCCTACTTGCGTCGCTGCAGTCGAACCAGGCCGAGCAGACCGACCGATCCTGCCGCCAGCATGGCTACCTGAGAAGGCTCAGGCAAGAAAGTCAACGTCGTCTTGACGACGCCGGGACTCTCCGTGTTCAGACCAGTAACGAGGGTCGTCTGATCGAAGGTCGGCTGGTTGGCGAGCGTGTAGTTCATGACCAGCGTCGGAGCCACCATCGACAGCGTTCCGTTGGTCCCCATCCCGGTTCGACCGTCCATACCGGTGTAGGTGACCACCGTCGCGTAGCCGCCAATCGGGCCACTCACGGTAACGGTTCCCGTGATGTGCCCGACGCCGCCCACGTGCACGCCGATCAGGCCCGCTGTCTGGGTCGGGTTCGTTTGGTTGTTGATCCGGCTGAACTGACAGCAAAGAGTCTGGGTGGGTCCGGCATTGTCGATGCCATTCGGCAGCCCGGCGACCGCTCCACCCGTAAGGCCGCGGAAGTAGAAGTCGCTGTAACCGCCGCCGCCACCGAGTGAAGCGAGCGTGCCAATGATGAATCCCTCGTCCCGCACGCCCCAGAACCCGCCGAAGCCTTGCGGGCCGGCTTTGACACGGATCAAGCCCGCATTGGGAGTGGTCGGCAGCGCGTTCGGATACTGAGAAGTCGCGATGACGTTGGGGCGCATGATCGTGTACGAAGTGCCGGGAACCTTGAAGCTCTTCGCAAAAGCGCCTGCCGTCATCCAGCGGTCACGGTAGGCCTTGAAGTAGGGATACCCCGGAAACGCAGCGGTGTAGGAGAAGCTTCCGCCGTCGAACGCGTTCGAGGGAATCGCGAAGCTGGCCGCAGAGGCGGCTCCGTCCTGTACCGCGGCAACCGGCTGGGGCCAGCCTGTTCCGGGGAGCGTCGCGAAGGTGGTGAAGTACCCGTACTGAAACCGGTTCACGGTCCCACTGAACAACGCATCCACCGCGAACGCGGAGGGTGCGAAGGTCACAGCAGCCAACAGCAGCGCAGCCACGTGTAACATCAAGCGCCTGAATTTCTGGTTCATTTCGATCGTCCTCCCTGCAGAGTGCATTCGGGCCAATTGACTGACCGCGGCCATTCGCACGCCTCATTGGGCCAACGGCCTATTTCTTACTTCCGTGATTAGAACATGGAAGCCGGCGCACTGTCGAGCTTTTTTTCGTCCGCTGGCCTATTTTACGCTCCCCCGGAGACACCTCCGGGGAATAGGTGCTGGGCGAACCATCTGCATGGGCCCGGTTGGCGCCCCTACTCGACCCCGTAGCCGATCGCGCGAAGCTGCTTGAGCTGCATCTCGTCGATCTCGATCAGAGGTGATTCGCCCCAGGGCGCCTCGCTGTGTGCGAGATAGGCCTCGACCTTGGCAAGCAGATCAGCCGTGCGTTCAGGGTGAGCGGCGGCGACGTTCCGCTGCTCTCGCGGGTCCGTCTGCTTGTCGAACAGCTCGAGGTACCCGGGCTTCGTCTCGTCGTAGATGAGCCGCCAGCGGCCTTCAGTCAAGGCCACCAAGGTACGGTGCTCTTCCTCTTCGATCACGCCCCATGCGTGATCGATCTGCGCGAAGGCCGGGTCGAAACGCCTGTCCGCACCCTCGTCGAGCGCGGCGGCATGAATGGCAGGGAGCAGTGATTGGCCATCCGGACTCTCGAGCTCGGGGAGCCCGAGCAGGTCCAGGAGGGTGGGCCACAAATCGACGTTCTCGCTTCGCGTGTCGACGACGATCCCCTGCTCCAGGTCGAACGGGAGGAAGAACGCCATCGGCGTCTGCGTCACCTCACCGTACACGTCACGGGCGTGGCCCTCTGCGCCGTGCTCTCCGAAGGCCTCGCCATGGTCCGATGCTAGGACGATGAGCGTTCGATCACGGATCCCCAGCTGCTCGAGCTTCGCCACGAGCTGGCCCACCTGCGAATCCGTCCAGCGAATCGCGTTGTCGTAGATGTCGGAATAGCGTGTGCCGAAGATCGCCGACGCCTCGTCCGACGCGTACTGATGGACGTCGAGGAGGTGCAGATACAAAAACCAGCGGTCGTCCACATGGACACGAAGGAATTCGGCAGCCGAGCGGAACACATCGTCGTCACTCCCGGCGACAACCGACGGATTATCGGCCACGTCCTCGCGCGCGTTCACGTGCGGAGTTGGGGTCATGTAGACCTCGAAGCCCTGGCCGAAGCCGAAGTTTGCCGCGACCCATCCGTTGCGGAATATCCCCGCGGTACGGAATCCCGAGCTCCGGAGGATCTCGGCCGGGAGGAGTGCGTCATCGGGCAGCGCATGCTGGGCGCGACGAACACCGGTCCGACTGGGGTACAGGCCGGTCCAGAGGGAAGCCATCGAGCACTTCGTCCAAGAGCTCTGGCTGACGTGTGCGTCGAAGCGGATACCCTTCGCGGTGAGCGCATCGATGTTCGGAGTGGTGTCGCGATCGTATCCATAGGTGCCGAGTCGATCGACGCGCAGGGTATCGACGAGGATGAAGAGAAGGTTCAGATCGTCTCTTTCGGCCAGCGCGCGGATGTCGCCGATCGTCTTGGTCGCCGGAGGCTCCGTCTCTTCGGCACAGCCGAGAGCTGCGCACACGATCGACATGAGGCACAACGCTCGGACGATCGAACGACGGCACGCCCGCTTACTAATCGATGAGAGGTTTTCCATCGGCTACTTGCCGCTCCAGTTCTGCGAGCTCTTCGCTCGCCGCGTCCCACTGGTCGAAGTCTCCGGCTGCCAGGGCCGCCTTGATCGCAGCCCGAGCGGCCACTGGCTTTCCGGCGGTCCTGAGCGCCTTCCCCAGGAAGTAGCGGGTTGACGGTGACGCAGGTTGCCGCTCCAGCGACCGGCGCAGCAACTGAACGGCGCGTGTCGCGTCACCCCTGGCCAGAGCGACCCGGCCGCCAGTCGCGAGGTCGCCTGCTCCGCCCCGGAATCGGATCGCTCGGCGCGCGAAGTCGGCCGCCCGGTCGAGATCACCGCCCCCTTCGAGAAGCCTGAGCGCGAGAAGGTTCGCGGCATCCGGATGGCGG
Organism: uncultured Spirochaetaceae bacterium; assembly: GCA_964515335.1. Taxonomy (GTDB): domain Bacteria; phylum Myxococcota_A; class UBA9160; order UBA9160; family UBA4427; genus TMED88. The sequence continues at coordinate 10,941 of CAZETS010000058.1, forward strand.
GGGTGCGCATACAGGAGCGCCTCGAGTCTCGCGTCGAGCGATTCCTCCGATTTCGGCTTCCCCGACTCCATCGACTGCGCCAACACGATCGCGTTCCATGCGGCATCCATGTCGTCACGATCCGCCGCGAACGCTCGGTCGTAGAGATCAAGGGCGTCCCGCTGCCTCCCCTCGTCCGCGGCAAGTGCTGCAAGTCCGGACAGCGCCTCTGCGTTCACCGGCGCGAGTTCGAGGCTCTTCTCGTAGGCTGCACGGGCATCGCGCCCCTTCCCCGCTGCACGAAGCGCTCTACCGCGCAACGACCACATGCCCGCGCTCTCTCCACCGGCCTCGACGACCTCCCCGGTGCGCTCCACAGCGTCGGTGCTTCGACCAGCCTCGATCAGATACTGAACGAGAGCAGCGAGAACCGGCACCTGCTCGGGCTCGGAGAGATCCAGCTGCGAAACCGCCAAAACATCCGCAGCAGCCCCTGGACCGGCCCGCTCCTTCTCGATCATGGCGCTCGCCAAGAGGGCCTCCCGCTCCTTGCCATTCGTCCGGAGTAGATTCATGGCACCTTCGGCGGCAGCCAAGTTGTCGGCGGCCAGGGTGATTCGAACGAGTTCCAGCCCCGCCTGGCCATCGTCCGGGTTTCGTTGGAGTCGGATATTCAGCGGGAAGTAGGCCGAGGAGAACCGGCCCTCTTCCTCGTGGAGCTTCGCGAGTTCGTATACCGCACTGGTGCTCTCGACGTCGCTGCGTACCGAATCCCTGTACTCCGAGATGGCCCGATTGAAGTCCCCTAGACGCTCGGCCGCCCGGCCAGCCAGCAAACGAGCCGTTCCGTTTCCGGGCCACAGGCGTATCCCCTCCTGCAAGGCGTCCATCGCCCCACGGGCATCCCCCCTCTCCAACAGCAGCCGGCCGCGGAGAAGCGACGTCCATACCTGACGATCGATGTTTCCGATCACCTCCTCGGCCTTGTCGAACTCTTGCGCCCGGATCAGGTCGTCGGCGTACTCGGCCATCACGAGCTCTGGCACGACGTCGTGATCCACGAGCACGTTCTCGACCGCGCGTGCAGCAGCCTCGTAATCCTCCTGGTCCCGGTGGAATGCGGCGACGAGAAGCCAGGCCTGGAACGCGACTCCTTCCAACTGCGTGGCTTCCAGGAGAAGGTCGAACGCGGCGTCGGGCCTGCCCTCGCCCTCGAAGCGATCCGCCAGCCGCTTCCGCACCTCGAAGCGCACCGGTCGTTCACTGAGCGCTCGACTCAGTAGCGATTCGGCCCGGGCCGAATCGCCTCGCTCGTCATAGTGCGCGACAGCGAGATCCAACACCTCGAGTGCACTCCCCGACCGCTCGAGGCACCCTGCGATGCGTTGGTCGACCGCGTCAGCCGCCTCGCGCTGCTGCTCCACACGAAGCTCGAGGATGCAGAAGGAAGTCTCGAGCCCCATATCGGGGAGACGGCTCGGATCGGCCGCCCGTCCTTCTCGAAGGGCCTGGTCCGCGTCGTCGAGCAAGCCCGACTCGAGGAGCGCTTCGGCCTTTGCGAAGTGGACCATGGTGCGCCGGGGTTCCAGCGCGACAACGTGGTCCGCGGATTCGACGACGGCAGGCCAATCTTTCAGGTACTTCGCGAGATTGATTCGCAGCAGATGCGCACCGAGGTGGCCTCGGTCGAGTTCGAGGACCCGATCGACCGTCTCGAGCCCCTCGCGGTGCGCACCACCTCGGCCGTAGGCCTGAGCGAGCCTGAGCAGGTCGTCGGGGGTGTGCTCGGGGTGCTCTGCAACACGACGCAGGACCCAGACAGCAGTACTCGGACCGTCCGACATCATGAGCGCTACACCGAGCAGGCGATCGAGGTCGAGGGTCTCGCCGTCTGCCTCGCCGATCAGCTGCTGCAGTGCGGGAACCGTCTCGGCGAATCGCCCGGCAGCGTGATGGGCCCGTATCTCGGCGATCGTCGGAGGAACGTCTCGCCGATCTCCGCACCCAGGCCCGATCGTGGCGACGAGCAGGCAGGCAAGAAGGCAAATCCACCGTAAGCGGTCTCTTGTCAATGGGAAAGCCTAGCCCCTCTGCGCCTTCGGGAACTTCTGTTGCGTCGAGCGGACCGATTCGCGCAAGTCCGGGCTCAGCTCGCTCGTTTCCAACCACTCGCCCGCAGCCTCCGGATCCCAGCCGTACCAGACGGCAGCAACCGCATGGAGGCAACTCTGCAGGAGGTCCGAAGCCGGGATCCGCTCGCAAGAACGGATCGCCTCGTCGGGCCGCCGCTGCCGGATGGCGTTCTTGGCGGAAGCGATGATGGCAGGACGAAGAAAAGGGTCGTCCATCCTCGGCGAGAGCCAGTTGTTGGCCTTCGCGTAATCACGAAGCAGCCACCCGCGAAAGGCCCTTTCGAGTGACTCGGCTCGCACCGACTCCGGGGCCTCTTCGCGAAGCCACGCGACCGCCTGGTCGGGATCCCTCCTGATCCAGGATTCCGAGAGGATTTCCGGACCGTCTCGCCCGTAACCGTCGGGGCTGTACCGTTCGACCACCCAGCCGGCAGCGGACTCGGGATCACGATACGCGATCGTGCGCACCGTCTTCCGAAAAACCTTCCATCGGACTTCGGGCTCGTCGACCTGCGCGACGAACGAATCGAACCAGGCCATCACGCCCTTCGATCCGCCGACACGGTAGATCTCCTGCACCGCCGCCGAGACGAGTTCCTCGCGCGCGGAACGATCCAGCAGGAACTCGTCCACCCCCCCGTTCGGGTGGTGAACCCACCCCCTCACGAGGCGCACCATCGGTGCTGCGACTCGTCTCTTGCCGGGAATCACCAGCTCTTCCGCAACGAAACGAGCTTCCAACGGTTCCTGTGCAGCCCATTCATGCACGATGATGCCCAGCGCCTCTTCCCGCTGCGTCTCGAAAAGAATGGAGCGCGCCCAATCGAGCGCTGCCGGCAGATCGAAAGCACACCAGGCGCTGACGAACAGGCGGACCTCACCCCGCGCAAGGCCGGCCATGTGCTCGTCATACACGGCGCGGGTTTCCCGCAGATTGTCAGGGCCGAGCCGGGCGAGAGCCGCGGACAGCTCGGCGGCCCGATCGATGTGTCGAGGCTCTGCGAACGCCGACCGCACGCTCTCGGCCACGCCCTCCCCTCCATGCACCGGAGGGGCAGGCTCGGGGGCCGAGCAGGCGAATACGATCACCGAGACGGCGACGATCAGCTGGAGCGCTCCGCCTCGGCGAAGATCCCGACGAGTCGCCACGTGCGCCTCCTCTCTAGGAGTGGGTGCGAGCGACACGACCATCAGAGCCCATACCGGAACGTGATCGTGGCTCCGGCCGTTCGAGGGTCGCCATAGACGCTGAGAACGAGCTGGTTCGGAATGGAAAGATCGAACGCCTGAATCCGGTACTGCGTGTCGAGAAAGTTCCGCACCCAGACTCCGACCTCCATCATCCCACTGGGAGAGACGTAGGTCAATCCGGCGCTGTGAAGCCAGTACGCCGGCTCCTCGAGGAGCCGCTCCACGAGAGTTCCTTCCGCTCCCCGCCCCTCGTTCGGACCGAAGTAGATGTTGTCCCGGAAGGCGCCGATGTACCACGGCCTGAGGGTTCCGAATCGGCCCAAAGGGATCGCGTAGGACGCATTCGCCGTCAGGGACCACACCGGGGAGGCGATCAGCCGATTCCCGGAGTAGTCCTGATCGACGATGAAGGTCTGAACCGGGGGGGTGGCGCCCGGAACGCGTCTGTTGCGCTGGAACGAAGTGGCGAATTTCTCGTACTCGCTGTCGAGATAGGCGCCCGTAATCTGAAGATCGAAGCCTTCGAACGGGTAGACCATCACGTCGAACTCGACGCCCTTGATGGAGGCCGCATCTGCGTTGATCAGGCGCCGCAAGATGTTCCCACGCGCATCCACCGTCGTCTGGAACACCTGCAGATCTTCGTAGTCGTACCAGAAGGCCGTGAGATTGGCTCGCAGCCTCTGATCGAACCACTGGGAGCGAAGTCCAGCCTCGAGCGAGTCGACCGTCTCCGGCTCGACTGGGGTCAGGGGCTCGCCGCTGGTGAGAGTCCCGAGATTGAAGTGGCCTCCCTTCCAGCCATGGCTGTACTTGAAGTAGGCGTTCACCTCTTCGGTGAAGTGATAGGTCACCGATGCGTCGCCGCTGAGGCCCGACCAACTCCTGGTCTCCTCACCCACGTTGAACTGGATCGTCCCCACCAGCCCGACCGAGGAGTTCTTGAATTCCTTCTCGACTTGATTCACCCGGAGGCTTGCGTCGAGTTCGAGGTACTCGAGAAAACCCGTCCAGCCGGAGCCTTCGTACAGGTCCGAGAAGGCGAGGTGGGCCTGCGCGTAGCCACCCCATTGCGTCGTCCGCTGCGAGAAGTTCTGATCGAACGCGAAGAATGCCCGGCCCTCAGGGGTATTGAACTGGAAGCGTCGATTTCGAAAGACGTTGTTGCCCTTCAGTCGCTCCCACAGAAAGGTGCCGCCGAGCGTCACCCGACTGCCCACTCCGAAGTCCCAACCGGCCACGAGGTCCTGACTGAGTTGAGTAGACTTGTCGACGTAGTCGTTGTCGAGCCACTGCCGTGGCCCACCGTCGTCGTTCGCGTAGGTCTTGCGGTCGTGCCACACGTAGCCGGTGAGCGACTCGATGGTCACGGCGTCGACCGGCTGCCACTCGGCCCGAAGCGAGGCGCCGATCAGGTCGAGCAGCTCAGAGCCGATTCGATCGTACTCTCCTGCGAAGTTGTTGCCTTCAGTGAACTCCTCGGTGTATCCGTCCTGGTCACGGGCAAACTCTCCGTTCGCGGAAAACTGGCTCTGCGGACCGGCTCGAGGCGGGATGTCGTCGTTCGGATCATCGTCGATCGGCAGACTCTGACTCAGCCCGATGTGCTGGTACTGGGTCGCCAGGCTCTTGTTCTGCCCACCGTTCACGATGAGCAGCCAATCGACTTCGGTGCCGGCGAAGAACGGGGTCGTCGCCGAGAGCATCGCGCGCGCCGCCCAGTTGTCGACGTTGTTGACGCGTTCCACGGCTGAAGAAGGCGGCGTTACCCCGCCGCGACGCCGTGACCCCAACGCGGTCACGCATGACGTGCCCAGAATCGCGGAACGCTCGGCAGGATCGGTGACGGTGGCGGCACGATTCAGCCGATCGGCACAGGCATTGACCGTGGTACCGTCGCGCGTACGGACCTTGAAGGCAGTCCGGAACGCGACCACGTCGGAGACGATCGGAATGCTGAGAGCCCCCTCGATGGCCCGCTCGTTGTAGCCAGGAAAGGCTCCGCCGTGGTTCGGCAGCCCCAGAGTCGTGGTGAGATATGCCTCGAAGTCCTCGCTGGGCTGCCGGCTGCGGATCATGATGGCCCCCGCCGAGGCGTTCGTGAGCGTCGGCTGCGGACCGCGCAGGACCGTCACGCTCTCGGTATCGAAGAGCCCGAACAGCTGTCCGGCCGGCGAATGCAGATAGACGCCGTCTGCGTAGACGGCGACCGCGCTTGCGGAGTTGGCGTTGAAGTCGTCGAGACCGACGCCTCGAATGAACAACGTCGGGTTCACCGCCGCGAAGGCCGTCTTGATCTCGAGGTTCGGCGTGTATGCGGAGAGGTCCCGGATGTCCTGGACGCCAAGGTCTCGGAGCACCTGTTCGTTGAACTCGACCGCAGACTGCGAGTCCTCTTGGCTGACCGCTGCCGTCTGGGTCCCCACGACGACGAATTCCTCGACGCCAAGAACAGGATCTTCGTCGTCCCGGGCTTCATCGGCCTGACCGAAAGCCGCTGGAGGACCCGAAACGAATAGCCCAAGAAGAATAGCGAGCGTCGAAAAGACGCTTCGAAGCGCGCCCGACGGCGTGCGGCACTCAGACATTGAAGCTTGCCTCGACGCTTGGTCCTGAGCCGCCATACGTTTCGCGGGACCCCGCGCGATGGCTTGGGTCTGTAGCCTTTTCTCCGAGAACGCGTGACGCATCGGCCCCGGGAGCCTGGTTGATGCAGCAGCTCCCCCGCGCCGAATTGGTCTTCGGAACGGGCAAATCCGATGCTCGCTCTTCGAACGGCAGGCTCCGGCACCACACCAAATAGACGCCGAAACTCGGGCTCGCAGCGAGCTAGTCGGTCTTGTAGGTCATCAGCACTTCACCAAAGGGGAGAACGGCGTTGAAGTGCATGTACATGCAGCTGTCGATCGACTTGATCGGAAAATCGACGTCGGACGGCGCATCGAATCTCATCGTACCCGGGCCGGAGTAGACCTCGGCCCGCCCGTCGCTCCCGACGATCGGCTCCGCGGTGAAGGACACGGTCACGAGCTGGGCGAGCGCCGGCGCCCCGCCCTTCGCGTCGGGGATGACCTTCAGGCAGATCAGCGGCACGCCCGCGACCGCGTCGGCCGGCTCGTTCTTCACCGGTCGCATCATGGCGCGAAGCGCGCGATCGCCTTCCTTGATGTCCATCGAAGCTTCGATCTGCCCGTCTTGGTGTGTGATCAGCTCGATTCGGTGCGCCCGCTTCTTTCCGAAGCCGTAGACCTCGCGCCCCGCGATCTGAGAGGCCTCTCCCGTCACGTAGACGCCTGGAACATACGCGTAGGGCTGTCCCTTGAAGGTGCACATCAGCCCGACGTAGACCTCGCCGTAGCCGCCGATCGTGGTCCAGTGATTGGTCTCGATGATCATGAACCCGGAGGCGGGCTCCATGAGCTCGAGCTCCTCCGGGAGGATGTCGAGCACCGCGTCCGCATCGGTGGTGAAACCCACCATGACGCACTCGGTGTCGCGGTAGTGCCAAGGCCCCTCGCCGGCCAGGGAGTTCTGGACCGGCATGAACTGGCCCCAGTCCGAAGTCTTCAGGCGTCCCTTGGTTCCCATGATCTCGTACCTCCGTCGGAACAGCGCTTTGATGCGCTGCTTCACGTACCAGACTACAGGCGACTTTAGGCCAAGGCAATGTTTTTATGGGTCGGAGTAAGGCACGTGGCCCCAGGGGGGGGGGGGGGGGGGGGGCGGGGTTGACAGAACACCTGCGGGGGGGCCGGGCACCCCCCGGGTGCCCGGGGGGGGGGGC
>CAZETS010000058.1:18036-34617 GCA_964515335.1 uncultured Spirochaetaceae bacterium
CCCCCCCCCCCCCCCCCACCCCCCCCCCCCCCCCCCCCCCCCCCCCCCCCCCCCGCCGCCCCCCCCCCGCGCGCCCCCCCCCCCCCCGCCCGCCGGTGTTACACAAACACAGTGCGGGCAGCGCGATCCCCTCCGTGTACCCGTTGCTGCTCCGCTAGGTTTGCCGTGCAATTTTCGTGATGGTGCGCAGGGTCATGGGTGGCCGCTACCCGCTTCCCCAACGGTGCCCTTGCAGGGCCCCCGCACGCGATCCCAGCTCGAATGCACGAACGGCTGCTAAGGAAAGGCGCAACCATGGCACCGAATCTCGGCAACGAAGCGAGACGCCTACCCGCACACAAGAAGGGACGCGAACGCCGACGTCAGATCATAGAAGCCGCCACGAAGCGGCTGGTGTCGCGCGGCCTGCAGGGCCTCGTCCTGCGTGACATCGCAGACGAGATGGGGATCACCCATGGGAATCTCCAGTACTACTTCGCGACCAAGATCGATCTGCTCAGAGCCATCTTCGACGACGAGATCGAGAATTACACCTCGGGGATCGAGGCCGCGATCGAAGCGTCCGAGGATCCGGTCGAGGTCGTCTCTCAGATAATCGACTCGACGGTGCGACACTTGACGACGGACCGGACGGTGCTCTGGCGGATCCTCTTCACGATCGCGGATCAGGACCAATCGTTCGCCGAAGTCCTCAAGCGCGAGAACGACCTGTACGAGGATCTATTTGCGCAGCAGCTTCTTACCATGCCGAGCGGCCCGAGCGCAGACCGGGTTCGTCGCGTCGCCAAGATCGTCAGGATGGTCATCGATGGAATGGCGATCGAATTCATCTACAACCCTTCCACGGGACCGACCGCCGATGCACTGAAGAACGAGGTCAAGGCGATGATCCCGATGCTCCTCGAGCTCGCTCCGGACGCCTGATCAATCCGTCGCGAAGAGCGAGTCGGCGACCGCCTGCGAGAGTTCCCCGTACGGCCCCTTCAGTGACGCCATCAAAGTACTGTCGTCGGCGCACTCGAAGACCGACTTGTTATGGGTGTACGTCAGGAAGCCCTCGAATCCCGAGTGGCAGCCCATTCCGCTCGCCCCGATGCCGCCGAATGGCAACGCGGGCTCTGCACCCTGCAAGCCGAAGACGTTGATGCCGATACCGCCCGAGATGACTCCGGCCTGGAACCGTTCGATCAGATCGCGCTCTCGCCCGACGAAGTACGCGGCCAGCGGCCGCTCTCGACCATTGATGAAGGCGATCGCATCGTCCAGCTCGGCGTAGGGACGCACCGCGGTCACGGGTCCGAAGATCTCGTCCGCCATGACGTCGAGAGACGTATCCGGGTCGACGACGACATACATCGGGATCTGCAACGTCTCCGGATCCGGCTCTTCTCCGTTGAGCGAGATCACCTCGCAACCCGCCGATCGCGCCTGCTCGAGATAGCCGAGAATCCGGTCGAAGTGCCTCCGATTGATGGTGCCCGTCGCGTCCGGGTGGCCGACGTACTTCGGGTACATAGCGGTCCAGCACGACCTGGCGAGATCGATCCAATCGGCGAACCGGTCGTCAGGCACCAGCGCGTAGTCCGGCGACGTGCAGACCTGGCCGCCCTTGAAGACACGGTTGAAGAGAAATCGCTCGACGAGATCCTCGCTCACACCGGAGGTCGAGAATACGGTCGGATTCTTGCCACCGAGCTCGAGCGTGACGGGCGTGAGGTTGGTGGACGCCAGCTCGAGCACACGTCGCGCAATGGCGCCACCGCCGGTATAGGTGAGATGGTCCCAGGGGACCGTGCAGAAGTACTCGGCAAAAGCCACTTCTTCGTTGCAGACCACGGCAAGCGTATCCTCGTCGAACGCTTCCGCGATCGCCCTCTGGAGCAGCCCGCTCGTCTCGGGCGTCTGCTCCGAGGCCTTGACGATCACCCGGTTTCCGGCGGCGAGCATGTCGTTGGCCATCACGAGCGCGCACTCGACGGGGAAGTTCCAGGGAGCGAGAACACCCATCACCCCCTTCGGCTGCCGAATCACGTGAGCGGTCGAGGACCCGTGGGCCGCCGGGTTGAGGGTGCGCGGTGACACCCCCATCCACTCGGAGAGCTGCAGCTGGATGTATCGGTTTCGGCCGAGAACGCCCCCCGTCTCGAAGAGATCGGTGACGATCGCCGAGTGCGCACCGAAGTCCGCCCTCAGAGCCTCCTGAAACTCCTTGCGATGCTTGACCATCGCTGCTTCCAGGCGTTTGAGCCTATCGAGACGGCTCTCCAGGCTCGGCATCGAGTCGCCCAGGAACGCCTCCTTCTGGAGGGCGAACAGTCGATCCAGCTCTCCTTGACTCGTCTCGGTCGGGATACCCATCAGGCGCTGCCCTGCCTTTCTGTCTGGCCTTGTTGTCGGTAGGCCTCACCGAGGGGAACCCTGTCGAGGACTCGCTCCAGGGCATCGGCGATCTCGTCGAACGCGGTCTCGTCGTGCATGAACGAGAAGTAGATGTGATTCGAGGTCGGAAGGGTCAGCATGACGCCTTCGTTGATGAGGCCGAGGAAGAGCAGATCGAGGATGCGGTTTTCCAGACGCGAGTAGGCCTCGAACGCCGGCTCGAGGTCGGTCAGGAAGATCTGCATCATGGAGCAGAGGCGGTTCACGTGCACACCGATTCCGTGTGCCGCGAGCACTGAACGGATCCTCTCCTCGAGCCTCTCGACCCTGCCCCATAGCGCCTCGTGGTCACCGGAGGCCGACAGTCGCTCGTACTCGCCCATCGCGCCGATGGCCGCGGCGAGCGCCAGCGTCCCGTCGTTGCCCGTGCCGGATTGAAAGACCCGGGGCACGTTCGCATCCGCGAGCGGGTCGGTGACCGCCATGATCTCCGCCGACCCGACGACGGCGGCGAGCTTCTCGCCCGCCGACAAGGCCTTGGCCAAAGTCGTCAGGTCGGGCGTGACGCCGTAGTACTGCTGCGCACCGCCGAGTCCCATTCGGAAGCCGGTAATCACTTCGTCGAAGATCAGGACGATCCCGGCCGAGCGCGTTCGCGACCGGAGACCGGCAAGGAAGTCACGGTCGACTCCCCAAAGCCCGCCGGCGTGCATCGCCGGGTCGAGCAGGACCGCAGCAATGTCGTCACGCTCGGAGATCAGCGCTTCGAATGCATCGAGATCGTTGCACGGGAGCGTGAGCGTATTCTCGAGCGCGGCGGCAGGAATCCCCGCGCCGAAGGGCTCGCGATCCGGCCCGACGCCCAGCAGGAAAGGATCGTCCTGGCCATGGTAGTGGCCCTGGAACTTCACGACGCGCGTCTTGCCCGTGTACGCACGGGCGTAGCGGACGGCCGCCATGATCGCTTCGGTCCCGCTGTTGAGGAAGCGAACTCGCTCGGCGCACGGGATCAGGCGCTGGAGCTTCTCCGCGCAGTTGACCATGAGCTCGGGATTGACGACCAGCGTCCCGACGGCTTCGACTTCGTCGATCGACGCCATCACGGCCGGGTGCCGATGCCCCAGGAGCAGGGGGCCGTTGCAAAGGAAGCAGTCGACGTAACTCGACCCGTCGACGTCGATCGCTCGGCAGCCCTCCCCAGAACCGATGTAGAGCGGATGGGGCTCGAAGAAGCGGAGATTGCCGGAGACGCCTCCCGGCAGAACGGCCCGCGCGCGATCGAAGAGCGAACGGGAGCCCGGCGTCTTCTTCGCGTAGTCCGTGAAGACCTGGTCGCGGCAGGATTCGAACCAATCCATGTCGTTGCTCCGCCTCCATCAGCGAACGGAGGCCACGCAATCCGTAGGCTTCGGCGTCATCGATGGGCCGGGTGGAACGGGCGAGCGACCCGAATTGCCGTTAGTCTTTTTTAGGCCATTGGCCTTTTACGGGCAACTCGGCATGAATTGCACCACCGACCCCGCACTGCCCATCCGGCGGACCCTCGGGGACGAAATCTCGAAGATCTGTCCGGCGAGTAGAGTCTGCCGACGAGGTCACGCCGTCCGCCGCTGAGGCTCATCCCCATGGCATTCGCCTTCTCGCGCCCCAACAAGCGGCTCGTCGTTCTCGGGGTCTGGATCACGATCCTGGGCGCGGCCTTCTGGACGGGCTCCCGCTATCCCTCGCTCAACGCCAAGGCATTCATGGGCGGCGAGACGATGCTCGAAGATCCCCTCAGCTTCGAAGCGTTCCTCGAGCTGCAGGAAGGCGACTCGACCGGCCGGCTGATCCTGCTCACTACGATCAACTGGATCAATACGAACCTGCGCGGAATGGCCTTCGGCCTCCTCCTCGGTGCGGCGTTCCTCTCCTCCATCCAGCTGCTCCACCGCCGTTCCGTCCGTTCAGGCTTGGGAAACACGCTTCTCGGAATGGTGATGGGGACCCCGCTCGGCGTCTGCGTCAACTGCGCCGCGCCTGTCGCGAAGGGGATTCACGACGGCGGCGCGCGGCTCGAGACGACGCTGGCCGCCATGATCAGTTCACCGACCCTCAACGTGGTCGTGCTCACGATGTCGTTCTCGATCCTGCCAACCTACATGGCCGCGACGAAGCTCGCCTTCACCCTCTTCTTCATCCTGCTCGTGATTCCGCTGCTGTGTCGAACCGTTCTCAGATCCGAGCTTGTGCAGACGATCGAGAACGCGACCTGCGACCTCGCAACCGAGCTACCCGGTGATTCGAACGAGGGGTGGAGCGACGCGTTCATGGCCGCGGCGCGAAGCTATCTCTCGAGCCTCTGGTTCATCGTCCGGAAGACGGTGCCTCTGATGCTGCTCGCCGGCCTGCTCGGCGCGACGGTGGCGACCTTCGTCCCCCTCACTTCCCTCGCAGACCTGCAATCGGGTCTGCTGGCGGCGATTCTGCTCGCCGCCGTCGGCCTCTTCCTACCGGTGCCGATGGCGTTCGACGTCGTGCTCGCGGCAGTGCTCCTGGGAGCGGGGATGCCGATCCCGTACGTCATGATCCTGCTGTTCGTACTGGGCATCTTCAGCTGCTACTCCGCATTCATCGTCTCCACGACCGTAGGCCCACGGGTCGCGGCCGTCATGAGCATCGTGCTGATCGCACTCGGACTTCTCGCTGGCCTGGCGGCGGATGGCATCCACAGAGCCGAGCTTCGCAGCATGATCCAACAGGCGACGGCCGAGCCGAGCCGAGCAAACCTGGTCGGTTACGACGATCCCGGCGGCGTGCCGCCGAGCCTTCCGGACACGGAGAAGCGCGATCGGGCTACCGACACGGATCGTCCGCAGAGCGTCACGATCGAATCCGTCCCGCACAGTCCACGGCGGCCCGATGGCGCCAAGCCGTTCACCCGCCAGGACGGGGACTCCCTCGGCCTCGCCGCCCCGATGGATTTCTCCGTCGAGGACTTCTGGCCCCCGTTCTACAACGGACGCGGCCTCGCCTCAGCCGACTTCGACGGCGACGGCTGGCAGGACCTCGTCGTTGCCACGGAGCGCGGACCTCGCCTCTTCCGGAACGAGGGCGGCCGTCGATTCGAAGAGCAGCCGTTCGAATCGCTCGACATCGAACGCCTCAACACATTCGTGGTCGCCCCGGCAGATCTGAACGACGATGGCTGGGTCGATCTCCTGATCACCACGTATCGTGGTGGGAGCTTCCTTCTCCTGAACGATCGAGGCAGCCTCGACGGCAGCCCCCTCCACCGCATGCCGGCGCGTGACGAGGTGATCAGCCACGCCGTATCGTTCGGCGACGTAGACCAGGACGGCGATCTCGACGTAGCGGTCGGCAACTGGTTCTTCGGCGGAATGCGCGGTAGCACACCTCTTCCCCCGAACGCCGCAAACTTTCTCTACCGCAACGTCGGAGGCGTGCTCGAACGCGAAGCCCTGGGCGGAATCACGGGCGAGACCCTCACGCTGCTTCTATCGGACTGGACGGGTGACGGCGTCCTCGACCTGATCATGGGCAACGACTTCGACCCGCCCGACATCTACTCGATCGGCCGGGGCGACGGCACGTTCGAAGAGATCTCGCGTCAGGACGGCCTCATTCCGATCTCGACAGCGGCGACGATGAGCATCGACACCGCCGACATCGACAACGACCTGGTTCCCGAGATCTACCTCACGAACATCGCGATGCGGCCGAGCGACGTCCGATCTGCAGGTGTCGGCCCCCCGCTTCCTGGCTACTGCAGAGACGTCGAGAACGAGCAGACTCGCGCCGCCTGCGAAGCGAATCTGCCAATTCGCAGACGATTCGCGTACGGAGGCGCCCACCAGCCGTCCCATATCCGCGCGTGCGACCGAATCGAAGACGAGAAAGAGCGACGCGATTGCCAGGGCATGATGCTGATGAAGACCGCGCTTCGAGAGCGGAACGCATCGCTCTGCGAGCACGTCCCCGCCTCACATGACCGCGGACGCTTCCTCTGCGAGATCTTCTTCCTGCCCGGGGCCGAGGTTCCGGCCAGCGACCATGAGGCGGCGATTCCGCAGACTCGCGGACGAAACGTGCTGCTCGCCAGGAGCGGCCCGGGCTGGCAGAACCGGGCACAGGAGTTCGGCGTCGAGAGCACCGGATGGAGCTGGGCCGGAAAATTCGCCGACCTCGACAACGACGAATGGAAGGATCTCTACGTCGTGAACGGAACCTGGCTCAAGCCGACGCGCGTCCCTTCCAACGTGTACTTCCGCAACATCGAGGGCCGGCGGTTCCGGAACGAGACGGCCGACTCGGGCCTCGAGGACTACCTGATCGTCTCCGCCTACACCTACTCGGACCTGGACAACGACGGAGACCTCGACATCGTCACGAACTCTGTGAACGGCCCCTTCCGCATCTACCGGAACAACGATTCGAGCAACCACTCCATCACGATCGAGCTGAGAGACCACCTCGGCAACAGGTTCGGGATCGGCAGCAGGATCACGATCTTCTACGGGCCGGGTGGCGGGCGGCGGCAGGTCGTCGAAGTCAAGTCGGGGGGAGGGTTCCTCTCTCACGATCCGCCCATCGGCCATTTCGGGCTCGGTCGATTCGAGACGATCGACCGCATCGAGATCCAATGGTCGACCGGCGAGCGGACGGTCCACGTTGGCCCCTTCCGTAGCGACAACCACTATCGGGTCGAGCGGCGCCCCAAGGACCAGGACTGAGAGCTCGGCCGATCAGGGCCTCGATCGCTCGAGATCACGTCGCAGAGCGCGAAGAGATTCGAGGTCCTCGGCCAATCGCGGCCCGGCGATCCCGCCCCGCTCGACGGCGCGCTCCAGGGCGCTTTCGGCCTCGTCGAGCTCACCACGCTCGAAGTGCGCGACCGATATCGCTCCGAGTTCGGCCTGGGTCGGGCGCCCGTAGGACCGGACCAGCTCGATGTATCGACCGGCGGACTCGTAGACGAAGCCCCTGAACGTGGGATCGCCTGCAATCGGAGCGAACGCCGAGTCGAACAAGAGTGTCTGGAAATGATCCCGCCCGAGCGTCGCGGCCTCGTTGAGACGACTCACAGCGCGGGGCGCGTCGCCAGATCTCGCTGCCTGGCGCGCCTCGAGGATCAGGGCAGAGCGACCGGAGGGAAAGCGGCGAGCGGAATCAGCGGACAGAAGCGATTGATCGGTCCAGAGATGAGCGCGTTGCGCTGCGGACAGGCCCAGTGCAATCGCGACAGCGACTGCAGCTACGCCAACGATCCGCCTCGCAAGCACCGGCGGAAGCCTGCGGGCAGCCACACCGCTGCGAGACAGCGATCGCGCCGCGTCGAGGAAGGCGAACAATCCGCCTCCGATCAAGCCGGGAAGCAGGAAGTAGAGGTAGCGATTCGCGATCGGGTGGCTGAACGGAACGAGCTGAGAGACCGGGCCGAACGCGAAGGCCGCTCCCAACCAGAAGGCGGCTTCGGGCTGCCGGCGCCGCAGAGTGAGAGCGATGCGCCAGACCAGGATCACCGCGAGTGGAATCGCCGAGAGCACCCAGGGATCGAAGAACGAACGAGCAGGGAGATGTTCCTGCGCATGGGCGACTCCGATCGTCGTGGAGGCCATCACGAGGTAGTGCACACCGATCGACGCGATCGTGTAGAGGTGAACCCACGCGTCCTCGTAGGCCGCCACGACGACCGAGCCGCGAGGATGAATGGCCGTGTACTGTGGAATGCCGTAGAGGAGAAAAGCTGCGAGCCAACCGGCGAGCCAGATCCACGACGTGCGGTTGCGCTTCCAGCCTTCGCACCGACTCCAGACGAGTGCTGCCGCCATGGGTAGCGCCATGACGGCAGAGGCCTTCGTCAGGAGCCCCATCACGAACAGCAGGGCCGACCATGCGGGATGACGCCGCATTGCCAACAACGACCCCAGGCAGAAAGCGAGCGCACCGCTGGTCTTGAGCTGGGATATCCAGGCCACCGCCTCGACGTTGCCCGGGTGCACCAGAAAGAGAAGACCACCCAGTATCGAGGGCGTCGATCCAGCGCCGGCCGCAACCAGAAGCCGCACCAGGAGCACGGCGTTCAGAGCGTGGATCAGCACGTTGACCGCGTGGTAGCCGAGCGTGTTGTCCGAGAAGACAGCCCGCTCGATCGCACTGGCCAGCAACGCGAGTGGCGCGTAGTTGGCGCCCTGGAATCGCGCCTCTCCGGTCGGATCGAAGATCCCGAAGACGGACTCGATCGAGATCGACTCCGTCCACGGATTCATCACGATGTAGATCAGGTCGTCGGAGATGAAGGGGCCGCCGAGGGCGGGCAGGTAGATCGCGAAGGCAATCAGCGAGAACGCGGCCCACAGGCCAGCCGACGGGACAGGCGCCGCACCGGGCCCGGCACCGAGCGCCTCGCTCCCGTACTCGGCTGCGACCTGATCACGGCGAGAGGTCATGCGGTTCATTGCGGCGTGGATCGTTTGGTGGCGGATACGAGTGATTCCAGGAGAAACGCATGGCGTGCAGGAAATGCTTCCGGGGCCACCCCGAATGCGGCCAAGAGAATTTTAGGCCAACGGCCTTTTAATGCTTGCCGGCCCGCCCCGGCGGTGGTACGAAGTTTAGGCCGTCGGCCTTTTCTCCGCGGTCGTTCGGGCGGCAACCGCCGCCAGAGGGGGAAGTGTGTCCTTGTCCAACGCGCTCTGCCTCGATTCCCAAGTTGCCCTCGTCACTGGCGCGGCGAGCGGGATCGGTCGCGCCACCGCGATCGCGCTTGCCGAGGCGGGAGCGTCGGTGGTCGCCACCGACCTCGAGGAGAAGTCGGACGAACTCGCCGAGACGCTGTGCTCGATCGAGAAAAACGCGCACCCGGCCGCCGCGCTGACCGCCGATCTCTCGTCGAGAGCCGAGATCGAGGGTCTGGTGGAGCAGGCCAGCGCGCAGCTCGGCCCGGTGGACATCCTCGCCAACGTCGCGGGCATCCACCGGTATCCGGCCCCGCTCCTGACGCTCCCCGAGTCCGTGTGGGACGAAACGCTGGCGGTGAACCTGAAGAGCGTCCTCGCACTCTGCCAGCTCGTCGTGCCACCAATGCGCAAGAAGGGCGCGGGCTGCATAATCAACATCGCGTCGGACAGCGCCTTCGACGTCATCGCCGGCGAGGGCCCGTACGGGATCTCGAAGATCGGCGTCACGAAGCTCACCGCCTACCTGGCGAAGGAGCTCGGCGGCACGGGCCTCCGCGTCAACGCCGTAGCGCCCGGCTGGGTCAAGACGCCCGCCACTGCATTCATGTGGTCGGATCCCGAAATGCTCGAGCAGGCGGCCCAGGACATCCCGCTGCGGCGCATCGCGGATCCAGCCGAGATCGCGAACGTCGTCGTCTTCCTGGCGTCCAGTCTCGCCAGCTACGTTCACGGCCATTGCATTGTGGTCGATGGGGGACGCATCGCCGGCGTCCCGAGCTGAGATGTCGAGCATCGGGAACGGCCACCAGCCCGGGACCGAGCGACTCGCTACGCAGATCGAGAGACTCGAGAAGGCACTGGCACGTGATGGTCGCTCGCGGAGCGGCATCACCGTTCACACCTGCCCGGGTGAGTGGTTCTCACACGATCAAGACACGTTTCGAAAATACGCGGAGTTGGACGTCGGCGAAACCATCGTCCTGAAGGCGGCCACATCGTGTTCGACCGATGGCCTCCTCCGGGCGCCCGGGGCACCGACGGTCGCATCGCGTCGTCCCGGAGTTCGGCTACGCTGAGTTCCTGGACGTCCTGACGAAGAGCGTGCGATGGACGAACGCAGGGCGCATCGACGAATCACGGCACTCCTCCTGGCTTCGATACTCTGGCTCGCCACTTGCCGTGGCCGCGATGAAGCCGCGACCTTCGAGCTTCCCGACGTAGTTCTCATCGTCGTCGACACGCTTCGCGCAGACCACCTCGGATCCTACGGGTTCGATTACGACACGAGCCCGAACCTCGACGAGTTGGCCGCCAGGAGCGTGCTCTGGGAGCGCGCAGTGGCAGCGAGTTCGCTCACAGCCCCGTCGCACGCGAGCATGATGACGTCCCGCTTCGTGCGGGGACACTCGATCGGCACCGTGAACGGCGGCAGTCGCTTGTCCGGACTCGACACGATGGCCATGCAGTTCCGACGCGCCGGATACGACACCGCCGCGTTCGTGAGCAACTACGTGCTCGCGCCGAGGATTGGGCTGGACCGGGGCTTCGACGTCTACGACGCCGAGCTACCCGAGGCCGAGTCCAATCGCACCACGGTCTTCGAGCGAGTCGCCGACCAGACCACGGATGCCGCGCTCGAGTGGCTCGAGGATCGCGCAGATCGGCCCTACTTCCTCTGGGTCCACTATCAGGACCCCCACGGACCGTACACACCACCCGCGCCCCACGACCGCTCGTTTCCAAAGCTGGCAAAGAGCGACGGGCGCCGGCTACCGGAGCTGAGCGACAACACCGGGCGGGGAGGCGTCCCTCGGTATCAGGTCCTTCCGGACGTGGCGTCGATAGGCGGCTACCGCCGTGCCTACGCGGGAGAGATCGAGTACTTCGACAGTTCGCTCGGCCGTCTCGTCACCGCGATCGATGCACGTGGGCGGCCGAGCGTCGTACTCTTCACTGCGGATCACGGCGAATCGATGGGGGAGAACGACCGATACTTCGCTCATGGGCACGCCACCACGCTCGACCTCGTCCACGTGCCGTTCTTGATCCGTGCGCCGGGCTTCGCGCCCGCGCGACGGCGCGAGGTGGTACACCACGTCGACATCATGCCCACACTCCTGGAACTCGCAGGACTCGAGCCAGGGAGCGGGGCTGCGGGGATCGCGCTGGGACCGATCGTGCGTCAGAGGCGTGACGTACCCGATCGATTCCTCTTCAGCGACAGCGTCCGGGACGCAAGCGTCTTCCATCGTGACCGCATCATGCGCGTCGAACCCGACGACGATACCCGAGAGCCGGGAAGCCGAGGGCGTGCAACTGCCTACGGTTGGGGAGATCCCCCCGACTCCCGGCCGAGCCTCCGTGAACAGGAGGGGATGAAGCGCGCGTTGCGCGCCTATCTCGCCACACGAGAGCCCGTCGAGCCGGTTCGATCTGCCCCGGACCCCGACGCGGAAGCGCGCCTGCGCGCGCTCGGCTACCTCGAGCCTGTGGACCTCGATAGACGCCGGATCGAGTCGCACTCGGAGCGCGCCAGACAACCCGCACGATGACCTGCTCGAGGCGCCGTCCCGACCTCCTTCCGGCGCCTCTCGAAACTCAACCGAGCCGAGCGATCAGCTCCGCCCGGTCGGCCCGCATCTGCTCGACCGCCTCGGCCTTGATCCGATCGAACCCGCGAACCGTAATCGCGAGCTCGGCGATCCGCACCGCCACGCCCGCGTTCTCCGCCGACAGCGCGGCCACCACCGCATCGAGGCTCGTCTCGTACTCCTCGATCAGCGCGCGCTCGAGCCGCCGCTCCGCCTGCCAGCCGAACGGGTCCAGCTTCGTCCCGCGCAGACGCTTTCCCTTGGCGAGCCAGCCCAGCGCGCGCAACATCCACGGCCCGTACGCACGCTTGCGCAGCCGGCCCGTATCGGGATCGCGCCGCGAGAACGCCGGCGGCGAGAGCAGCAGCTCCACACGGTACTCGCCCTCGAACGCCTCCTCGAGCGAGGCGCGGAACCGACCGTCGGTGTAGAGCCGCGCGATTTCGTACTCGTCCTTGTACGACATCAGTGCGAAGAGGCCTCGCGCCACCACCTCGGCGAGGCGACGCGAGCCGGGTGTGCGTTCGAGTTCGACGGCGCGCACCGCGTCGACGCGGGCCCGGTAGCGGGCCGACCAGGCGGCGTCCTGGTAGTCGGCCAGCCACGCCGCCCGGCGCTCGATGAGGTCGTCGAGGGTCTGCTCGCCGGCCGGCGGGGTGCACTCGCCCATCCAGTCCTCGACGCGCTTCGGGTCGATGGCGGCGAGTCGGCCGAGGCCAAAGGCGAGACGATTCATCTCGGTCGCGACGCCATTCAGCTCGATCGCCCCGTCGATCGCTCCGAACGACAGCGGCACCAGACCGAGCTGCCAGGCGTGGCCGAGCAGGAAGACGTTGGCGCCGATGGCGTCGCCGAGCATCCGCTCGGCTACCGCCGAGGCGTCCACGGCATGGAGCGAGCGCGTGCCGAGGCGCACGCGCTCCTCCATCGCGGCGGGGTCGTAGCGCACTTCGTTGTCCTGCACGAAGGCCGCGGTCGGCGTGAGATGCGAGTCGAGCACGGCCCGCGTTCGGGAGGCGTCGAGCACCGACAGCCCCTGCTCGCTCGCGGCGACGACCAGGTCGCAGCCCAGCAGCAGGTCCGCGCCGTGGGCGGGCACGCGCGCACCGTGGATCGCTTCCGGGTCGTCGGCGAGGCGCACGTGGGAGACGACTGCACCGCCCTTCTGAGCCAGACCCGTCATGTCGAGCACCGCGCTGGCGCGCCCGTCGAGGTGGGCCGCCATGCCGAGCAGTGCGCCGACGGTGGTGACGCCGGTGCCGCCCACGCCGGTCAGCACGATGCTGTAGACGTCGCGCTCGGTCGCAGTCGCGGCCACTGGGGCCGTCGGCAACGCGGCGATCTCGTCGGCAATGTGGCCGCTCGGCTCGCCGTGGCGCAGCGAGCCGCCGATCACGCTGACGAAGGAGGGGCAAGTGGCGTCGGCACAGCTCCAGTCCTTGTTGCACGACGACTGGTTGATGCGGCGCTTGCGGCCGAACTCGGTCTCCACCGGCTCCACCGACAGGCAGTTCGACGCCGCGCTGCAGTCCCCGCAGCCCTCGCAGACCAGCTCGTTGATGAAGACGCGGCGCGCCGGATCGGGCATCAGCCCGCGCTTCCGGCGGCGGCGCTTCTCGGCCGCACAGGTCTGGTCGTAGATCAGCACGGTGACGCCCGGCGTCTCGCGCAGCTCACGCTGCACGGCGTCGAGACGCGGCCGCGGCAGGACGGCGACGCCCGGCGCGAGCCCGTGGCCTTCGCCATAACGCTTGGGATCCTCGGCGACGATCACGATGCGAGCCACGCCCTCGGCGGCGAGCTGACGCGTGATGCGCGGCACGTCGGGCGTGCCCTCGGCGGGCTGCCCCCCCGTCATAGCGACGGCGTCGTTGTAGAGCAGCTTGTAGGTGATGTTCGCGCCCGCAGCGACGGACGCCCGGATGGCCAGGCTGCCGGAGTGCGTGTAGGTGCCGTCGCCCAGGTTCGCGAATACGTGCGGCTCGTCGGTGAAAGGCGCCTGACCGATCCAAGCCGCGCCCTCGCCGCCCATCTGCGACACGTGATCCGACTCGCGGTCCATCCAGCGCACCATGTAGTGGCAGCCGATGCCGACGAGCGCGCGGCTGCCGTCGGGCACCACCGTGCTCGTGTTGTGCGGGCAGCCCGAGCAGAAGTACGGCGCGCGCTCGGGGGTGCTACCGACGACGCGCAGCGGCGTGCTCGCGCGGGCCATCTCGCGGGCCGACCAGTCGTCGAGGGCGTCGCTCGCCATCTCGTCGGGCATCACGTGGGCGACCGCGTCGGCGATCTGCGCGGCGCCCAGCTCGAGGACGTCACGCAGCAGCGGGGCGCCGTGGGCGTCGCGTTTGCCGAGCACGCGCGGCCGGCGCCCGTCGGGCAGGTCGTAGAGCGCCTCGCGAAGCTGCGACTCGATGAGCGGCCGCTTTTCCTCGACGACCAGCACCTGCTCGCACCCGTCCAGCTGGCGCCGCAGGCTCTCGGCGTCCAGCGGCCACGGCATGCCCACCTTGACCAGGCGGATGCCGGCCTCGCGCGCCGTGTCGGCGTCGATGCCGACCTCGGAGAGCGCCTGGCGGGTGTCCGTGTAGGCCTTGCCGCTGGCCACGATGGCAAGCCGCGGCCGGTCGGTGTCGAAGACGACGCGATCGACGCCGTTGGCCCGCGCGAAGGCCAGCGCGGCGGGGATCTTGACGTGCCTCAGGCGCTCTTCCTGCGCCTTGGGATCGTCGCCCGCGCGCACGTGCACGCCGGTGACCGGCATCTCGAAGTCGACCGGAAGCACGCTGTGCCCGCGCTCCGGCCCGACGCGCACCACCGCCGAGCCGTCCATCAGATCCGTCAGCGCCACGAGCCCGACCCACAGGCCGGCGTAACGCGACATCGCCCAGCCCAGCAGCCCGTAGTCGAGCACCTCCTGCACGCTGGCCGGCGCGAGCACCGGGATCTCGAGGTGCTCGAGCAGGAACCCGCTCTGGCTGGGGTACGACGAAGACTTGCAGGCGTGGTCGTCTCCGGCCACCAGCAACACGCCGCCGTGCCGGGCCGTGCCCGCCGCGTTGGCGTGACGGATGGCGTCGGCGGCGCGGTCGACGCCGGGCGCCTTGCCGTACCACAGGCCGAATACGCCGTCGTAGCGCGCACCGCGGTGCAGTCCGGTGAGCTGGCTGCCCTGGACGGCGGTGGCCGCGAGCTCCTCGTTGAGGCCGGGCTGGAAGACGACGTCGCGTGCCGCGTAGAAGTCGGCGGCCGCCCAGATCTGCTGGTCGAGCCCGGCGAGCGGCGAGCCGCGGTAGCCGCTGACGAAGCCCGCCGTGCGCAGCCCGGCTTCGCGATCGCGAACCTGCTGCGCGAGCGGCAGCCGCACCAGGGCCTGGATCCCGCTGAGGTAGACCTCGCCGGCCCCGAGCGCGTACTTGTCGTCGAGTGTCGCGGTGCCTCGGCGCATGCGTTTCACCTCCCGGTCCCGCTCGGCCCCGGCGCCCCCGGTCGATCCGCCTGCCCCCCCCTCACGGCAGCGTCCCGCGGTCGCGGGCCCATCCGGGCCCAGCACGGTCTCATCGGAAGAAAGTGCCCTCTACGGGCCCTGATTTCTTTTCTTTCTCGCCCGTAAATCCAAATTGAACGACTTGATCTATTCTTATTTTCTCCGATTATCCATATATCATGCCCCTCAGTATCGACGAGATCGATTTGCGGATTCTCGATGCCCTGCAGGGACAGGGCGACCTCTCGACCGCCGAGGTCGCCAAGCGGGTGGGCCTCTCGCAGTCGCCCTGCTGGCGGCGTATCCGCCGGCTCGAGTCGCTCGGCGTCCTGCGCGAGCGGGTCGCCCTGCTCGACGCGCAGCTGCTCGGCTTCGAGGTCACTGCCTTCGCGAGCATCAAGCTCTCCGAGCACGGCACCCGCGCCCTGCCCGAGTTCGAGGCCGCCATCGCCTCGCTCCCCGAGGTGGTCGACTGCCACGCCATGACGGGCGAGGTGGACTACCTGCTGAAGGTGGTCACGCGCGACATCCGCTCGTACGAGCGCCTGCTGCGCGACCAGCTGCTCAACCACCCCACCGTGCGCGAGGTGCACTCGCAGATCGCACTGAGCTGCGTGAAGAGCACGACGAGGGCTCCGCTCGAGCTGCTGGGCGAAGAGGCGTGATCGAGACCGATCGACTCGTGCTGCGGCGCTGGCGCGACGATGACCACGCGCCCTTCGCTGCGCTCAACGCCGATCCCGCGGTGATGGAGCACATGCCGGCGGCGCTCGACCGCGCGGCCAGCGACGCGCTCGTCCGCCGCATCGAGGCTCACTTCGACGAGCACGGTTACGGACTGTGGGCCGTCGAGGTGAAGGACGGCGATCCCTTCGTCGGATTCGTCGGTCTGTCGACGGTGGACTTCGCTGCGCCGTTCGCGCCGGCCGTCGAGATCGGCTGGCGTCTGGCACGCGGCGCCTGGGGGCACGGCTACGCGACCGAGGGCGCGCGGCGGGCGCTCGCGTACGCGTTCGAGCAGGCCGGTCTCGACGAGGTCGTGTCGTTCACCGTGCCGCAGAACGCACGCTCACGTGCGGTGATGGTGCGCCTCGGCATGACCCACGACACCTCGGACGACTTCGACCACCCGAAGCTGCCGGAGGGGCACGCCCTGCGGCGGCACGTGCTGTATCGGATGGGACGTGCCCACGAGAATGGTGCCGACGGCCCGAGAGTCGGCCCCGGGATCTCTCCTCGCCCGAGCGCCCGTTTTGCGACCCAGAAGAGCCCACCAGGTCCCCGCCCACGGGCCAGAACCAATTTCGTGGGCACCTCTCTCGGGCTTACCCCTCGCGATCGCACTGAACGAGGCCAGCCGAGTCGCCGCTGGCCAGCCCCTCAGATCACCCGCCCGACCGCCAGCTCCACGATCATCGCCGCGAACAGCCCGAGCAGCTGCACG
>CAZETS010000059.1:0-34032 GCA_964515335.1 uncultured Spirochaetaceae bacterium
GCCTTCGGGCGCGGCGCGGCGCGTCCTTCCTTGCGGGCCACCCACCCCTCGAGATTGCGCTGACGGGCGCGCGCCACGCCGAGGGCGTCCTCGGGCACGTCGACGGTGATCGTCGACCCGGCGGCCAGGAAGGCGTTCGGCGCGATGTCGACGGGCGAGACCAGGTTGACGTTGCAGCCCACGAAAGCGCCGTCGCCCACGCTGCTGCGGTGCTTCTGGTAGCCGTCGTAGTTCACCACCACGGACCCGCAGCCGAAGTTCACGTCCGCGCCGATGTCCGCGTCGCCGATGTAGGTCAGGTGCGCCGACTTGCTGCCCGGCCCGAGCGTCGCGTTCTTCACCTCGACGAAGTTGCCGATCTTGACTCCGTCCATCAGGTGCGAGTTCGGCCGCAGGTGCGAGTACGGACCGAACTGCACGCCTTCGTCGAGGCGACTGTCCTCGATGTAGCAGCCGGCCTTGATGCGCACGCCCCGGCCGATCACCGTGCGGCCCGTGAGGCAACAGCCGGGCTCGATCACCGTGTCCCGCCCGATCTCGACGGTGGCGTCGATGTAGGTGGTGGCGGGATCGACGAGCGTCACGCCCTGGGCCATCAACCGCTCGTTGATGCGCTCGCGCATCAGGCGCGCGGCCTCGGCGAGCTCGGCGCGGTCGTTGATGCCCAGGCACTCGGCGGCGTCCTCGAGCCAGAGCGCCTCGACGCGGTATCCCTTCTCGGCCGCGTAGCCGACGACGTCGGTGATGTAGAGCTCGCCCTGGCTGTTGTGCGCCTCGAGTTTGTCGAGGCCCGCCCACAGCAGACCCGACGAGACGAGATAGACGCCGGTGTTGCGCTCCTCGATGGCCAGCTCCTCGGGCGTGGCGTCCTGGGCCTCGACGATTCGCGCCACGCGGCCCTGCTCGTCGCGGACCACCCGGCCCGGGATGTCGCCCGAGGCCGTCAGCATGACGAGATCGGCGGCGGTCTGCGCCTTGATGGCGCGCATGCGCTCGAGCGTCTCGACGCGCAGCAGCGGCGTGTCTCCGTAGAGGACGAAGACGTCGCCCGAGAAGTCGCGCAGCGCGTCCTCGGTCATCATGACGGCGTGGCCGGTGCCCTTCCGCTCGGCCTGCAGGACGAACTCGGCGCTCTCGCCGTACACGCGCCGGACCTCGTCGGCGTCGCGGCCGACCACCACCAACAGGCGCTGGGCGGCGATCCCCTCGGCCACCTTCTGGATGTGGCCGAGCATGGGCAGGCCGCAGATCTCGTGCAGCACCTTGGCGCGGCTCGACTTCATGCGGGTGCCCTGGCCGGCGGCCAGGACGACGACGGCCACCTCGGGCGCAGCGCCGGCTTCGTGGTTCTGCACCCCTCGACTCTCCCCTGGCGACCGCTCCGCGCAATCGGCCCTCGACACATCCCGTCGCGGCCGGCCTCCGGTGCACGCCAGAGCCCGGATAGCACCGCTTACGCATCGGAGCGACGCACACGTGGATGAAGTTCCGGCGCCGGGTCCAACAATCGATTATCGGCCCGTTTGCGCAACGACGGCAGGGCCGGGTCGACACCGACGCATCCGGCATGCCCCCGCGGGTGAAAAAATATCGTCCAACAGCCCGGCTCAGGTTTAGAACGGGGGTTTATTACAACGATTTGGCGCCCACCGTTGTTGCCCGGGCAGGGGGCCGTTCCTACCCTCCGCGCCGTCCGAGCCGGCGGCTCACCCGCATCTTCCCGCCGCAAACGGGAGTCACCTGCCATCCAGGTCTACGGCAACACCCGCGGCCTCAAGGCCAGTCAGGTCAAGCAGCTCGAGCGCCTCTTCCGGCGCAGCGTCTCGCCGGACCGGCTGCTGACGAACGACCTCGCGCGGAATCTGACCGAGATCAGTGACGAGATCCGGCGGCAGGTCGGCGTGCTCGTCGATCGGCGTGGTGACGTCCAGCACGTGATGGTCGGCGACCAGGGCAGCACCGAGCTGCCCGATTGGGGCCGGCTGCGCGCCGGCCGCGGCCGCCTTCGCGGCCTGCGCTGCATCAAGACCCACCTGCGCGACGAAGGCCTCTCGCGCGACGATCTCACTGACCTCGCGGTGCTGCGCCTCGACGCGATGGTGAGCGTCGCGGTGCGCGAGGGCGGGCTGCCGGGCCCGGCCCACACCGCGTTCCTCGCGCCCGCCAACGAAGACGGCCGCGCCACCGAGCGGCTCGAGCCCACGCATCCCGCCGAGCTCGACCTCGACTTCGCGGTCTACATCCGCGACCTCGAGAACGAGCTGGCCCGGGCCACCGAAGGTCACTCGGTCGGCAGCGCCGAGCGGGCCCTGCTGGTGGCGGTGACGGCCGGCCGCGATCGCTCGGCGCTCGAGCTTCACGTGAGCGAGCTGAAGGAGCTGGCCCGTGCGGCCGGCGTCGAGGTGGTGGACGTGATCACCCAGAGCCGGCCCCGGGTCGACCCCAAGACCGTGGTCGGCGCCGGCAAGCTCTCCGAGCTGGTCGTCGAGTGCTTCCAGGCCGACATCGACCTGGTGATCTTCGACCAGGACCTGACGCCCACCCAGGCACGCAACCTGGCCGAGCGCATGGAGCTGCGCGTCATCGACCGCACGCAGCTCATCCTCGACATCTTCGCCCAGCGCGCGACCACCGCCGACGGCAAGCTGCAGGTGGAGCTCGCGCAGCTCAAGTACCGCATGCCGCGGCTCGCCCAGCGGGCCGACCTGTCCCTCTCGCGGCTGGCCGGCGGCATCGGGGGCCGCGGCCCGGGCGAGTCGAAGCTCGAGGTCGACCGGCGCCGCGTGCGCGACCGCATCACCCGCCTGGAGCGCGATCTGGCGCGCCTGTCGAAGCAGCGCGAGGGCCGCCGCAAGCGGCGCGGGCGGCGCGAGGTGCCGGTGCTCTCGATCGTCGGCTACACGAACGCCGGCAAGAGCACCCTGCTGCGGGCGCTCACCCAGACCGACGTGTTCGTCGCCGACGAGATGTTCGCCACGCTCGATCCGGTATCGCGGCGGCTCCGGTTTCCGCAGGAGCGCGAGGTCATCATCACCGACACGGTCGGCTTCATCCGCGACCTGCCCGAGGACCTCGTCGCCGCCTTCCACGCCACCCTCGAAGAGCTGCGCGACGCCAGCGTGCTGATCCACGTGGTCGACGCGGCGTCGCCGGACTTCGAGCGGCGCATCGATGCGGTACGGCTGGTGCTCGACGAGCTCGGGCTCGGTGGCAAGCCGGAGCTTCTCGTCTTCAACCAGATCGACCGGCTCCCCGAGGGATCGGGGCCGGTCCTCGAGCGGCGTCACGGCTGCGTGGCAATCTCGGCGCTCGAGCGCCGCGGGCTCGATATTCTCCTGGAGCGGGCGGAGCGACTGCTCTGGGACGAGCAGCCGCAAGACCGGGGGGTCGAAGCTCCGCCCGAACGGGCCGCGCAGCGGGCCTGAGCACCGCCTCGCGCTGCACCATGGAGGGCCCTCGCCCGGGCCTCGTCTTGGGGGAACGATGGACATGACCCGAACCGTGCGCTCGAAGATCGTCGGAACCGGTATGCACGTACCCGACCGGGTCGTCACCAACGACGACCTCGCCGGGCTGATGGACACCAGCGACGAGTGGATCCAGCAGCGCACCGGCATCAAGGAGCGGCGCTGGATCGTCGACGGCGAGACGCCCGCCGACCTCGCGCAGGCCGCCTGCGAGCAGGCGCTGGAGCGGGCCGGTCTGGCAGCCGGCGACGTCGACTTCATCCTGCTCGCCACGCTGTCGCCCCAGCACGAGTTCCCCGGCACGTCCTTCTTCCTGCACGAGCAGCTCGGCGCCGGCGAGGTGCCCTGCATCGACCTGCGCGCCCAGTGCAGCGGCTTCCTCTATGCGCTGAGCTTCGCCGACAGCCTGATCGTCTCGGCCAAGTGCCGGCGGGTCCTGGTCGTGGGCTGCGAGGTGCACTCGACCGGGCTCGACGTCTCGACCGAGGGCCGCGACGTGGCGGTGATCTTCGGCGACGGGGCCGGAGCCGTGGTGCTCGAGGCCGTCGACGCCGAAGACGACCCCGCCGGCATCCTGCAGGTCGACCTCCACGCCCAGGGCAAGCACGCCAAGCGGCTGTGGATCGACGGGCCGTCGTCGGCGTCCTGGCCGAGCCGCATGACGAAGGAGATGATCGACGAAGGCCGGCACTTCCCGAAGATGGACGGGCGCTACGTCTTCAAGCACGCAGTGACCCGGATGCCCGAGGTGCTGCTCGAGGCCCTGTCCGGCGCCAGCATCAAGCTCGACGACGTGGGGCTCTTCCTGTTCCACCAGGCCAACCTGCGCATCAACGAGTTCGTCGCGCAGAAGCTCGAGATCCCCGAAGCCAAGCTGCTCAACAACATCCAGCGCTACGGCAACTGCTCGGCGGCCTCGATCCCGATGCTGCTCGCCGAGGCGCAGGAGAGCGGTCGCCTCTCGCCCGGTCAGGTGGTGTCGATGACGGCCTTCGGGTCGGGCTTCACCTGGGGGAGCGCGGTGATCCGCTGGTAGGAGCCGGCCCCAGGCTGGTGCCGCGGCGCGTCAGTCAGCGTCGGCAGTATTCCGTATCTACCCATATTTATTAAAGAATTTAATCCCCACGCCGATCTTGACCCCATGACGCAGCGTGTCTATACTGCGACGCGTCAGGAGGGGTGCTGCGCTGCGTCAGAGCGCGCGGCCGAGCGTCGGGCAGCCCTCCCGTACAGCTACCCGCCCCGAGGCGCATCCGGCCGCGGGCAACCGAGGAGAGAGCAGATGGCCACGCGAGCCAACATCGTCGAAGAGGGTCTCGACCGCATCCAGAGCGCCTTCCAGTCCGTCGAGGACGAGGTGCAGCGGCTCCAGAAGGAGCTCGAAGACCGCACCCAGGAGTTCAACAAGCGGGCCGAGAAGCGCGTCAAGCAGTTCCGCAAGGAGCTGCGCAAGAACGAGGTCGTCAAGCGCGCCGAGTCGCGCTGGGACGAGGCCAACAAGCAGTTCGAGAAGCAGCGCAAGGACCTCGAGTCGCGCTTCGAGAAGGGTGTCGACACGCTGCTCGGCACGTTCCAGATCGCCTCGCGGAGCGACGTCCGCAAGCTCGACAAGAAGCTGAACCGCATCAATCGCCGGCTGACCGCGCTCGACAAGACGCTGTCCAAGGCGCCGCCGAAGCGGGCCGCCGCCAGCTAGCGGGCGGCCAGAGCGCCCTCCCCGGGGTCGCCTATCGGGCGACCGGCGGGGCGGGTGGGTTCGAACGAGGGCCCGGTGGAGGCAGCCACCGGGCCCTCTTCTCGTCGGGGGCGCCGATCCGGCGCCGGACGTTGGCGAGAGGCCCATCCGCTACGCTCCCCGACCGCGCTCCCCTCACCCGTTCTTGCGCCGCCAAGCAGGCTTCGGCGCCCCCACCTCCCGGAGATCCCCCGTGGCCGAGTACGCCTCCCCCGACTTCCTGCTGCTCGACGAGACCCAGCTCGGCGACGAGGAGCGGCTGGTGCGCGACTCGGTGCGCGGCTGGGTGACGGGCGAGTTCCTGCCGCGCATCCAGCAGCACGTCCGGCAGGACGGCTCGTTTCCGATGGAGCTCGTCCCCGCGATGGCCGAGCTGGGCATGTTCGGCGCCAACCTGTCGGGTTACGGCTGCGCGGGCATGAACAACGTCGCCTACGGGCTGCTGATGCAGGAGCTCGAGCGCGGCGACAGCGGGCTGCGTTCTTTCGCGTCGGTGCAGGGCTCGCTCTGCATGTACCCGATCCACGCCTACGGGAGCGAGCAGCAGAAGCAGGAGTGGCTGCCCGAGATGGCCGCCGGCCGTGCGATCGGCTGCTTCGGGCTGACCGAGCCCGACCACGGCAGCTTCGTCTCGGGCATGACGACGCGCGCCGAGCGCAAGGGCGACGGCTGGGTGCTGAACGGCGTGAAGCGCTGGATCACGAACGGCTCGGTGGCGCGGATCGCGATCGTCTGGGCCGTCACCGAGGACGGCGTGCGGGGCTTCCTGGTCGAGACCGACCGGCCCGGCTTCGAGGCGCGCGACATCAAGGGCAAGTTCTCGCTGCGGGGGAGCGTCACCTCGGAGCTCTACATCGAGAACGTCGAGGTGCCCGACGCCAATCTCCTGCCGGGCGCCAGGGGGCTCGGTGGTCCGCTCGGCTGCCTCAACCAGGCCCGCTACGGGATCGCCTGGGGCGCCATCGGGGCTGCGATGGCGTGCTACGACGAGGCCGTCCAGTACACCCGCGACCGCGTCGTGCAGGGCGGGCCGCTCGCCGCCAAGCAGCTCACGCAGATGAAGCTCGCCGAGATGCTCACCGAGATCACCAAGGCCCAGCTGCTGGTGCTGCAGGTGGGCCGGCTCAAGGACGCCGGCAAGCTCCACCACACGATGGTGTCGATGATCAAGCGCAACAACGTCGACATCGCCTTGCGGGTGGCCCGGGAGGCCCGCGACCTGCTCGGCGCCAACGGCATCGTCGACGACTACCAGTCGATGCGGCACATGATGAACCTCGAGACCGTGCGCACCTACGAGGGAACCCACGACATCCACACGCTGATCCTCGGCGAGCACATCACGGGGATGCGCGCCCTCTAGCCGGGGCGGGATCGCGAGGGCGTGACGACCGAGGCAGGCGCGGCGCCGGCAGAAGATCCGACCACACGCTATCGCGAGTTCGCTCGACTCGGGCGCGGCGGGCGCGAGGACACGCTCTCGTTCCGGCTGATCGTCCGGCTGCTGCTGCGCTGCCTGCCGCTCCTGCGCCCGGTCAAGTGGCCACTCGTCGGACTCGTCGCCTGCGGCGCCCTGTTGGTCGCACTGGTCGCCCTGCCCGGCATCAACATCGTCAACATCTTCTGGAACAGCGTGCTCGAGGGCGCGAAGCTCTCGCACCTGCAGGCGCTCATGATCGGCCTTTCACCCGACGAGTACGCCGGCACGGGTCTGCTCGCCGACGAGCCCCGCAAGACGGTTCTGCGGCACCTCGTTTGGACGGTCGCCGGGCTCACGCTCTTCTTCACGCCGCTGTTCGTCGGGCTGGCGTACTGGCGCGTCTGGATCCTGCAGCGAGTCAACCAGTACCTGCGCATACTGCTCGTCGAGCGGCTGCAGACGTTGTCGCTGCGCTTTCACGCGGAGCAGCGCGTGGGCGACTCGATCTACCGAATGTTCCAGGACAGCTCGATGGTGACGCAGCTGATCCACGTGCTCTTCCTCGGCCCGCTCGAGAGCGTATCCCGCTTCCTGTTCTCGCTGGGGCTGGTGGTGCTCTGGGATCCGCGGCTCGCCCTGATGCTCATGCTGGCCTGGCCGCCGCTGCTCTTCATCGGACACCGCATGGCGCGGCCGATGCGGATCGGCTTCCGGCGCGCCCGCGAGGCGAACAGCGCGCTCACCTCGCGGATACAGGAGACCCTGGCCGGCCTCAAGGTCATCAAGGCCTACGGCGCCGAATCGATCGAGCGGGGCCGCTTCGAGGTCGCATCCCTCGGCGCCTTCGCGGCCGCCTACGCGGCGCGCAATCGCTACGTGGGGTTCAAGGTCGTGGTGTTCTGGGCGGTCGGACTGGTGCTCGTGCTGGGCACCGGGGCGGCGGCCGGGCTCTCCGCCGACGGCGCCGCCCTCTTCGGCGAGCGCTTCCTCGTCGGCATGGGCTTCGCCGCGGTCAACTCCGGCGTCTGGGACCTCGGCTTCTACAACAACTTCAAGGACCGCTTCGGCGACGCCACGCACTCGCAGAGCCACCTCCTCGACCTCTGGGGCTCCATCCAGGACGTGGCGACGGGGCTCGATCGCACCTTCGAGCTGCTCGACCTCGAGCCCGAGGTCGAGGATGCACCGGACGCGGTCCCGATGCCGCGGCTCACCCGCGACATCCGCTACACGGGCGTCAGCTTCGGCTACGACCACGAGCGACCCGTGCTGCAGGACGTCGACCTGCACGTGCCGACGGGCCGCGTGCTCGCCGTGGCGGGACCGACCGGGTCGGGCAAGAGCACCCTGGTGAGCCTGCTGCTGCGCCTCTACGACCCCGACGCCGGACGCATCGAGGTCGATGGCCGCGACATCCGCACTTTCACCCTCGCCAGCCTGCGTGATCAGATCGCGATCGCCCTGCAGGAGAACATCCTCTTCGGCACCACCGTCCGCGAGAACATCCGCTACGCGGTTCCCGGCGCCAGCGACGAGGCGGTGCGCGAGGCCGCGCGGGTGGCCTGCGCGGACGAGTTCATCGAGTCACTGCCGGAGGGTTACGACACCCTGCTCGGCGAGCGCGGCACGAAGCTCTCGACCGGGCAGCGGCAGCGCATCTCGATCGCCCGCGCCGTCCTCAAGGACCCCGCCGTTCTGGTGCTCGACGAGCCGACCGCCTCGCTCGACGCCGCGACCGAGCACCGCGTTCTCGAGAACCTCTCACGCTGGGGCCGCGGCCGTGTGATCTTCCTGATCACGCACCGCCTCTCCACGATCCGCCGCGCCGACGCCGTGGCGGTGATCCGCGGCGGCCAGCTCGCCGAGTGCGGCACCCACGACGAGCTGATGGGCCTCGAGGGCGGCGCCTATCGCGGGCTGGTCGAGGCCGAGGCGGAGGCCGGCGTCGCAGCGCCGGGCTCCGCTGAGCCGGCGCAGAGCGACACGGCGGGCGGTGCGGCGCCGTGAGGGAACGACTGCAGGAGAGCGAGCAGATCGGCAGCGGCGAGACCTTGCGGGTGGTCGAGCGGGCGCTCCGCTACATCGGGCCGTTCCGGCGCGAGTTCGGGGTGAAGCTCGCGCTGCTCGTCGTCGGCTTCGTGCCGATGCTGCTCGTGCCGTGGCCGATGAAGGTGCTCGTCGACCACGTGATCAGGGGCCTGCCGTTCGGCGAGCAGCCGAGGCCGTTTCCGTTCTTCCTGCAGCCCGTCATCGACCTCGCGGCCGGCCTTTCGCCCATGGCCCTGCTGGCCTGGACGCTCGCCGCGCAGTTCGCGTTGCTCGTCGGCATCGGGGCGTTCGGACTGAGCGGCCGCGAGCGCGATCGCGCCGACGACCGCGGCATTCCGCAGGGCTGGGACATGGCGACGAAAACCGAGAACGAGGCCAACGCCGGCTTCAGTCTCGTCAGCGGCCTGCTCGGCCTCGTCGACTACCGCTACACGATGCGGCTCACCCAGAAGCTCAACCACCACTACCGAACGCAGCTCTTCGACCGCATCCAGTCACTTCCGATGGCGAGCCTCGACGACGAGCGCATCGGCGACGCGGTCTACCGCGTCATGTACGACACCACCTCGATCACCAACACCTGCTATCGGCTGGTGCTCACGCCGATCGCCGCTCCGCTCTACATCCTGATGACCGTGTGGGTGATGGGGCTGGTCTACGGCTGGGTCTCGCCCATCGTCTTTGCGGGCCTCGGCTTCCTGCTCGTCGCGCTCGTGCCGACGCTCCCCTTCGCCCGCCTCCAGCGCCTGTTCGCGAGCCGCAGCCGCCGTGCCGGCGCCACCACCACCTCGAGCCTCGAAGAGTCGATGTCGAACGTGCTCGCCGTGCAGAGCCTGGGGGGCGAGGGACGCGAGCGATCGCGCTTCGACGACGACAGCGCCGACTCGTTCCGCCAGTACCGCCTCAAGATCCTGCTCGACGTCGTCACCTTCGTGGTCGCCAGCATCTTCGGCGGGGGGCTCGTCATCTACGTGATCTTCCACATCGGCGACGGCGTCGTGGACGGACTCTACAGCCCCGGCGACTTCGCGGTGTTGCTGCCCTTCTTCTTGAACATCGCGGGCTCGAGCATCGACATCGGTGCGCTGTGGATTCGCCTCCAGAGCGACGCAACCGGGCTGAACCGCGTATTCTTCCTGATGGACGCCCCCTCCGAGCGCGACGTCGACGGCGCGCAGGAGCTGCCCCGGGTCGCCGACCGGGTCGAGGTGGAGCATGTGAGCTTCTCCTACGAGTCCGGCCCGCCCACGCTGCGCGACGTGAGCTTCGAGGCGCGAATCGGGCAGGTGGTAGCGCTGGTGGGCCCGGCCGGCGCCGGCAAGACCACGCTCGCGAGCCTGGTGCCGCGCTTCGTTTCTCCGGACGCGGGCCGGGTGCGAATCGACGGGCACGATCTGACGAACGTCTCGCTCCGCTCGCTGCGCGACCAGGTCGCGTTCGTCTTCCAGGAGACGATGCTCTTCGACGCGACCATCGAGGAGAACATCCGGCTCGGCCGCCCCGACGCCTCCGAGACCGAGGTGCGCCGCGCCGCGCGGACCGCCGGCGCGCACGATTTCATCGAGGCGCTGCCCGAGGGCTACGCGACGCGGCTCGGACGCGCGGGCGGAAAGCTCTCCGTCGGACAGCGACAACGGCTTTCGATCGCCCGCGCACTCGTCCGCGACGCGCCGATCCTGATCCTCGACGAACCGACCTCGGCGCTCGACCCCCAGACCGAGCAGCGACTGGTGGCGGCGCTTCGCGAGGCCAGTCGAACGCGGATCGTGCTCGTCATCGCGCATCGGCTGTCGACGATTCGCGAGGCCGACCAGATCCTCTTCCTCGAGGAGGGCGGGATCGTCGAGCGCGGCCACCACGCCGAGCTGATGGCGCGGCCGGGCGGCCGCTACCGCCACTTCGTCGAGATGCAGACGTTGGGCGCGGCATGAGCATTTCGAACGAGACGAGGCGACGATGCAAGGGTCGGCGGGAGGTGGATCGGTGACGCGCCCCAGACGGAGCGGCGTGTGGGACCCCGTGCGGCGCTGGATGGGCCGCCTCTACCTGAGGCTCTTCGGCTGGCGGATCGAAGGCGAGGTCCCGAGCGAGCTCAAGTTCGTCGCGATCGCGGCCCCGCACACCTCGTACTGGGACTTCCCGCACATGATCGCGTTCGGGTTCGCGACCGGGCAGTACATCTCCTTCCTCATGAAGGAGTCGCTCTTCATCGGCCCCCTCGGCGCGCTGCTGCGCGGGATGGGCGGCATCTCGGTCGATCGCTCACGAGCCGGCGGACTGGTCGATTCGGTGGCCGAAGAGTTCGCGCGTCGCGACGAGCTGATCGTGGTGATCGCGCCCGAGGGCACCCGCCGGCGCGGCGAGTGCTGGAAGAGCGGCTTCCACCGCGTCGCCCTGCGCGCCGGCGTGCCGATCGCGATGGGCTTCCTCGACTACGGACGCCGGGTGGTCGGCTTCGGACCGCTCTACTGGCCGAGCGAAGACGGCGACGAGGAGCTCCTCGCCTCGTTCTACGGCGGCATGCAGGGTCGTCACCCGGGGCAGGAGACGCCGCCCAGGCTTCGCGTCGGCGATCGGTGAAGCGGATCTCGCGAGCGAGGGCCTTCAGCTCCCCTGGTTGAACCGCGGCCGGCGCTTCTCGAGAAACGCCAGCATGCCCTCGCGCTGATCCGGCGTGCCCATCGTCTCGAGCACGGCGCGCCGCTCCTCGGCGATGCCTTCCTCGAGCGAGCGTTCCCCCGCTTCGACCACGCAACGCAGCACACCGGCGACCGCGAGCGCGGGCATGTCGGCGAGCTCGGCAGCAAGAGCGGCGGCGCGGTCGAACAGCTCGTCGAGGGGCCAGACCTCGTTCACCAGGCCGATACGCAGCGCCTCCGGGCCCGAGATCTTCTTCGCGCGCAGGATCATGTCGAGCGCGTGGTCGCGGCCCACGCAGCGGGTGAGCCGCGCGCTGCCGCCCCACGCGGGCACGGTGCCCAGGTCCATCTCGGGCAGGCCGATCTTCGCCCCCTCGGCGGCGGCGAGCCGGAAGTGGCAGGCCAGCGGCAGCTCGAGACCGCCACCGAGGCAGTAGCCGTAGAGCACGGCGATCGCCGGCTTCGGCAGGCGCTCGATCGCCGCGAGCACGCGCAGCCGCTGGTCGAAGACGGCCTCCGCACTGCCCATGCGCTCGATGCCCTGCGGCAGCTGCTTGAGGTCCATGCCGACCGACAGGTTTTCGTTCCCGGCGCCGCGGAAGACGATCGCCCGCACGTCGCGGTCGCCGGCCACGCGCTCGACCTCGGCCTCGAGGGCGTCCATGAACTCGAGGCTCATCCGGTTGCGGGGCGCGTCGTTGATGACGAACGTCTCCACGGCGCCCTCGCGCTCGACGATCAGGGGGGGCTCTGACTGCGACACGGTCGATCTCCTGTGGCTGCGGGTGGCTGCTGGGCGCTCGATCCTGCCGCCATCGCGCGGCGGCGATCCGCTCACGCCGGCGCTTCGAATCCCTGCAGGCCGATGATGGTGCTCGTCGAGGCGCGGTATCGGTGCTGCGCGAGATTCTGGTAGTCGGTCGACTGATGCCAGCGGCGCGCCTCCTCGACGTCCGGGAAGCGGAGCAGCACGGCACGCGTGTGCGGCCACTCGCCCTCCACCGGGTCCGGAGCATCGGAGACGGCGACCAGCTCGCCGGCGTAGCGCGAGAAGACGTCGAGGAAGCCCGCCTCGTACTTCCCGTACTCCTCCCGGTCGTGGATGTCGATGGTGGCGATCATGTAGTAGGGCATTTCTGCGCGCCTCTCCGTCCGACTTCGAGCCGCAGAGGGTGCCGCCGCGACCGGGTCATGGCAACGCGCCCAGGGCCGGTGCCACGACCCGCGCGCCCCCGGGCTCGATCGCGATCTCGATCGGCGTGGGGCCCAGGAAGTCGCCGTCCACCTCCGCGGGTGCAGGGGCGTGCCCGTCGGGCACGTCGATGCGCACGCGACGGGCGGAGCGCATCTCGAAGCCGGGTGCGTGCCGCAGGGTTCCGGTGAGGGCCATCGGGCCGAGCAGCAGCAGGTGCGGGACGCTGGCCGGTGCAACCAGGCACACCTCGAGCTCGCCCGAGTCGAGCCGCGCGGTGTCGCTGATGCGCATGATGCCGCCGTAGCGGCGCACCTTGGTAACGACCACGAATCCGCAGTCGATCGGCGCCCCGTCGTCGACCGAGACGCGCAACGCAGGGGGCCTGTAGCGGAGCGCGGCGCGCAGGATCGGCAGCAGGTAGCCGCGAAAGCCGAGGGCTTCACCGCGCTCCTCGCCGATCACCCGGGTCACCATGGCGTCGAAGCCGACGCCGACGACCGCCAGGAAGGGATTCCCGCCGACGCGACCGACGTCGATGCGCCGCTCGGCGCCCGACTCGATGAGATCGATCTGACGCTCCGGATCCGCCGGCACGAACAGCTCGCGCGACATCATGTTGCCGGTGCCGAGCGGCAGCGGCAGGATCGGCGCCGCGGCGGCGAGCCCGGCGTACACCTCTCGGAGCGTGCCGTCGCCGCCCGCCGAGACCACGCAGTCGGCCGACTCGCGCCGCGCGGCGGCCAGCGCGGTGGCGTGCCCGGGCCGCTCGGTCCAGCAGACGTCGACGGCGTGGCCCCGTCGCGAAAGCCGCGCCACCAGCCCGTCGACCGCGGCCCGCGCGCTGCCGCGCCCGGCGATCGGGTTGCCGATCAGGAGGATGCGCATGGGGGGCGACCTCGGCTTCAGCGCGCCGGTGGTCCGCTGGGGACACGCCGGCGCAATCGCCCGCAAGATCGAAACGGCCGCTGCATCGCGTCAGGGTCTCACGTCGTGCCGCGCGGGTCAAAGAGCCGCCCCGCGCGCGACGCCGTGCCCGTGGCCGCTCGGCGCTGGCCGCGACGACGAATTACACTGGTGGGCCCGCCCTTCCGGAGACCTGCCGATGATCGACTTCGAGATCGGCGACGAGTTCGCACTGCTCGTCGACACCACACGGGGGTTCGCCGCCGATCACCTCGCGGCGTCGATGCGCGACACCGAGTCGGCCCGCCGGGTCGACGACGCGGTGCGCGCCGCGTACGCGGAGATCGGCCTCGCCGACCTCGAGATTCCCGAGTCGCTCGACGGCGCCGGGCTCGGCTGCCTGGCGCGCTGCCTCGTCAACGAGGAGCTCGCCGCGCACGACGCCGGCGCGACGGTCGCCCTCGACACCCTCGGCCCCGCCCTCTACGCGGCCCTCGAGCTCGGGGGCGCCGCAGCCGTGTCGGCCCTGCGCGATGCCTGCGAGGCCCGGCCGGGCGCACGCGCGGCGCTGCTCTTCGAGGACACCGATCGGCAACCGGGCGAGCCCGTCTCCCTCGAGGCGGCGTGGGTGCCCGCCGATCACGTCGCCGCCGTCGTGCTGCTCGGACCGGGCGGCGTCAGCCTGGTGACCGAGGGCATCGGGACCACGCCGGTTCGCGGAGCGGGTCTGCGCGCGGCGGGCGCGTCGCGGCTGCGCGTCGACGATGCGCCGATCGCCGCGGCCTGGCACGACGCGGCGGCCGCCCACCGCGCGCGAGCGCGCACTCGCCTGTGGGTGGCCTCGCTGCTGCTCGGCGTACTGCGCGCGGCGTGCGACTTCTCGCGCGACTACTCGACCGAACGACAGGCCTTCGGCCGTCCGATCGCCCACCACCAGGCGCTCGCCTTCCTGGTGGTCGAGATGGCGATGGCGCTGGAGAGCGCACGACTGCTCGTCCACGAGGCGGCCTGGCGGATCGATCGCGCCCTGCCCGCCGACGCCGAGGCCGCCGGCGCCCTGGCCGAGTGCATCGACGCGGCGCGTTTCATCGGTCCGAACGGCGTGCAGATCCTCGGCGGCCACGGCTTCATGGCCGACTACCCGGTCGAGAAGCACATGCGCGAGGCCCGGGCGCTGGGCCTGCTGGCCGGCGGGCTCGACGCTGCGGTCGAAGAGGCGGGACGAAGTCTCTGCGCCGCCGAGCACCCGCTCGCCTTCGCCGGGCTCGCAGAAGGAGCGGCCTGATGGACTTCTCGATCGATCGCGAGACGCTCGCCGCCGTCGAGGAGGCGCGCGAGTGGGGCGAGAAGGAGATGCGTCCCGTCGGCCTCGAGGCCGACCGCGCGGGAGCGCCGATTCCCGTCGGCGATCCCTACTTCGACCGCTGCCTCGAGCGCGGCGACGGGCGCACCCGCTGGCAGGGAGGAGGCGGGGCGACGCCCCACCCCGGCGTGGCCGTGCGCGCGATGCTGCTCGCCGAGGAGGGCGCGTACTGGGACCGCGGCGTGATGGTCGCGAACCCCGGCCCCGGCCTGCCCGAGCAGAGCGTCATCGCGATGGGGACCGACGAGCAGAAGGAGAAGTACCTCGGACCGTTCGTCTCGCCCGATCGCCCACGCTGGGCGTGCTTCGGCATGACCGAGCCCGGCGCCGGCTCCGACGCCGCTGCGATCCGCACGACCGCCCGCAAGGACGGCGACCACTGGATCCTGAACGGCGCCAAGTGCTTCATCGGCGGCGCCAGCCGCGCCGACTGGCTGCTCGTCCAGGCCACCCTCGACCCGAGCCAGGGACGCGCGGCCCAGCGCTCCTTCTTCGTCGAGCAGGGCACGCCGGGGCTCGGCGGATTCAAGATCGAGAAGAAGATGGGCCTCAAGGCCTACGAGTCCACCTCGTTCACGCTGGACGACTGCCGCGTGCCGGCCGCAAACCTGCTGGGCGGCGAGGCGCGCTACGAGGCAAAGGCCGGCTTCAAGACGGCGATGGCCACCTTCAATGCCGGCCGGCCGATCATCGGCGCGATGGCGGTCGGCATGGGGCGCGCAGTCCTCGACGAGTCGATCCGCTTCGCGCGGGAGACGGGGCTTTCGGAGCGCGAGCGGGTGCGCGACCGCATCGAGTGGATGGCCCGCAAGCTGCGCGGCGCGCGCCTGGTGTGCCTGCGCGCGTGCTCGCTGGCCGACCAGCAGAGGTCGAACATCATGGAGGCGTCGATGGCCAAGGCCCTAGGCGCGCAGGTCGCCCAGCAGGCGGCCGGGCTCGGGCTCGAAATGCTCGGGCTGGTCGCCGGCAGCGGGGAGCATCTGATCGAGAAGCTCTACCGCGACACCAAGGCGATGGACATCGTCGAGGGAACCGGGCAGATCCAACGAGTCATCATGGCCCGAAAGCTGGTCGGCCTGCCGCGCTGAGCCCGGCCACGAGGAGATCGACTTGGAAGACTTCGGCCGCTTCGGAGACGTGAGTGCACGACTCGACGACGACCACGTCGCGGTCGTCGAGATGCACCGCCCGCCGAACAACTTCTTCGACACCGCGCTGATCGCGGGCATCGCCGACGCCTTCGAGAAGCTCGACCAGAGCCACTGCCGCGCCATCGTGCTGTGCGCCGAGGGCAAGCACTTCTGCGCCGGCGCAAACTTCGGGGGCGGCCGGCGCGATGACACGGGCCAGCTGTACGCCGAGGCCGTGCGTCTCTTCGCTACGCGCACGCCGGTGGTCGCGGCCGTACAGGGCGCGGCCGTCGGCGGCGGCCTGGGCCTCGCCTTGATGCCCGACTTCCGCGTCGCCTCGCCCGAGGCGCGCTTCAGCGCGAACTTCGCGCGGCTCGGCTTCCATCAGGGCTTCGGGCTTTCGGTCACCCTGCCCCGCCTCGTCGGCGCTCAGGCCGCGCAGGACCTGCTCTACACCGGCCGCCGCGTGCCGGGCCAGGAGGCGCTCGCGCTCGGGCTCTGTGATCGACTCGCGCCGCTGACACTGTTGCGCGAGGAGGCGTTCGCCCTCGCCAAGGATATCGCCAGGTCGGCGCCGCTCGCCGTCGACTCCATCCGCCAGACGCTCCGCGGCGACCTCGCCGAGGCGGTGCGCGCGGCCACCGAGCACGAAGCGGCCGAGCAGGCGCGGCTGCAGAAGACCGAGGACTTCCGCGAGGGCATCGCCGCGATGGCCGAGCGACGCACCCCCGACTTCCAGGGGCGGTAGCTGGAGGGGCGGCGGGCGCGAGGGCGGCAGGCGGCTGCCCTACTCGCCCACCTCCGGGTAGCCGAGCTCGCGCAGGGCACGGCGCATGGTGTCGGCCTCGCGGGCGAGCTCCTCCTGCGGCGTGCCGGGCTGGGCGTTGTGGAAGTCGAGGTCGGTCGGGCTCCAGATCGGCGCGACGTGCACGTGCACGTGCGGCACCTCGAGACCGAGCACGATCGTGCCGACACGCACCGGATCGTAGGCGCGCATCTGCGCCTTGCCGATCTTCTGCGCCACGAGCGAGAGGTGAGCGACCGTGTCGGGCGGAAGGTCGAGCCAGTGGTCGACCTCGGCGCGGGGCACCACCAGCGTGTGACCCGGCTTGAGGGGTGCGATCGAGAGGAAGCCGACGCAGACCTCGTCCTTCCAGACGAAGTGTGCGGGCAGCTCGCCATCGATGATCTTCGTGAAGATGGTGGCCATCGCGTCCTCCCCGTTCCGATGCAATCCAGGACCAGAGGCTATCTCATGGGCCCCGGTCCGGCGGCCCCGGGCCCTCCCTGCTAGGCTCGGTCGCCCGCGCAGCGATACCGTCTCGATTTCCGCTGCTTCACGCCCGTCCAGCAAGGAGCCCTCCATGAGCAAGAAGGTCTACGTCGTCGGCGTCGGTATGACGAAGTTCGAGAAGCCCGGTTCGCGCGACTGGGACTACCCCGACATGGGCCGCGAGGCCGGCACCCGGGCCATCGAGGACGCCGGGATCTCCTTCGACGAGATCGAGCAGGCGGCGGTCGGCTACTGCTACGGCGACTCGACCTGCGGCGAGCGGGCCTTCTACGAGCTCGGCCACTCGGGCATCCCGATCTACAACGTCAACAACAACTGCTCGACGGGCTCGACGGCGCTCTTCATGGCCAAGCAGTTCGTCGAGGGCGGGCTGGCCGACTGCGTGATGGCCCTCGGCTTCGAGAAGATGGAGAAGGGCTCCCTCGGCATGAAGTACACCGACCGCACGATAGCCCTCGACAAGCACTTCGCGGTGATGGTCGAGAAGCACGGCTTCGCCCAGGCGCCGGCCGCGCCACAGATGTTCGGCAATGCCGGCCTCGAGCACAACGAGAAGTACGGCACCACGCCCGAGCACTTCGCGAAGATCGGCTGGAAGAACCACAAGCACTCGGTCAACAACCCCTACTCGCAGTTCCAGGACGAGTACAGCCTCGAAGACATCAAGAACGCCCCGCAGGTCTTCGGCCCGCTCACCAAGCTGCAGTGTTGTCCGACGTCGGACGGAGCGGGCGCGGCGATCCTGGCCAGCGAGGACTTCGTGCGGAAGCACGGGCTGCAGGATCGGGCCGTAGAGATCCTCGGCATGGCGATGACGACCGACTACCCGTCATCCTACGAGGGCAGCATGATCAAGATGGTCGGCTCCGACATGACGCAGGCGGCCGCCCGCAAGGTCTACGAGCAGTCGGGCCTCGGCCCCGAGAACGTCGACGTCGTGGAGCTGCACGACTGCTTCTCGTGCAACGAACTCATCACCTACGAGGCCCTCGGGCTGTGCGACGAGGGCAAGGCCGGCGAGTTCGTCGACTCCGGGGCCCAGACCTACGGCGGGCAGGTCGTGGTGAATCCCTCGGGCGGCCTCATCTCGAAGGGCCACCCGCTCGGCGCCACGGGCCTGGCCCAGTGCGCCGAGCTCAACTGGCAGCTGCGCGGCGAAGCCGACAAGCGCCAGGTGGCGGACGCACGCGTCGCGCTGCAGCACAACCTGGGCCTCGGCGGCGCCGCCGTGGTCGCGATGTATCGCAAGGGCGATGTGAGCTGACCGCCCCCCCGCTCAAGCCAGCCCGCAAGGCGGCCTACGCGCTCGGCGACCACACCGTCAACGTGGCGCTGAGTTCGCTCTCCCTCGTCTACTTCACGTTCCTGGTGACCGTCGCGGGCCTGCAGCCGTGGCTCGCCGGCTTGATCGCCTGGCTCGCGCGCCTGGTCGACGCTGTGAGCGACCCGATGATGGGACGTTTCTCGGACGGCCTTCACTGGCGGGCCGGCCGGCGGCGTCCCTTCTTCCTGATCGGCATGCTGCCGCTCGGCCTGTTCTTCGGGCTGATGTGGACGACGCCCTTCGGCGGCCAGGCGGCGATGTTCGTCTGGTATCTCGCGATCTACGTCGGGATCGCGCTCTCTCTGACGGTGCTGAGCGTCCCCTACATGGCGCTCATCCCCGAGATGGCGACGAGCTACGACGAGCGCACGGCACTGAACACCTGGCGGGCCGGTGGCGCCGTGATCGGCACGATGGTGGCGGCAGGGTTCTTCAAGCTGGCCGACGGCCTGGGAGGCGGACCGGGCGGCTTCGAACG
Source organism: uncultured Spirochaetaceae bacterium (assembly GCA_964515335.1). Taxonomy (GTDB): domain Bacteria; phylum Myxococcota_A; class UBA9160; order UBA9160; family UBA4427; genus TMED88. The sequence goes on from CAZETS010000059.1 coordinate 18,998, forward strand.
GGCGGGCTTCCTGATCGCGATCTGGCTGGTGCTGCCCTGGCCGCTGGTCTTCGCCGCGAGCTTCGAGCCGAAGGATCGCCCGCGCGTGGAGCGTGCGCCGCTGTTTCCCGCGCTGAAGAGCGTCATCGGGCACGACACCTTCCGGCGGCTCTGCGGCATCTACCTGACCAGTCGGATCGCGATGGACCTGCTCGGCCTGGCGGTGCCCCTGCTCGTGACGATCTGGCTCGGTCGCAGCGGTGACGTCACCTGGACCCTGCTCTCGATGCTCGGCGTGGTCGTGCTGTCGCTGCCGTTCTGGCTGCACATCGCCCGGCACCGTGAGAAGCATCGTGTGCTCGCCTTCGGCGCGGCCTGGCTCGTCTTCTGGCTCGTCTTCATCTTCTTCGCCGACCCGAGCTGGCCTCGCTGGGCGGTGTTCGCGGTCGCAGGGCTGCTGGGCATCGGCTACGCGGTGGTCGATCTCTTTCCGTGGGCGATGCTCGGCGAGGTGATCGACGAGGACGAAATCTCGTCGCGAGAGCGGAGGGAGGGCGTCTACAACGGCATCTTCACCTTCATCCGCAAGGTGGGCGGGGCCACCTCGTACATGCTCGGCGGATTCGCGTTGTCGCTGGCCGGCTACGACAGCGAGGCGAGCGTGCAGCCCGCTGCTGCGGTCACGACGATCCGCGTCATCGCGACCCTGGCGCCCGCGGCCTGCGTGCTGGCCGCCCTGGCGTTGCTCTCGGGCTACCCGCTCACGCGCGCCCGGCATGCGGACATACAGCAGGATCTCGAGCGCCTACACTCCGGCTCGACGAGCGCCTGACCGAGGGCGCCGGCGGGCGCCATGCTCGGGTGTAGAATGACGGAATGGCGATGCCGGAGACGAGAGCGCCGGCTTTGATCGAGTCGAGCTGGCCCGAGTGCGAGCCCGATCGACCGATCGTCTTCCTGGTCGAGGCAGCGAGCGCGCTCGAGCGCCGGACCCTCGAGGACTGGATCGCCCGCACGCACCCCCCGACCCGGCCGCCCGGCAGCGTGCGCGTGATCTTCATCCCTTCCACGCGGCGCCGCGATTCGCGCCCCGTCGATCCGGGCCTCGAGGCGCTGCTCGCCGGCGAAGAGGACCCGCTGCTGGCGCCGCTGCGCATCGCCTGGCTGGCGCCGCTGCGCGGGAACGAGCGCACAGTAGGCATTCGCGACCTGCTGATGTTCCGCGACCCGCGCGACCCGGGCGTGATCCGGCAGCGCTTGATCCAGACGCGTCACCCCGACCGCTGCTGCGTGGTCGCAGCCGAGCCCGCGCTCGCCAGCGAGTTGCGCGGACGCTGGAGCGAGGCGGGCGGCCACGGCGGCGGCCACACCATCGGCCTCGCCGAGTTCGTCGCGCGACAGGCCGCGCTGGCCCTCGAGCGCGCCGAGCGACGCATCCGCGGCGCGCGCTACAAGGTGCCGAAGCTGCTCGAGGAGGAGGTGCTCGGGCGGCCCGAGTTCCGTGGCCGGCTGTCCGTGCTGGCCCGTGAGCTGGGACGAAGCGATGCGAAGATCCTGCGCGAGGCCACGGCCAACCTGCGCGAGATCGCCGCGACGCACAGCACGCTGGTGATCGACGTAGCGGCCCGGCTGATCCGGCTGCTCTACACCCAGGGCTACTCGGAGCAGATCCAGTACGACCGCGAGCAGCTCGCCGGCATAGCGGCGCTCTCGCAGCGCCATCCCGTCGTCTTCCTGCCGACCCACAAGTCGAACCTCGATCACCTCGCGTTGCAGTACATGCTGTACGAGAACGGCCTGCCGCCGAACCACACGGCCGGCGGCATCAACATGAACTTCTTTCCCCTCGGCCAGCTCGTTCGCCGGGCCGGCGTGTTCTTCATCCGCCGGAGCTTCCGGGACGCGCCGGTCTACAAGCTCGTTCTGCGCAGCTACATCGACTACCTCGTCGAGAAGCGCTTCGCCCTCGAGTGGTACATCGAGGGCGGCCGCTCGCGGTCGGGCAAGCTCCTGCCACCGAAGTTCGGCCTGCTCGCCTACGTGGTCGACGCCTGGCGACGGGGCAAGGCCGAGGACGTCCAGCTCGTTCCCGTCTCGATCGCATACGACCAGATCCAGGAGGTGGGCGGCTACAGCAGCGAGCAGACCGGCGGGGCCAAGCGCAAGGAGAGCTTCGGATGGTTCGTCGGTTTCGTCCGGGCCATGCGGCGCCGCTACGGCCGCATCTACGTGCGCTTCGGCGAACCGGTGTCGATGGCCGAGCAGCTCGGCGAGGCCGTGGGAACGCCCAGCGACGACCCGGACGACGAGGAGCTCGCGCTGCAGAAGCTGGCCTTCGAGGTCTCGGTGCGGATCAACCGCGTCACGCCGATCACCCCGACCTCGCTGCTGACGCTCGCGCTGCTCGGCACCGGCGACACCGCGCTGACCGTCCCGCAGGTCCGCCGCGGGATCGGCAACCTGCTTCACTACGTGCAGGAGCGGAAGCTGCCGACGACCGCACAGCTCTTCCACCTGCAGACCGACGACGGCATCGAGCGCACCCTGGACGCGCTGGTCGAGAACGGTGTGGTGAGCCGCTTCGACGGCGGGCCTGAGTGCGTCTACCGGATCGGCCCCGACCAGCAGCTGGCGGCCGCCTATTACCGCAACACCGTCATCCACTTCTTCGTCAACGCCGCGATCGCCGAGCTGGCCGTGGTGACGGCCGGCGACGGCCCGAGCGAAGACCCGGTCGCCGTGTTCTGGCACGAGGCGATGCGGCTGCGCGACCTGCTCAAGTTCGAGTTCTTCTTCGCGGAGAAGGAGGAGTTCCGAAGCGAGATCCGCGACGAGCTGGCCTTCCAGGACCCCGAGTGGGAGACCCGCCTGCGGGACGGCCGCGAATCCACCCGCGAGCTGCTGCGATCCTTCCGCCCCTTCACCTCGCACCGCGTGCTGCGACCGTTCCTCGAGAGCTACCGCGTCTTCGCCGACGCCCTGCTGCGCGTCGAGGCGCGCAAGGAGGTCGACCGCGACGCCCTCACGGCGAGCTGCCTCGGCCTCGGCAAGCAGTATCAGCTCCAACACTTCGTTTACAGCGCGTCGTCGGTCTCCAAGGCGCTCTTCGATACGGCGCGCAATCTCGCCGGCAACCGCGGGCTGCTCGACCATCGCGATCCCGAGATCGAGGCGAAGCGGCAGGCCTTCGCGGACGAGATCGCCGACGTGAACCGGCGCGTCCAGGTCGTCGTCGCGCTCGCCGCGAGCCGGCGGGCGGGCGTGATCGACTGATCCGGGCCGCCGGGCTCGCGGGGCGATTCCGGCTACTCTCGCCGGGGGCCGAACCGAGGCCACCACCGCGGAGGAGCAATGCCGACCCCCACGAAGCAGCAGCTGCTCGACTGGGCACGCGACTACGTCGCACTCTGGAACGCCGGCGACAAGCAGGGCTGGATCGACAACTGGCGAAGAGTCGCGCCCGGCGACTTCCGGATGCTCGATCCCGTAGGCACGCCCGAAAAGCACGGGTTCGAGGAATGCTGCGTCGAATCGTTCGACCTCTTCCAGCAGAAGGTGAAGTTCAGGATCGCCGACGGCTCGCTCTTCGTGTGCGGAAACGAGGTCGCCTGGCTGCTCGAGAACCGCATCGAGGCGGACGGCGGCGAGCGGGTGGGGTTGAGCATCGAGACCTATCGTTTCGAGCCCGACGGCTCGGTGGTGATCCGCACCTACTACCGCGTGCCGACGCACGACGACGCCGACCTCGGCGAGCACTTCCAGACCTACCTGCCCGGCGACGAGTGAGCGGGCCGACGGAGCAGACCGCCGCCGGCACGGCCCGGCTCGGGGTGTGGGACGCGGTCAGCATCATCGTGGGCATCGTGGTCGGGGCGACGATCTACGAGACGCCTTGGCTCGTGTTCGGCAACGTCTCGAGCGCCGGCGAGGGGCTGCTGGCCTGGGCGCTCGGCGGCGCTCTCACCCTCGTGGGCGCCCTCTGCTACGCCGAGCTGGCCACCGCATATCCCCTTTCGGGCGGCGACTACGTGTACCTCACGCGAGCCTACGGCCGGCCGCTCGGCTTCCTCTTCGGTTGGGCCCAGCTCGCCGCGCTGCTGACCGGCAGCATCGGCATGATGGCCTACATCTTCGCCGGCTACGCGATGCGCCTGTGGGCCATCGAGCCGCACGGCGAGGTCGTCTACGCGGCCGCGGCCGTGGTGGGCCTGGCTCTCGTCAACGCCCGCGGCATCGTAGCCGGCAAGACCACCCAGAACGTCCTCACGCTGGTCAAGATCGCAGGGCTCGGGGGCATCCTGCTGGCGGGCCTGCTCGCGAGCGGCGAGCCGCCGGAAGCGCCCCCCCAGGCCTCGAACGGAGGCAGCTTCGCGTTCGCGATGATCTTCGTCCTGCTCGCCTACGGGGGGTGGAACGACATCGCCTTCGTGGCGGCCGACGTGAAGGATCAGCGGCGCAACCTGCCCCGGGCGCTGATGGTCGGCACGCTGGCCGTCATCGTCATCTACCTGCTCGTCAATCTCGCCTACCTGGCGGGCCTCGGCTTCGAGGGGCTGCGCGCCTCGCGCACGCCCGCCGCCGACACCCTGGGCCTGGCGCTCGGCGAAGGCGGCGCGCGCACCATGGCCGCGCTGGTGATGATCGCCGCGCTCGGCGCGGTCAACGCCATGACGCTGGTCGGGTCGCGAGTCTACGCGAGCCTCGGCGCCGACCACCCCCTCTTCGCGCGCCTCGCCGTGTGGAGCCCGCGTCACGGCGCACCGGTCTTCGCGATCGCCGCCCAGGCGACGATCTGCCTGGGCATGATCGGCCTCGCGGGCACCGAGACGGGCCTGCACGGCGTGAACGCCTTCCTCGCGGCCCTCGGCCTGGAGACCGTGCCGAGCCTTGGCAAGAGCGGCTTCGACGTGCTGCTCAAGTGCACGGCGCCGGTCTTCTGGGGCTTCTTCCTGCTGACCGGCATCTCGCTCTTCGTGCTGCGGATGCGCGACGGCGAGCGCCCCCGCCCTTTCCGGGTGCCCCTCTACCCGCTGCTGCCCCTGATCTTCTGCGGGATGTGCGTGTACATGCTTCGCTCGGCGATCGACTACGCGGGCAGCCTCACGCTGCTCGGCCTGGTGCCGGTGCTGCTCGGCCTGCCCCTCTACTCGATCAGCTCGCGGATGCGCGCCGGCGGCTGATCGCCACCCGCACCAACGCGTTAGGATCGCCCCACCCACCCGACCGCCGGTCACCGCCGAAGTCGGTGCCGGCCCGCCCTCCGGAGGACCGAATCGTGTCGACCGCCCGCCCCCGCTTCCACACCTCGACCGCCCTGCTCTGCGCCTGCGCGATCGCCCTGTCGGGCCCGGCCCTCGCCGAGGACTGGTTCCCGTCGCGCTACGGCGCCGACGACACGCTCGGCGCGGTGAACCTGCTCTCGGCCGACCACGTCAAGCGGGCCGCCGGACTCGTGAAGGAAGGCCGGACCTATCCGCTCGGCGTCGTCACGGGCCCGGAGACGCCCGCCTATGGGGCGCGCAAGTTCAACATGACGATCCTGCAGCTCTCCGACGGCACCGGCACGCCGCTCGGCAGCAACCGCGCCACCGGCAACGACGACGTCGTCTACACGTTCGTCGGCATCGGCAGCCAGATCGACGGCCTCGGCCACATGGGGATCGACCACGTCTACTACAACGGCACGAAGCCCGCCGACTTCGTGACGACCGCGGGGCTGACGAAGCTCGGCACCGAGTCGATCCCGCCCATCGTCACGCGCGGCGTGCTGCTCGACATGACCCGGCACTTCGGTCAGCCGATGCTCTCCGAAGGCACGGTGTTCAACAGCAAGGAGATCGAGGCGGCCGCGAAGGCACAAGGCACGAAGATCCGCGAAGGAGACGTCGTGCTCTTCCACACCGGCTGGCTCGCGCTGGTCGGCCAGGACGACGCCCGCTACATGGCCGGCGAGCCAGGACTCGGTGTCGAGGGCGCGCGGTTCCTCGCCGAGCGCGGCGTCGTCGCCGTCGGCGCCGACACCTGGGGGCTCGAGGTGATCCCGTTCGAGGAAGAGACCCAGGTGTTTCCCGTGCACCCCGAGCTGCTCGCCAAGAACGGCGTCTACATCCTCGAGAACATGAACACCGCCGAGCTCGCCCGGGACGAGGCCTGGGAGTTCCTGTTCGTGCTGGGCCAGCCGCGCCTGCAGGGCTCCGTGCAGGCGATCATCAATCCGGTGGCGATCCGCTGAGCGGCCGGGAGGTCAGCCGCCGCCGATCAGCGCCCAGACGTTCGCCAGCGTCGTCGGCACCGAGTGCCACAGCACGAAGACCAGCACGAGCGGCACCACCCAGCGCAGCAGCACCCGCCAGGCAAAGAACCAGTGCAGCCGGCCGGCGCCCTGCTCGACCTCTGCCATCGGGTCGGGCATCACCCAGCCGACGAAGATCGACAGCATCAGTCCGCCGCCGAGCAGGAAGATGTTGTTGGCGATCTGATCCATCACGTCGAGCACGTCGAGGCTCCAGGCCGCCAACGAGCCGAGAGCGGCGATGAGCAGTCCGCTGATCGTCACCGCCTTCGCGCGGGTCCAGCCCAGTCCGTCGACGGCGGCGGACACGACCACCTCGAGCAGCGAGATCGCCGACGTCAGCGCACCCACGATCAGGGCCAGGAAGAACCCCAGCCCCACGACCCGGCCGATACCGCCCATGCTCGAGAACGCGTTCGGCAGCGCCACGAACAGCGCACCGAGCGTGCTGTCGCTCACGTCGTCCTGCACGCCGAGGGCGAAGATGATCGGGAAGACCATCAGGCCGGCCAGGAACGCCACGCCGAAGTCCGCGACGGCGATCACCGTCGACTCGTTGGGCAGGTTGCTGTCGCGGGGCAGATAGCTCGCGAAGGTCAGCATGGCCCCCATGCCGAGGCTCAGGCTGAAGAACGCCTGACCGGCCGCCGAGACGATCACGTCCATCGAGAACGCGTTCGAGACGTTGGCGTTCAGGTAGTAGGCGTAGCCCGGCCCTGCGCCGTCGAGCGTCGCCGCGTAGAGCGCGATCCCGGCCACCAGCACGAAGAGGGTGGGCATGGCGATCACCGCCACGCGCTCGATGCCCCGAGTGACACCGCTCGCCACGATACCCATCGTGAGGCCCATGAAGGCCACGTGGAAGATGAAGGCCGAGAAGCCCTGGCTGATCTCGCCGAAGTGTGCCCCCGGATCGGCGGGCAGCCCGACCAGCAGCGTCTCGCCCGCGTAGCGCACCGTCCAGCCGGCGATCACCGAGTAGTAGGAGAGGATCAGGAAGCCGGTGGCGACGAACAACGCCCCGAGCGGCTTCCAGCGCGCGCCGCCGAAGTGGGCCAGCGCCAGCACCGGGCTCTTGCCCGCGCCGCGGCCCACCGTCAGCTCGGCGAGCAGCACCGGCAGGCCGACCATCGCCGTGAAGAGCAGATAGAGGGCCACGAAGGCGGCCCCACCCTTCTCGGCAGTCAGGTACGAGAAGCGCCACATGTTGCCGAGTCCAACCGCCGAACCCACGGCGGCGGCCACGAACCCGAACGAAGTGCTCCACTGCTCGCGCGCTGCGGTCGCCACGACACCCCCCCCGTGCCGGGGGCCCGTCGGCGCGGGCCCCGCGGCACAACATACCGCCTCACCACGGGCTCCGTATCGGCGCACGGACACCGCTACACGAGCGGACCGCCGGTTGAGGGTCGGACACGCCGCCCCTAATCTCGAAGCACGCAACAAGAGGCGGCTCGACACGCCGGTGCGGTGTCTCCGCCCCGCTTCGGGGTCGGCCCTCACGCCCAGGAAGGATCAGCTTGGCGGCGACCAGCAAGTCGGCGAAGCGACCCGGCTCGCAGAAGCGTCGCAGCGCGGCGCGCCGCCGGCGCGGATTCCGCCTGTCACCGGACGTGCGCCCGGTGGCGATGGAAGTCCACCTCGACGTCGACCCCGGCGCCTCCGATGCGTACTCGGGAGAGGTGGGCCTCACGCTCCACCTCGCGCGAGCGACCCGCTGCATCGAGCTGCACGCCTGCGAGATGCGCGTGGGCGGTGCCAGCGTGCGCTCCGCGGGCCGCCGGCAGCGCGGACGCATCGTCCGGCACCCCGAGCGAGAGACCATCGAGGTGGTCTTCGCCGAGCCCGTCGAGGCCGGCCACGCCCGCCTCGAGCTGACCTTCTCGGCGAAGCTCCGTAACGACCTGTGCGGCCTCTACCTCGTCGAGTCGGAGGGGCGCCGCTACGCGTTCAGCCAGCTCGCCGCCAGCCATGCGCGGCGCTTCTTGCCCTGCTTCGACGAGCCCGCCCTGAAGACGCGCTTCCGTCTGTCGGTGACGACGGCGGCTTCGAACCACGTGATCTCCAACTCGCCGATCGAGACCGAGGAGGCCCACGAGGACGGGCGCAAGACGGTGAGCTTCCAGCCGACGCCGCCCCTCTCGACCTATCTACTCGCCGTCGCGGTAGGCGAGCTCGTGCAGTCACGCACCGTGTCGTGCGGTCCGACGCCGATCTCGGTCTGGCACGTTCCCGGTCGCGAGCAGCTCGACGACTTCGCGCTCGACGTCGCACGCCAGAGCCTGGCGCGGCTCGAGCAGTGGTTCGACCTGCCGCACCCGTATCCGAAGCTCGATCTCGTCGCCGTGCCCGAGTTCGAGTTCGGGGCGATGGAGAACGCGGGCGCGGTGTTCTTTCGCGAGACGCTGCTGCTCGTCGATCCCGACATCGCCAGCGTCGCCGAGCAGAAGCGCGCCGCCGAGGTCATCGCCCACGAACTCGCGCACATGTGGTACGGGAACCTCGTCACCATGGCGTGGTGGGACGACCTGTGGCTCAACGAGGCCTTCGCGACCTGGATGGCCTTCGAGATCGTCGACGCCTGGCGGCCCGACTGGCGGCTCTGGCAGACGTTCCAGCAGCGGCGCACCGCCGCCTTCGACGCCGACGCGCTGCGCCACACGCATTCCATCCACACGCCGGTGGCCAGCGCCGAGGAGGCTACCGAGAACTTCGACCTGATCACCTACGAGAAGGGCGCGTCGGTCGTGCGCATGCTGGCGGGCCACCTCGGCGCCGAGACCTTCCAACGCGGCGTGCGGCTGTACGTGCGGAGGCATCGGGAGTCGAACGCGGTCGCCGCCGATCTATGGAACGCGCTCGGCGAGGTCTCGGGGCAGCCGGTCGACCGGCTCGTACGCCCCTGGCTCGAGCGCGAGGGCCATCCCGTCGTCCACATCACCCGCCGCGAGCGCGACGGCCTCGGCGTCGTCGAGCTGCGCCAGGAGCGCATGCGAACGACCGCCGCCGCGGGGCGCGGGCGCGAGCCGGGCGCAGCCCCGGAGCGCTGGCCGATCCCGATGACGGGCCGCATCGGCACCGCGGTGTCGGGCTCGACCCGCGAGGTCGCGCACCTGCTGACGCGCGTCCGCGAGCGCATCCCCGCTCGGGGCGCGGACCTCACGTTCCTCTACGGCAACGCACACGAGCGCGGCTTCTACCGCCCCCACCACGACGACGCGCTGCTCGAAGACCTGATCGCAGAGGTCGACTCCCTCGAGCCGATCGAGCGCCAGGGCCTGGTCGACCACCAGTGGGCGCTCGTGCGATCGGGACACGCGCCCCTCGCCGGATTGCTGTCGCTCGCCGCGCGCCTCGGCGCCGACCACGACCCGGACGTGCTCGCAGCGGCCTCGGTCCCGCTCCTCTCGCTCTGCCAGCGCCTCGCGCCGGACGCGGCGCCGGACCACGAGGCACGGCTGCGCGCCTGGGTCGAGGTCTACTACGGCGCGCAGGTCGACGAGCTCGGCTGGACGCCGCGGCGCCGCGAGGAGGCACGCACGGGGCAGCGTCGAGCCGAGATCCTGCGCATCGTCGGCGTCATCGGTGAGGCCAGCGAGGTGCAGAGCGAGGCCGAGCTGCGTGGGCTCGCCTACCTGGAAGACCGCCGCTCCCTGGCGCCCGACCTGGCCGATGCGGTCGTCACGATGACGGCGATGCGCGGCGGGGCGCCCGTCTACGACGCGTGCCTGCGCGCGCTCCACGAAGCAGCGACGCCGCAGGAGCAGAAGCGCTTCCTGCTGGCGCTCGCCGACTTCCGCCGCGAAGAGCTGATCGACCGCACCCTCGACCTGTGCCTCGGCGACGAGGTCGGCGCGCAGGACGTCGCCTTCGTGCTGATGCGGCTGCTCGACAATCGCCACGCCCGCGAGCGGACCTGGTCGTTCGTGCGCCGCCGCTGGGGAAGCTTGCGGCGCCGCATGCCCGCCTTGCTCGGCGCCCGGCTGATCGGCGCGACGCCGGCGCTGCTCTCGCGCGAGCATCGCAGGGAGGTCGCCCGCTTCTTTCGCGAGCACCCGCTGCCGGCGTCCGATCGCGCCCTGCGCCAGGCCCTCGAACGCTTCGACTGGTACGCGGGCTTTCGCAAACGCGTCGCCCCGCAGCTCGTCGACTACCTGAGCGGCTGAGTGCTGAGGGGCTGAGTGCTGGGCGGCTGAGCGGACCCGACGAAAGACCGCCGACCCGATCCGGCGGCGCCCGGTGACACCGCTCTTGTTTTCGCCTAGTTTTCGCCCATGCCGACCTCCCCCGGATCCCGCCACGAGCCGCGCCCGGGCGACCCCGCGCCCCGGATGCGCGGCGACCGCGGCCAGGCAGAGGCCGCGGCCGGCTGCGATCACCGGGCGGCCACGCTCCGCGGGCGCGGCACGCCGGAGAATCCCGCCAACCGCTTCGAGCGCCTCTCCTACGAGATCGACGAGGAAGCGCTCGGCGTCGCCGACCGGGGCGATCCGGGCGACGAGCCGGTCGCGCCGCGCACCCTCTACCTACGCGACCCGTCGCGGCGGCTGATCACCCGCAACCAGAGCCCCGACGTGCCCTTCGACGCGGGCCTCAATCCCTATCGTGGCTGCGAGCACGGCTGCGTGTACTGCTACGCGCGCCCCACCCACGAGTACCTCGGATTCTCGGCGGGCCTCGACTTCGAGACGCGCATCCTGGTGAAGGAGGACGCGCCCGAGCTGCTTCGGCGCGAGCTGGCCGCGAAGGCGTGGCAACCGCAGGTGCTCGCCCTGTCGGGCGTGACCGATCCGTATCAGCCCATCGAGCGGCACCTGCGACTGACGCGTCGCTGCCTCGAGGTGCTGGCCGAGTGCCGCAATCCGGTGGGCATCATCACGAAGAACGCGCTCGTCACGCGCGACCTCGATCTGCTCGAGCAGCTCGCCGAGCACGACGCGGTGTCGGTCGGCGTGTCGATCACGACCCTCGACGCAGCGCTCCACCGCGTCATGGAGCCTCGCGCCTCGGCGCCCGGCGAGCGCCTCCGCGCCGTCGAGCGGCTGGCCCGCGCGCGGGTGCCGGTCCACGTGAACGTGGCGCCGGTGGTCCCCGGCCTGACCGACCACGAGATCCCGCGCATCCTGGAGGCGGCGGCCTCGGCGGGCGCCCGGCGCGCGGGCATGATCCTCATGCGGCTGCCGCACACCGTGGCGCCGCTCTTCGCGGACTGGCTCGACCGGCACCACCCCGATCGCGCCCGCAAAGTGCTCGGCCGGGTGCGCGCGCTGCGCGGCGGGCGGCTCAACGACCCGCGATTCGGCGCCCGCATGCGTGGCGAGGGGCCCTTCGCGGACCAGATCTCGCAGCTCTTCCGGGTTTCGGTGAAGCGCTACGGCCTCGACGGGCCGGCTCCATCCCTGTCGACGGCGGCGTTCAGGCGGCCACCGGGACCGCAGCTCGGCCTGTTCGACTGAATCTGCTCGATCTGCTCGCCAGGTCCTGCTCGACCCGACCTGCTGAACCGGGGGCGCTCAGCGCTCGCTCGCGACCGCGGCGGCGCGGGCGAGCGCGGGCAGGCTGGTGAAGTCGGGGTGATCCGCCTGGTGGGTGAATCGGTGGGACCACATCACCTCCGACCCGCGCACGAGGAAGAGCCCGGGCATCCGCAGCACGTCCCCGCTGCGCTCGCCGAAGTCGTGGCCCTTCGATCGCGCGCGCCGCGTCGACAGCAGCACGCGCGGGCCGAAGACCTGCAGGACGCGTCCCTGCTGGACCCCGAAGTCTTCGTAGAAGCCGAGCTCGGGATCGGCGATCGCGCGCACGTCCGACCAGTAGCGGCGCAGGAAGGCGCGCCCTTCGGTGGGCGTTCCCTGGAAGAAGAAGAGCACGTCCGGGTAGCCGGGATCGCCTTCCGTGGCGCTGCGCAGGTCGGCCACCATCTCCCGGCAGAAGATGCAGCCGAAGTAGCGGAGGAATACGAGCAACGTCTCGCCGTCGCCGAGCTGATCGGCGAGGCTGCCGGGCATCAGGTTGACTCCGCTGACGACCCGCGAAAGGGCCCTGTCCGGAATGCGGTCCAAAGGGTGTCTCCCGACTCGATGACTCCAGGCGGGCGCGGTCGCGCAGTGTAGCGGGCCTGTCGGACTCGACGCCGGCGGTCGCGCGCGCCACCCTCTGTCGGCATGAGTGCGATCGGCCACTTCGTCGCCCTTCCCTTCGCGACCGCAGCGATCGCGACGGAGCCCCGCGCGTGCGCTCGTCCGACGAATTGAGGCGGATGCTCGGCCGCATCGACGGTCGCGGCTACAAGGCCTACGGCGACTTGCGGGGCGCCTGGCGGCTCGACGGCGCCACGTTGTTCGTCGACCAGGTTCAGGGCGACCCCTTCGCGGCGCCCTCGAAGCTGCGGCTGCGGGTCGCGATGCGGGACGCCGCCCTGCCCGCCGATCTGTGCGAGCCGCGCGTGCGAAGGATCGCGCTCGAGGACTTCATTGCCCGCGCCGTGCGCGACGCGATCCACGAGGGCCGCGGCAACGGCCGGCGGCGCCGTGGCTCCTCGGCGGGCGGCGGCAAGAGCGGCCTGATCGAGATCGACGCGGGCGGCCAGGAGGTGCTCGAACGGACGGCGCTTCGCATCGGCGACGACTGGGTGGAGGCGCGCATCGAGCTGGGGCTGCCCGCCGCCGGCCGCCGCGTACTCGCACGCGAGGCCGAAGCGCTGCTGCTCGGGCGGCTGCCGAGCATCGCCGAGGCCGCGCTTCGCTGGTCGAGCCTCGACGCCTCGCGGGCCCGCACCCACGTGCTCGCGGTCGAGAACCAGGAGCACATCCGCGCGCGGCTCGCCGAGCGCGGACTCGTCGCGTTCGTCGCCGACGGCGCCATCCTGCCGCGGGAGAGCGGCGCCAGCGAGCGGCCGATGCCGGCCGAGCGCACGCGAGCGTTCCGGTCGCCCGAGTCGTTGCGGGTCGAGCTGCCGCTCGCGAATCCGATCGATGGACCGGGGGGACGCGAGTCGACCATTCGCGGCATGGGGATTCCGCGCGGCGTCACGCTGATCGTCGGTGGGGGCTACCACGGCAAGTCGACGCTCTTGCGAGCGCTCGAATGCGCGGTCTTCCCGCACGTGCCGGGCGACGGACGCGAATACGCGGTGGCCGACCGCGATCTCGTGAAGATCCGCGCCGAGGACGGCCGCGCGGTGACCGGCGTCGACATCCACGGTTTCATCGACCACATCCCGAGCGCACCGGGCGCGCCACCGGATCCCTCCGGCGAACGCACCCGGCACTTCTCCACCCCGGACGCGAGCGGCTCGACGAGTCAGGCGGCGGGCATCGCCGAGGCCATCGAGTCCGGGGCCAGCGGGCTGCTGCTCGACGAAGACACGTCGGCCACGAACTTCATGCTGCGCGATGCGCGCATGCAGCAGCTCGTGCGGGACGAGCACGAGCCGATCACGCCATTCGTCGACCGCGTACGCGAGCTCTACGAAGCCCGGGGGCTCTCGACGATCCTCGTGATGGGCGGCTGCGGCGACTACTTCGACGTCGCGGACACGGTCATCCGCATGCGTGACTACGCGCCCGAGGACGCCACCGCCGAGGCGCGGCGCATCGCGGCGCAAACGCCGAGCGGACGCCGGAGCGAAGCCGCGGCCGCGCTCGAGTCACCGGCGACCCGCGTTCCGCTGGCCGCGAGCTTCGACGCCTCGCGCGGGCGGCGCGACGTGAAGATCTCGACGAAGAGCCGCGAGCTGGTCGTCTACGGGCGCCAGCCGATCGACCTCCGCCACGTCACGCAGCTGCTCGACACGAGCCAGACGCGGGCCGTCGCGCTGGCGATCCACCTGGCGAGCGAGCGCCTGATGGCGCGTCCCGGCGAGGACCCGAGCGCGGACGGCGCCTCACTCGCCGAGGTGCTCGACGGCGTCGAGGCGGTGCTCGAAGACGAGGGCCTCGAGGCGCTGGACCCCTACCGGCGCGGCCCCGACGACGAGCGGCACCCGGGCCGACTCGCCCGCCCGCGACGCCACGAGGTGGCTGCCGCCATCAACCGGATGCGCGAGCTGCGTGTGGTACGGGGCTGAGCGCTTCAACCCATCAGAGGTGGCTCGAAGATTGGGCCCAAGACAACTCGAAGTCGTCGATTTGCGGTGGCTTTCGGCGCTTAGACGGCGAACCGTGCCGCGTGGACCCGGATCTGCGGCAACCGCCTCGTCGGGATCCGTCCCCAGTAGCACCGCTCGAGCCAGGGCGAGAGCTCCCGCTCCCGGGGAACCAATCGGGTCTTGAGGATCTTGCGAACCGAGAGCCGTTTCCCGATCACCCCGATCGTCACCCCCGGCGGCTCATCCCGCCGGTTCTCCGAGGTCGACTTCACGTAGTTGCGCCACACCGCGAAGATCGCCATCCGGTAGAGGGCCCCCTGCCGACGCTTCGAGAACGCAATCGTCTCCCGCTTGTGGTTCGCACTGCTGTGGCGCAGCAACAGATCCGCCAGGTTCACCGGGAACAGCGGGTTCTGTGTCGTCCGGCTCGCCTTCGACGAGGTCGTCTCGTGCCGGATGGTCCGGTCCGGGAGCTGCCTCAGAGCCCTCGGGTAGCTCTGGTGCTCGTCCGAGAGGATCATCGCAAAGGCCCCGGGTGGCACGATGAAGGTCTGTGAACTGAAGCACCGGCCGCAGTGTTGACACTGGTACCGCTGGACCTTGTGGGGGTGGTGGGTCCTCGAGAAGAAGCCCTTCTTGCGAAAGCGCCAAGTGGTCGGGTCGGCTCGGGAATCA
>CAZETS010000060.1:0-33117 GCA_964515335.1 uncultured Spirochaetaceae bacterium
GTGTGCGTCCCGATCGATTTCTTGCCATGAACCGAGATCAAGCAGAAATCATGCCAGGCACAATCCTCGATCCACCGTTGATCGGGCATTCTCCTGAGGGAAGGAAGGCGCGAGCGGGTCGCAGACCGCCATGTCGAGACGCGAGCCGATGGCCCGCAAGCCCGAGGCGCATTCGACCGAAGAAGAGATGGACGAGTCTCGTGCAACGGGAGCCGCGCAAGGGGCGCGCCAGGCCGTTGGCATGCAGCGTTCGATTGGAAGCGGCATACTCGGCACCCGGGGGTGTGGCCGCAACATCGATCCGGCGTTCCGCCGGTTCGGGGTCGGACGGGCGTCCGGCGACCGGCCGGGATGCTGCCACGGGGTCTGCCGCAGCCCGTGGCCACCGCAAAGGGAGACGCAGCCGCCGTGTCGCATCCGCCCGATATCGATCCCGATCCGATCGAGACACACGAGTGGCTCGACGCCCTCGACGCGGTGTTCGAGCGCGAGGGGCTCGAGCGGGCCCACTACCTGGTGGGGCGGCTGATCCGTCGCGCTCGGCGGCGTGGCGCCTACCTGCCCTACCACCCGAACACCGCATACATCAACACCATCCACGAATCGCGACAGAAGCCGATTCCGGGCGATCTCGGCCTCGAGCGACGCATCCGCTCGATCATCCGCTGGAACGCGATGGCGATGGTCGTGCAGGCCAACCGCAACGACCCGTCGCTCGGTGGCCACATCTCGAGCTTCGCGTCGGCCGCCACGCTCTACGACGTGGGGTTCAACCACTTCTTCCGTGCCCCGAGCGCCGAGCACGGAGGCGACCTCGTCTACATCCAGGGGCACTCGGCGCCGGGCATCTACGCCCGGGCGTTCCTGGAAGGCCGCATCAGTGAAGAGCAGTTGCTGAACTTCCGCCGGGAGGTCGACGGCCACGGCCTCTCGTCGTACCCGCATCCGCGCCTGATGCCCGAGTTCTGGCAGTTCCCGACCGTCTCGATGGGCCTCGGTCCGCTCACCGCCATCTACCAGGCGCGGTTCATGAAGTACATGCAGGACCGCGGTCTGCTGCCGGTCGACGACCGCAAGATCTGGTGTTTCCTCGGCGACGGCGAGACCGACGAGCCCGAGAGCCTGGGGGCCATCTCGCTGGCAGGCCGCGAGAAGCTCGACAATCTGATCTTCGTGGTGAACTGCAACCTGCAACGCCTCGACGGTCCGGTGCGCGGCAACGGCAAGATCATCCAGGAGCTCGAGGCGAGCTTCCGCGGCGCCGGTTGGCGCGTCATCAAGCTGATCTGGGGCCGCTACTGGGATCCGCTGCTCGCCAAGGACGCCGAGGGACACCTGCGCGCCCGCATGGAGGAGGTGGTCGACGGCGACTATCAGGCCTACCAGGTGCACGGCGGCGAGTACACGCGCAAGCACTTCTTCGGGAAATCGCCCGAGCTGCTCGAGATGGTCGCCAACATGAGCGACGAAGACATCTGGCGGCTGAACCGCGGCGGCCACGACCCGTCCAAGGTGTACGCCGCCTACGCGGAGGCCGTGAACTCTCCCGGCCAGCCGACCGTCGTGCTCGCCAAGACCGTGAAGGGCTACGGGACGGGCGAGGCCGGTGAGGGGCAGAACATCACGCACCAGATCCACGACCTGAAGGAGGTGGCCCTCAAGGCGTTTCGCGACCGCTTCAACATCCCGGTTTCGGACGACGAGATCGCCAAGGCCCCGTTCTACCTGCCGGAGCCGGACAGCCCCGAGATCCGTTATCTGCGCGAGCGACGCGAATCGCTCGGTGGCTACATGCCGGTTCGTCGCAGCGATGCGCCGGCGCTCGAGGTGCCCGGGCTCGACGCCTTCGAGGGGCTGCTCGAGGGCACCGGCGACCGCGAGATGTCCACCACGATGGCCGTCGTACGGCTGCTCCAGCTGCTGACTCGCGACGGGCGGATCGGTCCGAACGTGGTGCCGATCGTGCCCGACGAGTCGCGCACCTTCGGCATGGAAGGGATGTTTCGCCGCCTGGGCATCTACTCGTCGGTCGGCCAGCTCTACGAGCCCGTCGACCACGACCAGGTCGCCTACTACCGCGAGGAGAAGAACGGCCAGATCCTGCAGGAGGGCATCACCGAGGCGGGCGCCTTCTCGTCCTTCCTGGCCGCCGGCACGTCCTACAGCAATCACGGGATGAGCATGATCCCGTTCTACATCTACTACTCGATGTTCGGGTTCCAGCGCATCGGCGACCTCGCCTGGCTGGCCGGCGATGCCCGGGCCCGCGGCTTCCTGCTCGGCGGAACCTCGGGTCGCACCACCCTGAACGGAGAGGGGCTCCAGCATCAGGACGGCCACAGCCACGTGCAGGCCGCGCTGATCCCGAGCTGCATCAGCTACGACCCGGCCTACGCGTACGAGCTGGCGGTGATCGTGCAGGACGGCCTGCGGCGGATGTATGCCGAGCAGGAGAACGTCTTCTACTACATCACCGTGATGAACGAAAAGTACGAGCAGCCCGCCATGCCGGAGGGCGCCCAGGCCGGCATCCTGCGCGGCATGTACCCGGTGCGCGAAGCCGACGCCGCGGGTGACGTCGCGAAGGGCCGCCCGCGCGTGCAGCTCTTCGGCAGCGGGGCGATCCTGCGCGAGGTGCTCGCCGCCGCCGACATGCTCGCCCAGGATTTCGACGTGGCGGCCGACGTCTGGAGCGTCACCAGCTACAGCGAACTCGCGCGCGAGGGCGCCGACGTCCAGCGCTGGAACATGCTCAATCCCGACGCGGAGCCCCGGCGGAGCTTCGTCGAGCGCCAGCTCGCCCGCCGCCAGGGGCCGGCGGTCGCGGCCAGCGACTACGTGCGCGCCCACGCCGAGCAGATCCGGCCCTACGTGGGCAGGCCCTACGTGGTGCTCGGCACCGACGGCTGGGGGCGCAGCGACACCCGCGAGCGGCTGCGGCGCTTCTTCGAGGTCGACCGCGCTTTCGTGGCGGTGGCGGCCCTCAAGGCGCTGGCCGACGAGGGCGCGCTCGACCGCGGCCGGATCGCCGAGGCGATCAGCAAGTACGGCATCGACCCCGAGCGGATCCCGCCGATGGCGAGCATGGCATGAGCGATCTCGTCGAGGTCCGCGTGCCGGACATCGGCGACTTCGACGAGGTCGAGGTCGTCGAGCTGCTCGTGGGCCCGGGCGACCGCGTCGATCCCGACGACTCGCTGGTCAGCATCGAGAGCGACAAGGCCACGATGGAGATCCCGTCGCCGGTGGCGGGCGTCGTCGAGACGGTGCACGTCGCCCTCGGCGACATGGTCTCGGAGGGGGCGCTGATCGCCGAGCTGTCGGTGTCGGCCGAGCAGGCGGTGGCGGTGGACGAGGCCGCCGCACCCGCGACCGAGGCGCCTTCGTCGGCGGCCGCGCCGAACGACGAGGCCCCCGCACCCGAGCCCGCCCCGCTTGCCCAGGGCCAGAGCGACGCCGCGGAACGCCTCCCCGGCGAGGCGCCGCCACGCGAGCCGCCCATTCGCGAGGAGCGGGCCGGGCGCGAGGGCGTCCCGCACGCGAGCCCCGGCGTGCGGCGCTTCGCGCGCGAACTCGGCGTCGACCTCGCCCGCGCGAGCGGCAGCGGACCCCACGGCCGCGTCCTCGAAGCAGACGTGAAGGGCTATGTCAGGGAATCCCTCCAGGGTGCTGGAGTACGAAGGGAATCGGCGGCGCCGCCTGTCGACGCATCGCGCTTCGGTCCTGTGCACGAGGAGCCGCTCGGAAAGATCCGCCGTGTGTCGGCCAGAAACCTCAGCGAGAGCTGGCGCGCTCCCCACGTCACCCAGCACGACGAGGCCGACCTCACCGACCTCGAGGTCTTTCGCAAGAGCGTCGCCGAGCAGGCCCGCGAGCGGGGCGTGAAGCTCTCGCCGCTGCACTTCGTCATGAAGGCGGTGGCGATCGCGCTGCAGGACTTCCCCGACATGCGCTCGTCGCTCTCCGCAGAGGGCGATGCGCTGGTCGTGCGCGACTACGTGCACCTGGGCATCGCGGTCGACACCGACCACGGCCTGGTGGTGCCGGTGGTTCGCGACGTCGACCGCAAGGGCATCTTCACGCTCGCTGAAGACCTGGCGGCATTGGCCGAGCGGGCCCGTGCCCGCAAGCTCGGGCCGGCCGACATGCAGGGCGCGGTGTTCACGATCTCGAGTCTCGGCGGCATCGGCGGCACGGCCTTTACACCGATCGTCAACGCGCCCGAGGTCGGCATCCTCGGCCTGTCGAAGCTACTGGTTCGGCCGGTCTGGAGCGCAGGGCTCGACGTCCACGCCGCCGACGGCCACTTCGAGCCGCGCATCGTGCTGCCGCTGTCGCTCTCGTACGACCACCGCGTGATCGACGGCGCGGTGGCGGTGCGCTTCACGACGCGGCTGGTGGCGCTGCTTTCGCATCCCGCCCACCTGCTGCTCTGAGGCGGGGGAGGGCGGGGGTCGCGCTCGGCTACTCCGGGTCCTGGAACTTCGGAGCCCGCTTCTCGATGTTCGCGCGCACCGACTCCACCTGGTTCGGCTTGCCGATCAGGCCCTTCTGCGCCTCCGCCTCGAGACCGAGTCCATCGGCGGCGCTGGATTCGCGCGAGGCGCCGAGCAGTCGCTTGCCGGCGCGGATCGCGTCGGGCGACTTCATCGCGATGTCGCGGGCCATCTCGAGGGCGATCAAGCGCGGATCGTCGTGGACCTTCGTGGCGAGGCCGATCTGCGCGGCCTCTTCGCCGGATACGATGCGCCCGGTGTAGGTCAGCTCTCGCGCCACGTCGTCACGCACCAGATGCTTCAGCGTCTGCGTGCCGCTCATGTCGGGGATCAGACCCCACTTGATCTCCATCACCGAGAACCGCGCATCGGGCGCCGCGATGCGCATGTCGGCGCCGAGCGCGAGCTGCAGTCCACCGCCGTACGCCACGCCGTGGACGGCGGCGATCACGGGCACGGGCACCTCACGCCACACCCAGGCCGCGCGCTGTGCGAAGTTGGCCGGGCTGTCGCCGATATTGCGCAGCAGGCCGCCGCCCTCGGACGCTTGCCGCTTCTCACCGTCTCGCGTCCCGTCGGCCATCGCGGCGAAGCTCTGCATGTCGAGCCCGGCGCAGAACGCCCGCCCTTCGCCCGAGAGGACCACGGCGCGTACCTCGGGCGCCTCGGCGACCTGCAGGCCGGCCTCGATCAGGCCACTGAACATCGCCTGGTCGATGGCGTTCATTTTGTCGGGTCGGTTGAGGCGGACGTCGGCGACGCCGCCTTGCAGGTCGATGGTGACGCGATCGGACATCGGAGGGGTCGCTCCCGGCAGGCTGGGCGGCGGGCCGCTCGGGCTCGAACGTCGCCGCGGGGTGGGGGGGCAGCATACCCGAGCCCGGGATCGAGCTGCCTGGGCCGACCCTTCGGGGACCCTCAACGCCCGGCCCGGCCCGGCCGATGTGTGATGCATGACCGAGTCCGCCACCGGACCGAGCCCGAGCGCCCTCGCTCAGGGCACGGAGGCATCGCTGCCGAGCCTCGGCGAGGTCGCCTCGCAGGTGTCGCGTCGTTTCGAGGAAAACGGCGTGCTCGGCGTGCTGCTGATCGACTCGCCGGTCCTGGCGGACATCGAGCACCGTCACGGCGACGCGGCGCGTCTGCACGCGCTGGGCGGCCTGGCCGAGCTGGTGCGTGAGGTCGGTCAGGAGCGCCTCGATGTCGATGATCTGACCGTCACGGGCGAGGTCGGACGCAGCGAAGTGATCGTGCTGTTCTTCCGTCAGGCCGGGAGCGCGGCGTTCTACCGCACCGAGATCCCGAGCTTCGCGAACGGGGTGCGGCGCTGCGTGCAGCAGCGCGGGGCGAGAGCCTTCTATCCATATGTCCGGCAGGCGCCGGAGCTCTGGTCGGGCACCGCGGTGGCGCTGCGCAATCCGAAGTACGCCGCCGAGACGCAGCTGCGCGAGGTGATCGAGGAGGCGCGCGCCGATGCCGAGTGGAGGGCCCGCCACGAGCAGCGCGAGAGCCGCCGCCAATTCACCGAGCTGCTGCTCGACCAGCGCATCTCGTCCGTCTACGAGCCGATCGTCGACGTCGCCACGCGCACGGTCTTCGGCTACGAGGCGCTCGCGCGCGGGCCCGAGGGCACGCCGCTCCACTCGCCGGCGGCGCTCTTCCGCACCGCCGAGGTCCACGACCTGGTGTTCGAGCTGGACTGCGTCTGTCGGGCCAGCGGCGTCAAGGGCGCGGTCGACTTCCCGGACGAGACCAAGCTCTTCCTGAACATCATGCCGGGCAGCATCCACGATCCGAACTTCCAGCCCGGCCGGCTGATCCAGACCCTCGCCGAGTGCCGGTTGAGCCCGCGCGACGTGGTGCTCGAGCTCAACGAGCAGGAGTCGATCGACGACTTCGTGCGCTTTCGCGAGCTGACCGATCGCTACCGCTCGCTCGGCTTCGAGTTCGCACTGGACGACACGGGCAGCGGCTACTCGGGCTTCGAGGAGATGATCGAGCTCTCGCCCGAGTACGTGAAGATCGACCGCAGCATGGTGAGCGGCGTCGACCAGGATCCCGCCAAGCAGGACGTGCTCTCGGCTCTGCTCTCGCTGGCCAAGAGGATGGGCGCACGGGTGATCGGTGAGGGCCTCGACACCCTCGAAGAGCTCGAGATGCTGGGCCAGCTGGGCATCCACTTCGGCCAGGGCTGGCTGTTCGGTCGGCCGACGCCGTTGCGGGCCCCCGAACGACGCGAAGCCTCCCGGACGGGCCGCGCACCGGCGGGTTGACTCGCCGGTCGTGGCCGCGGATGCTCGCGCCGGGCGTCCGGGAAGGCGCCGACCGCGGGAGTCGACCGAGGCGATGAAAGGCGGCGCAGCCGGACCGGATCCGCTGGGCGGCGGCAGGGGGCGCGGCCGCGTGGACTCGCGCTCGGCTCGATTCCTGCTCGTGGCGCTCGCTCTGGTGGGGCTGCTCGGTTGCGGCGCCACGACGAGGCCGCCCGACGTCGTGGTCGTGGTCGTCGACACGCTGCGCCCGGACCACCTCGGCTTCTACGGCTACGAGCGCGAGACCGCGCCCTTCCTCGCCGAGCTGGCCGCGCGGTCGCTGGTCTTCGACGACGCGGTCTCGACTTCGTCGTGGACCGCCCCCTCGAGCGCCTCGCTCTTCACCGGGTTGAATGCCCCTACGCACGGTGTCGTGCAGGGCTTCTTCGCCCACCGGCGTCACGTGGCGGCCATCGAGACAGAGGGCGCGACCCGGCTCGTCCTGAACCGCATGCCCGATGGCCTCGCCACGTTGCCCGAGCTGTTTGCCCGCGCCGGATACCGCTGCTTCGGGGTGGCGACCAACCCGAACATCGGCCCGGAGATCGGCTTCGCGCGCGGCTTCCACGCCTTCCGCCGGCTCGACCCCCGCGAATCGCCCGACGAGCGCTGGACCCCCGCCCAGGCGACTGCCGAGCAGGCACTCGAGGTGGTGCTCGGGTGGCGTGAGGAGATGCGCGGCGAGGCGCCGTTCTTCCTCTACGTGCACCTCAACGATCCGCACGCCGAGTACAACCGGCGCGCCCCCTGGTACGTCGATGCGGGCAGCCGGCTCCAGAAGCTCGTGTCGGCCTACGACAGCGAGATCAGCTACACGGATCGCGTGGTCGGGCGCCTGTACGACGAGCTCGATCTCGGCGACGAGAGCGTGATCGTCGTGCTGTCCGATCATGGGGAGGCCTTCGGCGAGCACGGCGCGCTCACGCACAACTTCGCCACCGGTCTGTACCGCGAGGTGAATCGCGTCCTCTTCATGCTGCACGCGCCGCAGATCGAGCCGGGGCGGACCCGGGCGCCGGTGAGCCTCGTCGACGTCCTGCCGACCCTGCTCGCACTCGCCGGGCTGCCCGAGCCCGAAGGTCGCGACGGCTGGTCGCTCGCGCCGCTGATCGGCGAGGACGCGCAGGATTTCGAGCGCATGCTCGGGACCCGCTTCCGCTTCGCCCACCGCGCCTACGTGGGTGACGGCGTCGAGCGCGCTCACTGGGCCGCGATGCGTGGCCGCTGGAAGTTGATCCAGAGCGGGCGCCGGCGCGAGCTCTACGACATGGTTGCCGATCCGGGCGAGCGACGGAATCGCGCGGACGAAGCGGGGCCCTCGCGCGGCGCCCTCGAGACAGCGCTCGACGCCTTCAGGCTTCGCCCCGGCGCGGCGCGCGAAGTCGGTCCGGTCGAGCTCGATGCGCGCGACCTCGACCGGCTGCGCGCCCTCGGCTACGTCGAGTAGCCGCGCGCGTCAGCGCCCGGGCGGCGCCGGCGTGCGCATGATCGCCAGCTCGTCCTGCAGTCTTGCCCGGACCGCGGCGATTTCCGGCTCGAGTTCGCCGCCGAGGGGCGCGTGCTCGAGCGGGTCGCGAGAGACGTCGAAGAGCCGCCCGTCTGCATACAGCTTGTAGCGTCGGTCGTGGACGTAGCGGGCGGGCGGGAAGCCCGGGTAGCGGGGCTGGTAGTCGGTGAAGACGTGGTCGCGGGCAGAGCGCGCCTCGCCGCGCAGCACCGGCAGGAAGCTGCGGCCGTCGCTCGCGGCGGGCCGCTCCGCGCCGGCGAGGTCGGCCAGCGTCGGCAGGAAGTCGCTGAAGTCGACGAGCGCGTCCGAGGTTCGACCGCCGCGGAGCGGTCCGGGCCAGGAGACGATCAGGGGCACGTGGGTGCCGGCTCGCGTCGGCAGGCCCTTGCCGCCGCGCACGGTCGTTCCGTCGACCAGGCGGCTGACGATCTCGCGCGGTGTGCCGTTGTCGGCGGTGAAGATCACGACCGTGTCGTCGCGGATCTCGAGCCGTTCGAGCCCCGCGACGATGCGCCCCACCAGGTGGTCCATGTAGCTCACCATTTTGGCGAAGTGGGCGGGGGCGGCGGCTTGCCGGGCGGTCCGCCAATCCGGCGATTCGGGCGTCGGGACGAATGGAGCGTGGGGCAGCACCATCGAGTAGTAGGCGAAGAACGGCTGCTCGGGGCGCTCGCGAAGCTGCTGCTCGATCTTCTCGAGCAGGAAGTCGGTGAAGAGATCCGGGCCATAGGCCCCCGCCACGACGTCTCTGCGCGGGCGACCGTCCGGGCCGGGGCGCCACAGCAGGGGGTCCGCGTAGCGGGCGCCGCGTCCGCCCACGAACCACAGCAGGTAGTCGCCGAAGCCGGCTTCGCTGGGCGACTGCCCGCGATCACGGCAGCAGCCCGGCTCGCTCGCCCAGCGCAGCGGGTGCCCGAGCAGCTGCCACTTCCCGGCCGCGAAGGTCGCGTAGCCGGCTCCCCGCAGCAGGTGTGCGAACGTCGCTTCGCCCTTCGAGAGCACGCCCCAGTGCCGATAGTTCCTGTGGTTGTAGCGGCCGGTCATGATCTGTACGCGCGAGGGCGAGCAGAGGGGTGTCGAGTAGGCGTGTGTGAAGCGGACGCCGCTGGTCGCGAGGGCGTCGAGGGCGTCCGTCCGGTAGGAAGCGCCGCCGTTGACGCCGAGCGTCTCGTAGCCGAGATCGTCGGCCATGATGAGCACGATGTGGGGCCGGGGGCTCGGGGAGGCGCCGCCGTCGCCCGGTGCGGTGTCGTGACAACCCGCGAGCAGGGCGACGCAGGCGAAGGCGCGAATGACCGCCGTGTGGAGAGCAGCCGAGCCGGACACACCTCGAGGCTAGCAGTCCGCGGGAAGGCTCTCGGTGGCGCGGGCTCAGCGGCCCGGTGGAGTGTCGAGCTAGTATCTTCTCGCGGATCGACCGAGGCGATCGACGCACTTCCCGCTGCGAGTTGAGCACGAGAGTCGCGAGAACCAAGAGAGTCGCGAGAACCAAGAGAGTCACGAGAGCCAAGAGAGAGCCGATGTACCCCGCTGCCCTCGACGAGCCGCTGCCTCTCGCGCGTCGCCGCGCAAGCTCCACGCCGGGCGCGCCCTGGCTCGTCGTCCTCGCCTGTGTGCTCGGGGGCCTGCTCGGGTGCGCGGGCGCAGACCCGGGCAAGCCCGGCTGGGTCAGCGCCGGCCGCGCGCCGGACACCATGCCGCCCGAGCGGTTCATCATCGGCGTGGGGTCCGGGCGCAACACGCGGGTGGCCGCAACGAACGCCCGTGGCGAGATCGCCCGCACGCTCCGGGCGCACATCGACCAGCAGATCCACGACCGCCAGCGCTCGGACAGCCATCAGGGCAACGAGATCACCTCGCAGAACATCCGGGCCGACACGCGCATCTCGACCAACGTGATCCTGCAGGGCGTGCGGATCGACGAGACCTGGCAGGATCCCGCCACCGGCCTGTACTGGGCGCTCGCGGTGCTCGACAAGGCCCAGGAGCGCGAGCGCATCCGCGACCTCAGGGGCCGCGAGTCCGAGCGGCTGCGAAGGGCGATGGCGGCGGCCGAGCAGGCGCGTGGCCCCGAGGAGGAGATCGCGGCCCTGCGCGACGCCGTCGACGCGGTGCGCGCCATGGACGAGCCCGGCGCCGGGCTGATCCTGCTCGGCGGCAAGCCGTTGATGCGCGATCCCTCGCTGCCGACGCTGGCTGCACTGAGTGCGCGGCTCTCGGCGCTGCGCGGGCAGCTGCCGGTTGCCATCGAGGCCCGGGAGGTCGATCTCGCGAGCGGTCGGGCGCTCGGACTCGCCGAGCCGCTCGAGGACGAGCTGTCCGAGGCGGTCACCGCTCTCGGCTTTCCGATTCTCCGGGGCAGCTCGCCGGCGTCGCCGCTGTGGCTGCACGTGCGCTCCGAGATCGGCATCGCGCTGCAGCCGGAGCTATCGCAGAAGTTCTTCGTGTATCGCTGGGAGGGCGAACTCGAGCTGCGCAAGGCCACCGCGGACGGACGCCGGGTGGTCGCGGTGGTGTCCGAGCACGGCCGGGTCACCCACAGCATCGACCGCCTCGCCCAGCTCCACGCCCGCCGCGAGGCCCAGACGAGGCTCGCCGAGACGCTCGCGCAGAAGCTCGTCGAGCTGACTTCGGGTGGCGAGTAGGCGTACGCGGGTCCCGCCGCTCAGTCGCGAGGGTCGTCCGGGCCTCGCCACACCAGGGTGAGGTTGTTGGCCGGCATTCCGACCACCTCGTCCTGCAAGAATCCGTGCGACGCCGCCAGGGCCTCGACGTCTTCGAGGTCGCGCACCCCCCAGGCGGCGTCGCGCCGGCGCAGGTTCGCGTCGAAGGCCGCGTTCGAGTCGGCGGTGTGCTGCCCCTCGCGCCGGTACGGGCCGTAGAGGATCAGCGGTGCGTCCGCGCGAAGCAGCGCCGCCGCACCCTCGACGAGCCCCTCGGCCGCTCGCCAGGGCGCGATGTGGATCATGTTGATGCAGAGGATCGCGTCCACCGGATCGAGGCCGCGCCACCAACTGGCGTGTATGACGTCGATCGCGAGAGGGGGCGCCAGGTTGGGAAGCGCTTCGTGTTGCCGCCATGCCTCGATGCTTGCGCGCGACGCCGCGTCGGGGTCGCTCGGCTGGAAGAGCAGCGCGGGAAAGTGCCGGGCGAAGTGGCTGGCGTGCTCGCCGGTGCCGCTCGCGATCTCGAGCACGCAGCCAGTTGCGGGCAGCTCGCGGGCGAGCACTTCGCGGATCGGTTCGCGGTTGCGCTCGGTCGCCGGCGCGAAGCGGCGCGCGTCGCTCAAGACGGAACTTGTTCGGTCAGGAAGTCGATGACCGCGCGGCTGAACTGGTCATTGCGATCGCCGGCGACCATGTGTCCGGCATTCGAGACATCGACGAAGCGCGCGTGCGGGGCGAGGTCGAGGAAGTGCTGCGCGTCGTCCTCGCTCAGCAGGTCGCTCATGCGGCCCCGCACCAGCAGCGCGGGAATCTCCAGGGAACGCGCGGCGTCGTCGAGGCGATCGAGCTCGTTCATCGCGGACGGCGTGAGGCGTCCCTCCACGAAGGCCGGATCCCAGTGCCAGCGATAGCGGCCGTCACCCCGCAGGCGCAGGTTCTTCTCGAGCCCGCTCGGGTCTTTCGGGCGCGGCCTGTGCGGGTTGTAGGCGTGGATCGCGTCGGCGGCCTCGTCGAGGCTCTCGAAGCCGTCCGGATGGGCGTTCATGAACGCCAGGATGCGCCGGGCGCCGTCGACCTGCATGCGGGTGGCGATGTCGACGAGGACCAGCGCGGCGGCCGGGGTGGGTCGGCCCGCCGATCTGGCCTCTGCCAGGGCGAACAGCGAGGACAGTCCGCCGAGCGAAGCGCCGACCAGCACCGGGGGGCGGTCGAAGCTCGCTGCGACCGCCGCGGTGTCGGCCGCGAAGGCGTTGTGGCGGTAGTCGCCGTTCGGGCACCAGTCGCTCTCGCCGTGACCGCGCAGGTCGAGGCTCACCGCGTAGTAGCCCTCGGCGGCCAGCGCGACGCCGGTGCCCGCCCAGGCGTGCCGCGTCTGCCCACCGCCGTGGAGCAGCAGCACGGGCGGCGCCCCGTCGTCCCCGTAGGCGTCGGCGACCAGCGTCAACCCGTCGGCGCTCTCCAACTCGCGCCGCTTCGCGATCGGCAGCATCGCGTCCACTCCGTTCGTCCGCTGCTGGGGCGGCGGCCTCAGTTCACCCGGTAGCGGCTGCCCATCTTGATGCGCCCGGAGTTGATCTCGCGCAGCACGCCGGTCGCCTCGTCGGCGACGTCCTGGCCGGCGACCTCGTCGCTCTCACTCGCCAGCTCGTCCATGTCCACCCACTGCGCGTACACGTGCCGGGTGCGGTCGGTGATGATCCCCGCCTTGAGGAGCGTCTTGATCAGCACGCGGAAGATGTTCGTGCTCTCGGTCATCGACTGGCGCCGGTCCTCCTCGTTGAAGGCTTCGAGCACCGCACCCCGCACCCACTGCCAGTCGAGCCCGAACTCGCCGTAGATCTGCTGCTTCTGCTCGGAGTTGACGAGGTTGAAGAGCAGCACCTGGAAGCACTCGGCCGCCCAGGCCTCGACGTGCTCGTGCTCCTCTTCGTCGAGCTTCGGGATCGTGCGGTCGGCCCAGATCTTGCCGAACTTGTGGTGGGCGGCCTCGTCGGTCATCGTGAACTGGATCAGCCGGCGCAGCGTGGGGTCGTTCGTCTGCTTCTGCAGCGTCGCGAAGGCGCCCATCGCGAGTCCCTCGACCAGCATCTGCATACCGACGAGCTTCCTGTAGACGGCGCTCGAGCGCACGATCTCCCCGAGCAGCGACTGCAGGGTCTTGCCGCAGCCGAGCGGCGTGCCCCAGCGGGCGCCGATGTAGTTCGAGAAGCCGGTGACGTGGCGGGCCTCCTCGCGCGTCTGGTTCGACGCGTACTCCTGGGCGCCCGGGTCGCGCAGGATCGAGGTGAGGCTCGCCGAGAGCGACAGCGCCCCCTGCTCGCCGTGCAGGATGCTCGAGAGCACGAAGCGGGTGTTCTGGTTGGCGAGCCGCGTCTTCTGCTCCTCGTCGAGCTTGTCGGCCACGGAGGTCTGGAGCTCGATGCAGAACTCTCGCGGCATGATGGTCCGCTCGCGCAGGTCGAAGGGCTCCTTCTCGAAGTCCACGTAGCGTGGGTCGGTGGGATCCCAGAAGTGGTCCTCGGTGGCCGAGATGATCGCGTCGAAGGCGTCCGTGCGGTCCGCGTAGCGGTCGACGTCGATCAGAGAGTCGAAGTCGTCACGGTCGACGGTGTTGTAGATGGGGTCGTAGTTGATGGTTCGCTCATGCATCGGGCTTCGCTCCGGTCGGGTGCGCGGGGTTCTCGTTTCCAGCGACGGATGCCGGCGGGTGCGTGCCCGACAGCTGGATCCGCGTGAGTGTTTCGACGACGCGGTCGGCCGGCGCGCGCGCCGGGTCCTCGGCCCACCACGCGAGTACACGCGCCCACATGCCGACCACCGCCTGGGCGAGCACCGCGGCGTCGATCGCGTCGGGCATCTCACCCCGCTCGATGGCCCGTCGGCGCCCGTCCTCGATGCGAGCAGCGAGCCGGGCGAGCACGTCGGTCTGGACGGCCACGGCGTCGCGCTCGCGGCTGAACAGGATGCGCATGAGGTCGCGGTGATCGGTCGCGAACGAGACGAGCGCTTCGGCGTGCTGCCGCACTCCGTCGCGCAGGGCCCGGTCGGGCTCGTCGCCGAGTCGCAGGCGGTTCTCGAGGCCGCTGATCGCCTCGGCGGTGATCTCGCGGAAGAGGGCGCTCTTGTCGCGGAAGTGGTTGTAGAAGGTGCCCGCCGCCATGCCGGCGTGGGCCGCGATGTCGTGGGTGGTGACGCCGTGCAGGCCGTGCTCGGCGAACAGGGCCTCGCCCGAGGCGAGCAGCCGGCGCCGGGTCTCGGCCCGCGCCCGGGCCGCCGCTGCGGCGCGGCCGTTCGGGCGCGGCGCGAGCGCGCTCCCGGGCGGGCTCTCCGACTCGGCGGACTCGGGGGTGACAGACATGTCAGCCGATGACATTATCGTCAGTCCAGCGGGCTGGCAATCGTCCCGCCGCAAGGGGCGCGGCGCCCGTTATCCTGCGCGGCCCCGCGTTCGGCGGCTGGTGGCGGCGACCGGGAGCCGATTGGAAGCCGGTTGAGAACCGGTTGGGAGCTGGTTGGGAGGCGCGTGTGAGTCGGGTGCGGACGGCGGCGAAGGCGGTGATCGTGAGCGAAGGCCGCATCCTCCTGACCCACTGCCGGGACCAGACCGGCGACTGGTACGCGCTGCCCGGCGGCGGGCAGGAAGAGGGCGAGCCGCTCGATCGGACCGTGGTGCGCGAGTGCCGCGAGGAAATCGACGCGGACGTCGAGGTGCTGGGACTGCGCTGGGTGCGCGACTACATCGTCGCCAACCACGACTTCTCGTATCTCGACGAGGACACCCACCAGGTCGAGCACCTCTTCGAGTGCCGGGTGCCCGACGACTACCAGCCCCGCTGCGGGGCGGGCGCCGACCGCACACAGATCGGTGTGGTGTGGCTCGATGCTGCGGCGCTGGCCCGGGTGCGGGTCTATCCGGCCGGAATCCGCGACCTTCTCGATCCGGTCCGTCGAGCGGCCCTGCCGGTCTACTGGGGCGACGTCGAATAGCCAGCGGCGGCGGAGCGGCGAAGAATTTCTTGTCAATGAAGCGTGGCGGAGTACGATCCGTCGCGCACGAGCCACCGGGAGGAGGGAAACATGTCGACGCGGTCCAGGCGGGAC
The DNA here is from genome assembly GCA_964515335.1 of uncultured Spirochaetaceae bacterium. GTDB lineage: Bacteria > Myxococcota_A > UBA9160 > UBA9160 > UBA4427 > TMED88. Next base: position 15,083 of record CAZETS010000060.1, read on the forward strand.
GAGCGCAGTCTGACGCTCGAGGATGAGTTCTTCTTCGAGCGCGACCAGGAGATGCTGACGCACCTGCGCGAGGTCGAGGCTCAGGAGCGCACGCTGGAGGATCTGAGGGCCATCTCGGGCATCGAAGACGAGGGCGTGCTCGCTCGACTCGTCGACGCGGGCGTGAGCGCCCAGACGCTGATGGCCTTCAACCTGGCGCCGCTGGTCGCCGTCGCCTGGCAGAGCGGGGGCATCGAGGCGACGGAGCGGGCCGCGGTGCTGCGCGCCGCCAGCGAGCGGGGCATCGCAAAGGGAACGCCGGCGTACGAGATGCTCGAACGCATGCTGGGCAGCAAGCCGGCGGGCGAGCGGATGCTCGAAGCCTGGATCGAGTACGCCCGCTGCCTGTACGCCGATCTCGGCGACGAAGAGCGCCGCGCGGTCGCGCGCGGGGTGGTCGGACGCGCGCGTGAAATCGCGGAGGTGGCCGGCGGGTTCCTCGGCGCCGGCGCGGTGTCTTCGGAGGAGACGGCCGTGCTCGACCGGATCGAGGCCGCCTTCCGCTAGACGGGCGTCTCGCTCCGATCAGTCGGGGCAGGCGCCCTCGCAGCCCGGGTCGGCCAATCCGGCCGGGTCCGGCCCCTCGCCGGCCGGCTCTACCTGGATCGTGGTGTGGGTGATCGCGAAGCGCTCACGCAGGAGGCTTCGCGTTTCGGCCAGGGCCCGCGGGCCGTCTCCCCCTGTGGCCTCCACCACGTGCGTCGCGAGGCACACCTCGCCGCTGCCCACCGTCCAGACGTGCAGGTCGTGGACGCCGGCGACTGCCGGGAGCGCCCGCACCGCGTCGCGGATCTCGTTGACGTCGAGGTGGCCCGGCGCCGTCTCCATCAGCACGTCCAGCGCCTCGCCGACCAACCGCCAGGCCGAGTGCAGCACCAGCACGCTGATCAGCAGCGAGGCCGCCGGGTCGGCCCAGGCCCAGCCGAAGGCCCAGATGCAGAGGCCCGCCGCGATCGCGCCGAGGCTGCCGAGCGCGTCGCTCAGCACGTGCAGGAACGCGCCGCGCACGTTCAGGTTGTCCTGCGCGCCGGCGTGCAGGATCCACAGGCTGATGCCTTCGTAGAGGAGCGCGCCGGACGCGAACGCGACGACGCCGAGCCCGTTCACGTCGGCGGGCGCGCCGATACGCAGCGTCGCGTTGTACATGATGATCAGCGCCGCGGCCGCCAGCCCGACGCCATTCGCCAGGGCGGCGATGATCTCGGCGCGGCTGTGACCGAAGGTGCGCTGCGCGCTCGACGGCCGCCCGGTCATCCAGGCCGCGAAGGCGCTGATCGCGAGGGCGGCGACGTCCGAAACCAGGTGGAAGGCGTCGGCGAGGAGCGCCAGCGAGCCGGTCCACCAGCCGCCGATCAGCTCGGCGACCGCGAAGGTGATCGCCAGGCCGAGCACCACCACCAGCCGTTGCTGGCTGCCGGTTGAACCCGAGCCGAAGCCGTGGCTGTGGGCATGTGTCGACACGTGGTCGTGCTGGGATGTGGGTGCGCTCATCGCTGTCAGCCGCGTCTCAGAGCGCCGCCGCCATCCGGTCGAAGACCTGGTCGAGGATCTCGCGCGAGGTCGCGTAGTTGAGGCGCACGAACTGCTCGAAGCCCGCGCCGAAGACCCTGCCGTCGCTCAGCCCGACGCGGCCGTGGTCGTAGAAGTGCTGGGCCGGTGACGGTCCCAACTCGAGGGCCGTGCAGTCGAGGAAGCTCATGTACGTGCCCTCGGGCGCGTAGCTACGGATCGCCGGAAAACGCTCGGCCAGCACCCGTCCGACGTGGTCGCGATTGGCCTGCAGGTAGGCGACCACCTCGTCGAGCCACGGCTGCCCCTCGCGCCAGGCGGCAATCGTGGCGTACAGGCCGAGGATGCCGAGTCCGCCGCGGACGTGGCGCGGGATGACGGAGTCGAAACGCTCCTGCAGCGTTTCGCTGCCGAAGTGCGCGAGCGCGCAGCGCAGCCCGGGGATGTTGAACGACTTCGAGGCGGAGTTGAGTGTGACCGTGCGCGCCTCGATTTCGGGTGAGAGCGACGCGAAGGGCACGTGACGGCGGCCGTCGAAGACGAGATCGGCGTGGATTTCGTCGCTGATCACCACGAGATCGTGTCGGAGCGCCGCCTCGGCGATCCGCTCGAGCTCGGGTCGGCCGAAAACCCGACCGCTCGGGTTGTGGGGATTGCAGAGCAGGAAAACCCGCGTGCGCTCGTCCACACAGGCCTCGAGGCCCTCCCAGTCGATCTCCCAGCGGTCGTCTCCCGCGAGCAGCCGGTTCTCGTCGAGCCGCCGCCCCGTCTCGGCCACCGCGCCGAGGAAGGGCGCGTAGATCGGCGTCTGGACGATCGCGCCGTCGCCCTCGCCGGCGTACGCCATCAGGCCGATGTACAGCCCCTGTACCACCTCGGATAGGATCTCGACGCGCGTCGGGTCGATCACCCAGTCGAAGCGATCGGCCATTCGCTCGGCAAACGCCTCGCGCAGGCCCGTGTCAACCGGGGCGATCGGGTAGCCGATGTCCCAACGGTCGACGGAGTCGCGCAGCAGGCGCTCGATCGGTGCGGCCAGCGGAAAGTCCATCTCGGCCACCCAGGCCGGCAGGATCTCCGGGGGATGGGTGTGCCACTTCTCGCTCTTGCGCGCGTGGAGGACGTCGAGATCCAGACCGTCGAGTTTTGCGTGTGCCATCGGGAGTGACCGCTGAGTGGTTCGAAGGGCCTGCCGTGCGCGCCAGGGTAGCCGACCGCCCGGGGCCGGGCTGGTCGAGGCTCCGCGGCCGGTGACATGCTATGGAGAGGCGGCGAGCAGAGGAGCTTCGAACGGATGTCCGAGACGACCTACGACGTGGTGGTGATCGGTGGCGGGCCCGGCGGGTACCCGGCGGCGATCCGTGCGCGCCAACTCGGGCTCACGGTGGCGCTCGTCGAGCGTGAGCACCTCGGCGGCATCTGCCTCAACTGGGGATGCATCCCCACCAAGGCGCTGCTGCGCTCCAGCGAGGTCGGTCATCTGCTCGGCCGGCTCGGCGAGTTCGGCTTCACGGCCAGCGACGTCTCCTTCGACATCGGCGCGGTCGTCAAGCGCTCGCGCAAGGTCGCCAAGCGGCTGAACACCGGCGTCAAATCGCTGCTCAAGAAGAACCAGGTCGAGGTGATCGACGGCCACGGCCGGCTCGGCGGCGGCGGGCGCGTGGTCGTCGAGCAGGACGGTGGCGAGACGACGCTCTCGGCCCGCCACATCGTGCTCGCCACCGGGGCGCGGCCGCGCGTGCTGCCCGGGCTCGAGCCCGACGGCAAGATCGTCTGGACCTACAAGGAGGCGATGGTGCCCGAGCAGATGCCCGGGTCGCTGCTGGTCGTGGGCTCGGGGGCCATCGGGATGGAGTTCGCGAGCTTCTACCGCGACCTCGGTGCGGAGGTGACCGTGGTCGAGATGCTGCCGCGGATCCTTCCGGTCGAGGACGAGGAGATCTCCGCCGCCGCCGCCAAGCAGTTCACCCGCCAGGGCATCCGTCTGATTCCGGGCGCGACCGTCTCGAAGCTCGACCGGAGCGACGAGGGGGCGACCGCCGAGATCACCCACGAGGGAGGCGAGGTCGAGAGCCTCAGCGTCGATCGCGTGATCCTGGCGGTGGGCATCGTCGGCAACGTCGAGAACCTCGGACTCGAGGGCAGCGGCGTCGAGGTCGACCGCGCCCACGTCGTCACCAACGAGTGGTGCGAGACCGGTGAGCCCGGGGTCTTCGCGATCGGAGACCTGACGGGCCCGCCCTGGCTGGCCCACAAGGCGACCCACGAGGGCGTCATCGCCGCCGAGCGCATCGCCGGCGTCGCCGGCGCGCATCCCCTCGACACGAGGCGCATTCCCGGCTGCACCTACTGCCGGCCGCAGATCGCGAGCGTCGGACTCACCGAGGCCGCCGCCATCGAGGCGGGCCACGAGGTGCGTGTCGGCCGCTTCCCGTACGTGGGCAACGGCAAGGCGATCGCCCTCGGCGAGACCGACGGGCTGATCAAGACGGTCTTCGACGCGGGCACCGGCGAGCTGCTCGGCGCCCACATGGTCGGGGCAGAGGTGACCGAGCTGATCCAGGGGTTCGTGGTGGCGATGAACCTCGAGACCACCGAGGCCGAGCTGATGCAGACGGTGTTCGCTCACCCGACGCTGTCCGAGATGATGCACGAGTCGGTACTCTCTGCATACGGAAGGGCGATCCACATCTGAGCTGGATCCGGCCCGGGCGGACGGGTGATTGACCGAGCACCTCGACAGGGAATCCGCGGGCGGCGAGCCGGCGCGCGGCCGTAAGCCGCCGTGGCTGCGGGTGCGACTGCGCGCGAACGCGCACGTCGACGCCACCCGTTCGCTGGTGCGCGACCTCGGGCTGAATACGGTCTGCGAGGAGGCCGCCTGCCCGAACCTCTCCGAATGCTGGTCGCAGGGGCACGCCACCGTGATGGTGCTCGGCAGCGTCTGCACGCGCGCCTGCGCGTTCTGCAACGTGGCCACCGGACGCCCCGATCCCGTCGACGCCGACGAGCCGCGGCGCCTCGCCGAGTCGGTGGCGCGCTCGGGGCTGTCCCACGTCGTCGTCACTTCGGTCGACCGCGACGATCTCGACGACGGCGGGGCGAGTCACTTCGCCGCCTGCATCGAGGCGCTGCGCGAGCGCGCGCCCCGGACCACCGTCGAGGTGCTGACGCCCGATTTCCGGCGCAAGCCGGCCGCAGCCCTCGAGTCGGTCGTGCGCGCGGGCCCCGACGTCTTCAACCACAATCTCGAGACGGTCCCCTCTCGCTACCGGCGCATCCGTCCCGGCGCCGACTACCGTCACTCTCTCGGCCTGCTCGCGCGCGCCAAGTCGATCGACCCGCGCCTCTTCACGAAGTCGGGGATCATGGTCGGTCTCGGCGAGGAGCGGGACGAGGTGCTCGCGCTGATGGACGACCTGCGGGCGGCCGACGTCGACTTCCTGACGATCGGCCAGTATCTGCGGCCGACGCCGCGCCACGCGCCGGTGGCGCGCTACGTGCACCCGCAAGAGTTCGACGCCTACGCGAGCGCGGGCCGCGAGCGGGGGTTCCTGCTGGTCGCCTCGACGCCGTTCACGCGATCCTCCTACCACGCCGGTGACGACTTCGCGCGACTGCAGGCGGCGCGCCGGGCCGGGCCCCCGGCCGGCGGGCGCTCGTTCGGGCGCTGAGGCAGGTGCGGGCCGGGCGGGCTACCCGGGCTTGAGGGCGCTGCGCTCGTTGTAGAAGTCGATGGTTTCGCCGACCTCATCGCGCTCGGCCTCGAGGAAACGCTCGATGGCGGCGGCCAGGCGGGGGTCGCTGATGAAGTGGGCGCTACGGGTCGGGCGGGCGTCGAAGCCGCGCAGCTGCTTGTAGGCGCCGCCCGCGCCCGGCTCGAAGCGGGAGAGGCCGTGCTCGATGCAGTACTCGATGGCCGCGTAGTAGCAGACGTTGAAGTGCAGGTGGCGCAGCTCGGTGGTCGCCCCCCAGTAGCGGCCGTAGAGGGCGTCGCCCTTGCGGACGTTGAAGGTGCCGGCGATCCACTCGCCGGCGTGCCGAGCGACGACGAAGACCAGGCGGTCGCGGAAGCGCTCGGCGAGCTCATCGAAGGCGCTGCGGTTGAGGTACTGCCGGCCCCAGTAGTGGGCCCGGACGGTGGCCACGTAGAAGCCGTACATGGGCCCGATCAGCTCGTCGGGGATCTCGTCGCCGGTGAACGTCTCGATCACTACGTCCTGTCGCTCGATCTCACGCCGCTCGCGGCGGATCTGGTTGCGCCGCTTGCTGCGGAACCTGGCCAGGTAATCGTCGAACGAATCGAAGTCCTCGTTCAGCCAGTGGTACTGGAGGCCGCGACGCAGCATCCAGCCCTCGGATTCGAGGGCGCGGGCTTCGTCCTCGAGGCAGAAGTTCACGTGGACGCCCGAGAGGTCGTTGCCCAGGCAGGTCGAGCGCAGGGCGTCGGCGAGCAGCGAGCACCAACGCACCCGGTCCTCGCCGTCGGCCACCAGCAGCCGGGCGCCGGTGACCGGAGTGAACGGTACGCCGACGAGGATTTTCGGGTAGTAGTCGATCCCGGCGCGAGCCGCGGCGTCGGCCCAGCTCCAGTCGAAGACGAACTCGCCCTCGCTGTGGAGCTTGATGTACAGCGGGCAGGCCGCGACGAGTCGGCCGTCCTCGCGCGCCACCAGGGGGCGCGCGTGCCAGCCCGTGTCGGGGTCGAGGGAACCCGCGCGCTCGAGGGACGAGAGCCACTCCCACTCGAGAAAAGGGGAGCCGTCGGCGACGAGTGCGTTCCACTCCCCGGCGTCCAGTGAGGCGACCCCCTCCTCGAGCGAAAGCTCCGCCATGGCTCGTCAGTCTATCGGCTCGGCCCCGGTCGGCGCGCCACCGGTCCCCTGGGCTACATTGGTCCCGCGGACCGCCGCCGAAGTCATGTGGACCAGCGATAGACGATTACGGCTTGCGAGCGCCTCCGGGGGGGAGGGCGCACCGCCCGGCGGGCCCGGGGCGGGCGATGGCGGCCCCGAGGGCGGCCTCGCGACGGAAGTTCGCAAGAAAGTCGCGCGGCCCGACCGATACAAGGTCATCCTCTACAACGACGACTTCACCCCCATGGAGTTCGTCGTGACGATCCTCGAGAGGATCTTCGGCAAGAGCCCGGCGGCGGCGACGCAGATCATGCTGCAGATCCATCGCTCGGGATTGGGGGTGGCAGGGGTGTTCGTGCTCGAGGTGGCGGAGACGAAGGTCGCGGCGGTCCATCAGGCGGCGGAGGGCCGCGGCTACCCGCTGCGGGCCGGAGTGGAGAAGGAATGAGCGGGATCGGACGCGAGCTGCAGTTGACCCTGCAGGCGGCCCATCGGGAGGCCGTCGAGCGGCGGCACGCCTACCTGACCATCGAGCACCTGCTGTTCGCGTTGCTCTGGTCGGACGAAGGCAAGAGCATCCTCGAGCACTCGGGGGCGGACGTCGAGGCGCTCAAGCGCGACCTCGAGAAGTTCTTCGACGAAGACCTCGACCAGGTTCCTGGCGACGAGCCCGTCGACACCCTCCAGACCCTCGCCTTCCACCGCGTCGTGCAGCACGCCCTCGATCACAGCGAGAATGCCGAGAAGGAGCAGGTCGACATCTCCGACCTGCTCGTCGCGCTGTACCAGGAGCCCGACTCCTTCGCGATCAACCTGCTGCGCGCCCAGGACGTCACCCGGCTCGATCTGATGCGATACATCTCGCACGGCGAGTCGAAGCTGACCGGCGGCAACGCCTCGCCGGCGCGCGGCCCTGGCGGCGCCCGCACCGGGGTCGGCGGCGAGGAGGACGAGGAGGCGGCGGCCGATCCGCTCGAGGCCTTCACGACGAACCTCACGGAGCGGGCCGCCCAGGGGCGCCTCGACCCGATGATCGGCCGAGCCGCCGAGCTCGACCGGGCCATCCACATCCTGGCGCGGCGCCGCAAGAACAATCCGATCTTCGTCGGCGAGACGGGCGTCGGCAAGACGGCGCTCGCCGAGGGCCTGGCGTTGCGCGTCCACGAGGGCCGCGTGCCTGCCGAACTCGAGAGCGTCGAGATCTACTCGCTCGACATCGGTGCGCTGCTCGCGGGCACACGCTATCGCGGCGACTTCGAGGCGCGCTTCAAGGCCCTGCTCGGCGCGCTCGACGAGCGCGAGAAGGCGATCCTCTTCATCGACGAGATCCACACCATCCTCGGCGCCGGCTCCGCCCAGGGCACCACGGTCGACGCTTCGAACATGCTGAAGCCCGGCCTCGCCGACGGCACCCTGCGCTGTATGGGGTCGACCACCTATCAGGAGTATCGGCACTTCGAGCGCGACCGCGCCCTCTCCCGGCGCTTCCAGAAGGTCGACGTTCCCGAGCCGAGCGAGGAGGAGTGCGTGCGCATCCTGCGCGGCCTCGCCCCCCGCTACGAGGAGCATCACGGCATCCGCTACACCGGCGGGGCCCTCAAGGCCTGTGTGGATCTCGCGATCCGCCACATCAACGAGCGCTTCCTGCCCGACAAGGCGATCGACGTGATGGACGAAGCCGGCGCGACTGTGCGCCTGCGCCCGACCGGCAAGTCGCGCAAGACTGTCGGGGTGCGCGACGTCGAGTCGGTCGTCGCTCGCATGGCGCGGGTGCCTCTCGAGCGCACCGCGGGCAACGAGAGCCGGCGGCTCGTGGGCCTCGAGGACGACCTCAAGAAGATGGTCTTCGGCCAGGACGGAGCGGTGCGCGCGGTCGCCCGGGCCATCAAGCGCTCGCGGGCAGGCCTCGGCGGCGCCGACCGCCCGATCGGCTCGTTCCTCTTCGTCGGCCCCACCGGCGTCGGCAAGACCGAGCTGTCCAAGCAACTCGCCAGCTCGCTCGGGGTGCCCTTCATCCGCTTCGACATGAGTGAGTACATGGAGAAGCACGCCGTCTCGCGGCTGATCGGCGCGCCGCCAGGCTACGTGGGCTACGACCAGGGAGGCATCCTGATCGAGGAGATCCGCAAGCACCCGTATGCGGTGCTGCTGCTCGACGAGATCGAGAAGGCGCATCCCGACATCTTCGACGTCCTGCTGCAGGTGATGGACCACGCGACACTCACCGACAACCAGGGCCGCGAGGCCGACTTCCGGCACGTCACGCTCATCATGACGTCCAACGCCGGCGCGCGGGAGATGGCCAACCAGGCGATCGGCTTCAGCGGACAGCGAGCCGGCGACGGTAGTCGCGAGATCGACAAGCTCTTCAGCCCCGAGTTCCGCAACCGCCTCGACGAGATCGTGCGCTTCGACAACCTCGCCCCCGAAGTGATGGAGCGCGTCGTCGACAAGTTCGTGCGCGAGATGGAAGCGCAGCTCGCCGAACGCAAGATCCGGATCGAGCTGACGCCGGCCGCCCGGCAGCGCCTCGCCGAGAAGGGGTACGACCGGGATTTCGGGGCCCGCCCGCTCGGCCGCGTGATCGAGAAAGAGATCCAGGACCCGCTCTCCGACGAGATCCTGTTCGGCCGGCTCACGAAGGGTGGCCGCGTGCGGGTGGACGCCGACCCCGACGGCTTCGGCTTCTCGTATCCCGAGTCCGACCAGCAGAGCTGACCGCCGCCTTCTCTGCACCCTCGGGGACCGCGCTCCGCGGGCGCGAACGGCACAATTGCGCCGTCTCGGTCCCCGTCTCGGGCAAAAACAGACTCCGCTCAGGGCAAAGCCCTAAGCGTCGGTCAGGTTCGTCCTGATCGGCACGTCGGTGCTCGGACTCGACCAGGTACTCGCCGGCAGCCGATTCAGTCGAGTCGCGTCATCCAGCGTCCCCGTCTGAAGCTCCACCACAAGAGCAATGCCCGCGACAGGTGATCGAGCACCAGGGCGTACCAGACCCACACCACCTCCGCGTCGAAGACGGCGGCTGCGACCACCGCCACCGGGACGCGAATCAACCAGTTGCCGATCGTCGCGGCGACGAGGGGTGTCCAGGTGTCGCCAGCGCCGCGGTGAGCGCCGCCCAGCGCGAAGTGCAGCTGGAGGAAGGGCTGGCCGATCGCCAGGGCCAGCATGAACGGCCCGATCGCTGCTACCACCGCTGCATCGTCGGTGAACAGCTCGGCCAACGAAGTGCGCAGCGCACCGAACAGGAGACCGAGCGGGACCGCGGTGCCGATAGCGAGCCAGGCGGTCTGCACGCCCACGGTTCGCGCTCCAGCCCGGTCGCGCGCTCCGAGGCGCTGCCCCACCAGCGTCGCGCACGACTGCGCGTAGCCGCCGCCCGGAATCCACGAGAAGGAGAGCAGGGGCACGCCCACCGTGTACGCGGCGACGGCGAGCGTGCCGTAGTAGCGACTCAGTACCCAGAAGTACGACAGCAGGCCGAGGTTCAGGATGACGCGCTCGGCGATGCCCGGTGCCGAGACCCGCACGAGTTGGCCGATCAGGGGCGAGCGCCGCAGCATCGACCGCCAGCGGAAGGACACCGGGGAGCCGGCCGGGATGCGCCGCAGGACCAGCAGGTAGAGGAGCAGCCCCACCCCCTGGGAGATCGCGGTCGCGAGGCCCGCGCCGGCCAGGCCGAGTCGCGGAAAGCCGAGGGCGCCGAAGATCAGGACGGCGTTCAGTGCGAGCTTCACGCCGGCGACCACCAGCGACACGAGCATCGGCGTGCGCGTGTCGCGGTTGGCCCGCAGCGCGCTGTCGAAGGTGAGCGTCACCGCCAGCAGCACCGACGAGCCGATCACCAGCTGCAGGTACTCGAGCCCGGAGTCGATCACCTCGGGCGTGGCGCCGAGCAAGCCGAGCAGCGGACGCGGCGCGGCCAGGATGATCGAGGTGAACACGACCGTGACCACCATCGAGACCTGCATCGAGGCGGCCAGCGCCTGGCGGGACCGGGCGGGGTCGCGCGCGCCGATCGCGCGGGCCATCAGCGCCACGCAGGCGAGCCCCACCGCGAAGAGCGCCGACTGGATCAGCCAGAAGAACTGCGTCGCGTAGCCGACCGCGGCCAGCGCGACCGCGGAGCCCTCGTCGCCGCCGAGACGCCCGATCATCGCGCGGTCGACGAGGCCGGTGATCGAGACGAGCACCTGCGACAGCATCACCGGCCAGCCGAGCCGGACGATTTCGGAGACGCGGGGCGGCTGGTCGTCGATCGCCGGCGGGGGGGGCGCAGTGGCGTGGTCGACCACGCGGCCGCGGGCCGCGAGGGTCGTCGAGGGCAGCCCGGGGCCCGCCTCCGGGTCGCCGAGTTCTTCGATCTCGCTCTCGACCTCGTGGGCGGCGTCGCGGGTGTCCCGGGACGGCTCCTCGTCGACGGGCGGCCGCGCCGCGGTCGGTCGTGGCTCGTCGGGGTCCCGCATGCGGCGCGCAGGCTACCTGATCGGTGGACCTTCGCGCAGCTCGGCCGGTAGCTTGAAGTGCATGCCCTCGTCGATCTCCGGGAGTGAGGTGACCTCGGCATCCTCCGCGAGGCTCGCCAGGCGCTCCACCACCTGCTCGACCAGGAACTCGGGGGTCGACGCGCCGGCCGTCACGCCCACGCAGCCGACGCCCTCGAGCCAGCCGGGATCGATGTCGTCCGCCGAGGTGATCAGGTGGCTCGCCACATCCAGTCGGGTCGCCACCTCGACGAGCCGGTTGCTGTTCGACGAGGCCGGGGCGCCCACCACCAGAACCAGCTGCGCGATCCGGGCGAGCTGTTTGACGGCGTCCTGGCGGTTCTGCGTCGCGTAGCAGATGTCGTCCCGTCGCGGCAGGACGATCTCCGGGAAGCGCACGCGCAGCGCCTCCATGATCTCGCGGGTGTCGTCGACCGAGAGGGTCGTCTGCGTCACGCAGCCGAGCCGCCCCGGGTCGCCGACCTCGAGGTGGGCCACGTCCTCGACGTTCTGGACCAGGTGCATGCGGCCCGGCGCCTGCCCCATCGTGCCCTCCACCTCGACGTGACCGGCATGCCCGATCATCACGACGTCGAGTCCTTCGCCGCACATGCGCTGCACCTCGTTGTGCACCTTGGTGACGAGTGGGCAGGTGGCGTCGATGGTGCGCAGCGCCTGGCCGGCCGCCCGCTCGCGCACCCGGGGCGAGACGCCATGGGCGCTGTAGATCAACTCGGCGCCGCGGGGCGCCTGCTCGGGGTCGTCGACGAAGACGGCCCCCTTCTCGCGCAGATCGTCGACGACGTGGCGGTTGTGCACGATCTCGTGGCGCACGTACACGGGCTCGCTCGACCGCGCGAGTGCCCGCTCGACGATCTCGATGGCGCGATCGACGCCGGCACAGAAGCCGCGGGGGCTCGCGAGGACGATCTTCACGGTGTTCGGCTTCCCGGTGCGCCTCGGGCGCAATCCGCCCCGGCGCGTCTGCGCGTCAGGCCGCCGATCGGCCGACGCGATGCTCCGGTCGTGGAGGGTAGCCGCCGCCCGGGCGTCCATCTCTTGCCGGGCGGATCCCGTCCGCGTCGTTACAATCCCGATCCCCCGAAGCCACCCGGCGCCACCCGCCGCCACCCCGCCTCCGGCGTCCCGCTCCCGCGACGTACGCCGGCACTGAGAGAGAGCGAGGCACCGCCATGTCCGATCTGGAGACCTTCCGCCGCGAGACGCGCGAGTGGCTCGAGGCGAACGCCCCCGAGTCGCTGGTGAACGCGAAATTCACCGACATCGACGGCAACTGGGGTGGCCGCAAGGCCGTCTATCCGAACCCCGACATGAAGGTCTGGCTGGACCGCATGGCGGAGAAGGGCTGGACGGCGCCGACCTGGCCGACCGAGTACGGCGGGGGCGGCCTCTCGAACGAAGAGGCCAAGGTGCTGAGTCAGGAGATGGCGTCGCTGCGGATTCCGCCGCCGCTGATCGGCTTCGGCCTCACGATGATCGGCCCGACCCTGCTGCGCTTCGGCACCGAGGATCAGAAGAAGGAGCACATTCCGCGCATCGTGCGGGGCGAGATCCGCTGGTGCCAGGGCTACTCCGAGCCCGGCGCGGGCTCGGACCTGGCCTCGCTGCAGACCCGCGCGGTCCGCGACGGCGACGACTTCGTCATTACGGGCACCAAGGTCTGGACCTCGTACGCCGATCAGGCCGACTGGATCTTCTGTCTGGTGCGCACCGACCCCGACGCCAAGAAGCAGGAGGGCATCACCTTCATCCTGATCGACATGGATACGCCGGGCGTCAGCGTGAGCCCGATCCTGCTGATCAGCGGCAAGTCGCCCTTCTGCGAGACGCACCTGCAGGAGGTGCGCGTGCCGGTCCGGAACGTGATCAGTGAGATCAACGCCGGCTGGACGGTCGCCAAGGCGCTGCTCGGCCACGAGCGCACGATGATCGCCGATACCTTCGGCGCGGGCGCCCGTGGCGGCGCCCGGCGCACGCGGAGCGTGCTGGCCGACCACGCCGCCCGGTACCTTGGCGAGCAGGAAGGCCGCGTCGCCGATCCGATCGCGCGCGACCAGGTCGCGCAGAACGAGATGGACACCCGCGCCTTCGGGCTGACCGTGCAGCGCGCCAGGGACGCCGCCAAGGCGGGCCAGCAGCCGGGTCCCGAGAGCTCGATGTTCAAGATCTACGGCACCGAGATCAACATGCGGCGCAACGAGCTGTCGGTGCGGATTGCCGGCCCGCAGGCCCTCGGATGGGAGGGGCCGGGCTTCGACGAGGACGAGCTGGCGCTGACCCGCGACTGGCTGCGCTCGCGTGGCAACTCGATCGAGGGCGGCACTTCGGAAGTCCAGCTGAACATCATCGCCAAGCGTGTGCTGGGCCTGCCCGACTGAAATCCGATCGGCCGGCGCCCCGGGCGCGCGGCCCTCGAGGAGATCCGAGATGCAGCTGGTACTCAGCGAGGACCAGGAACTCATTGCGAAGACGGCCAACGACTTCGTGGCCGAGCAGTCGCCGGTCGCGCGCATGCGCGCCCTGCGCGACGACGCCGACCCGGTCGGCTACTCGCGTGCGCTCTGGAAGGAGATGGCCGAGCTCGGCTGGGTGGGTATCCCGCTCCCCGAGTCGGTGGGAGGTGCGGGCATGGGGCTCGCCGAGCTCGTCGTGGTCGTCGAGGCGCTCGGGCGCACGCTGGCCCCCGAGCCGTTCGTGTCGAGCGTCGGACTCGCCGGGACGGCGATCGCCGAGCTCGGCAGCGAGGCGCAGCAGGCCGAGTGGCTGGCGCCGCTCGCCGCCGGCGACCGCGTGCTGGCCTTCGCGCACGCCGAGCCCGAGACCCGCTACGACGTCCACCGCATCGCGACCGCCGCCCGGCCCGACGGCGACGGCTTCGTGCTGAGTGGCCGGAAGGTGCAGGTGCTCGACGGCCATGCGGCGGACGGCTACGTGGTGGCGGCGCGCACCGCCGGCGAGCCGGGCGACGCCGCCGGCATCGGCCTCTTCCTGGTGCCGGCGGACGCGGCGGGCCTCTCGACCGAGCGGCAGACGCGCCTCGACTCGCGCAACGCGGCGATCGTCGAGCTGCAGGACGTCGCGGTGCCGGCCTCGGGCGTGCTCGGCGAGGCCGGGGGATGTGGCGAGGCTCTCGAGCGGATCGTCGATCGGGGCACCGTCGTGCTCTGCGCCGAGATGCTCGGCGGGATGTCGCAGGCCTTCGAGATGACCGTCGACTACCTGAAGGAGCGCGAGCAGTTCGACACCCGGATCGGCACGTTCCAGGGGTTGAAGCACCGCGCGGCCCGGGTCTTCATGGAGATCGAGCTCTCGCGCTCTTGCGTGATGGCGGCTGCGCGTGCCGTGGACGAGGGCGCAGCCGACGTCGCCAGGCTCGTGAGCCTCACCAAGGCGCGCTGCTCGGACGCCTACGTGCTCGCCGCCAACGAGGGTGTGCAGATGTTCGGCGGCGTCGGCATGACCGACGAGTACGACATCGGCCTATACATGAAGCGTGCGCGGGCCGCCGAGCTGACCTTCGGCGACGCGGCCTTCCACCGCGATCGCTGGGCGCGGCTGTCTCGGTATTGATCCGGTCGCGGCCCCGGCCGATGGAGAATTCGTGAGCCTCACGCCCGAGGAGCGCCTGCTGCGCACGTGCCGCGGCGAGCCCGTCGACCGCCCGCCCGTGTGGCTGATGCGGCAGGCCGGGCGCTATCTGCCCGAGTACCGGAAGGTGCGCGAGGGCGTCACCTTCATGGAGATGTGCCGCGACGTCGAGCGCGCGGTCACGGTCTCGTTGCAGCCGATCGACCTCGTGGGCAGCGAGGCCGTGATCATGTTCCAGGACATCTTCACGCCGATTCCAGGGATGGGGGTCGACGTCGACTTCGCGCCGGGCCCGGTCGTCGCCGATCCGGTCCGCACTCTCGCTCAGGTGCGCGCGCTCGAGGTGCCCGACCCGCACGCGTCCGTTCCGTTCGTGTTCGAGATCCTGCGCGAGCTGCGTGCGCGGACCGCCGAGCGGCGGGTGCCCGTTCTCGGCTTCGCGGGTGCGCCGTTCACCCTGGCCGCCTATCTGGTCGAGGGCGGCGGCTCCCGTCACTTCGAGGTCGTGAAGCGGCTGCTCCATCGAGAGCCCGACGTGCTGCGCGCGCTGCTCGAGCGCCTCACCGAGATGACGATCGGCTACCTGAACGCCCAGATCGCCGCGGGCGCCCACGCCGTGCAGCTCTTCGACACCTGGGCGGGGCTGCTGTCCCGCGCCGAGTACCGCGAGTGGGTGCTGCCCTTCCACCGGGAGATCATTGCCGGCGTCGACCGGGAGTCTGCGCCGTTCATCCTCTACGTGAACGACGGCGCGCACGTCGTGGACGAGATGGTCGAGGCCGGTCCCGACGTGATCTCGCTCGACTGGCGGGCCGATCTTGCCGACGCCGCCAAGCGCCACGGCCAGCGCGTGTCGTTGCAGGGCAACCTCGACCCGTGCGCGCTCTCGGCGCCGCCGGCACGCATCGCCGAGCTGGTGCGCGAGATGGCAGCCGTCGCGTCGCCGGCGCGGGGCTACATCGCGAACCTGGGCCACGGCTGCCTGCCGTCGACCCCGGTCGAGGGCGTGCGGGCGTTCAGCGAGGCGGTGCGCGGGCTCTAGGAGCCTGCCGCCTTGCGCAGCATCCGCGCGACGGCCTCGGCCCAAGTCGGCTCGGCGTTCACGCAGGGGACCAGGCCGAAGGCCTCGCCGCCCCGCGACAGCCAGTCTTCGCGCAGACGCAGCCCGATTTCCTCGAGGGTCTCGAGGCAGTCGGCCACGAAGGCCGGGCACACCACCGCGAGCCGCCGGACGCCGCGCTCGAGCAGCGTGCCCAGCACCGCGTCGGTGTAGGGCTCGATCCAGCGCGCCCGGCCGAGGCGCGACTGGAAGGCCACCGTGACGCGCTCGCCATCGAGGTCGAGCGCCTGCCCGATGGCGCGGCTGGTCGCGAAGCACTGGGCGCGGTAGCAGGCGCCGAAGCTCGGCCCCGGGATCTCGCAGCAGTGCGGGGTTTCGAGGCAGCCGGGCTGGCGGCGCACCTGGGACTCGGGGAGCCCGTGGTAGCTGAGCAGCAGGTGCTCGGCGTCGATGCCCTGGATGACGGGGCGGGCCAGCTCGGCAACCGTCCCGACGAAGCCCGGATCCGCATGGAACTCGGCGATCTCGACCAACTCGAGGCCCGGGTCGAGGCGCTGGGCCCGCTCGCGCACGTGCGCCAGTGCAGAGCCGGTGGCCGCCTCGGAGTACTGCGGAAAGAGCGGCAGCACGACGATGCGCCGCGCGCCGGCGGCAACCAGCTCGGCCAGCGCCTGGTCGACCCCGGGCCGGCCGTACCGCATGCCCAGCGCCACGGGCATGTCGGGATCCAGCGCCTTCTCGACGCGCTCGCGCAGCGCCCGGCCGTGGATCAGCAGCGGCGATCCTTCCGGCTGCCAGATCTCCGCGTAGGCGGCCGCCGACCTTCGCGGTCGCGTGCGCAGGATCACCCCGTGCAGCAGCAGCCAGCGAAGCGGGGCCGGCATGTCGAGGACACGCGGATCCGAGAGGAACTCGGCCAGGTAGCGCCGCACGTCGCGCGGCGTCGGTGAATCGGGTGTTCCGGTGTTGACGAGCAGCGCGCCGGTGTGGGGTGTGGCGGAGGACATCATCCCGAGCATGCCACACGTGTGCGCACTGTCAGCTTCGCCCCCAGCCTCCGAGCCAGAGCGAAAGGCCGACGTACGCGGCCGGGTAGGCGAGAGAGATCTGCACCAGGTAGAAGCGCTCGGCCAGGTCGGGCGAGAGCGCTGCGACCCCGATCAGCACGGCCCAGAGCATGCCCGACCAGCTCACCCCGTGGCGCAGCAGCGGGTCGGCCAGCTTGCTGGGATAGATGTACTTCCAGGGTAGGAAGATCGCGATCGACAGGCCCACCACCCAGGCGGCTCCGGCAGCCGGAGAGAGGTCGAGCAGCCAGAGGTAGAAGGCCAGCACGTTCCAGTACGACGGCCAGCCGAGAAAGAAGTCGTCGTCGGTCTTGGCGTCGCGGCGCGAGAACCCGAATGCGCTCGACACCACCGGCAGCACGATCCAGGCGGGCGAGGGCAGGCTGCCCGCCTGCACCATGAAGACGACCGGGACGATCACGAAGTTCAGGAAGTCGACGATGTCGTCCATGCGACGCCCGTCTATTCGTGGCGCGTGCACGGTGACGCCCACGCGCCGGGCGATCGAGCCGTCGACCGAATCGATGGCGAGGGTGACGAGCAGGTAGACGGTGGCGGTGGCGAGGTCGCCGCGCAGCACGGCGAGCAGCGCGAGTACCCCGAGGACCGCGCCGCTGGCCGTGAAGCCGTGCACCGCATAGGCGAGCAGGCGCCGTGCCGGGCTGGACACCGGCCCGGGGCCTGCGACTGTCGTCTCGCTGGCGTCCATCGAGTATCGCTGCCCCCCCGGCGCGCGCCCCTTCCGAGGCCGCAATGACGATAACAGAGGCGCGACGCTGCCAGGCCGGGGGGCGCGCCCCTCGTCGCCGTCCTCCGGGCGCCGGTCGGTGCTTCGCCCCCCGTAAGTGGGTGGATATGCGTATCGCGACTTGCCGGTCGGCCGCCGAGGCGGTACTCGATGGGCCTTGCGCACGGTGTGCGCGCTTCGGCTCGAATGTTGCCGGGCCGAACGGCCGAAGAGCGACTCCACGAGTCGGCCGTGCGGTGGTCTCCGAAGGGAGGGGACGCTGCGGCCGAGCCGGGGCGATGGGCGTACCGGTCAGGTACGGCACTCGAAAACGCGGGGGTGTGTGGGATGGCAATCACGATCGATCTGCCGGCGCTCGGTGAGAGCGTCGTCGAGGGCACGATCTCACGCTGGCTCGTCGTCGAGGGCGACTCGGTCGAGGTCGATCAGCCGCTCGTCGAGGTGACCACCGACAAGGTCGATGCCGAGATTCCCTCGCCCGCTGCAGGCGTGGTCGTGAAGCTCCTCGTCGCCGAGGGGGACGTGGTCGAGGTCGGCGCGAAGCTCGCCGAGATCGATCCCGATGCCAGACCCGCCGCCGCTGCGCCGGGCGCCTCCGCCGAGCCCGCGGCTCCGGCCGCCCCGGCTCCCGCCCCGCCCCCCGCCCCGGCACCGACCCCG
>CAZETS010000061.1:0-32687 GCA_964515335.1 uncultured Spirochaetaceae bacterium
CGGGCGGGCCTTCGGCCCGCCCAGCGACGCCGACCTCCGCGGTGGGAACGGGGCCGGTCCTATGCGGGCGGGCCTTCGGCCCGCCCAGCGACGCCGACCTCCACGGTGGGAACGGGGCTGGTCCTATGCGGGCGGGCCTTCGGCCCGCCCAGCGACGCCGACCTCCGCGGTGGGAACGGGGCCGGTCCTATGCGGGCGGGCCTTCGGCCCGCCCAGCGACGCCGACCTCCACGGTGGGAACGGGGCTGGTCCTATGCGGGCGGGCCTTCGGCCCGCCCAGCGACGCCGACCTCCGCGGTGGGAACGGGGCCTGGTCCTATGCGGGCGGGCCTTCGGCCCGCCGGGCGCCGCCGGGCGCCGCCGGGCGCCGCGGCGGGGGCTGGTCTCGCGCGGGTGTCCGCTAGTCGGGTGCCGCCTTGGGTGGCAGTGGCGCCCGGGGCTGCGTCTGGAGGTGGCAGAAGCTGCAAGCTCCTGTTCGGCAAGGGGATTGCCGGGTGGGGGGGCCGCTGTCGCGCTGCTAGCGGCTTGGGGTGCATTCTTGCGCGGCAGGGGCGGGGCAGGATGTTCGTCTGGGACTACGCCCGGAAGCCCAGCCACGGCGGGCACTTGCAGCGCCGGGGCGCGAGTTCGCGAAGTTGGCACGCAACCTGCTCTTATGAGAGGTCAGATCTGGCCTGGGCAACTCGGATGTCAAACGGGCGCGTACATTCGGGAAGTCCAGAACCCCGGTCGGGTTTGAGATCTTAGAAATCGAGGCGCTTTCCCCCAGAAACGCACCCCGCCAAGACTCAGACCCCTCCGGGGCCCAGATCGAAGAGAAGAAAAAGAAAGCAGAAATCAGTCAGCATCAGTCAGCACAGAGCAGCACGGAACCGATATCCCAAAGCGGGGGTCACAAGAGCACGATCCAAGAAGGCCGCGTCCCTTCGAAGGTCGACTCCCTTTCTCCTAGATCGCCAAGCTGTACCCGAGCCCCCTCTCTAACTTCCCGGAGAGGGGGCTCACTCTTTCCGGGTTCGGAGATCGGCCGTGAAAGCCGCGGGGGCGGCAGGACGCCTCGCTCAGCGACGGCGTTTGTGGCGTCGCGAGCCGGACGGCTTGGCGGCCTCGGGCCCGGTGCTCTTGGCGTCGTCGGCCGAGCCTTCGTCGCCGAGGGCGGCGATCAGCTCCTCGCCGAAGCTCTCGGCGAGCCACGACTTCACGCCGGAGAGCTCGCCGAGCTCCTCGGCGGTCGAGGGGTTCGAGAACGCGATTGCCTCGAGGGCGGCGTTCGGGCAGAGCACGCCGGGGTCGAGCTCGAGCTCTTTGGCGCGCGGCGTCCGCCACGCCTTGAGCTTCGCGAGCTGCCGCTCGGTGCGCCGGTCCATGCGGCGTCGGCCGTTCGTGGCGAGCTTGGGGATCGGTCCGTGGGGCTTGCGGCCGCCCTTCTCGACCGCCTTGAGGATGTCCTTGCCCATGCGACGGACGATCAGATCGGTGACGCCCTTGATCTGGGCGAGCGCATCGGCGTCGTCGGGCCGCTGCCGCGCGATGTCGAGTAGCGCGCGGTTTGCGAGCACCTTGAAGGGCGGGCGGTCGATCTCGCGCGCCCGCGCGTCACGGGCCAGGAAGAGCTCGCGCAGGATCGCGAGCTCGTTGGGGTCGAGCGAGCGGGCGCCCTTGATGCGCAGGTAGCCGAGGCGGTCGAACTCCCGGTCGGGCCACTCGCGCTTGATGAGCGTCTCGACCTCGGCCTCCGCCCAGGCGAGCCGGCCCGCCTTGCGGAGCTCCTTGCCGAGCTTCTCGGTGAGCTTGATGAGATAGAGGACGTCGGAGACCGCGTAGTCGAGCTGGCGGTCGGTGAGCGGGCGCCGCGACCAGTCGGATCGTTGCTCGTCCTTGGGGAGCCTGATCCCGAAGTGGTGCTCGATCAGCGCGGCGAGCCCGATGGCCGGATAGCCGAGCAGCTGGGCGCTGATCATCGTGTCGAACAGGTTGGCGAACGTGAACCCGCAGTCGCGCTTGAGCACGAACAGGTCGTACTCGCCGGCGTGGAAGATCTTGCGGACGTCCGGTGAGCTGAACACCGGGCCGAGCGGGGCGAGCTCGGCGGGGCCGCCGAGCGCCAGCGGATCGACGAGCCACGCGTGCTTCTTGGTGGCGATCTGCACCAGGCAGGTCTTGTCGAAGTAGTGGTAGAAGCTGTCCGCTTCGGTGTCGACGGCGATGACTTCTTCGCCGAGCAGGTCTCGTGCGAGCGACTCGAGGTCGCTCTGCTCGCTGACGATGTCGAACTCCGCCACGCTGGCCTCATCACGCCTTCGGTCGCCTCGCCTTGCTTCGGCGAGTCGAGCCTGCGTTTCGCATTCTCTGCAGGTCTCAGGGGGGCAGGTCTGGCTGCCACGGAGGGGCGTCGAGGCCCCTCGACTCTAGCAGCCTCGCCGGATCCCCGCGCGGGAGGCCGCCCGGGCTTGGCGCTCGCGGGGCGGGTCGCCCAGAATCCCCCCGTGCGCGCGGGTCTCGGCACATCCACTCGAATTTCCGTCGGCGAGGCGGCCGCAGAGGCCGCGCGCCAGGCCGCGCAGCGCGTCGGCGGGCGCGTGCCCGATGCGGCGATCGTGGTCGCGACGGCTGCCTGGGGCGGCGCTGCGCTCGAGGAGCTGGTGGCGGCCGTCGCCGAGGAGACCCGCTGCGAGGCGATCGTCGGTGGCAGTGTAGATGGCCTCCTGGCGGCGGAAGGTTGGGTGACACATCGCCCGGCCCTGGCCATCCTGGCGCTCTCTGGCGTCGACGCGCACGCGCTTCGAGCCGACGAGCTGGCGGGCCACGAGGCGCGTGCCGGCGCGGAGTGGGCGGCCCGGCTGCCCGCCCAGCCAGCCGCGGGCGACGTGATGGTGCTGTTCGCCGACGCGCTCGGGCTTGCCCCGGGGCCGCTGCTGGCCGGGCTCGGGGAGGCGCTGGAGGGTCTGCCGGTGCTGGGCGTCGGTGCCAGCGATACGCCCGGCGGGCCCGCGCAGGTCTGGACCGGTGGCGAGCCAGCCGGCGGCGCCTGTGCGGCGCTCGTACTTCGCGGCGCCGGGCGCGTCGGACCGACCGTCACGCACGCGTGTAGGGTGCTCGGGGAAGCCGACCCGGTCACCCGAGCCAGCGGTCACTGGGTGCTGGGGTTGTCGGGCAGGCCGGCCCTCGAGGTGCTGCGCGAGCGCTCTTTCTCCGCCGCTTCGGGAGCCGCCGCTGGCGCGCCCGCCGGCGCGCTGGTCGGCCTGCTCGACCCGGGCTCCCCGGCGGATGCCGCCGAGGGGCTGCTCATCCGCAACGTCGCCGGCTTCGACGAGGCGCGCGGCGCGTTCGCGCTGCCCGAGCCGGTGGAGGCCGGCGCCCGGCTGGTGGCCGTCGAGCTCGAGCGGGAGGCGGCCGAGCGCGAAGTGCGGCAGCGCGTCGGGGCGGCGGCGGCCGCCGCGCGCGTCGACGGCCCGCCGGCCTGTGGGCTCTATCTCACCTGTCGCGGCGCCGGCGACCTGCTGCTGGGGGCCGCCGCGCACGACCGGACGCTCGCCGGAGCCCTCGGCGGCGCCCCCCTGCTCGGCGTCTCGGGCGCGTACCAGATCGCCTCGCCCGGGGATCCGCGACAGGCCCCGCGGCTCCACACCTACTCGGGTGTCGTCTCGCTGCTCGGCTGACCCGGGGCCGGATTGCGCCCGCTGAGGCCCCTCACTAACTTCCCGATATGCGGTACGTTGTTCCATTATCTGGAACGAAAGTGGGAGGCGAGTGATCGGTGGACGCGCAGGGCAGCGTCGAGAAGGCGATCGATGTGCTCTTCCACCTGCACGCGAAGCCAACGCCGTGCGGGGTGAGCGAGATCGGGCGCGCCCTCGACATGCCGAAGTCGAGCGTCCACCGTCTGCTGGCCTCGCTGGTGCGGCGCGGACTCGTCGAGCGCGACGACCACGGTCGCTATCGGCCGGGCGTTTCGCTGGTGGCACTCGGTCTCGGCGTGCTCGAGCGCGAGCCGAGCGTGATGGCGGCGCGGCCCGTGCTCGAGAAGCTCGCCGCCGAAGTCGGTGAGACCTGCTTCCTGGTGGCGGCGCGGGCCGGTGCTCTCATCGTGCTCGAGAAGGCGGAAGGCACGGGCTTCCTGCGCGCGGCGCCGCAGGTGGGAGCCAGCGTGCCCGTCCACGCGACTGCCGTCGGCAAGCTGCATCTCGCTCTCGCGCCGGACAGCCTCGCGGGCGGCCCCGACGGCGACCTCGAAAGCTTCACCGCGCAGACCGTCACCGATCCCGCGGCCCTCGACCGGGCCATCGAGGCGGTGCGCGCCTCGGGCCTGGCCTGGAGCCTCGACGAGTGGATCGCCGGGCTATCGGTGCTGGCCGCTCCGATCCGCGTCGGCGAGCGCCTCGCTGCCGCCATCGCGCTGGCACTGCCTTCCCCCGCGCTCGCCTCCCACGACGTCGCCCACCTCGAGGATCGCGTTCGCGAGGCCGCCGCCGAGATCAGCGGGCGCCTCACGGGCGGGGCCGCCCGCACCTGATTGGAGAGAACCGATGAGCCACGAGACTGCCTCCGCGACCCGGCAGCCCCCGATGAAGATCTGGATCGACGGCCGCATCGTCGAGCGCGACGAGGCGCGCATCTCGGTGCTCGATCACGGGCTGCTCTACGGCGACGGCCTCTTCGAGGGCATCCGCATCACGGGCGGCCGCGTCTTCCGGCTCGGCGATCACCTGCGACGCTTCGCGGTCGGCGCCCGGGCGATCGGCCTCGAGCTCCCCCTCGCGATCGACGCCATCGAGAAGATCGTGCTCGATACCGCCCGCGCGCTCGGGCAGCCCGACGCGTACGTGCGCCTCGTCTGCACCCGCGGCTCAGGGGCGCTCGGCGTCGATCCCACCACCTGCGATTCGCCGACGCTCTTTTGCGTCGTCACGTCGCTCGCCCTGTACCCGGACGAGAAGCTCCTGGGCGGCATCGACCTGGTGACCGCCAGCGTGCGTCGCCCGGCCGCCGACGCCCTCGATCCGCAGATCAAGAGCCTCAACTACCTGAACAGCGTGCTCGCGAAGCGCGAGGCCCGGCTGCGCGGCGCCGACGAGGCGCTCATCCTGAACGACCGCGGGCTCGTCGCCGAGGCCGCGGTCGCGAACGTCTTCACTGTTCGCGACGAGGCGCTCGCGACGCCGCCGCCGACCGACGGAGCCCTGCCCGGCATCACCCGGCGCAGCGTGCTCGAGATCGCGGCCGACCTCGGCGTCCCGAGCAGCGAGCGCTCGCTCGGCCGCATGGATCTGCTCGCCGCCGACGAGGTCTTCATGACGGGCAGCGGCGCGGGCATCGTCCCGGTCGCCACCCTCGACGGCCAGCCGGTCGGGTCGGCGGGCCGGGGCCGCGGGCCGATCACCGCGCGCATCATCGAGGCGTTTCCGGCCTTCGCCGAGAGGATGGGCGTCGCCTTCTGACCCGGTGGCCGGGGGGCTGCGGCGCGCCCCGGCACGGGGCCCGCTATTCTCGTTCCACGTTGCGCCGGAGAGCCGTCTCTCCGAGCGCGCCAGGCGGGAGTCGATCGAACGTGCGTTGGTCCGAGACCTTCATTCCGACCCTGCGCGACGACCCCGCCGACGCCGAGGCGGCCAGCCACAAGCTGCTGGTGCGGGCGGGCTTCGTGCGCCAGCTGATGGCGGGCGTCTACTCGTTGCTGCCGCTCGGCCTGCGCTCGCTCGCGAAGCTCGAGCAGATCGTACGCGACGAGATGAACTCGATCGGCGCGCAGGAGTTTTCGCTGCCCTGCCTGCACCCGCGCGAGATCTGGGAGCGCTCGGGGCGTTGGTCGAAGATGGCGGGTGAGATGTTCCAGTTCGAGGATCGCCGCGGCAGCGACGTGGGCCTCGGCATGACCCACGAGGAAGTCTTCGCCCACCTCGCCAGCGAGCTCCGCTCGTACAAGCAGCTGCCGCAGGTCTGGTACCAGTTCCAGTCGAAGTTCCGCGACGAGCCGCGACCGAAGAGCGGCCTGCTCCGCGTGCGCGAGTTCACCATGAAGGACTCGTACTCGCTCGACGTCGACTGGAAGGGCCTCGGCGAGTCCTTCGATCGGCACTTCGGCGCCTACCGCCGCATCTTCAAGCGCCTCGGCTTCGACGTCGTCGCCGTCGAGGCCTCGTCGGGATCGATGGGCGGCAACGAGTCGATCGAGTTCATGCTGCGCACCGACGCCGGCGAGGACCGCGTGGCCGCCTGCGAGGGCTGCGGGTACGCGGCGAATCTCGAGAAGGCGTCGAGCCGCATCCCCGAGGCCGAGGACGACGCGAAATCGGATGGGCCGGAGAAGTTTCCGACGCCCGGCGTGCGCACCATCGACGACCTGGCCAAGCTGGAGGGCGGAGCGGCCGCCGATCGCCAGATCAAGACGCTGGTCTACGACGTCGACGGCAAGCTCGTGCTCGTGCTCCTGCGCGGTGACCACACGCTGGTCGAGCAGAAGCTCATCGACAACGTCGACGCGGAGGCGATCCGCCCGGCGCACGCCGAGGAGATCAAGGCCGCCCTCGGCGCCCTGCCCGGCAGCCTGGGCGCAGTAGGTGTGAGCGATCACTTCGTGATCGCCGACGAGAGCCTGCGCGGCCGGCGCGGCATGACGACCGGCGCCAACGAGGACGACTTCCACCTGCGCGGCGTCGACGTCGACCGCGACATCGCGGTGCAGGGATGGCTCGATCTGCGCGAGGTCGAGGCCGGCGAAGGTTGTCCGATGTGCGGCCAGCCCCTCGACGTCTACAAGTGCCTCGAGGTCGGTCACATCTTCAAGCTCGGCACGGCATACAGTGAGGCGATGGGGGCGAACGTGCTCGACGCCAACGGCAAGTCGGTTCCGGTCGTGATGGGCTCGTACGGGATCGGGCTCGAGCGCAACCTGGCCGCCATCGTCGAGGCCAACCACGACGAGGCGGGCATCGTGTGGCCGGTCAACGTGGCGCCCTTCGAGGTGGTGGTGTCGGTCGTGAAGCCCAAGGAGGTGGACTGCCTCGACGCCGGAGAGCGGCTCTACGAGGCCCTGCAGGCCCAGGGCATCGATGTGGTGCTCGACGATCGGGACGAGCGGCCCGGCGTGAAGTTCAAGGACGCCGATCTGGTCGGCATCCCGTTCCGCGTGACGGTCGGCCCGAAGGGCCTCGCCAACGGCGTCGTCGAGCTGAAGCGCCGGCGTGACGCACAGACGCGCGACTTCGACGTGACCCACGCCGCCGTGTCGATCGCCGAAGAGGTGCTCGACGAACGCCACTGATGCCGGCCCCCGACCGATGGTTCACGGCCGCGAACGGGCTCACGGCGATCCGCGTGGTCCTGATTCCCGGCATGGTGGTCGCGGTGGCGCGCGGTCTCGTGGGGCCGGGCTTCGTGATCTTCTGGCTCGCGGTGGCGACCGACTGGGTGGACGGCCGCGTCGCGCGGCGCCGCGGCGAAGACTCCCGGCTCGGCGGTGTGCTCGACCACACCACGGACGCGCTGTTCGTGTCGTCGGGGCTGGCCGCCTACGCGGCGCAGGGTGTGGTGCCGGCGATCCTCCCCGCGCTCGTGCTGCTGGCCTTCGTCCAGTACGCGCTCGACTCGCGGGTGCTGGCCGGCCGCGCGCTGCGGACCAGTCTCGTCGGCCGCACCAACGGCATCGCCTACTACGTGCTGCTCGGCGTGCCGGTGGTGCGCGACGCGCTCGCGCTCGGCTGGCCGCCCGCGGGACTCGTGGTCGGGCTCGGCTGGCTGCTCGTCGCGAGCACGCTGGTGTCGATGACGGACCGCGCGCTCGCGCTCCTGCTCAAGCGAAGATCTCGCGATTCGCGCGCCTGAGGAAGACGAGGCCGATCGCGGCGTTGAAGAAGATGAAGAAGTTGTGCTGAACGAAGCCGAAGGCGGTCATCTCGCCCTCGTGGCCCGGGAAGAGCACCACCCACAGCGTGATGGCCACGGTGCGCATCGGTCCCGGCGTGGCGGCGCCGAAGAAGATCACCGGCAGGTAGCCGAGCATCTGCGCAAAGTCGACCTCCACGCCGAAGAGCCGCAGGGCCAGCGTGTAGACGAAGATCGCCGCGATCAGGGCCGGCGAGCGCAGCACGATCACCGTCAGGTACTGGATCGGGCTGGCCTCGCGGAACGCCTTGAAGACGGCGCGGTCGCGGAACGCGGGCGGGTGTGCGCCATCGCCGCGGGCCTCGCTTCCCGGTGCGGCCGGCGCAGAGCCGCTGCGGAAGATCCAGATCCACACCGCGAAGAACACCGCGGCCCCAACGGCGATCACCGGGATCAGACCGAACTCGGACGGCAGGCTGTCGCGCCGCATCAGCCATCCCACGGTCGCCCAGCCGAGCAGGTAGTAGAACTCGCAGAACATCACGAACAGCATGCTCGAGCCCACCTCCCAGCCCGGCACCTGGTACCGGCGCAAGAGGTAGAGGGCCATCGCGCCCTTGCCGACCTGCTCGTTGATGATCGAGAGGATGTAGCTGCTGCCGCGGATCGGCAGCATGTCGCCGTAGGGGACCCGCGTGTTGAACCAGTTGACGACCCGCCAGATCACGAGGGTGTCGACCAGGAAGAAGAACATCGAGTAGGGGACCATCAGCAGGAGCCACTCCCCCCAGTCGACGCGGGCGAAGACCCGGCCGAGGTAGCCGAGCAGGCTCATCTGCTCGCGCGCGGCGGCGCCGTCGAGCTTCGTGTAGAGATAGGCGAAGCAGACGATCGTGATCAGCCAGGGCAGAGCGCGCTGCCATACCGGCGCACGGCGGGCGGGCATCGCTCCCGTGTCGGGCGCCCGGGCAGCGGCGGGCGTGGCCGCCTCGTGCGGTGCCCCGTCGGTCATCCGCGGTCCTCCTTCGTTCCTTCGGCGCTCGCGTCTTCCTCGCGCTCCGGGCCCACGTAGCTTCGCAGCGTTTCGTCGAGCGGCGTCAGCCGCAGGCCGAGCTGCTCGCAGCTCTTCGCCTCGTCGACGCGGTCGTCGTGCTGAAGCACTTCGAGCATCGCGACCGTCACGGGCGGGCTCGCGAGCAGTCGCTCGAGCAGGCCTACGAGGCCTCGTGCGAGCCACATCGGCACCGGAACCACGACCGGGGTTCGTCGGTGGAGGGCGGCGGCGCGCGCGACGAGGGCGCGATGGGTGAGACGCTCGGGCCCGCCGAGGTCGTAGACGTGATCGGCGTCGTCGGGCGTCGCGAGCGCGCTCACGACGGCGGCGAGCACGTCGCGGCTGTCGATCGGCTGCTGCATGGTGGTTCCGCCGCCGATCAGCGTCAGGAGGCGCGCCCGCGCCTGGCCCCGCAGCGCGTTCGAGGCGATGTCGTCGGGGCCGAGCACCATCGGGACACGGATCACGCTGGTGGGAACGGCGCCTCTCTGAAGGATCTCCTCGGCGCGCCCCTTCGAGGCCAGGCAGGCGTTCGCGGCGTCCGGCCGCGAGCCGACGATGCTCATGTACACGACGCGCCGCACGCCGCCGGCCGCGGCGGTACGGGCCAGCACCTCGCAGGTGCGCTCGTGGGCGGCCTCGTAGGTGGCTCCGCCCCCCTCCTTGATGATGCCCACGAGGTGCACGACCGCATCGCAGCCGGCGATCGCGTCGGTCATCGAGGCTTCGTCCGTGTAGTCGCCGACGATCAGCTCGAAGTCGCGCGCGCTGGGCGTCGCGCGAACTTGCGCCGCGGCCCGCTCCGACCGCACCAGCGCGCGCACGTTCGCCGTGGACACGCCGCACAGCCTCTCGATCAGCTGGCGGCCCAGGTTTCCGTTGGCGCCCGTGATGAGGATGCGCTCGGTTGGCTGCGGCACGCGGCCAGCATAGCGGGCGGAGGCGTATGTCGACGCCGCCCGGTCCCGTCGCGCTGGCCCACGCTCAGCCGTCGTCGCGGCGGTTCATGTCCATCAGAAGCTGCTGGACGTCGCTTCCGTCGCCGATGCGCTTCCAGGTTGCGTCCGGCGACAGCGTCCAGCGCTGCACGTCGTCCTGCAGATAGGCGGCGAGGATGCGGTCGATGCGGCGGCGGATCGCGTCGTCACGGATCGGCACCAGCGTCTCGACGCGAAGGTCGAGGTTGCGCGGCATCAGGTCCGCCGAGCCGAGCCAGTACTCGGCGCCGCCGGTCGGCGAGCCGAAGCGGAAGATCCGCGAGTGCTCGAGGAACCGACCCACCACGGAGTGCACGCGGATCCGCTTCGACAGACCGTCGACGCCCGGCAGCAGGCAGCAGATGCCGCGGATGATCAGGTCGATCTCGCAGCCGGCCTGCGAGGCCTCGTAGAGGGCCTCGATGAGCGGAGGGTCGGCGAGGCTGTTCGCCTTGATGACGATGCGGCCGCCGGGGTGCGACTCGGCGCGGACCCGCTCGATGATGCCGTCGCGCAGTCGCTCGGGGGCGACGAGCAGGCGATCGTAGTCGCGCAGCCCGCTGCCGCTGGTCAGCCGGTGGAAGACCTCGGCGACGTCGCGGGTGATCCCGCTGTCCGCGGTGAGCAGCCCGATGTCCTCGTAGATGCGCGCCGTGACGGGGTTGTAGTTGCCGGTGCCGACGTGGCAGTAGCGGCGCAGCCCGTCGCGCTCGGCGCGGATCACGAGTGCGATCTTCGCGTGCGTCTTGAGGCCCATCACGCCGTAGACGACGTGCGCGCCGGCGCGCTCGAGCGACCGCGCCCGCTCGAGGTTGGCGGCCTCCTCGAAGCGGGCCTTCAGCTCGACGAGCACCACCACCTGCTTGCCACTGGCGGCCGCGCCTTCGAGGGCGCGCACGATGCCGCTCTCGGGCCCGCCGGTGCGGTAGATGGTGCACATGATGACGCGCACCCTGGGGTCTTCGGCGGCGGCGCGCAGCAGCTCTTCGACCGATCTCTCGAAGCTCTCGTACGGATGGTGGACGAGGAAGTCGCGCTCGCGCAGGGCGTCGAGGATCGAGTTCTCACTGTCCGTCGCCGACTCGCGAAACGGTCGCGGTGTCCACGGCGGGTCCTTCAGGTCGTTGCGATCGAGGTCGTAGAGCTCCCAGAGCGCGCCGAGGTCGAGCGGCCCGGCGGCGTCGTAGACGTCGGCTGGAGCGAGGTCGAGTTCGTCCATCAGCATCTCGCGCATTTGCGGGCCGGTGTCGGCGCTCACCTCGAGCCGCACCGCGTCGCTCTGCCGGCGCAGGCGCCGCAGCCCCACCTCGATCTCCGAAGCGAGGTCGGTGTCGTGGCGCTCGCGCAGCTCGAGGTCGGCGTCGCGGGTGACCCGGAAGCAGCCCGACTCGCGGATCTCGTCCTCGGGAAAGAAGGAGGGCAGCACGGCGAGGATGATCTCCTCGACGGGCAGCAAACGGCCGGGCCCCACCTCGAAGAAGCGCGGCGCGAAGGGCGGGACCTTGATGCGGGCGAAGCGCTCGCTCGATGCGCCGTGTCGACCGACGATCGCGCCGACGCTGAGCGAGAGGGCCGACACGTAGGGGAAGGGGTGCGCGGAGTCCACGGCCAGGGGAATGAGGACCGGTCGGATCTCCTCTTCGAACGTGGCCTCGACGCGCGCTCGCTCGTCGCCGTCGAGTGCGCCCCAGGTGAGGATCCGGATGCCCTCGTCGGCGAGCGCCGGCAAGAGCTCGCCCCGGTAGACCCCGTAGGCGTCGGCGGTGAGACGCTCGACAGACTCGCGGATCTCTTCGAGCTGCTCGGCGGCGGTGCGCCCGTCGGGCGACGACCAGCCGGGCTCGGAGGCCACCCGGTCCTGCAGGTCGGCGACGCGCACCTGGAAGAACTCGTCGAGGTTGCGCGAGCAGATCGCGAGGAACTTCACGCGCTCGAGCAGCGGGCGGCTCGCGTCGGCGGCGAGCGCCAGGACGCGCTGGTCGAACTCGAGCCAGCTCAGCTCGCGGTTGATGAAGCGGTGGGGGAAGGGCGACACGGGGCCCGCCATTGTACACGACACAGGCCCGGGCCGGCTCGCCGGGTGCAGGCCCGGTGCGTGTCGCCCAGACGGCGGCGCGCGCGGTGGGGCCGTGGTATGCATCCGAATACGCACAGGCGAGCCCGGAGATCCAGCCATGGCGCAGAGCGAGTCACCCGTTTGTGTGAAGGAGGTGATGACCAGCAAGGTGCGGGTCGCGGAGCCCGACGAGCCCCTCGACTCGATCCGTCAGATCCTCACCGAGGAGCGCTGTCACCACATTCCCGTCGTCGACGACGGACTCCCCGTCGGGATGATCAGCAGCCGCGACCTCGTACACGCCGCCCGGCGGCACGGCCCCGAGCAGCTGGCCGTCGAGTTCGAGTCGGGCGGGACCGCGCGTGACATCATGAAGACGCGTCTCGAGACGATCGGGCCGGACGCTCCGATCGACGAGGCGATCGAGCGGATCGGCGCCGGCCGCATCCACGCCCTGATCGTGGTCGACGGCGCCGGGCGCCTCGTCGGCATCGTGACGCACCGCGACCTGCTCGGTCACCTGCTCGGCTGATCGCTTCTAGACGTTCAGCGCGAGCCGCGCCGCCGGGGACATCATGTCCATGTTCCACGGCGGCTCCCAGACCAGCTCGAGGCGCACGTCGGAGACGCCCTCGACCTCGCGTGTCTTGGCCTCGACCTCGGGTGGAAGGATCTCGGCGGCCGGACACATCGGAGTGGTCAGTGTCATGACCACGTGGGCGACGCCGGACTCGTCGATCTCGAGCTCGTAGATGAGCCCGAGCTCGTAGATGTCGACGGGGATCTCCGGGTCGTAGACGGTCTTCATCGCTGCGATCACGTCGTACTTGATGGCATCGACGTCGCGGGGCGCAGGGCTGCCCGCGCCCGGTGCGGCCTCGGCCGTCTCCGTCGTCTCCGAAGACGTCGGCTCTTCGGCTGCACGTTCTGCGGTCGCGTCGTCTCGCTCGGTGTTCATCGTCTCGCGCTCACTCGGTCTTCGCGACGTCGCCCTTGCCCTCGATGGCGGCGCGCAGGGTGTGCCAGGCCAGCGTCGCGCACTTGACCCGCATCGGGTACTCGCGCACCCCGGAGAAGACGGCCAGCTTGCCGAGCGCGGCCACGTCCACGGGCGCGTCGGTCGCGCTGGTCACCAGCTCGTGGAAGCGGCCGAACTCGGCCTCGATTTCATCGATCGTCCTGCCCTTGACGAGCTCGGTCATCAGCGAAGCCGACGCGGTGGAGATCGCGCAGCCGCTGCCGTGAAAGGAGACGTCGGCGACGCGCCCCTCGTCGTCGAGGGCGAGGTAGACGGTCAGCTTGTCGCCGCAGAGGGGGTTGTGGCCGTCGGCCCGGCGGTCGGCGTCGTCGATGACGCGGAAGTTCCGCGGCTTCTTGTTGTGGTCGAGGATCGTCGCCTGGTAGAGGTCGCGCAGCTCGTCCATCAGCGGAAGATCTCCACCGTCTCGCGGAGCGTCTCGACGAGCACGTCGATCTCCTCGCGGGTGTTGTAGAGCGAAAGCGAGGCGCGCACGGTGGCCGGCACGCCGAAGATCTCCATCAGGGGCTGCGCGCAGTGATGCCCCACCCGCACCGCCACGCCGGCCTGATCGAGCGCGGTGCCCACGTCGTGGGCGTGTACGCCGTCGAGCACGAAGGAGACGACGGCCGCCTTGTCGTGCGCCGTGCCGATGAAGCGAAGTCCGTCGATCTCGCCGAGCCGCTCGTTCGCGTACCCGAGCAGTTCGTGCTCCCAGGCCGCGATGCGGTCGAGCCCGATGCCCTGCAGGTAGCGGATCGCGGCGTCGAGCCCGATCGCGCCGGCGATGTCGGGTGTGCCGGCCTCGAACTTCGCGGGCACCGGCGCGTAGGTGGTCTTCTCGAAGGTCACCGACTCGATCATGTCGCCGCCGCCCATGAAGGGCGGCGTCGCGTCGAGGACGGGCCCGCGCCCGTACAGCACGCCGATGCCGCTCGGGCCGAAGAGCTTGTGGCCCGAGAACGCGTAGAAGTCGCAGCCGAGGGCCGCCACGTCGACCGCCATGTGCGGCACCGCCTGGG
Source organism: uncultured Spirochaetaceae bacterium (assembly GCA_964515335.1). Lineage (GTDB taxonomy): Bacteria > Myxococcota_A > UBA9160 > UBA9160 > UBA4427 > TMED88. The sequence continues at coordinate 13,949 of CAZETS010000061.1, forward strand.
CGCCGTCCACCAGCACCGTGATGCCCCGCTCCTTGGCGAGCGCGATCATCTGGGCGACGGGCACGATGGTGCCGAGCGCGTTCGAGACGTGGCTGATCGCGACCAGCTTCGTGCGCTCGCCGAGCAACGCCTCGTACTCGTCCAGCAGCACCTGACCATGCTCGTCGATCGGCGCAACCCGCAGACGCGTGCCCCGGCGCTCGCCGAGCATCTGCCAGGGCACGATGTTGGCGTGGTGCTCGAGGGCGGTGATGACGATCTCGTCGCCGGCTTCGAGGTTGGCCTCCGCCCAGGTGCGCGCCACCAGGTTGATGGCCTCGGTGGCGTTGCGGACGAAGACGATCTCGCGCCGGTCGCTCGCCCCGATGAACTGCTGGACGGCGTCGCGCGCAGCCTCGTAGCGTGCCGTCGCCTCGGCGGAGAGTTGGTAGACGCCGCGGTGGATGTTCGCGTAGCCCTTCGTGTAGAAGTCGGCCATGGCGTCGATGACGGCCCGCGGCTTCTGGGCGCTGGCGGCGGTGTCGAGGAAGACGAGCGGCTTGCCGCGCATCTTCGTCTCGAGGATCGGGAAGTCGGCGCGCACCGCCTCCATGTCGTAGCCGGCGCTCATCGATCGTTCCCGTCCCTGCTCGCCGTGGCCTCGTCGAGCGCCGCGGCGACGAGCGCTTCGACGCGCTCCCGCAGGCCGTCGCCCGGCAGCGCATCGACGATCTCCTGCGCGAAGCCGCGGGTCAGCATGGCGCGAGCCTCGTCGAGCCCGATGCCGCGAGAGCGCAGGTAGAAGAGCGCCGCCTCGTCGAGCCGGCCGATCGTCGAGCCGTGGCTGCACCTGACGTCGTCGGCGTGGATTTCGAGCTGGGGCTGGGTGTCGATCTCGGCGCGCTCGCCGAGCAACAGGTTCGGGTTCGACTGGCTGCTGTCGGTCTTCTGGGCGTCGGGCCGCACGACGACGCGCCCACAGAAGACGCCGTGGGCCGTACCGCCGAGCACCCCCTTGTAGAGCTCTCGGCTGGTGGTGTGCGGGACCGCGTGGTCGACGAGGGTGTGGTTGTCGACGTGCCGGTCGCTCGAGCCGATGAAGAGGCCGCGCATGTCGATCTCGGCGCCGGCGTCGCAGAGCTCGGCGGAGAGATCATTGCGGACGAGTCCGCCGCCCACGGTGAGGGTGTGGATCGCGAGCCGCGAGTCGCGGCTCTGCCGGGTGTGGAGGCGCGAGACGAGGTGGCTCTCGTTGCTCCCCCGCTCGAGGACGATCACGTCGAGCGCCGCGTTGGCCTCGACGGCGATCTCGCCGACGAGCACCTCGAGGTGCGGCCCCTCTGCCTGTGAGAGATGCTCGACGATCAGCGTGGCCCGGCTGCCGGGGCGGGCCACCACCGCGAGGCGCGGGCAGGCGAGGCGACCCGCGAGCGTGCCGACGAGCGCCAGGCGGATCGGGCGCGCCAGGTCGGCGTCACGCTCGATCTCGATCAGCGCGCCGTCGTCGATCAGTGCGGTGTTCAGCGCCGTGAACGCGTCGAGCTTCGGCTCGGCGAGCAGCCCGAGCACCTCGCCGAGCAGTGCGTGGCCGTCGCCACCGGTGCGGGCCGCCGCGATCGAGTGGATCCCGCAGCCCTCGGCCGCCGCCTCGCCCGGCGCGGCCTCGAGTCGTCCATCGACGAGGCGGACGCACCCTGCGGTCTCTTCCTTGAGGCGCGCATCGAGTTCACCCCCTGCGCGGCCGCCACCGGGCGACGGCGGGTCCCAGGCGACGCCTTGGATGCGCGCGAGACTCGTGTGACGCCAGGCCTCGAGCTTGCGGTGGGGCAGACCGAGCTCGAGGAAGCTCGAGCGGGCCTGCTCGCGCAGCGCACGCACGGCGGGCGCCTCTTCGCCCTCCGCGGTGAACGCCTCGGCGGCCCGGCGCCAGCCCGCGATCGACTCGTCGACCGCGGAGGTCACGCCGCGCCCTCCTCGATCCAGCCGTAGCCCTTCTCCTCGAGATCGAGCGCGAGGCCCTTGTCGCCGCTCTTCACGATGCGGCCGTTCGAGAGCACGTGCACCCGGTCGGGCACGATGTAGTCGAGCAGGCGCTGGTAGTGGGTGATGACGAGCATCGCGCGGTCGGGCGAGCGCAGCGCGTTCACCCCGCTCGCCACCACGCGCAGGGCGTCGATGTCGAGCCCCGAGTCGGTCTCGTCGAGGATGCAGAGCCGCGGCTCGAGGAGCAGCATCTGGAGCACTTCGTTGCGCTTCTTCTCGCCACCCGAGAAGCCCTCGTTGATGGCGCGATTCATCAGGTCGGCCGGCATCTCGACGGCCTTCATCTTCTCCTGGGAGAGCGAGATGAACTCCATGGCGTCGAGCTCGGGCTCGCCGCGATGGGCCCGGATGGCGTTCACCGACGCCTTCAGGAAGTAGTTGTTCGATACGCCGGGGATCTCGACCGGGTACTGGAAGGCGAGGAAGATGCCCTCTCGCGCGCGCTCCTCGGGTTCCATCGCGGTGAGGTCGCGCCCGTCGTAGAGCACCTCGCCATCGGTCACCGTGTAGCCGGGGCGGCCGGTCAGCACGTTCGAGAGCGTGCTCTTCCCCGAGCCGTTCGGCCCCATGATGGCGTGCACTTCGCCGGCCTCGATGTGCAGATCGAGGCCGCGCAGGATCGGCTCTTCGCCGGCGTTCGCGTAGAGGTTCTTGATCTCGAGCATTGCGTTCGTCCGCTTCCTGGCTGCCTCTAACCGACCGCGCCTTCGAGGCTGACGGAGAGCAGGTTCTGGGCCTCCACGGCGAACTCCATCGGCAGCTCGCGGAGCACTTCCTTGCAGAAGCCGTTCACGATCATCGACACCGCGTCCTCCTCGGAGAGACCGCGCTGCCGGCAGTAGAAGAGCTGGTCCTCGCCGATCTTCGAGGTGGTTGCCTCGTGTTCGACGGTGGCGCCGGGGTTCTTGACCTCGAGGTACGGGAAGGTGTGCGCCCCGCACTCGTCGCCGAGCAGCAGCGAATCGCATTGCGAGTAGTTGCGCGCGCCCACGGCCTTCGGGCCGATCCGCACCAGCCCGCGATACGACTGCTGGCCGCGCCCGGCAGAGATCCCCTTCGAGATGATCGTGCTCTTCGTGTTGCGGCCGACGTGGATCATCTTGGTGCCGGTGTCGGCCTGCTGGCGGTTGTTCGTCATGGCGACCGAGTAGAACTCGCCCACCGAGTCGTCGCCGAGCAGCAGACAGCTCGGATACTTCCAGGTGATCGCCGAGCCGGTCTCGACCTGGGTCCACGAGATCTTCGAGCGGCGGCCGCGGCATGCGCCGCGCTTGGTCACGAAGTTGTAGATCCCGCCGACGCCGTTCTTGTCGCCGGGGTACCAGTTCTGCACCGTCGAGTACTTGATGGAGGCGTCGTCGAGCGCCACCAGCTCGACGACGGCTGCGTGCAGCTGGTTCTCGTCGCGCATCGGCGCCGTGCAGCCCTCGAGGTAGCTCACGGACGCTCCCTCGTCGGCGACGAGGAGGGTGCGCTCGAACTGGCCGGTGCCGGCCGCGTTGATGCGGAAGTAGGTCGAGAGCTCCATCGGGCAGTGCACGCCCTTCGGGATGTAGGCGAAGGAGCCGTCGCTGAAGGCCGCCGAGTTCAGGCAGGCGAAGAAGTTGTCCGAGTAGGGGACGACGCTGCCCAGGTACTCGCGAATCAGGTCGGGGTGCGTCTCGACCGCCTCGGAGAACGAGCAGAATACGATGCCCTTCTTCTCGAGTTCGGCCTTGAAGGTGGTGGCCACCGACACGCTGTCGAAGACCGCGTCGACGGCGACCTTCACGCCCGACAGCCGCTTCTGCTCTTCGAGCGAGATGCCGAGCTTCTCGTAGGTGCGGAGCAGCTCGGGGTCGACCTCGTCGAGACTCTCGAGCTCGACCTGTGGCTTCGGGGCCGAGTAGTAGATGATGTCCTGGTAGTCGATGGGCGGGTAGTCGACCATCGCCCAGGTGGGCTCGCTCTGTTCCTCGAGCATCTCGAGGAATCGGCGCAGTGCCTTCAAGCGGAAGTCGAGCAGCCACTGCGGCTCGTTCTTCTTGGCCGAGATGGCGCGTACGATGTTCTCGTCGAGACCGGGCGGAAGCTGCTCCTCCTCGATGTCGGTCACGAAACCGTACTTGTACTCTTCGCTGGCGAGGCGCTCGAGGGCGGCGTTCTCGTCGGACATTCGGGTCACCTCGGCGGCGCGGCGAGGCCGGCCAGGCTCGCCAACGGACCGTGGCCGGTCGCGAAAGCGGGGTTGGTGATGTCGGCGAGCGTCACGCTCGCAAGCGCGTCGTGGACGACGCGGTTGATGACGAGCCACGGGCTCTTGACCGCACAGCTCTGCTCGAGGTCGCAGGCCGTGGGGCCGAGGCTGCACTGCGTGAGGGCGAGCGGTCCGTCGAGGGCGGTGATCATGTCGGCGACCGACAGATCCTCGGGACGATGCGCGAGCGAGTAGCCGCCCTTGATGCCGCGGTGCGACTCGAGGACGCCCGCCCGCGTCAGCGTCTTGAGCACCTTGCTCACCATCGGGAGCGGCAGGTCGACGTGTTCGGCGAGTTCGCGGGCGGCGAGCGAGCGCGTAGCGGTGCCGTCCTCACCCTGCTGGGCGAGGTGGGCGAGGATGATGATCCCGTAGTCGGCGATCTTGCTGAGTCGGAACATGGCCCGGGGGAGGCTGCGCGCGGCCGGAGCGCCGAGCTGATCGCGAAAAATACAGGACCAATCTGGTGCTGTAAATACCGGACCGAGTCAGTCCGGATTCGTGCTACCGCACTGGGCCGCGACGGGAGGCCCGCCCCGCCGCCAAGGCGGCGCTGAAGGCCGCCTCGGCTTTCCCTCGGGAAATATCCCCCGTTACCGGGCCGATCTCAGGCCGGCTCGGGCGGGTCGACGAGGGCTGCGCGGGCGAGTGGCGCGAGGATCGGCCGCCCGTCGTGGGGCCAGTCGATGGGCGGCGCCTGCATGCGGCCGGGCGGGCAGATCCGCGAGGCCCCGAGCGAGGCGAGTCGTCCGCACAGCTCGTCGTGGAGCGCGCCGTTCGCGGCGAGTGCCGACGAAGAGAGCCACGCCGCGAGCGGTCGCAGGGCGGCCGAGAGCGCCTCGCCGCTCCCGACCGGATGCACGCGCACGAAGCGATGGCCGGGGCACGGCCGCCACTCGGCGTCCGGCTCGACGACGACCGTGAAGCTCGTCCCGGCTCCCGCGTGCACGCGAACCGGCGCGCCCGCAGCCGCCCGCAGCGCCGCGGCGTCGCGCTCCTGCACGATGTCGGTTGCCACCGGCGCCGGCGCCCCGCCACGCGGCAGCGTGCCGGACAGGCCCTCGAGCTGGTCGGCCAGGACGTCCCCGAAGCGGACCGCCGCCTCCGCGGCGCCGCGCCCGATCACGTAGACGGCCGCCGGCGACAGGCAGCCCTGCTGGTCCCAGAGCGAGACGTCGAGCGCGACCGCCCCGGCGAGCGCCTGCGCGTCGTCGGCGACGAGTTCGGCGTCGAGCACCGCGACCGACAGCTTGTGGCCGTACGCGACGAAGCGCTGCCCGGCCTGCAGCCGTCCGCGGATCGCCGCGATGGTCTCGTCCGAGCCGCTCGCGACTACGCACTCCGAGGCCAGGAAGCGCGCGAGACAGGCTGCGTCGTCCGCGGGAAACGACACCACCTCGACGGCGCGCCCGATCTCGTCGTCGACCGCGGCGATCGACTCGGCGAGCAGCCGCGGCGTCACCGGATCGCGCGAGGCCGGCCGCACCAGCACCGGCGAGAGCAGCGCGAGCGACAGCACCGGTTGCAGGAGCGACGGCATCGGGATGGCGCCGCCGAGCACGATGCTGGTCGAAGCGAACGGGGCGAGCGCGCGCCCCGGCTCGGCGAGCAGCGCGCGCCGCTCCTGCTCGATCGCCCGGCTCAGCGCGGCGCCGTCCCAGTCGGCGAGGCCGAGGTCGAGCCCGGCGGCGACGAGCTGCGGAGAGAAGCCCGCGGCCTCCGCGTGCTCGTCCACGAGGCGCCGCCTGAACGTCGAGTCGGGCGCGTGCCAGCGATCGAACACCTCCGCGAGGACGGCCATCACCGACTCGAAGCCGCGCCGGGCGAGCCCCTGGCCCGCCAGCTCGAGGCGTCCCCGCGCAGCCTCGATCCGTTCGGCGTCCTCGTCGGGCCAGCGGATCGTCAGATCGCTCATCGCGAAGCCACGCCTCTTCGTCTCATCGCAGCGGGCACCCTGCTCCGCCCCGCAAGCCGGTCAACGGCCGGCGCCGGCCAGCATCTCGTCGGCGGCGATCGAGCAGCCGCGTTCTTCGGCGCCTGGCTCGCGGCCGAGCACCTCGAAGCCGAGCGGCTCGCCGGTGGCGTCGAGGATGGCGCGGCCGAGGTCGGCGGTCTCGATCGCCGCGACGCTGCCGCTGTTGGCGAGGTCGTGGATCACCACCATGCCGCGCTCGCCGGGCGCGACGTCTCGCCCCGTCTCCGGGTCGACGAAGCGCACCCGCGCCCAGGGCGGTCCGAGCTTTCTCCTCGGGCCGTAGGGATCGACGAGCACCGAGTCGTAGAACTGGCTGCCGAGCTCCGTCATCCCGTATTGGTTGACGACGCGCTGCTCGGGGACGCCGAGGCGCTCGGCCAGCCGGGCGTGCAGCTCGCTGCGAGGGATCTCGCGCGAGCGGCCCTTGAAGCCGCCGGTCTCCATGATGCGTGATCCCGCCGGGCAGGCGAGGCGGTGGCCGCGCGCCTCGAGGGCCTCGAGGAGGTGTACGAACGCGAACGCCGTGCCGAGCAGCGCGATCGGCTCGTCGCGGCTCCTGGCGCGTGCGACGGTTTCGGCGACCGCGTCGACGTCGAGCCGGCCGCCGTGGACGGCGTGGGCCGACCCCGGCGCCGCGTGCTCGCGAACGAGCACTTCGAACATGTGGGAGAGCGACGAGTCCGGGGCCTCGCGGCCGTCGGGTGCCAGGATCGACATCGCGATCCGCGAGGGCCGCGCGTCTTCCGCGGCACCGAGGTCGGGAAAGAGGAGTCCGCGCAGCGTCGACAGCAGCGACGCCTCGTAGAGGGCGAGCGTGTCGAGGTGCAGCTCGCCCCGGCGCCTTCCGGTGGTGCCGCTCGTGCGGAAGGTCGCGACGGTTCGCTTGGCGGGAAAGCAGCGGAGCGGCAGCTCCTTGAAGGCGCCGGTGGGCACGGCGGGCACGTCCCGCCAGCTCTCGACGCCGTCCGGCGTCACCCCCCGCGCCTCGCAGTAGCGCCCGTAGGGCTCGCAGTGCGCGAACTGCCACGCGAAGAGCGCCCGGGCGATGGCATCGAAGCGCGCGTCGTCGTCGCGCCAGACGGGCTCCGCCATCCAGGCGAGCAGCTCCGCGTCGAGCCACGCTCGCTCGTCGGCCGGCCGACCCGGCGCGGACGTCATTGCCCCGCCCGCCCGGCGCCGCCCAGCAGGGGGACGAGCACCGAGACGGCGTGTTCGAGCAGCGGCTCGGCGATGGAGAGGGGAGGTGTCAGCGAGAGCACCGAGCCGCCTTCGCCCGCCGGCAGCACGATCACCCCCTGCTCGAGGGCCTGCCGTGTGACGCTCTGCGCGATGGCCGGGCTCGCGCACGCAATGCCGATCATCAGCCCGAGGCCCCGGACCCCGGCCACCGGTTCGGCGCCGGCGAGCTCGGCGCGAAGCCGAGCAAGCAGCTCGCCGCCGAGGTGCGCGGAGCGCTCGACGAGCTTCTCGCGTTCGATCACCCGCAAGGCGGCCAGCGCGGCCGCGCAGCTGGCCGGATGCCCGAGGAAGGTCTGCGTATGGATCGCCTCGCCGTGTGAGGTCGGCCAGGCGTCCATGACCTCCGCCCGGCCCAGGCAGGCCGAGAGCGGCATGCCGGCGGACAGCCCCTTGCCGACACAGATCAGATCGGGCGCGACGTCCTCGTGCTCGCAGGCGAAGAACCGGCCGGTGCGCCCGCATCCCGTGTAGATCTCGTCGGCGATCAGGAGCCAGCCCGCCTCGTCGCAGCGCTGGCGGAGGGCCCGCAGGAATCCGGCCGGAGGCACCCGCTCGCCGCCACGGCCCTGCACGGGCTCGACGAGCACTGCGCCGACCGGATGACCGGCTGCTGCCAGGCGGCTCGCGGCGCCCGACACCGAGTCGGCGTCGCCGTAGGACGCGAAGGCGGTCGCCTGGGGGAGACGCGCCTCGAAGGGCTCGCGGAAGTCGCGGCGCCAGGTGGCGTCGAGGGCGCCGAAGGACAGCCCGTGGTAGCCGCCCTCGAAGGCCACCAGCCCGGCCCGGCCGGTCGCGAGCATCGCGGTCTTGATCGCGGTCTCGACGGCGTCGGCCCCCGATGAGCCGAGCACCCCGCGCGCCCGGGCGCCGCCGGGAAATCTCTCGGCGAGCGCCTCGAGGAGCTCGACCTTGACCTCTGCGGGATGCACGTCCCCCATTCCGTGCAGCAGCGTCCCGGCCTGTCGGGCGATCGCGCCGGCGACGTCCGGGTGTGCGTGGCCGGTGCTCGCGACACCGAAGGCGCCGGTCAGGTCGACGTAGCGGTTGCCGTCGACGTCCCAGACGTTCGCCCCGGTCGCACGGGCCCAGAAGATCGGGGCGTCGGGTGCGAGGCAGGTGACGTTGCGGCTCTCCACCGCGGCCAGCCGCTCGGCGAGCCGGCGCGAGGCGGGGCCCGGAACGGTGGTCCGGACCTCGGGGAGCAGGTCGCCTTCGGGTTGGCGGGGCGCGGGCATCGCGCAGGAGTGTAGCCGTGCGGCCATGCCTCCCGGTCGCACGGCCGCCAGCCGGTCCGCCCGCTCAGCCCGCTGTCAGCCGACCCTCGATGTCGCGCCGCCAGGCCCCCGATAGCGCCGGGCTCGCGAGCGCGCGGCGCAGCTCGGCCGCCGCATCCCGGCGAATCAGCAAGGCGGCGTTGAGGGCCTCGATGGAGAGCGGGTCGTCCTCGCGATCGATGCAGGTAAGCGTGTCGCCCGCGGCGACGTCGCCCTCCTCGACGACGCGCGAGTAGAAGCCGACGCGGCCGCTCTTCGTGAACTGCCTGGGGAAGCCTGGCAGGTCGAGCTTCATGGCGAGCTTCACGCAGGGCTGCCGCGGCTGGCTGACCTGGAGGATCGCGCCGCCCACGCGCAGCACGTCGCCGAGGGCGACCAGCGAGTCGGGCAGGTCCTCGAGCGTGAGGTTCTCGCCGAGGGAGCCGGGGCCGAGTTCGGGGCGGGAGAGGGCGTCCTGCCAGTGCAGGATATTTGCGAACGAGTACGCATATACGGCCTTGTCGGCGCCGCCGTGGGATTGCGGGTCGGCCTGCCCGTCTCCCGCGAGTCCGAGCGCGGCGGCGCGCACGCATCCCTCCACCGGGTCCTTGAAGATGCCGGAGAGCACCTCTTCGCCGCCGCGCGCGAGGGTTCGCGGCAATCCCACGTTCACGCCGAGCAATCGGGTCGAGTAGCTCATGGGTGGGCGGTCGATGCCGAGCGCGTCCTGTGCCGAAAGGGCGCGGGCTACGCTACCAGCAGGCAACGCCCGACCACGTCCACGCTGCGCGGAGAGTTCGATGACCCGGTGGGTGCGCGCCTTCGTGGCGCTCGGATCGAACCTGGGTGACCGCGCCGCCGCGCTCGTCGGCGCGCGCGAGGCACTCGACGCGCGCGACGACACGCGGGTGGTGGCGGCATCGCGGCTGTGGGAGACGGCGCCGGTCGGCCCGCCCGGACAGGGTCCGTATCTCAACGCCGTACTCGCGATCGAGACCACGCTCGGTCCGCGCGCCCTGCTCGACCGGCTGCTCGAGATCGAGCGTCGCGCCGGTCGCGAGCGCGCCGCCGCGTCGACGCGCTGGGGACCCCGCGTCCTCGACCTCGACCTGCTGATCCATGCGGACGAGCGCATCGACGAGCCTGGACTCCAGGTCCCGCATCCGCGCCTCCACGAGCGGCGCTTCGTCCTCGAACCCCTTTGCGAGATCGCCGCCGACCTCGAGCACCCGAGCCTCGGCGAGAAGCTGGCCGCACACCTCGCGCGTTGCCCCGACGAGGGCGACGCCCGCCCCTGGGTCGGAGCCGCGGCCTGGCAGGCCAACGCGTAGCGGCCGCGGCATCGGGAACTCCGCGACGGCGCCTTCCCCCCGGGCAGCCGCGGAATCGGGCCGTCGACTCGAAGCGTCGTCTCTAAAAACTGACCCCAAAACACGGTTTATTGCGACATGATCCCGACTTTTGTAATCAGAAATATCCGTCAAGCGCTCGAAAGCATCGACCGACCGTTCAGGAGCCCACACGAATGGCGCTCGTCCACCCTGCCCAATCGACAAATAAAATGAGCCATCTCAGGAAGATAGAGAGCTTCGACGCCGCCGAGATGGAATCCTGGTCGGCCGAAGAAATACTTGGCTGGGGACTAAGGAATTTCCACCCGAGGCTCGCGCTCTCGGCCTCGTTCGGGGCGCCCGAGGGCATGGTGCTGCTCGACATGATGCACCGCCTCGATGCCGGGGCGCGGGTCTTCGTGCTCGACACCGGGCGGCTGCATGCCGCCACCTACGACCTCATCGACCGGGTGCGCGAGCAGTACGGCAAGGCGGTCGAGGTGGTCTTCCCCGACACCGGGCGGGTCGAGGAGATGGTGGGCGAGCGGGGCATGAACCTCTTCTACGAATCCCAGGAACACCGTCAGCTCTGCTGCCGGGTCCGCAAGGTCGAGCCGCTGCGCCGCTATCTGGCCGACCTCGACGCCTACGTGACCGGTCTGCGCCGCGACCAGAACCTGAACCGCCGCGATACCCCCAAGGTCGAGATCGACGTCGGCAACGGCAACCTGGTGAAGATCAACCCGATCGCCGACTGGACGCGCGAGCAGGTCATGGAGTACGTGGGCGAGCACCGCGTGCCCATCAACCGGCTCCACAACGAGGGCTTCCCGTCGGTGGGTTGCGGGCCGTGCACGCGAGCCGTGCGGCCCGGCGAGGATCCGCGGGCCGGGCGCTGGTGGTGGGAGAACGACGACACGCGCGAGTGCGGGTTGCACGTGCCCGACGAGCAGCAGGGCGGCTCGGGGATCTGAGCCCGCCTCGCGCTCAGCCCGACGAGTTTCGCGGTCGGCGCTCGGCGCGCACGTGGTTGCGCAGCAGCCCGACGCCCTCGATCTCGACCTCGACGAAGTCGCCGTCCGCGAGGTGCCTCGGCGGGCCGTTCGCCGCGTCGACGCCCGCCGGCGTTCCGGTGAGGATCACGTCGCCCGGCTCGAGGGTCATCAGCCGGGACGCGAACGCGATCAGCTCCGCGACCGGGAAGATCATCTCGGCGGTGCTCGCCAACTGCCGGACTTCGCCGTTGACCCGCGTCGTGAGCGCGAGCTTCTGCGGGTCGTCGATCTCGTCGCGGGTGACGAGCCAGGGGCCGAGCGGCGCAAAGGTGTCGCACGACTTGCCGATGTAGTCCTGGCCGCGAGCGTTCTGGAAGTTCCGCGCCGTGACGTCGTTGGCGACCGTGAAGCCGGCCACGTGCTCGAGCGCCGACGCGGCGTCGACGCCGCGCGCGACGCGCCCGATCACGGCGCCGAGCTGGCCCTCGTAGTCGACCGCGTGGCTCGCGGCGGGTAGCACGATGTCGTCTCCCGGACCGATCACGCTCGAGCTGGCCTTGACGAAGAGCGTCGGCTCCGAAGGTGCGTCGGCTCCCCGCGCCGCGTAGTTGCCGGCCGCGCCGATCAGCTTGCCCGGTCGGGGAAGCGGTGCGAGCGGCCGTACGCGACGCCGCGAGAGCACGACGTCGCCGAGCTCGAGATCGAAGTGATCGAGATACTCGAGCGTCCACGCGAAGGCGTGGCGGGCCATCGCGAGGCCGGACTCGCCGGCCGCGAGCAGTGCCGACATGTCGGCGGGCAGCAGCGAGTCGGCTTCGGCCTCGGGTGCTCCGACGTCCTCGGTGGCGAGGCGAACGGCGAGCGCGCGATTCAGATCGACGACGACGCCCGCGTGCGGGCCCGGCGGCATGACGGCGCCGAGCCGACAGATGCCGGGGCGAAGCAGGTCGAGGCTCTCGAAGCCGAGAGCGGCGTCGGTGAAGCGCGCCGCGGCGGTCGGAACGCTCCCGCGCCCCGTGGTCGCGGAGGCGTGTCTGGTCGATAGCTCGAAGGTGATCAGGTGCATGGCGAGCCGATGGCTGCCGGGACGCATCGTCGAGCGGAAGGCTTGCCGCCGGCGCCGGCAAGGGGCCGGCAGAAGGCGCCACCGGTCGATGTAGAGGGTAGCGGGGCATCAAGGCCCCGGCCGGTTCTGCCGATGACGGAGAGGTCGAGCCGGACTGCCACGGAGGTCTTCGGCGATGTCTACGAAGCGGAACCCGTCGCTCCGATCGCTGGTCGCGAACACGCTCGGGCTGTCGCTCGTGGCGGCCACGCTCGCGCTGTCGCTTCCCGGCGTACACGCGGTGCGGGCCGACGAGCCCGACATGACGCCGGTGGGATCGGACGACTACGCGGGTCTCGTCCCCATGCCGCCGGCCGCTCTCGCGCCTGCCGTCGCGCAGCCCTCCGCCGAGGCGTGCGCGGATCCCGCCGCGCAGCGCGCAGACGCCACGGCGCGGCAGCGGCTGCTTGCCGGCGTCGCCGGCACGAGCCCGGACCAGCCCGGCGTCGTGCTGCTGAACAACCGCGGCTACAACTACGGTGCCAGCGAGGGCCCGGCCGGCCCGCCAGGGCTGCGCGTCGACCGCGAGATGCTCGCCTCCCCCGAGTAGGTCCGTTCGGGTCCGGCGGCCCGCTGCTGCTCGCCGGCCGCCGCTCCTCGTCCCGCCCTCGCTCCATCTGTCGGCCCCCGCTCTATCTTTCGGCCCCCGCCCCCGGTGGAGTCCCCCGCGGAAAGCCCCGGCCAAGTGTGCGATCCTGGCTCGGGCGGGGCGCCGCTCATGGGGATGCTCGAGCGCGGCGCCTGGCCACGTGCGCCCGGCCTTCGCGAATCGCGCGATTCGTGCGTTTCGGACCGAGACATGAACCCGGCATCCACACTCCGTGTCCGGCGACTGACCGGCGTGCTCGCGGCCTCCTGGGCGCTGCTGGGCATCGGGCTGTCGTTCTTCGCCCTGCTGCACGGCGGTCGCGGTCCCGTGATGCCGATCAGCAGCTCGTTCCTGGGCGGTGTCGCGGTGATCTACAGCGCGAGCCCCGAGGCCCGCGAGGTGGGCGTCGCCGAGGGCGATCGCATCGTGGCGATCGACGGCGTTCCCGTGCTCCGGGTCATGCAGGAGGGAATGCCCCGGCTCGACCTGGGCACCCCGAACCTCTACGAGATCGAGAAGCGCGACGGATCGCGAATCACCGCGAAGCTGCAGCCGGTGCCGGCACAACGTCTGATGAAGCCCACCGACACGCTGATCCACCTGGCTCTCGTGTTGGTGAGCGTTCTCTACGTGGGCGTCGGGCTGGCGGTCTGGTGGAGCAAGCCCGGCACCGCTCCCGCCTGGGCGTTGCTGCTCTTCTGCTCGAGCATGTCGGTGATGCTGTCGACGGCGCTCCGGGCCGAGCTGATTCCCTGGTCGACCTGGCGCATGATCGGCAACCTGCCCCTGCTCGGTGCGACCACCTTCCACCTGTTCACCACCTATCCGATCGAGCCCGAGTGGGTGGTTCGGCACCGGCGCATCCGCGCGGTGCCCTACGGGGTGGCGATCCTCATCATCGCCGGCCTGGTGGTCGAGCAGGTGATGGGCCGGATGAGCGAGTGGATGACCGGGGTCGCCTTCTTCTACGGCGTGATGCTCTCGCTGGGCTCGCTGCTGGTGCTCGCCGCCCAGCGCCAGCGCGCCCGCGCGGCGGGCATCGGGGACCGAACCGACCTGATGTTGTTGGCGGGCGTCGCGAGCTTCCTGCCCGCGATCCTGGTGCTGCTCGCCGAGTACTTCCTGCAGGCGCCGATTCCCGGGTACCTGGCGATGATCTGGGTGGCGGTCTTCCCGCTCGCGGTCGGCTACGGGATGCTCCGCAAGGATCTCTTCGACTTCCGCATCGTCGCCAAGTCGTCGGCCGCCTACGGGGGGGCGACGTTCACGATCACCGCGCTCTTCGCGTTCATGATCACCTTCGCCGACGAGCTGATCGCGCGATTCGGCGTCAACGTGCGCTCGGTGCAGGTCGCTTTCCTGTTCCTCGCGATCCTGGCCTTCAACCCGCTTCGTGAGCGGCTCCAGGGTCTGGTCGACCGGCTCTTCGACCGCGATCGCTCGCGCTATCGCCTGGCGGTGCGCGAGATCTCCGAGGCGATGGTCTCGATGCTGTCGTTGAGCGAGATCGGCGATCGCATCCTGGTCGCGGTGACCGACACCATGGGTGTCGGGCGCGCGATGGTTCTGCTCTTCGACGAGAACGACAAGGTGCTGCGGCCGTCGGCCTGGCGGGGCGACTGGGACGACGACGACATACGCACCGAGATCCCGAGCGATCATCCCCTCTGGAAGCAGCTGTGGATGCGCCGCGAGGAGCTCGCCCGGGCCGACTTCGACGACGAGCCCGATGCCGAGTCGCGCGAGCAAAGCTGGGACGTCTACGACACCTTCGAGGTCGAGCTGCTCGTGCCGATCCTGTTCGGTGTCGACCTGCTCGGCGTGATCGCGGTGGGTCGCAAGATCTCCGGCGAGCGACTCGCCGTCGACGACCGCCAGCTGCTGCGCACGCTCGCCAATCAGAGCTCGATCGCGATCGAGAACGCCAAGGCGTTCGACGAGATCGCCAAGCTCAACGAGTCGCTCGAGGCGCGCGTCGAGGACCGCACCCAGGAGCTGCGCGAGACGCAGAACCAGCTGATGCAGAGCGAGAAGATGAGCTCGCTCGGCCAGCTGGTGGCCGGCGTCGCCCATGAGCTCAACAACCCGATCGGCTTCGTGCACGCCAACCTGCAGCTGCTCGACGAGTACGTCGACAAGCTGGTGCGCGCCGAACACGGCGAGGGCGACGCGGACCAGATCCGGGGCGCCATCACGAAGCTCCTGACGCGCAGCCGGGAGGGAACCGAACGCGTCAAGCAGATCGTTCAGGATTTGCGGACCTTCTCGCGCATGGACCAGGCCGAGAGCCAGATCGCCGACCTCCACGAGGAGATCGATCGAACGCTCGCCCTCATGGAGCCGCGGCTCAAGAACAGGGTCACGGTGATTCGCGAGTACGGCGAGATCCCCGAGGTGCGCTGCTATCCGGGTCAGCTCAATCAGGTGTTCCTGAACCTGCTGATGAACGGTTGCGACGCGATCGGCAACGACGGCGGCTCGATCACCATCACCACCGAGCGCAGCGACCTCGGCGTCCGCCTCGAATTCAAGGACGATGGTCCGGGCATTCCGCTCGACGTACAGAGCCGCATCTTCGACCCGTTCTTCACCACCAAGGAGGTGGGCAAGGGGACCGGCCTCGGCCTCTCGCTCTCCCACGGCATCATCGAGCGCCACGGCGGTCGGTTCCTGGTCTACTCGGAACCGGGCGGGGGTGCGTCTTTCGTCATCGACCTTCCGCTCGACGTCGGCGAGGCGGCCGCCTGAACGGCGCCGCACTCTCGGCGATTTCGGGGCTAGACTCTCGCCGAGTCGCTGACAGACGCCCCCGCGCCCGGAAGGAATCCCCCCCCATGAAGGTTGGTCTCATCGCGGGCTACTCGCCCGCCACCCTGTCGATCCCGATGGATCTCATCAAGCAGGCCGAGAGTCTCGGCTTCACGTCGGTCTGGACCGCCGAGGCGTGGGGTTCGGACGCCGTCTCGCCGGCCGCCTGGATCCTCGCGCAGACCGAGAAGATCAACGTCGGCACCGCCATCATGCAGATGCCGGCGCGCACGCCTGCCGCGACGGCGATGACCGCGATGACCCTCTACGCGCTCTCGGGTGGTCGCTTCATCCTCGGGCTCGGGCCCTCGGGCCCGCAGGTCGTCGAAGGCTGGCACGGCGTCGCCTACGGGCGCCCGTTGACGCGCACCCGGGAATACATCTCGATCATCCGCAAGATCCTCGAGCGCAAGGAGCGCGTCACCCACGACGGCTTCCACTACCACATGCCCTACAACGGCCCGGACGCGACCGGCCTCGGCAAGCCGCTCAAGAGCATCCTGCACGGCGATCCGGCCCTCCGGATCTACACGGCGTCGATCTCGCCCGCCGGCATGAAGTGTGCGGGTGAGGTGTCCGACGGCGTCTTTCCGGTGTGGATGAACCCCGAGCGCTTCGACCTCTTCGAGGGATCTCTGAACGAGGGCTTCGCGAAGGCGGGCGGCGGCAAGGGGCTCGACGACTTCGCGATCTGTCCGTTCGTGACGACGATCCTCGGTGACGACCTCGAGAAGTGCCGGGTGCCGGTCAAGAACAACCTCGCGCTCTACATCGGCGGCATGGGGGCACGCGACAAGAACTTCTACAACGACTACGCGAAGCGTCTGGGCTACGAGGAGGCCGCCGTCGAGATCCAGAACCTCTACCTCGACGGCAAGAAGGCCGAGGCCGCTGCCGCCGTGCCCGACGCGCTCGTCGACGACGTGGCGCTCGTCGGTCCCGAGGACCGGATCCGCGATCGCCTGCAGGCCTGGAAGGCGGCCGGCGAGAAGCGGCACGTCGACTCGTTGCTGATGGGCGGCGGACAGCCGCGCGCGCTGCAGATCCTCGCCGAGGAGCTGCTCTAGCGAAGCGGCGCTCACGCGAGCTCTCGATGCGTGCCGTCCTTCGCGTGATCGTGGGAGTCGCGATGGCCGCGTTCGCGGGGGAGGTCCCCGCCGACTCCGCGGACAGCGGCGATGCGCCCAACGGCTTCGCGCTCGTGGGCCTGCGCGTGCCGCGTGGGGAGATCGTCGGGGGCGGGCCGGAGCGAGACGCGATCGAGAGCGTCGACGCGCCCCGGCTGGTGGCGATCGAGCAGGCGCGCTGGGTGCGCGGCGACACGCCGGTGGTCGGCGTGGTGATAGGCGACGTGGCGCGCGCGTATCCCGTGCACGTCCTCGAGTGGCACCAGGTGGTGAGCGACCGGTTCGGCGAGCAGTCCGTACTGATCACCTACGACCCGCTGACCGACATCGCGTCGGCCTGGCTGCTAGACGAGAACGAGAACGAAAACGAAGCCGACGGCACGTTCGGCGTCTCGGGCCTGCTCGACCGCGACGGATTCCTGGTCTACGACCGCGCGACCGAGAGTCTGTGGTCGTCGGCGACCGGTCGAGCGATCAGCGGCCCGCGCGCCGGCGAGAGGCTCTCACCGGTGCGGGTCCACGTAGAGACCATGCTGCGCTGGGTCGGCCGGCATCCCGGCACGACTGTGCTCGCCCCGCCCGGTCGCGCACGGATCGACTACCGGCGCAGTCCCTACAGTGCCTACTGGGTGTCGAGCAGCCATCCGCTCGCCGTGCGCGCCAGCGACGAGCGCTTCCACCCCAAGGAGGTCGTCCTCGGCGTCGAGCGGGGTGAGCGCAGTCGCGTCTACATCGGTTCGCTGGTGGACCGCGCGGGCGGCCGGATCGTCGACGAGTTCGCATCCCGCCGCATCCGCGTCGCCTACGACGGCGACGCGGGCACCTTCTCGTTCGAGGCACCGGGCGACGTCACGGTTCGGAGCGCCTACTGGTTTGCCTGGAAGAGCCTGCACCCGAAGACGGAGATCTGGGGGGAGCATCTCGCCGGGCCCGCCCCCGAGCCACCGCCGTCACAACCGGGCGGCGAGTAGAGCTAGGGGCCCTGCTCGCACCACTCGCGAACCGAGCGCAGTGTCTCGTCGACGTGCTCGGTCGTCATGCGGCGCACCTCGAAGCGGTCGACGACGTCGCCGCCGAGCACGGGCACCGAGTTGGAGGCGACGCTCTTCATCGACAGCCGCGTGAGCGGGGGGTCGATCCGCTCGCGCATCAGTGTGAAGGTCTGCTCGTAGCGGAGCGTCCCGACGCGGATCGTGCGCTTCAAGCGGTCGGGTGACAGCACTTCGAGCGGCCGGTCGTGCATGACGAGCTGCACGTGGCCGATGCGGTAGCGCCACTGCACGTCCTCGCCCTGTTTGGGATAGCCGGTGAGCGGCCGCACCGGGGCCAGGATGCGCTCGTCCCAGGCGACCAGCTCGTCGGGTGTGGTGAGCGCACGCCACACACGGGATGGCTCGGCGGAGATCACCGTCGACATCGAGATCGTGATCACGGGCGGCGTCCTGCCGACGTCACGTGGGGAGGATGCAGAGTGCCCCGCCGAATGGCAAGTCGCGTCCACGGGCAGCGGGGTGACACCGCATACGTAGTTCACCCCATCAGATGTGGCTCGAAGATTGGGCCCAAGACCACTCGAAGTTGTCGATTCGCGGTGGTTTTCGGCGCTTAGACGGCGAACCGTGCCTGGTGGACCCGGATCTGCGGCAACCGCCTCGTCGGGATCCGTCCCCAGTAGCACCGCTCGAGCCAGGGCGAGAGCTCCCGCTTCCGGGGAACCAATCGGGTCTTGAGGATCGCGCGTACCGAGAGCCGTTTCCCGATCACCCCGATCGTGACCCCCGGAGGCTCATCGCTCCGGTTCTCCGAGGTCGACTTCACGTAGTTGCGCCACACCGTGAAGATCGCCATCCGGTAAAGCGCCCCCTGCCGACGCTTCGAGAACGCGATCGTCTCCCGCTTGTGGTTCGCACTGCTGTGGCGCAGCAACAGATCCGCCAGGTTCACCGGGAACAGCGGGTTCTGCGTCGTCCGGCTCGCCTTCGACGAGGTCGTCTCGTGCTGGATGGTCCGGTCCGGGAGCTGCCTCAGAGCCCTCGGGTAGCTCTGGTGCTCGTCCGAG
>CAZETS010000062.1:0-32651 GCA_964515335.1 uncultured Spirochaetaceae bacterium
TGAGCCGCCGGGGGTGACGATCGGGGTGATCGGGAAACGGCTCACGGTTCGCAAGATCCTCAAGACCCGATTGGTTCCCCGGAAGCGGGAGCTCTCGCCCTGGCTCGAGCGGTGCTACTGGGGACGGATCCCGACGAGGCGGTTGCCGCAGATCCGGATCCACGAGGCACGGTTCGCCTTCTAAGCGCCGAAACCCACCGCAAATCGACAACTTCGAGTGGTCTTGGGCCCAATCTTCGAGCCACCGCTGTCGCGTTGCTACCTTGCCCAGCGGGGCTGTGGATGGGCAGCACCAGGGAGCCGCGCGTGGACCTACCCGTCGAGCGCACGCGAAGGAGCCGCCGCGACGCTTCGCGCGTCGGCGCCTTCTTCGACATGGACAAGACGATCATCTCCGAGAACTCGGGGTCGGTGTACATGAAACACCGCTTCGAGCAGGGCGAGATCGACGGCTGGGAGCTGCTGAAGGGCTTCGGCGCCTACCTGCAGTACAAGGTAGGCGTGCTCGACCTCGTGTCCTGGACGAAGTCGATGATGCACGAGTTCCGGGGGCGCAGCGAGGCCGAGTTGATCGCCGAGGCGCAGGTGCTCTTCGACGAAGCGATCCTGCCCACCCTGTATCCCGAGGCGGTCGAGTGCATCCGCCATCACCAGGCCGCCGGCCACGAGGTCTGCATCGTGAGCGGCGCGACCCGGTTCGTCGTCGAGCCGCTCGCCCGTCACCTGGGGGTGCAGCACATGGTGTACACGCGGCTCGAGGTCGAGAAGGGCCGGTTCACGGGCCGGGTTGTCGAGCCGATCTGCTTCGAAGAGGGCAAGATCTACTGGCTCCAGCAGTTGCTCGAGGAGCAGCGGATCGATCTGGCGCGAAGCTGGTTCTACACGGACTCGATCACCGACCGCCCGCTGCTCGATCTGGTCGGGCATCCGGTCGTCGTGAATCCCGACCCGTTGCTGTACCGGGAGGCGGTGCGTCGCAAGTGGCCGGTGCGGCTCTTCGATCCGGACGCGGACGGCGCTGCGCTCGGGGCGGAGGCGGCAGGGCCGTCCAGGCCGTAGCCCGGGCCTTGGTCGAGGCCGAGCGCGTAGTCGGGCGCTCGGCCCCCCGCTCTACGACGCGAGCTTCTCTGCCAGTTCCTCGAAGCTGGCCTTGGGGCGCGCGCCCGTCAGTTGCTCGACGACCTGGCCGTCCTTGAAGGCGAGCACCGTCGGGATCGAGCGGATGTCGTACTTGCCGGCGGTCTGGGGCGACTCGTCGACGTTGAGCTTGACGACCTTCACGCGGTTGTCGTAGTCGTCGGCGATCTGCTTGATGATCGGGGCGATCTGACGGCAGGGACCGCACCACTCGGCCCAGAAGTCCACCAGCACCGGCTGATCGGCGTTGAGCACCTCGCTCTCGAAGTCGCTGTCGCTCACGTTCACGACGTCTGCCATCTGATCTCCTCCTGCGGACTCTCTGTCGTCCCGCTGCTTACCGCTTCGTACTGTTTCTTACCGCTTTTTACTGCTTCTTACTGCTTCGTCCCGGTCGTCTCGCTTCCGGCGCCGCAGGATAGCAGTCGCGCCCGGGAGGGCGACGAGAGCCGGGCGCTCGGCGGGCCCCGAGGCGAGCGGGGTATCATCCGCTCGGAACGCAGACCGACGAGGAGGCGCCCATGGGCCGGATCGTCCTGATCGAGGGTGACATCACCGAGCAGGCCGTCGACGCGGTCGTGAACGCGGCCAACAGCGGGCTGGTCCTCGGCTCGGGCGTCGCGGGCGCGATTCGCGAGAAGGGCGGGCCCAGCATCCAGGCCGAGTGCACCGCCCACGGACCGATCGAGGTGGGCGCCGCCGCCGTCACCGGCGCGGGCGACCTGCCGGCCGGGTGCGTGATCCACGCCGCCGGCATGGCGCCGGG
This sequence comes from uncultured Spirochaetaceae bacterium, assembly GCA_964515335.1. GTDB lineage: Bacteria > Myxococcota_A > UBA9160 > UBA9160 > UBA4427 > TMED88. The sequence goes on from CAZETS010000062.1 coordinate 1,904, forward strand.
CGGACAGGCCGACGAGCAGACCGTTCGCGCTGCGATTCGTGCGAGCCTCGCGTTGGCGGTGGAGCGCGGCTGTCGCACCATCGCCTGCCCGGCGATCGGTGCCGGGATCGGTGGATTCTCGATGCAGGCCTGTGCGGAGGTGTCGATCGAGGAGGCGCGCCGGCACCTCGAGGGCGAGACGAGCCTCGACGAGATCCGCTTCGTGCTGTTCGGCGAGCCCGCCTTCCGGGTATTCGAGATGGTTCACGACCGCGCGAAGGTGGCCGCCCAGATGGAGCGCCTGGGGAAGCGCTGAGCATCGGTTGCCGGCGTCGAGGCCAGGTGGGCGGGCGACCGGCCCCACCCGGACGGCGCTCGGAATGCCCCACGCCTATAATTCGGCCTCTCCTGCCCCGGGGGAAGCCGCGCTGCTTGGCCCGGCCCGCCGAAATGCCGAAGGTTGTCCCATGATCGAGCTGCAGCAGACCGCGGCTGCCATCTACCTGGCGGCGGGCGTCGGCGCGTTGGTCGGCATCGCGCTGCCTTCGGCGCGGGCGAGCCGCGGCGCGGTCTGGGGACTCGCGCTCGGCGCGCTCGTGCAGGGGCTGGCCCTCGCGACGCTGCACCGGGTCGAGCCGGTGCCGTCGCTCACCTCGCTGCCGCTGGCGATCTCGTTCATGGCCTGGGTCGGCGTCGTGTTCCTGCTGATCTTCATGTGGCGCGTCCGGCTGATGGGGCTCGTGGCGGTGGCGGGTCCGGTCGCATTCCTGGCGATCTTCCTGTCCTCGCTGCACCTGCCGTCCGCCGAGCAGTCGGCGATGCCGACCGAGGGCATCGTTCCCCACGCCCACGTGCTGTTGTCGAGCGCCGGCCTGAGCCTGCTCGGCGTCGCGGGAATCGCAGGCACCTTCTTCCTGCTCGAGCACCGTCGTCTCAAGCGCAAGCGGCCGGTGCCGGGGGGCGTCCGGCTGCCCTCCCTCGAAGCGCTCGATCGCGTCAACTTGACCGCGCTGGCCGTCGGCTTTCCCCTGTTGACCCTCGGTGTGGTGACCGGGTCGGCGTGGCTCCACAGCGTGAGCGGCGTCGCGTGGTCGGGCAGCGACCACGAGACCTGGACGATCGTCGCCTGGGGGATCTACGCGGGCCTCGCCGTGGCGCGCGTCGCCGGCCGGCAGGGTGCGCGGCAGGCGGCAGCGAGCGCGGTGGCCGGCTTTGCCTTCCTGCTGTTCGCCGTGATCGGGGTGGAGCTGCTCACGTGAAGATCATCCTGCTCGGCATGAGTCATCGCAGCGCGCCGGTCGAGGTGCGCGAGCAGTTCGCCGTCGAGGATCACAGCGCGGCACTGCGCAAGCTCGTCGATCACGACGAGATCGACGAGGCGATGCTCGTGTCGACCTGCAACCGCGTCGAGGTGATCGTCACCACCCGGCAGCCCGACGCTGCGCTGCTCAGCCTCTTCCGCTTCTTCCACAAGGAGCTCGGCGGCGACACGCCCCTGCCCGGCGGCGGCGAGCTCGACGACCACGTCTACGAGTACCGGGACCGCGATGCCATCAAGCACGTGTTCCGGGTGGCCTCGTCGATCGACTCGATGGTCGTCGGCGAGCCGCAGATCCTCGGGCAGATGAAGGACGCCTACCGGACCGCCCGCGAGACGGGCAGCTGCGGGCCCGTGCTCTCGCGTCTGCTCCAGCGGGCCTTCGCGACCGCCAAGCGCGTGAAGAACGAGACGCGCATCGCGCACCGGCCGGTCTCGGTCGCGCGGGTGGCGGTCGACCTGGCGCGGCAGATCTTCGAGGACCTGCGGGACAAGCGCGCGCTGATGATCGGCGCCGGTGAGATGATCGAGATGGCGCTCTTCGCCCTGCAGCGCGAGGGGCTCGGCGGGCTGCGGGTCGTCAACCGCACCCGCTCCCGCGCCGAGGCCCTGGCCGATCGCTTCGAGGCCACCGCGCACGGTCTCGACGAGCTCGACGCCCTGCTCGGCGAAACCGACATCGTGCTCACCTGCATCGGCGACGGCGCCATCCTGACGCGTGACCGGGTCGCGCGCGCCCTGCGCCGCCGTCGCCGCTCGCCGGTCTTCCTGATCGACATCGGCGTGCCGCGCAACGTCGATCCCGACGTGAACCGCATCGACAACGCCTATCTGTACGACATCGACGACCTGCAGGACGTCGCGATGGCGAACGAGGAGCAGCGCCGCCGCGAGTCGCTGGCGGGCGAGCGTATCGTGGTCGAGGAGCAGGAGCGTTTCGCCGGTTGGCTGGTGGCCCTGCAAGCGGTGCCGACCATCAAGCACCTGCGTGCACGCGCCGAATACGTGCGCCAGAGCGAGACGGCGCGGCTCGCCGCGAAGCTCGAGCTGAGCGACGAGCAGCACGCGGGCGTCGAGTCGCTCACCCGCGCGATCGTGAACAAGATCCTGCATCCGCCGCTTGCGCGGCTCGGCGCGCAGACCGACCGCGAGGAGGGCCTGGCGGTGCTCGAAGAGGCGAGGGCGCTGTTCGGTCTGGACGACCCGGATGCTCCGGGCTCGGAGGTCGACGGCGAGCTGCAGGGAGACGACGCGGCCGTGACACGGCTCGGCTCGCTCGATCCGGAGGAAGACGAGGAGTGAGCGGGTTGCCGGGCTGGACTCGCAGGGGGCGAACGTGCGGGTGAGGATCGCGACGCGGGGTAGCGACCTCGCGCTCGTGCAGGCGAACGCGATGGCGGGGCGGATCGCCGCCGAGCTCGGCCATGAAACCGAGCTGGTGGTGGTGCGCACGACCGGAGACCGCATCCAGGACGTGTCGCTCGCCAAGATCGGCGGCAAGGGTCTCTTCATCAAGGAGATCGAGGAGGCGCTGCTGGACGGCCGCGCCGACGTCGCCGTGCACAGCGCGAAGGACCTGCCCGCACAGCTCGCACCGGGGCTGGTGCTGGCGGCCTTCCCCGAGCGCGCTGATCCGCGCGATGCGCTGATTGCGCGCGAGCCGGGGGCGAGCGTCGCTGGGCTGCGAGAGGGCGCGCGGGTGGGCACGGGCAGCACGCGGCGCACCGCGCAGCTGCTGGCTGCACGCCCCGATCTCGAGATCGTTCCGCTGCGCGGCAACGTGCCGACGCGGCTCGCGAAGCTCGAGAGCGAGTCGCTCGACGCGGTGATCCTCGCCTGCGCGGGGCTCGATCGTCTGGGGCGAGGGGGCGTGATCACCGAGCGGATTTCGAGCGAGGTGCTGCTGCCGGCGGTCACGCAGGGCACGCTGGCCCTGCAGTCGCGCGAGGGGGAGGCGCTCGCCGACGATCTCGCCCGGCTCGAGGATGCTGCGGCGGCCGTGGCCGCGCGGGCCGAGCGTGCTTTTCTCGAGCGTCTCGGCGGAGACTGCACGGTGCCGTTGGCGGGCCACTGTGAGGCGGACGCTCGAGGCGGCGTGCGGGTGCGCGGTCTGCTCGTGAGCGCGAACGGGCGGAGGCTCGCGCGGGCCGAGCAGTCGGGCCGCGCTGAAGACGCGGCGACCCTCGGCGAGGCGCTGGCGCGCGCCGTGCTCGAAGACGGCGGCGCTGCGATCCTGGCGCAGCTGCGAGCCGAGGCGGAGTGAGCGTGGGCGACCGAGTATCTCGCGGGCGGCTGATCCTCGTCGGGGCCGGGCCCGGCGATCCCGACTTGATCACGGTGCGCGGCGCCGGGGCGCTCGCGCGAGCCGACGTGGTTCTCTACGACGAGCTCGCGAGCGACGAGCTGCTCTCGCTCGCGCCCGACCACGCGCTTCTCATCAACGTGGGCAAGCGCGGCCACGACGCGCCGACCCGGTCGCAGGAGGACATCCAGCGGCTGGCGATCGAGCACGCGCGAGAGGGCAAAACGGTGGTGCGCCTCAAGGGTGGCGATCCGTTCGTGTTCGGTCGCGGCGGCGAGGAGGCCTCGGCGAGCATCGAGGCGGGGATCCCTTGGGAGGTCGTGCCCGGCATCAGCTCCTCGTTGGCAGCGCCCGCGTACGCCGGCATTCCCGTCACCGATCGCCGCCACTCGGCGTCTTTCGCGGTGGTCACCGGTCACAACGATCCCACGCGCGTGTCGCGCGATACGCGATGGGGTGAGCTCGGAACGGCGGTCGACACGCTGATCATCCTGATGGGCATGCGCAACATGCCGAACATCGTCAAGGAGCTGGTCGAGGGCGGACGCGCCGCCGACACGCCCGCCGCTGCGGTGATGCAGGGCACGTTGCCCGAGCAGCGGGTCGTGGTCTCGACCCTGGAGGGGCTCTGCGACGCGGTCGCGGAGGCCGGTCTCGGCGCACCGGCCAGCATCGTGATCGGAGACGTCGTGCGCCTCCGCGCGGAGCTCGGCTGGTGGGAGTCGACGCCGCTCTTCGGCCTACGCGTGCTGGTGACGCGCGCGCCCCACCAGGCGGCCGAGCTGGCCGCGGCGCTGCGCGCCGCGGGGGCGAGGCCCGACGAGCGGCCGCTGATCGACCTCCTGCCCTGCGAGTCGCCCGGGGAGGTCGCCGCCATCGATGCCGCCCTCAGCGAGCTCGAGGCCTACGACGACATCCTGTTCGCCAGCTCGAACGCCGCACGGTTCTTCTTTCATCACGTGCGGCGTGCCGGGCGCTTGGATGCGCTCCGAGCACTCGGCGCCCGCGTGCTGTGCATCGGCGAGAAGACCGCCGAGGCGGCGCTCGCCGGGGGCCTCTCCGCGCACTTCGTGCTCGCGGGCGGGTCGGGCGACGCCGAGTCGATGCTCGAGGAGATCGCGCGCTCGCTGTCGCCGGCCGGACGACGCGTGCTCGTGCCCCGCTCGGACATCGGGCGCGACGTGCTGCCCGAGGGGCTGCGCGCGGCGGGCGCCCGGGTCGACGCGGTCGCCTTCTACCGGAACGTCCGGCCGGAGGTCGACGGCGCGGCGCTCGCCGCCGATCTCGAGGCGGGCCGGCTCGACGCGCTCACCTTCACGAGTCCGTCGGCCGTTTCGCACTTCGTCGACCTGCTCGACGATGCGAGTCTTGCGCGGGCGCGGGCCTGTATCATCGCCGCCGTCGGCGCCACCACCGCGCGGGCCCTCGAGGACGCGGGCCTTCCCGCCGATGTGGTCCCCGGGCGCCCGGACGTACGCGAGCTGGTCGAAGCCCTGGCGCGCCACGTCGCCGAGCGGCGGCGCGGTGGCGACGCCCGAGGCGAGGAGGAACGGACGTGAGCTTCCCTCGAGATCGTCTGCGGAGATTGCGCGGCAGCGGGCCGATCCGGCGCATGGTGCGGGAGAACCACGTGACCCGCGGTGACCTGGTGCTGCCCCTCTTCGTCGTCGAGGGTCACGGCGTGCGCGAGCCGATCGGCTCGATGCCCGGCGTACAGCGCTTCTCCGTCGATCAGTTCGTCGACGAGGCGAAGCGGGTCGACGACCTCGGCGTGCCGGCCGTGATCCTCTTCGGCATCCCCGCCGAGAAGGACGGCCGGGGCAGCGGGGCCGACGCGGAGGACGGCGTCGTGCAGCGCGCCGTATCGGCCGTCAAGACGGCGGTGCCCGATCTCTGCGTCATCACCGACGTGTGCCTCTGCGAGTACACCGACCACGGCCACTGCGGCATCGTGGATGGAGAGGACGTGCTCAACGACCCGTCGGTGGCGCGCCTCGCGAGCACCGCGCTCTCCCACGCCCGCGCCGGCGCCGACGTGGTGGCGCCGTCCGACATGATGGACGGGCGCGTCGCCGCGATCCGCACGCTGCTCGACGACTCGGGGTTCGAGACCGTGCCCATCATGGCCTACGCGGCCAAATACGCGAGCGCCTTCTACGGCCCGTTCCGGGACGCGGCCGAGAGCACGCCGCAGTTCGGCGACCGGCGCGCCTACCAGATGGATCCGCCGAACCGCCGGGAGGCCCTGCGCGAGATGCGGGCCGACCTCGAAGAGGGCGCCGACATCCTGATGGTCAAGCCCGCGCTCTCGTACCTCGACGTGATCGCCGACGCGCGCCGCGAGTTCGACGTGCCGATCGCCGCGTACCAGGTCTCGGGCGAGTACGCGATGATCAAGGCGGCGGCCGAGCGCGGCTGGATCGACGGTGACCGCGCGATCGACGAGGCGCTCGTCTCGATCAAGCGGGCCGGCGCCGACATCATCCTCACCTACGCGGCGGCCGACTTCGCCGAGCGACTCGGGTAGTCGGGGTCGATGGGCGTCGTCTACAAGGTGGTCGAGATCGGCACGGTCAGCGACGAGGAGATCGAGCGCGTGCTGAACGAGTGGTCGGCACAGGGTTGGACCTACGACGGCATGCAGTTCGCCATGCGCGACTCGTCGAAGCGACCCGCGATGGCGTTCGTGACGTTCACGCGGGACGGCGGCGAGGACTAGGAGGCGCCGTCACGGCCGCCAGTCGCGCAGCCGGACGCGCGCGGGCGGCGCGATTGCCGGTTCGTCGCCGCGATGTGGCCGGCGATGTGGCCGGCGATGTCGGCCGCGGTGCCCGGCGAGAGGTCGCAGCCGGTCACGACTGGCGGTGCGCCTGCCAGGGGCTCGCGGCCTCCAACTCGTACGCCATCTCGAGCAGCCGCTGCTCCTGGCCGAGGCCAGCGATGAACTGACTGCCGACCGGCAGTCCGTCGCGGGTCCAGCCGAGCGGGACCGACATGGCCGGATGGCCGGTGGCGTTCCAGACCGGCGTGTACGACACGTAGTCGACCAGCGGATCGATGACCTGCTCGAAGGGGAGCGTGCCGGCCTGCTCGCCGATCCGGATCGGCGGCCGCCGCAGCACGGGCGAGAGCAGCAGGTCGAACTCCTGCAGTTGGCGGTCGACGCGGCTCGCGTAGCCGTCGAAGAACTCGACGGCCCGCGGAACGGCGTCTGCCGGGGCACGGGTGAAGCGGTCCGCCATGCCCAGGGTGACCGGCTCGAGGACCTCGGTCGGATCGAAGCCTCGCTCTCGCGCGGTCCCCACGAGGCCGGCCGGGACGGAGAACCAGAGGTTCAGGAAGTGCTCGACGAACTGCTCGCCTTCGAAGTCGATCGTCGTGGGGACTACTTCGTGTCCGAGCTCGGTGCAGAGGGCGGCCGTCTCGTTCAGGCATCGCTCGACCTCGGGGTCGGCTTCGACGCCGTAGATGTTGACCGTGTAGAAGCCGATCCTGAGCCGCTCCTTGGAAGGGCCTTCGACGAAAGCGAGCGGCGCGTACGGAGCCTTCGGGTCCCGGCGCTGCGTGACGACCGAGTACGCGGCCGTGTCGCGGACGCTCTGGCTGACCGAGTGCTTGACGCTGATGTCGAGTGCGCGCTTCATCTGCGCGGCGCGATTTCGCCCGCGCGACGGCTTCAGGCCGAAGACGCCGCAGCAGGAGGCGGGCACACGGATCGACCCGCCGCCGTCCGAGGCTTGCGCGAGCGGCGTGATTCCGGCGGCGACGGCCGCGGCGGCGCCGCCCGACGAGCCGCCCGCCGAGTGCTCGAGGTTCCACGGGTTGCGACAGATGCCGAGGGCGGCGGGCTCGGTGGTCGCGACCAGGCCGAACTCGGGGGTATTCGTCTTGCCGAGCATCACGAAGCCGCCTTCGAGCAGGGCCTGGGTGTGGGGCGAGCTGCTCTCGGACACGTAGCCTTCGAAGAGTCGCGACCCCATCGACTTGGGGGTGCCCTGGAGATCGTTCAGGTCCTTCAGGAGGAGTGGGACGCCGGAGAAGGGCCCGTCGGGCAGCGGCCCCGCCGCCTGCTCGAGCGCCCGCTCGTAGAAGGTCGCGACGACCGAGTTGATGGGCCCGTCGATCGCTTCGATGCGATCGATCGTCGCCAGGACGAGCTCGCGCGAGGTCGTTTCGCCGTTGCGGATGCGGGCCGCCTGAGCGAGGGCGTCGCCGGCCAGGACGTCATCGCCCGGGAGCGGCGCCGGGGTGGGTCTGGCCGTGGCTCCACAGCCCGAGAGGGCGAGCGCCGAGGCTGCGAGCGTCGTGTGCAGGAAGTCGCGTCGCGTCAGCCGGAAGCCGGGGCCGGGCGTGCACTCGGATGGGTTCGGATACCAGCTTCGCCGTCTCGGTCGCCTTCCGTCCCTGCTCATGGCCGTCCCTTTCCTCTGTTGACCGACTAGTAGCCGACCGCCTGACCTTCCTTCCGCTTGTCCGAAGCCGCACAGTACCGGCCGCCCAGGTTCAGCACCAGTTGTCCGCCGCCGAACACGTGCGGCATGGCGTCCTGCCCCACCTCGTGTCCGCGCTCGCGCAGCGAGTCGACCACGGCCTCGTCGGTCCCGGGCTCGAGCAGCAGCGCCCCGTCGGCGCGCACGTGCCAGCGCGGGGCGTCGCAGGCCGCTTGCGGGTTCTGGTCGTAGTCGAACATCCGCACGAGCATCTGCACGTGTCCCTGCGCCTGCATGTGGCCGCCCATCACGCCGAAAGCCAGCAGCGGCGCGGAGTCACGCGTCACGAAGCCGGGAATGATCGTGTGGAACGGGCGCTTCCGCGGACCGACGCGATTCGGGTGGTCCTCCTCGAGCGTGAACCCCATGCCGCGATTCTGCAGGTGGATGCCGGTGCCCGGCACCACGATGCCCGAGCCGAAGCCCAGGAAGTTCGACTGGATGTACGACACCATGCGGCCCTCGGCGTCGGCCGCGGTGAGGTAGACGGTGTCCGGCGACGAAGGCACCGAGGCGGTCGGCCGACCTGCGCGCTTCATGTCGATGCGTCCGGCGAGTCCGTCGAGCACCGCCCCGTCGAGGAATCGCTCGGGTGGATGGCGCATGTGGGCGCGGTCTGCGATGTGCCGCTCGGCCTCCGCCCACGCCAGCTTGAAGGCCTCGGCTTGCAGGTGGATCGAATCGGCCGAGTCGACCGGATGCGCGGCGACTTCGTGACGGTCGAGCACGCCGAGGGCGATCTGCGCGGTCAGGCCCTGGCCGCTCGGCGGAATCTCGTGGAGCGTGACGTCGCGGTACGCGGAGGCGACCGGCCGGGTCCACTCGGGCTCGTGCTCCGCGAGGTCGTCACGCGAGAGCGCACCGCCCGCCGCCGCCGAGCACTCGGCGATGCGGGCGGCGAGGGCGCCACGGTAGAACGACTCGCCCCGCGTGCGCGCGATCTCCGCCAGCGTCTCGGCGGTGTCGGGGCAGCGGAAGATTTCGCCGGGGCGGGGTGCGCGGCCGCCCGGCAGGAAGTGGGCGCCGAAGTCGGGGAAGTCGGAGTACATGCGCTCGGCGAACTGCCAGTAGAGGGCGGACAGCGGTCCGACCGGAAAGCCGTCACGCGCGTAGCCGATCGCCGACTCGAAGAGCGCCTCGAACGGCAGGGCGCCGAAGCGCTCGGCGAGCGCCGCCCAGGCGCTGACCGCGCCGGGCACGGTGACCGTGTCCCAGCCGAACGTCGGCATCCGCTCGCGTCCGGCGAAGCGCAGGGACTCCCAGCCCGCCGGCGAGCGTCCGGACGCATCGAGTCCGTGCAGTCGCTCGCCGTCCCAGACGATCGCGAAGGCGTCGCTTCCGATGCCGTTGTTGTTCGGCTCGACGACCGTCAGCGTGATGGCGGCCGCTACCGCGGCGTCGATCGCGTTGCCGCCCGCGAGCATCGCGCGAAGGCCGGCCTGCGCGGCCAGGGGCTGCGAGGTCGCCACCACGTTTCGTGCGAAGACGGGGCTTCGCTGCGACGGATACGGGTTCGTCCAGTCCATCCTGCGCTCGGATCGGGCCGCCCGCTCAGGCGAGCGCCGGCACGATCTCCCCGGCGAGGCGCACGAGCGATTGCTCGAGCTCTTCTCGAGCGGCGCCCGCCAGCTCGGGGCGCACGACGAGCAGGTTCATGCCGAGTTGCTCGCGGTAGGCGGCCAGGCGATCGGTCACCTCGGCGACCCCGCCCACCACGACGCGGTCCTCGATCGGCGCGTCGACCGCCCGGGAGAGCGCCGCCGGCAGCTTGGCGCCGGCCCGCGGCAGGCGCCGCTCGCCCTCGAGTCCCGCCATCACGCGCGCGGTCGTGCGGACGTCGTCCGAGACGAAGACGGTGCGCATGATCGGCACCACCGGCTCGGGCACCTCGGCGTGCGCCGGCATCGCCTGGCGGTGGAACGCGAGGTTGTCACGGATCAGGTCGAACGACTCCACGGGTGAGGCGAGGTAGGGCAGGGCGCGCCGGGCCGCCTGCGCGAGCCCCTTGCGGCCGAAAGCGGCGACCGCGAGGGGCGGGTGAGGATCCTGGTGCGGCCTCACCGAAGCATCGCGCGTGTGCGCGGCCACTTCGTCGAACGGCGTGCCGGCGAGCTCGACGCGCTCGCCCGCCCAGCTTGCCAGGATGAGATCGAGCGAGCGGTCGAAGCGGTCGCGCTTGGTGGACGGGTCCAGCCCGAACGCCGCGAAGAGCGGCGCCCGGAAGCCGCGGCCGAGACCCAGGATGACGCGCCCGCCCGACAGGTGGTCGAGGGCCGCCACGTCGTGGGCGATGCGCAGCGGGTGATGGATGGGCAGCAGCAGCGACGTGGTCGCAAGGCGCAGCTTCGTGGTGTGCCGGGCGAGGGCGGCCAGCGTGACCAGCGGCGAGCTGCTGACGCCCGGCGCGAAGTGCATCTCCGGGAGCCACAGCGAGTGGAGCCCGAGCCGCTCGGCCAGCCCGGCCCAGTCGAGCGTGTGCCGCCAGGCTGCGGCCGTCGACGCCCCACCGAGCGAGATGCCGAGCGAGAGGCCGTCGACGCCCCAGCTTTGGCGGGCGCTGCGCGTGACCGCCGGGAGCCCGTTCGATCCGCTCGCGGTCAATGCTCGGTCTCGCCAGCGCGCCTCGCGCCGGGCTGCGGCACGTCGACGAGGAACGGGAGGATCCACTTGACGACGTCCACCCGCACGTCGAGTGTGCTGCCGAGCGCCGAGACCAGCGCGAACACCCGGCCGACGAAGACGACGTGAGCGGGGATCGTGACGATCGGGTTCTCGCGGATCAGACGCGGCAGCTCCTCGCGCGCCTCGCGGACCGCGTCCGGGTCGACGTAGGTCTGCCCGCGCAGCCGCTTGGCGACGTCGAGCAGCACGCCGCAGATCGTCTCGAGCGCTGCCCCGGGATCGTCGCGTGTCTCGAAGCCGAGCTCGACGAGCGCACTCGCCATCTCGGCGGGATCGCCCTGGATGAGCGAGGTCACGAAGTGCAGCGCCGCGGCGCGAAACGCCGCCGGCAGCTGCTTGGTGAGGCCGAAGTCGACGAACACCACTACCGGCGGGCCGTTGCCTTCCGGCGGCAGCACGAAGAGGTTGCCCGGATGCGGGTCGGCGTGGAAGAAGCCGTGCCGCAGCATCTGCAGCGAGTAGGCGTCGACGAGGGTGTGCATGACGTGCTCGCGCGAGACGCCGGCGGCGGCGAGCCGTTCGCGGTCGTTGATCTTGATGCCTTCGATGAACTCGCTCACCAGCACGCGCGACGTGGTGCGCTCCCACACGATCTTCGGCACGCGCAGGTCGCCGCGCCCCTCGAAGAACTTGGCGACCGCCTCGGCGTTGCGGCCCTCGTGGACGAAGTCGAGCTCGCGCGGCACGTGCTCGGCGAGCTCATCGAGCACCGGCATGATGTCGAAGTCGCGCTCCACGAAGCCCACCGCGCGGAACAGCGTCGCCAGGTTCGCGAGATCGGATCTCACCAGCACGTCGATGCCCGGGTACTGGACCTTCACGGCCACCCGGCGGCCGTCGAGAAGCGTTGCGCGGTGCACCTGGGCGAGCGAGGCCGACGCGATCGGCTCGCGGTCGAACTCGGCGAAGATCGACTCGAGGGGCGCGCCGAGCTCGTCTTCGACACGCTCGCGCACCTCTTCGAAGCCGTGGGCCGGCACCTCGTCCTGCAGGCTCGACAGCACCTCGACGTACTCGGGCGGCATCACGTCCGCCCGCGAGCCGATGAACTGGCAGCCCTTGAGGATCATGCCGCGCAGCTCGACGGCGGCCTCGTAGATCGACTCGGCGGATCGTCGGTTGAAGCGTGACCAGCGCTTCTCCATGTCCGGCGGCCCAAGGCGGCGCTCGATGAACTGGTTGGTCTTGATGCCGAGGTAGATGCGGCCGAACGTCGTGCCGATCCGGCGGGCGCGCCGGAACCGCTCGCCGGCGGTGATCCTGGTTCGCTTCGGCATGTGCGCGGCACCCTCGTCCCGACGCCGCCCGAGCCGCCTTCGGGGGCCGGGTGACGTCACGACGACTTCTCGTCGTCCTTGCTGCCGTCGGTCGCATGGCGTCTTCGCGACGCCTTCCGGCCGCCTTCGCGCGGCCGGATGCGCACCTTGGCCTCGATCTCGATCGTGCGGTCGGTGACGAGGTTCTCGAGCAGCTCTTCGAGATCCATGTCCTCGAGGATGCGACCCATCTCGCGGGCGAGCCGATCGAAGAGCTCCTGCCGACCGCGATCGCTCTGCTCGCTGACGAAGTCCACCCAGTCCTGGGGCATCGTCTCGCCGACGGCCCTGCGCAGCGCGCTCTCTGTGGTGAAGAAGCCCGAGAGTCCGACGGCGGCAAGCCGCCGGATCACGTCGCCGAGCGGCCCGGCGCTTGTCTCGTCCTCGGCGCGCTCGTGGTCGTCGAGGGGATCGTCGATCGATGAATCGGCGCGTGCTCGCGGCGGGTTGGATCCGGACAATTCCCTACCTCGTTCTACCGAGAGCGTGCGCTCGGCGGGCTCGATGCGTTTCCGATCGGAAGCTTTTTACTCCGTTGATCGTTCCCCGATCTCCGCCCCGGTCGAGTAGAATGTTCGCATGACACGTGTATGTGACATCATGAAGAGGCAGGTCGTGTCCGTGGGCGCGGGAGATCGACTATCGACGGTCGAAGATATCATGACGCTCGGCGGAGTGCGGCACATGCCGGTCGTGAGCGGTGGCCGGCTCGTCGGCGTCGTGTCCGAGCGCGACCTGCTGCGCGCATCGCTCTCGAGCCTGCAGGTCACCACGAAGGGCGATCGTCGGGCCTTCCTGCATACGGTCGAGATCCACACGGTGATGTCGTCGCCGATCGTGGTCGGTGCGAAGGCGCCCCTCGAACGGGCGGCGGGGCTGATGGCCGACCACAAGATCGGCTGCCTGCCAGTGGTCGACGACGTGGACGCTCTCGTCGGCCTGGTGACCGAGACGGACCTGCTCCTGCACCTGGCCCATCGCCCGGACCCGCAGCCGAGCGGCGGGTGAGTGGCGGGCCGGTGCTTCCTTGGCCGAGCCCGGGGCCGAGGCGGAGGGGCTCCCCGGTGGGGCGGGGCGCCGAGGAGTCGCTCGCGAAGTGCCCACGAAATTGGTTCTGGCCCTCGGCTCGCTCGGACCTTCTTCGCCCCCCGCTGACGCGAGCGCCCGGACCTGCTCTGACCCGCGGGCAGGGGCCCTGGTGGGCTCTTCTGGGGCACGAAACGGGCGCTCGGGCGAGGGGAGGGCCCCGGGCTCGACTCTCGGGCCGTCGGCACCATTTTCGTGGGCACACCGCATGGATTGCATGTCCCTCCGGGGTTGCATATTCTCCCGGGGGTCGAGTTAGCGGCCCCTGCCGGGCTCGGATGTCCCTCGCCGAAGGCGGTGGGGGTCGCCCGCAGGTGGCTTGGGTCCAGGCTGGGATCGGCCGGCGGCGGTCGACCCGCGAGCGCGAGGAGCGAGATGATCGAGACGATCCTGGTGGCCACGGATGGCTCCGACGACGGCAACACCGCCGAGCACCTGGGCGTCGCCCTGGCTGCGCGGCTGCGGGGGCGCCTGTCGGGAATCACGGTGATCGAGGACCGCAAGGTGCGCTCGCCCGGCGACTCGGGGCTGTCGCTGCCGGGCTTCCCCGAGGCCGAGATCGGCGCCTACTACCGGGCGCGCGCCGACGCCCTCTCGCGGCGGTTCGCCGAGCGGGCCCGCGCCGAGGGGCTCGAGGCCAGCTGCGAGATCACCCAGGGGTCGGCGGACGATCGCATCGTCGAGCGGGCGCAGGAGCGCGACCTGCTGCTGATCGGTCGCGACCACGAGCCGGCCGACCGCAAGGGCGCGCTGATCGGCGCGACGACGGAGGCGGTCATTCGCAAGACCTCGAAATCGACGATCGTCGTTCCGTCGGGGGCTCCCGTCTCCGGGCCGATCGTGCTCGGCTTCGACGGTTCGCCCGGGTCGCGGATCGCCGCGGCGATCGCCGTCGAGATGGCCAACGCGCTCGGGGAGCCGGTCCACGTCTTCGTCGACTCGAAGGACAAGGGCCGCGCGGTCGCGCGCTTCGAAGAGGTTCGCCAGCTGCTGAGCGGGCTGAGCCAGCCGGTGCGCGAGACGTCGTCGACGCTCGGGCGCCCCGACGTGAAGATCGTCGACACGGCGCGCGAGGTGCGTGCCGGACTGATCGTGATGGGTGCGTACGGGCGCAACCGCATCACCGAGTACTTCCTCGGCAGCAACGCCGCCGCGGTGGCGCGCACGTCGCCCGTGGCGGTCCTGCTCGCCCGCTGACCGTGGCGGCATTCGACCGGCCCGTCCGGCTCGCCGAGCTCGCGGCGATGCTGGGGCGGGAGGTCGAGGGCGACGCGGGGACGATCGTGCGCGGTGTCGCGGCCCTCGATCGCGCGGGCCCGGGCGACCTCGCCTTCGTGCGCTCGGCGCAGTACCGGGGCCAGCTCGCCGACTCGCGGGCAGCCGCGGTGATCGTGCCCGACGGCGTCGAGCCCGGCGATCGTCCGTCGATCCGCTCGCCCAACCCCGCGCTCGACTTCGCGCGCGCCGCCCGACACATCGTAGGGTCGCCTGCGCCGGCGGCGGGTGTCTCCGCCGAGGCCCGGGTCGACGCTTCGGCGAAGGTCGACGTCACGGCCAGCGTCGCCGCCGGGGCCGTCGTCGGAGCGGGTGCGGTCGTTGGCGCGCGCTCGGTGGTGCACGGCGGCGCCGTGCTGTACCGCGACGTGCAGGTCGGCGCCGATTGCGGGATCCACGGCGGTGCGGTTTTGCGCGAGGGAACCTGGCTCGGGGATCGGGTGGTCGTGCAGCCGGGTGCGGTGCTCGGCGGAGACGGCTTCGGGTTCGTGACCGACGAACGGGGCGAGCGCGTCCGCATGCCGCACCTCGGCCGCGTGGTGATCGAGGACGACGTGGAGATCGGCGCCAACACGACGATCGATCGCGGCCTGCTCGGCGAGACGCGCATTCGCCGCGGCGCGAAGATCGACAACCTCGTGCAGATCGCCCACAACTGCGACGTGGGCGAGCGGGCGATCATCGTCGCGCAGGCAGGCCTCTCGGGCAGTACGCGCGTCGGTGCCGGCGCGATCTTCATGGCGCAGGCCGGCTCGGCGGGACACCTCGAGGTGGGAGAGGGGGCGTTCGTCGGCGCGCGGGCCGGGCTGCACAAGGACGTGGCGCCCGGTGCGCGTGTGTTCGGCGCTCCGGCCCTCGAAGACCGGGCGTGGCACCGCGCCGTCTCGGCGCTGCCGCGGTTGCCCGACGTGTTGCGCCGGCTGCGTGCCGTCGAGCGGGCACTCGGGCTCCGCGGCGGTCGGTCCGCCGGGCGGGACGAGCCGGACGAGGGCGGCCGGTGACGCACGACGGGCTGGCTCCGCGGCAGTCCCTCGCGCAGCTGCGGGCCGCCGTGGCCGGTGAGCGAGACCCCGACCGGCTCGCCGGCTGGTTGGAGGTGCTGCAGTCCGACGCCCGCCGCGGCGCACGCGCACTCGCCGGCCAGCTCGCGCGGCGCCGCGAAGGCGTGCTCGCCGAGCGCGAACGGCAGCGAGCGCTGTTCGAGCGGCGCCGCGCGATCTTTGCTCGCGGCTTTCGTTGCGTGGCGGGTGTGGACGAGGTGGGCGTGGGGCCGCTTGCCGGTCCGGTGGTGGCCGGGGCGGTCGTGCTGCCCGAGACGGTCGACCTGCCCGGCCTCGACGACTCGAAGAAGCTCTCGCCGGCTGCGCGCGAGCGGCTCGACGCGGCGATTCGCGAGTGCGCGGTCGCCGTGGGGATCGGCGAGGTCCCGTCCACCGAGATCGATCGGTCGAACATCCTGCAGGCGAGCCTCGAAGCCATGAGACGGGCCGTGACGGCACTCGCCGAGCAGGCCGCCGTCGATCACCTGCTCGTCGATGCGCGCAGCGTGCCCGGCGTTTCCCTGCCCCAGACACCGCTCGTTCACGGCGACGCGATCGACGGCTCGATCGCGGCAGCGTCGATCGTCGCCAAGGTGTATCGCGACGCGCTGATGCGGCGGCTCGAGCACGAACATCCCGGCTACGGGTTCGATCGGCACATGGGCTACGGGACCGCCGAGCACCTGGCGGCCCTGCAGCGCCTCGGCGCTTCGCCGATCCATCGTCGCTCGTTCGCGCCGGTCGCCGCCGTGCTCGGCGCCTAGGAGCCCGGCCCGAGATGGGTGACGGCCCGCGCATCCGTGTTCTGCCCGAGGACTTCCGTGTCGACGAGGTGCCCGCCTACGCGCCGGCGGGTGAGGGCCGACACCTCTTCGTCCACGTCGAGAAGCGCTTGCGCACCACCGACGAGGTGGCTTCCGCGCTGGCTCGTGCTGCGGGCGTGTCCGTGCGGCAGGTGGGGTACGCGGGTCGCAAGGACCGGGCGGGCGTCACGCGACAGTGGCTGTCCGTCGATGGGCTCGACGCCGACACCGCACGTGCGCTCGGGATCCCCGGCGTGAGCGTCCTCGACGCGATCCCGCACCCCCACAAGCTGCGAACCGGTCACCTGCGCGGGAACCACTTCACGCTCACGGTGCGGGACGTCCCGGCCGAGCTCGCCGATCGCGCCGCCGAGCGGCTGCGCGAAATGGCCGAGCGAGGCATGCCGAACCGCTACGGAGCGCAGCGCTACGGACGCGAAGAGCGCAACGTGCGGCGCGGTCAGGCGATCCTCGCCGGCAAGCGGTCGCCGCGCGATCGCCGCGCCGCGCGCTTCGAGATCTCGGCCCTGCAGGCCGCGGTGTACGATCGCGTCCTCGCCGATCGGCCGCTCGCGCTCCACGAGGTCGAGGCCGGTGACGTCGCGCGGGTGGATGCGACCGGCGGACTGTTCGTCGTCGAGGACGTCGCCGCCGAGTCCGAGCGGGCCGCGCGCTTCGAGATCAGCGCGACCGGGCCGATCTTCGGCACGCGCGTGATCGCGCCGCAGGGTGCCGTCGCCGAGCGCGAGGCCGAGGCCCACGCCGCGCTCGGCCTGCCGCCACCGGACGCGATCCGCGCGCCCCGCGGCATCCGGCTGCGCGGGGCGAGGCGGCCGCTGCGGGTGCGGCCCCTCGAGCCGCGCATCGGTCCCGGACCGCAGCCGGGAAGCTTGGTCGTCGCGTGCACCCTGCCGGCCGGCAGCTACGCGACCGTGCTGCTCGAAGAGCTCTTCGGCCGAGTCGAGGAGGGACCGGTCGAGGGGAGGGTGGTCGACGAGGCGCCGGCTGGCGCTTGAGTCCGCTCGAGCGGGCGGGCCGCCGCGTGGAAGCGGCCCTGCTCGGTTGTATCCTGGGTCGGCTCCCGACCAGGCAGAGCGGGCTCGGCGACGCCTGCCCCACCGCGAAGGACCGTGAGAGGACGCCCCGCATGACGATCCACGAGAGTATGGCCGCACTCGTCGGCAACACGCCGTTGGTCGAGCTCGGCCGCATCGGGAAGGGCCTGCCCGGTCGCGTCGTCGCGAAGCTCGAGGCCAGCAACCCCTGCAACAGTGTGAAGGACCGCATCGGCCTGGCGATGGTCGAGGCCGCCGAGCAGGCCGGACTCATCAAGCCCGGCGAGTCGACGATCATCGAGCCCACCAGCGGCAACACCGGCATCGCGCTCGCGTTCGTCGCGGCCGTCAAGGGCTATCGCTGTGTGATCGTCATGCCCGACACCATGAGCCCCGAGCGGCGCGTCACCATGCGGGCGCTCGGCGCGAAGCTCGTGCTCACCGACGGCAGCCTCGGCATGAAGGCCGCGATCGAGCGCGCGACCGAGCTGTGCGAGACGATTCCCGGCGGCTTCATGCCGCAGCAGTTCAAGAACCCGGCGAATCCCGACGTCCACGTTCGCACCACCGGGCCCGAGATCTGGGACGCCACCGACGGGCAGGTGGACGCCCTGGTGGCAGGCGTCGGCACCGGCGGCACGATCACGGGTGTCTCCCGGTACATCAAGCCGATGAAGCCCGGCTTCGAGGCGATCGCCGTCGAGCCGGCCGACAGCCCGGTGCTTTCGGGTGGCTCGCCTGGCCCGCACAAGATCCAGGGCATCGGGGCGGGCTTCGTGCCCGAAGTGATGGACACGAGCCTCGTCGACCGAATCGTGACCATCTCGAACGAGGAGGCCGTCGAGACCTCGCTGCGGCTCGCGCGCGAGGAGGGCATCCTCTGCGGGATCTCTTCCGGTGCGAACGTCGCCGCCGCGCTCAAGTACGCCACGACGGCCGGAAACGAGGACAAGCTCATCGTCACGATCGTCTGCGACTTCGGCGAGCGCTACGTACAGACGGTGCTCTTCGACCCGCTGCGCTACGACGGCAGCGACAAGGTCTGACGCCCCCGCCGATCGTGAGCGAATCGCGCCCGCCTCATGGACCCATCGTCCGCTCGTTCGCGGGGGTGTCGCCGCGCATCGATGCCACCGCCTGGGTGGCGCCGGGGGCGGTGGTGGTGGGCGACGTCGAGCTCGCCCGCGACGTGAGCATCTGGTACGGCAGCGTGCTGCGGGGTGACGTGAACCACATCCGGATCGGCGCCGGCTCGAACATCCAGGACCAGTGCACCGTCCACGTCACGACGGATCGATTTCCCACACTGATCGACGAGAACGTGACGGTGGGTCACCGGGCGGTGGTGCACGGCTGCCGCGTCGGCGCCGGGGCGCTGATCGGCATCGGGGCGCTCGTGCTCGACGGCGCGGTGGTCGAGCCCGGCGCCCTCGTGGGGGCAGGGGCGGTGGTGACGCCCGGCAGCGTCATTCCAGGTGGTATGCTGGCGATCGGCATCCCGGCCCGCCCGGTCCGGGCGCTGAGCGACGAGGAGCATGGGATGCAGATCGAGCGCACGCGGACGTACGTCGAGACCGCGCGGCGCCACGCGGCGTCCGGCCCGGTCGCTGGCCCGGGCGGCGGCGAGTCGGCGAGCGAGCGGGAGGCCAGCAGATGAACGGCGAGCAGAGCGGGCCGCAGGCCACGGGCACCGCGCTTCCGACCCAAGAGCCGGGTCCCCCGGCCGAAAAGACGACGAAGGCCGCCCGCAAGGCGCAGTCGCGACGCCAGATCATCGGCGCCGCGCGCGAGGTCTTCTTCCGCGACGGTTTCATGGGGGCCAATCTCGACGAGGTGGCCGAGCGGGCCGGCGTCGCCAAGGGCACCCTCTACCGTTACTTCGAGAGCAAGGCCGATCTGTATGTCGCGGTGCTCGCCGACAACGGCGATGTCTTCACCGAGCGCCTGCGCGAGTCGGTGGGGGGCGCCGAGCGGGCCATCGATCGGGTGCAGCGGCTGAGTGAGTTCTACTACCAGCACTGGGTCGGCCATCCCGAGTACTTCCAGATCTTCTGGGCCATCGACAATCAAGCGGTGATCGGCGAGCTGCCCGCTCAGGTGGTCGACGAGGTGACGCGGCTCTGGGAGCAGAACCTGCGCATCCTGAACGGTCTGCTCGAGCGCGCCGTCGACGAGGGCGACCTGCTCGACTGCGACTGCTGGGAGGTCGCCAACATCCTCTTCACCACCGCGAATGCGCTGATCCAGTCCGACGCCACCCGCACCCGCCGCGAGCTGCGACGCATGCCCCTCGACCAGCTCTATCGCGACGCCGTCCGCTACATCCTGCGCGGACTCGCGACGCCGGAATCCGGACTGCGCGGCTGACCCAGGCGCTTGACAGCACTCGCCGGATGGGAAACCCTGGGCGCCGGCCCGGAGTGACTCATAGTCACTCCAGTCCCGACCCTCTGCTGCGAGCGCCCGCCCGGCGCGCGGTCACGGCCTGCGAAGGAGCCAACGGTGAGCGAAGCACTGAAGGACCGGATCCGCGGACTCGTCTGCGAGCAGCTCGGCGTCGATGCCGCCGAACTCAGGTCCGAGTCGGACATCCTCGACGACCTGGGGGCCGACTCCCTCGACGTGGTCGAACTCGTCATGGCGATCGAGGAGACCTTCGACATCGAGGTGCCGGACGAGGACGCAGAGGGCATGCGGACGCTCGGCGACGTCGAGCGCTACGTGAGCGCCCGGGTGGCGGCCTGAGGTTGCAGCGCCGCGTCAGGCGCGCATGCCCGGCAGGACCTTGTAGTAGCTGCCGAGCGACGTCGCTGCGAGCGACAGCGCGAGCGAGATCAGCGGGTTCATCCCCTCCTGCATGACCCGCGCCGCCGCTTCCTCCTGCTCGGGGCCGGGCGGCACCGACCCGAGCAGGTCGATCAGCTCGGGCAGCACCTGAAGGAACGAGAACAGCACGAAGAAGACCGCCAGGTAGAGGATTCCCAGGGTGA
Source organism: uncultured Spirochaetaceae bacterium (assembly GCA_964515335.1). GTDB lineage: Bacteria > Myxococcota_A > UBA9160 > UBA9160 > UBA4427 > TMED88. Next base: position 22,240 of record CAZETS010000062.1, read on the forward strand.
AGCGCGGCCGGAACGGCGGCGGGCTTCGCCGGGGGCGCGGCGGCGGTCGATCGGGTCGATCCATCCCGGTCAGGCTAGCGGACGGTCGTTGGCGACGGCCCGTCTGCGGGACACCCTCGCGTGGGCGAGGCGGCTTCGGGCTCTCGGCACGATTCTCGTGGGCACGCTGTTACCATCGCCTGCGTGAGTGACTCCGAGAGCGCCGCGCCGCGCCGACGCCTCGTCGTGATCGACGGCGCCAACTCGATCTATCGGGCGTTCTTCGCCATCCCGAACCTGCGCGCACCCGACGGCACCCCGACCAACGCCGTCTACGGCTTCGCGACGATGCTCGGCAAGGTGGCGCGCGAGGAGTCGCCCGACTTCCTCGTGGTGGCCTTCGATCCACGGGGCGGAAGCTTCCGCCGGCGTATCTTCGAGGGCTACAAGGCCACCCGCGACGCACAGCCCGAGGACCTCTCGGCGCAGATCCCGATGGTCCGCGAGCTGATCGACGCCTGGGGGATTCCGCTGCTCGAGGTCGAGGACTTCGAGGCGGACGACGTGATCGCCACCCTCGTGGCCGAGGTCGGCCCCGACGCCGAGGTGCGCATCGTCTCCACCGACAAGGACCTGATGCAGCTCGTGAGCGAGCGGGTGCAGCTCGTCGACGCCGTGAAGGACCGGCGCTACGGCCCCGCCGAGGTCGAGGAGCGCTTCGGGGTGCCGCCCGAGCAGCTCCTCGACCTGCGCGCGCTGGTCGGCGACCCGAGTGACAACATCCCCGGCGTGAAGGGAATCGGCGAGAAGGGCGCCGCCAAGCTGATCGCCGAGTTCGGCACCCTCGAGGAGCTGCTCGACCGCGCCGAGGAGGTGAAGGGCAAGCGCGCGCGCGAGGGGCTGCTCGAGCAGCGCGACGCGGCCGAGCTGTCGAAGCAGCTCGCCACGCTTCGCGACGACGTGCCGCTGCCGGTCGAGATCTCCGATCTCGCCGCGCATGCGCCGGACGCCGCCCGGCTGCGCGCCCTCTACGAGCGGCTCGGCTTCTCGCGCCTGCTCGCCTCGCTCGACGAGCTGGCGTCCGGGGAAGCCGGTGCGGCGCCGGCGGCGTCCGAGCAGGCCGCCAAGGTGACGGTGACGGCCGTGACCGCCGTCGACGACCTCGCGAAGCGCCTCGCGGCGCTTCCCGGCGACGCGCCTCTGGTGATGCACTGGCTCGCTGCCGAGGGCAGCGCGGTCGAGGCGCGCCCGGTCGGCCTCGGCATCGCGCTCGGCGACGACGAAGCGCTCTACGTGCCGATCGCCGGAGACGGCCTGTTCTCCGGCGCCGGCATGGCCGAGGCGGCGCTGGTCGAGACCCTGGCCAGGCTCCTCTCGGAGGCTGCGGCCGCGTCCGGCGCCGGCGAGGCCCGCGCCTGGCAGGCGATCGACGCGAAGTCGGCGCTCTCGATCTTCGCCGAGCAGGGGCTCTTGCTGCCCCCGCCCGCCGACGACTTCGGGATTGCGAGCTTCCTGCTCGATCCGGCCGGTCACGCCTCGCTCGAGGCCTCGGCGACCACGAGCCTCGGCCGGCGGTTGGCGAGTTGGGAGGAGTTCGCCGGTCGCGGCGCGAAGGCGACCCCGGCCGGGGAGGTGCCCGTCGAGGACGCGGCGGCCTGGGTGGGCGAGCACGTCGCCTCCCTGCACGCACTGATCGGCGGTCTGCGCGAGCGCCTCGAGGCGGACGGGCTGCTGCCCCTCTACGAGGAGATCGAGCTGCCGCTCACCGCGGTGCTCAGCCGGGTCGAGCGCAACGGCGTGCGCATCGACGAGGAGAAGCTCGCCAAGCTCGCGAGCGAGTATCGCGACCGGCTCGCCCACATCGAGCAGGACATCTACGCGCTCGCCGGCGAGGAGTTCCTGATCGGCTCGCCCAAGCAGCTGCAGAAGATCCTGTTCGAGAAGCTCGGCCTGCCGGTCATCAAGAAGACCAAGACCGGCTACTCGACCGCCGAAGACGTGCTCGAGCAGCTGCAGGAGCACCACGAGCTGCCCGGCAGGGTCCTCGACTACCGCAAGCTCTCGAAGCTGATGAGCACCTACATCGATGCGCTGCCGCCGCTGGTCTGCGAGCGCACCGGCCGCATCCATCCGCGCTTCAACCAGCTCGGCGCCGCGACCGGGCGCATGTCGGCCTCGCACCCGAACGTGCAGAACATCCCGATCCGTGGCGAGGAGGGCGCGCGTATCCGCGAGGCCTTCGTGCCCGCCGAAGGGCGCGCAATGCTCTCGGCCGACTACAGCCAGGTCGAGCTGCGCATCCTCGCCCACTACTCGGGCGATCAGAGCCTGATCGACGCGTTTACCAGCGGCGAGGACATCCACCGCCGCACCGCGGCCGAAGTGGCGGGTGTGCCGCTCGACGAGGTCAGCGGCGAGCAGCGGGCCCGCGCCAAGGCGGTGAACTTCGGCATCATCTACGGCTCGTCGGCGTTCGGTCTGGCCAACCAGCTCGGCATCGCGGCCGCCGAGGCGCAGGAGACGATCGACGCCTACTTCGACCGCTACCCGGGCGTGCGTCGCTTCATCGACGAGACGATCGAGCAGGCCAGGCAGGCCGGCCACGTGTCGACGCTGCTCGGCCGGCGCCGCTACCTGCCCGACCTGGCCAGCCGCAACCGCGTGCTCCGTCAGGCCGCCGAGCGCATGGCGGTCAATACCGTCATCCAGGGCACCGCGGCCGACCTCATCAAGCGCGCCATGGTGCAGATCGACGAGGCGCTGCCGGGGTCGGGCATCGAGGCGACCATGATCCTGCAGGTGCACGACGAGCTGGTCTTCGAGGTGCCGCCCGGCGACGTGGACGCCCTCTCGGCACTGCTGCGAGAGATCATGGAGAGCGCCCTCGAGCTCGCCGTTCCGCTGGTGACGGACGTCGGCGTGGGCGGGAGCTGGCGCGAGGCGCACTGAAGAGCGTGGCTAGGGCCCCACGGGTAATGTGGTGGAAATATCGCGAATCGGAGAGATTTGCGTGACACATCCTTCGTCGATCGGCCACATCCATAGTGAAAAGCCGATTGATTCCCCTTCCCAGGGAAGCCCGGACCGCCGCGAGGTGGTCCGGGCTTACTGTTTTTGGGGCTCGGTGATGCGGCCGCGACGCCCGCTGGCCGCCGCCGGGGGATACGCGTGACGGGCGGCGGCGCGGCCACGCCGAGCCCCCTCGGCCTGACGCTGGTCTTCGTCGTGGCGGCCGCAAGCGCGCTGGCGCTGATCTGGGCGGATCGGCGACCCGAGCCGTTCCTCTCCGATCAGTTCACCCATGCCGACATGCCAGCCGTGCTCGTGATGGCGCGGCAGCCCGTGGAACTGACGCTGGCTCCGGGCGAGCGCCCCTCGGCGCTGCGTGTTCCGCTGTCGATCGGCGAGGGCGCCGACCCGGTCGACGTGGCGGTCACGGTGGCGGACCGGGGCGCAGCCGGGACGCGCGTGACGCGCGTGAGCGAGACCGCGCTCGCCCGGGTGGCGGTGCCCGAGGGCGGTCGTCCCGGCGCGACGTTGCACGTTCGCTTGAGCAGCGAAGCCGCGTCGCGCGAGACCGCGGCCCACGTGCTCTGGTCGCGGGATGCGCCGCGCCGTCCGCTGGACGTTCGCTACGCGGGCCGGCCGCTCGCCGACGTAGCCGTGCTGCCCGCCACGGCGCCGTTGCTGATCGTCGAGTATCCGTGGCCGTCGCGTTGGCTGCTCGCGGTGTGGGTGCTGCCGCTGCTCGCGGCGGTGACGGCGTGGCGGGCGAGCGGCTCCATATCGTCCCGGGCGGTCGTCGCCCTCGCGCTCGCCGCGACCGTGTCGAGCGCACTGCTGTGGCAGCGCGATTACACGCGGCGCGCCGCGCACCTCGATGCCGACGCGTACGCACAGAGCGTCGAGCAGATGGCGCGGTTCGCGGGTGAGCCGAACGCGCGAGCCGAGGTGGCGGATTGGTTCCGCAGCTACCCCCACGCGACGACGCAGCTGGTGCCGGCACTGATGGCGCCCTTCGTGCTGCTCGGGGCTCCGGTCGGTTACGTCTACATGCTGCTGTCCGCGCTGGCGTGCTGGCTCTCGCTGCTGGTCGTGCAACGCGTCGCGACGCGAAGTCTGGGTGTAGGGGACGGGCTCGCGTGGGGCGTCGCCGCGGCGTTCGCCTGCCACCCGGTCGTGCTGCGGACGTTCGCGCGCCCGGTGACCGACGGCGCCGGGCTGCTGCTCGTCGTCTGCACTCTGGCGTTGCTGCTGCGACGCCTGCGCGCGCCCGGCCCACGCGACGAGCTGTGGCTGGCGCTACTGCTGCTCGCGCACCCGCTGACCCGGCCGCAGGGCTTCGCGTACTGGCCGTTCGTCGCCGTGGCGATCGTCTGGGCCGACCGTGTGCGGGAGGGCGGCTGGCCGCCGCTGCGAGAGACCGTCCTGAGCGGCCTGCGTCTGTTCGGCCCACCGCTGCTCGTGCTCGCGGCCCTCTACCTGCAGCTCGATTGGTGGCACAACGTCGGGCTGATGCTCGAGAAGGCCAGGCGCTTCCAGCTCGCGTCGACCTCCGTCGACTTCGCGGCGTCCTGCGCCGGCGTCCTGCTGCTGCTGCCGCTGCTCGGCGTCCTGCGCCGCCGGGAGGGGGCTGTGGCGCTGCGGGGCGACCCGCGCGCTCGTCTGCTCGCGGCCTGGGCGCTCTTCGCGGTGGCGACGCTCGTCGCCGTGCGCGCGCCGTTCTGGCTGCGTCACTTCGTGCCCGCGCTGCCGGCCGTCTACTGGCTGGCGGCGATGTGGATCGAGGATCTGCGAGGTCGCGCGCGCCTGGCGGCCGTCGGTCTGCTCTCGGGCTGCGCGGCGCTCGGCATCGGCGTGACGCTCTGGCAGATCGCGCACCTCGAGCCCCTGCCGGCCTGGCTCGCGCCGCTCCTCACGGCGCCGTAGGGGCCGGCGTGCGCGCCGCGCCCGCTGCGGCTCCGGGTTGATGATGTCGCTGGACCCAATACTTTGTGGAGCATGCTGGTGTCGACGGGTCGGGCGACGATGCGCCTGCGCGGGCTCGTCGGGGCGGCGTGTGGCCGCGGGGCTTCGTCTTGACGCGGCGGCTCCTCGTCGGGTTCGTGTTGATCCTGATGGCCGCCTGGCTGGTCGTGTATGTGGCCGGCCGGGGCTGGTTGGGGGAGACGCTTCACGCGGGCTCGCCTGCGCGAACGGCGCGTCCCGCGGTGATCCACGCCGAGCAGGCCGAAGAGCGACGGGCTTCGGCCGAGCGGCTCGGCGCGGTCGGTGAGACCCGGATCCTCTTCGGCGACCTCCACGTCCATACCGGCTTCTCGGCCGACGCCTTCACGATGAGCATGCCGCTGACCGGCGGCAGCGGCCGGCACACCGTGTCGGACGCGTGCGACTTCGCGCGCTTCTGCGCGGGGCTCGATTTCTGGTCGATCAACGATCACGCCGAGAGCTCCACCCCGCGCCGCTGGCGCGAGACCATCGAGGCAGTGCGCCAGTGCGATGCCGTCGGCGCCGGCGATGCCGCCTCGGGCTCTCCGGACCTCGTCTCCTTCCTCGGCTGGGAGTGGTCCCACATGGGCACCACGGCCGAGAACCACTTCGGCCACCGCAACGTGGTGCTTCGCGATCTCGACGACGCGCGCATCCCCACGCGGCCGATCGCCTCGGACTCGCCCGCCGACTACTTCCAATCGCCGTCCGCCATGATGCTGGGTTTGCTGCCGCTGATCGCCGGCGACGCCTCGTATCTCCGCTATGCGACGTCGTCCCGGGAGACCGCGGACACGTCGCGCTGCCGTGACGGCGTGCCCGTGCGCGATCTGCCCGCCGACTGCCGCGAGTACGCGTCCACGCCGGGCGAGCTCTTCGGAAAGCTCGACGACTGGGGGCACGCCTCGCTGGTGATCCCGCACGGGACCACGTGGGGGATGTACACGCCCCAGGGCTCGTCGTGGGACAAGCAGCTCAGCCCGCGCGACCACGATCCGGTGCGGCAGCGGCTCGTCGAGGTGTACTCGGGGCACGGCAGTGTCGAGGTGCACCGGCCCTGGCGCGCCGTCGAGATCGCCGCCGACGGTGCGCGCCGCTGCCCGCCGCCCGCGGATGGCTACGTGCCCGGGTGCTGGCGCGCCGGCGAGATCGTGCGCGGGCGGTGCGCGGCGGCGGGGCTCGACGAGGCCGAGTGCGAGGCCCGCGCCGCCGCCGCTCGCCAGCACTACGCGGACGCGCCGGCCGGCCTCGGCCATCTGAGCGTGCCCGGCCACCGGGCCGACGACTGGCGCGACGCCGGCCAATGTCGCGACTGCTTCATGCCCGCGTTCGGCTACCGGCCGGCGTCGTCCGTGCAGGCGATGCTCGCCCTCTCCCGGGACGTCGGCGCCGAACCGCTGCGTTTCCGCTTCGGCTTCGTCGGCGCGAGCGACACCCACAGCGCCCGCGCGGGCAGCGGCTACAAGGAGCTGCTGCGCACGCGCATGTCGGACGCGCGAATGGCGCGCGTGGACCTTCCCGGTGGGAGCCCGGTCGACGAGCCGGTCCCCGAGGCGCGCGTCGCCGACCCCGCGAGCGTGAGCCCGGCCGACTGGATCGAGCGAGAGCGCGCCGGCTCGTACTACTACACGGGTGGGCTGACCGCCGTGCATGCCGCCGCGCGCGATCGCGAGGCGATCTGGCGCGCCCTCGAGGCGCGCCACACCTACGCGACGAGCGGCCCACGTATCCTGCTGTGGTTCGATCTCGTCAACGCGCCGGGGCGTGGGGCCGCGCCGCGACCCATGGGCAGCGTGGTGACGATGACCGGGGCGCCGCGGTTCGTGGTGCGCGCCGTCGGCTCGTTCGAGCAGCGGCCGGGGTGTCCCGAGTCGAGCGTTCGAGGCCTCTCCGCCGATCGGCTCGAGCGCCTGTGCGGCGGGGAGTGCCTGCATCCCTCGGACGTGCGACGTCCGATCGACCGCATCGAGGTCGTGCGCATCCGTCCGCAGTCGCGCCCGGGTGAGCCGCTTTCGCCGCTCATCGCCGACCCGTGGAGGACTTTCGCGTGCGCGCCCGATCCCGCCGGCTGCGTGGCGACCTTCGACGATCCCGAGTACGCCACGGGCGCGCGCGACGCCGTCTACTACGCGCGCGCGATCGAGACGCCGAGCCCGGCGGTGAACGGTGGGCAGCTGCGCTGCGAGGCGGAGGAGGACGCTGCGTGCGCACGCATGACGCCCTGCGATCCCTGGGCTCCGGACGCCGACGACTGCCTGGAAATGGTCGAGGAGCGCGCGTGGTCGTCGCCGATCTTCGTCGATCGGCCGCGCCGCCAGGCGAGGGCGTCAGCCGAGTAGCTTCGCCTTCGCGATCGCAAACTCCTCCGCGTCGAGCACGCCGTCCTCGCGCAGGCGGTTCAGCTTCTGCAGCTGCTCGGCGAGCGACTGCGATTGCTGGAGTTCGACCGGGAACGAGACATCGGAGCTGAGCACGAAGCCACCGCCGCCCTGCGGCTCGATCGCGCCGCTCGTTGCGGCCGAGATCTCGGTCAACTCGATCTCGTCGAGGGGCGCTGCAGCGGGCGCTGCCGGAGCGGCGGGCGACGTCGCCCGGGCAGGCCCCCGGTGGCTTCTGCGGGCGGCCAGTGACTCGAGGGTCCGGCCGTCGGCCCGCGCCTGGCGGGCGGCGAAGCGCTCCAGCGACTCGTTGCGCAGCTGCGGGTCCAGGACGCGGCGGATGCGCGCCTCGCTCTGCGCCGTCGCCTCGCGGTTGTCCTTGATGAACACGAGCACGCCGATCAGGCAGACGCCGAGGGCCGGAAAGAACGCCTCGTAGGGCAGCCGGTGCAGGGTGGTGCCGACGAAGGTCAGCGCACCTGCGCACATGAGCAGCAGTCCGCGGGCTCGTGATGTCCTCGCTTCGGCCATGATCGCCTCTCCCGACCGGCGATGGAGCGCGGCCGACGTGCGGGCTCGCCGTGCGCGGGGGCACTCCACCGCTCGATTACATCGGCAGGCGAAGCGGGTGGATTGAGGGGCGGCTGGAGCAGCGGCGGGCCCCGAAGTCGCCAGCCTTGGCCCCGAGGGGTAGAGGCTGAGGCTCCGATTGCACGAAAGAGCTTTCTCGACGTTGCTCGTTTCGCCGCCGCACCTCGTCTCTTCGATCGAGCGCCGTTTCGCCGATGGCCCGCCGGTCCGCGAGTGAGCGATCGGATGAGAAGCAGCACTCACGCAGCGGCGTAAGAGATGCGCAGCGGGACCGGCCCGCGCCGGCAGCCCGCGTGCGGGCGTGGTCGATCATGGCGTGTCGCATGATCGAGGAAGCAACCGCCTCGAAGCGGCTGCGGTCGTGCCACTCGTGGTGGGCCCGCGCCGAAAGCCGCACGCAGGTCTCGTCGACGAAGGCGTCGGCTCGCTCCGGGGGCTAGACTCGTTGCCGATCGGATCACCGCGCGCGGCATCGCCTTTCGACGGGCCGCGCGGCTCCTCCCGCCCCGCATCGCCGGGTCACTCGAGGTCGAAGCTTGAAGAACCTCTTCTCGATCGAGGGCAAGACGGCCCTCGTGACCGGCGGCAGCAGCGGCATCGGCGCCATGATCGCGCGCGGCTACGTGGAGAACGGTGCGAACGTCTACATCGCGTCGCGCAAGAAGGACGTCTGCGAGCAGGTGGCCGGCGAGCTGTCGAAGCTCGGCCGCTGTACTGCGATCGCGGCCGACCTGTCCGCCGAGGTCGAGTGCAATCGCCTCGCTGAAGAGATCGCCGAGCGCGAGGGCCGGCTCGACATCCTCGTCAACAATGCCGGCGCCAACTGGGGCGAGGACATCGAGACCTTTCCCGACGCCGCCTGGGACAAGGTGCTGGGGTTGAACGTGAAGGCGATCTTCCACCTCACGCGGCGCCTGATTCCCACGCTCGAGAAGGCGGGCACGCACGAGGATCCCGCGCGCGTGATCAACATCGGCTCGATCGACGGCATCAAGCCGCCCCTGCTCGAAACCTACGCGTACTCGGCCAGCAAGGCGGCGGTGCACCACATGACGCGGGTGCTCGCCCGCAAGCTCGCACCCAGGCACATCGCGGTCAACGCGGTGGCGCCGGGGCCGTTCCAGAGCAAGATGATGCGCGCGACGCTCGAGCAGTTCGGCGACTCGATCGCGAAGACCAACCCCCTCGGCCGCATCGGTCAGGACGAGGACATGGCGGGTATCGCGATCTTCCTGGCTTCTCGAGCCAGCGCCTACATGACCGGCACCGTGATTCCCGTCGATGGCGGGATCTCGACCACCAGCTGAGGAAGAACGTGTCAGAAGAGCCCCTGATCGCCGTCTTCGTCGACTTCGAGAATCTCGCACTCGGCGTGCGGGACATGAAGGGCGGCCAGTTCCGCGTCGACATCATCTTGAAGCGCCTGCTCGAGAAGGGGCGCATCGTCTTCAAGCGCGCGTACTGCGACTGGGGGAGCTATCGCGACCAGGTGCGCGATTTTCACCAGCACGGCATCGAGCTGATCGACATCCCGCGCAGCAAGATGAGCGGCAAGAACAGCGCCGACATACACATGGTCGTGGACGCACTCGACATCTGCTACTCGAAGACGCACATCGACATGTTCGCGCTGCTCACCGGCGACTCCGACTTCTCGCCGCTGGTGTCGAAGCTCAAGGAGAACGACAAGCGCGTGATCGGCTGCGGGGTCAAGCAGTCGACTTCGAATCTGCTGATCGGCAACTGCGACGAGTTCATCTACTACGACGATCTCGTCCGGCTGCAGGAGAAGGGCAGCGGCAAGCGCGAGCGCGGCCGCAGCCGCAAGGCCGCTGCCCGGGAGAAGGCCGAGGCGACGCGCGCCGAGGCGGCCGCCGCGGCCGAGCCGGCCGAGACGAAGGGCAAGGGCAAGGCCGCCGCGGCCGAGGCGGAGGCCGAGCCCGCCGGCGAGCGCAAGCCCGAGGCGATGGACCGCCTGCTCGAGATCCTCGAGTCGCTCAATCAGGACTACGACGAGATCTGGGGGTCGATGGTCAAGCAGACCATCCGGCGCGTCTATCCGGGTTTCAACGAGAACTACTACGGCTACCGCAATTTTGCCGAGCTGCTCGAGCACGCCGCCGACGAAGGCGAGATCGGCATCGACTTCGACGAGCGGCGGGGCAACTACCGGGTGCGGCTGCTCGACTGAGCGGCGCGCCGCCGGGCGCCGCGCGCGCCGACGGCACAGAGCCCCACGACCAGTACGCCGAGCGACCAGGCCGCGCCGGCCGGCACGACGGGCGCCTCCGAGGGCGTCGTGGGCGTGAGGCACTCGGGATCCGCCGGGTGGTCGATGAAGGTGTCGCCGTCGTTGTCGAGGCCGTCGTCGCAGACGAGCGCGGGCGACTGCTCGCTGGTGTCGCTGGGGCTGTCGCAGCCGGGATCCGCCGGGTGGTCGATGAAGGTGTCGCCGTCGTTGTCGAGGCCGTCGTC